>NZ_BCZE01000006.1 GCF_001598555.1 Novosphingobium rosa NBRC 15208
GCGGAGCGACAGGTGATGAACAAGACACTTCCCCTCGCCGCCGCCCTGCTGGCCTCCTCCGCTGCGGCGGGGGAGGCTGCCCCGCCCGCCGCCCCTCAGCTTGACTATGCCTTCAGCGCCAGCATCACGCTCGATCCGCCGCTGGAGATGGGCTCGGTCGATGGCGCGCGGCGGCGCTATATCGGCATCACCGGCGGCACGATCACCGGCCCCATGCTGCAGGGCACCGTCCTGCCCGGCGGCGGCGACTGGCAGAGCATCGAGCCCGATGGCCTGACGCATGTGGAGGCGCATTACGCGCTGAAAGCTGCGGATGGCACGGTGATCGAGATCAGCAATCCGGGCGTGCGCGTCGCCAGCCCCGAGGTCAGCGACAGGCTGGCGCGCGGCGAGGAGGTCGATCCATCGGCCTATTATTTCCGCACCACGCCGCGCTTCACCGTCAAGCCCGGGCCGCATGACTGGCTGACGCGCCATGCCTTTGTCGCGCGTGGCATCCGCCTGCCGCATGAGGTGCGGATCGACGTGTTCGTGGTGCGGTAAAGCGCCACATTATCGCTATTGACTATAGCATCATGATTGATATCAATCATAGCATTCATAAGCATCACGGAGAGTCCCCATGACCGAACGCACCGAAGAAGAGACCGTCTCGCTGGTGGTTGAAAACCGCATCGCCTGGGTGTCCTACAACCGCCCCGAAAAGCGCAATTGCATGAGCCCCAAGCTCAACCGCCAGATGATGCGCGTTCTGGAAAGCGTGGAATTCCGCGAGGATGTGGGCGTGGTGGTGCTGACGGGCGAAGGCTCGGCGTTCAGCGCAGGCATGGATCTGAAAGAGTATTTCCGCGAGAATGAGGAAAAGGGCCTTGGCGCCACCCGCGCCGCCCAGCGTGAGGCCTATGGCTGGTGGGAACGCCTGCGCTGGCTGGAAAAGCCCACCATCGCCATGGTCAATGGCTGGTGCTTTGGCGGCGCCTATGGTCCGCTCTTCGCCTGCGATCTGGCGGTGGCGGCGGAAGACGCGCAGTTCGGCCTGTCCGAGATCAACTGGGGCATCCTGCCCGGCGGCGGCGCCAGCAAGGTGATCGCCGAGCTGACCGGTTTCCGCAACGCCATGTATCACGCCATGATGGGCGAGAATGTCGATGGCAAGAAGGCCGCCGAATGGGGTTTGGTCAATGAGGCCGTGCCCGGCGACAAGCTCAAGGCCCGTGTCACCGAAATGGCCAATGTGCTGCTGGGCAAGAACCCGCATGCCCTGCGCGCCACCAAATGGGCCGTGCGCCGCGTGCGCGAGATGACCTATGACAATGCCGAGGATTATCTGATCCGCACGCAGGAAGCGGCCAATTACTTCGACAGCGAGGGCCGCAAGGAAGCCACCCGCCAGTTCATCGACGACAAGACCTTCAAGCCCGGTCTTGGCGCTTACGATCTGAACAAGACGCGCGACTGAGACTGACCCCGGAGCGCATCCGCCGGAACGCGGATGCGCTTTGGCATCGACGAAGATTGCGCCGCCTCGCCGGAGCGACACAGGTTTCACCGTGCCTCCCGAAAACCGGGAAAGAAGCTCGGGAAGGCGGCCATGGGAGAGTTTGGATGAGCAAGACCTATCCCGATCGGGAGCATATCGCCCGCCTGCTTTGCCCGGCCAGCGTGGCCGTGGTGGGGGCCAGCGACAAGCCGGGAGCGCTGGGCGCCAGCGTGCTGGGCAATCTGCTGCGCAACGGTTTTGCGGGCACGATTTACCCCGTGAACCCCAATCGCCAAACAATCGGCGACCTGCCCTGCCTCCCTTCCGTCGATGCCCTGCCCGAGGGCGTGGATGTGGCGGTGCTGGCCATCCCTCAGGCCTTCGTGCTGGACACGGTGCGCGGGCTTGCCGCGCGCAAGGTGGGCGCGGCGATCATCTTCTCGGCAGGCTTTGCCGAGGGCGGTCCGGAAGGCCTGGCCCAGCAGGCCGAGATCGCCCGCATCGGTCGCGAAAGCGGCATGGTGATCGAGGGGCCCAACTGCCTCGGCCTCGTCAACCATGTGAACAATGCCGCGCTGACCTTCGTGGAAACCGCCATCACGCCGCCGCAGGGCAAGGCGCTGGCGGTGGTCTCGCAATCGGGCGCGATGGCCGCCGTGCTGTGCACCACCATGCTGGCGCGGCAGGTGCCGGTGTCCTACTCGGTCTCCACCGGCAATGAGGCGGCCAGCGGGGTCGAGCATTACATCGACTGGCTGGTGGAGGATCCGCACACGCAGGTCGTGGCGATGATCGTCGAGCAGTTCCGCGCGCCCGCCGCCTTCCTTGCCGCCGCCCGCGCGATCCATGCCGCCGGCAAGCGCATCGTGCTGCTGCACCCCGGCAAATCCAGCGCGGCGCGGGAATCCGCCGCCACCCACACCGGCGCCATGGCGGGCGACTACGCCCTGATGCGCGCCAAGGTGGAGCGCGCCGGCGTGATCTTCGCCGAAACGCTGGAAGAGCTGGGCGACATCGCCGAAATTCTCCTGCGCAGCCCCGCGCTGACCGCCCGCGATGTCGCGGTGCTGGGCGAGAGCGGCGCCTTCAAGGCCCTCACCCTCGATCTGGCCGAGGAGCTGGGCCTGCCCCTCGCCCCGCTGCATGATGAGGACAGCCCGGCCCTGCGCGCGGCGCTGCCGGTCTTCGTGCCGGTGTCGAACCCGCTTGACATCACGGCGCAGGGCCTGTCGCAGCCCGCGATCTACACCGAAACGCTCAAGGCGCTGCTGACGGATGATCGCATCGGCGCGGTGGTCGCCGGGATCATTCAGGGCGATCCGGTCACCGCCAAGATCAAGGTGCCCGCGATCCTCCCCGCGCTGGAGGGCGCCGCCAAGCCGGTGATCTTCGCCGGGCTGGATGAAGGCGCTGACATCCCCGCGCAGTATATCGCGGATCTGCGCGCCGCAGGGGCCACCTATTTCCCCAGCACCGAGCGCGCCCTGCGCGCCCTTACCCGCATTGGCCTTGCCGCCACCCGCGATCTGGCCGATCACACCCCCGCCCCCTTCGCCATCCCCGCGCTGGAGGATGAGGCTGGCGTGATCCCCGAATACCGCTCCAAGGCGCTGCTGGCCCCCCTGGGCCTCGCCTTCCCGCGCGGTGGTTTCGCGGCCAGTGCGGAGGAGGCCGTCAAGGCCGCCCAGACCGCCGGTTACCCGGTGGCCATGAAGGCGCAGGCCGCCGCGCTCAGCCACAAGAGCGATGCGGGCGGCGTGATCCTCAACCTGCCCGACGATGCCGCCGTGCGCGCCGCCTGGGAGCGTATTCACGCCAATGTCTCCGCCTATGATGCGGGCATCGCGCTGGATGGCGTGCTGATCGAGACGATGGGCGCGCGTGGTCTGGAAATGATCGTGGGCGCCAAGAACGATCCCGACTGGGGCCCGGTGGTGCTGGCAGGCTTCGGCGGCGTGACGGCGGAAATCCTGAAGGATGTCGCCCTCATCACCCCCGACCTTGGCGAGGAGCAGATCGTCGCCGCGTTGATGGGGCTGAAGAACGCGCCCTTGCTCGCGGGATGGCGCGGCGCTCCGGCGCTGGATGTTCGGGCGTTGGCCGGTCTGATCCGTCAGGTGGCCGCGGTGCTGGTCGCCAATCCGCGCCTGCTGGAGCTGGACCTCAACCCGGTGATCCTGCGGCCCGCAGGCGAAGGCCTGTTGGCACTGGATGCGCTGATGCTGATCGGCTAGAGGAACGTAACGGGTGGTGCATAAGACCGGAGAGAGCATGATGAATGAGCAGAATGGCGCG
This sequence comes from Novosphingobium rosa NBRC 15208, assembly GCF_001598555.1. GTDB lineage: Bacteria > Pseudomonadota > Alphaproteobacteria > Sphingomonadales > Sphingomonadaceae > Novosphingobium > Novosphingobium rosa. Next base: position 3,776 of record NZ_BCZE01000006.1, read on the forward strand.
GACCCGCGCCAGATGATGGCCCGCCAGCCGATGGGCTGGCAACAGGTTCTGGCCATCGCGATCTGCGTTGCGCTCAATGCTCTCGACGGTTTCGATGTGCTCTCGATCAGCTTTGCCTCGCCGGGCATCGCGAAGGAATGGGCGATCGATCGCGCCGCCCTGGGTCTGGTGCTGTCCTTCGAGCTGATCGGCATGGCGCTGGGCTCGATCCTGCTGGGCCAGCTGGCCGACAGGATCGGGCGGCGCGCCACGGTGCTGGGTTGCCTGTGCCTGATGGTGCTGGGCATGGGCGCCACGGCCTTCGTCCATTCGATCCCCGAGCTGGCCGTCACCCGCGTGGCCACCGGCCTTGGCATCGGCGGCATGCTGGCCGTGACCAATGCTCTGGTGGCCGAATACGCCAATGACCGCTGGCGCAGCGCCGCTGTCGTGGTGATGGCGGCGGGCTATCCGATGGGGGCCATTGCGGGCGGCTCGATTGCCAGCGCCATGCTGGCCAGCCACGGTTGGCGCGACGTGTTCCTGCTGGGCATGGGCATGACTCTGGCGCTGCTGCCCTTCGTCGCCATCTTCCTGCCCGAGCCCGTCAGCGCCGTGCTGCTGCGCCGCGATGCGGGCACGCTCGCGCGGCTCAACCATTCGCTGCGCAAGCTGGGGCATGGCGCCGTCTCGGCCCTGCCGCCGCAGACCGAAGCCCCGCGCAAGACCACGCTGGCCGATCTCTTCGCGCCCGATCTGCGCCGCCTGACGGTGATGCTCACCATCGCCTATTTCATGCATATCCTCACCTTCTACTTCATCATCAAATGGGTGCCCAAGGTGGTTTCGGATATGGGGTTCACGCCCTCGGCGGCGGGCGGGGTGCTGGTCTGGGCCAATGTCGGCGGGTTGCTGGGCGGGCTGGTGTTCGCCGGGCTCAGCAGCGCCCTGCCGCTGCGCAAGCTGATCGTGGGCGCGATGCTGGCCTCGGTGGTGACGGTGACATGGTTCGGCCAGCCGCATGACGGGCTGCATGCGCTGGCATGGGCTGCGGCCATTGGCGGCTTCTGCACGAATGCCGGCGTGGTGGGGCTTTATGCGCTGGTCGCCTCATCCTTCCCCACGGCCAGTCGCGCGGGCGGCACCGGCTTCGTCATCGGCGTGGGGCGCGGCGGCGCGGCGCTGGGCCCGGTGATCGGCGGACTGCTGTTTCAGGCAGGCTTCACCCTGCCGCTGGTGGCCGCGATCATGGCCTGCGGCGCGCTGATCGCGGCTTTCGCGCTGACGGTCGGCCCGCGTGGGGCCGCCGATCCTCTGCCTGCCTAGAGTTTTGTTGTCGCATCGTTTTTTGTGAAAAACCGGTTCCCACTTTTTCACACGATGCTCTAGATCTCCTCCAGCCGCCTTGCGTCATAGCGCCGCTGATTGGCGCCGACCGTGGCCATGCGCGTTTCGGCCCAGTCGATCAGAAAGCCCAGCGCGTCGAGCAATTCGCGCCCCAGCGGCGTGAGCGTATAGGTCACGCTGACGGGCACGGTGGGCTCGGCATGGCGGGTGACCAGACCATCCCTTTCCAGCGAGCGCAGGGTCTGGCTCAGCATCTTTTGCGAGATGCCGTCCACCGCCCGTTTCAGCACGCTGAAGCGCTGCGGGCCATCGCCCAGCAAGCGCAGGATCAGCACGCTCCATGTGTCGCCGATGCGGTCCAGCAATTTGCGCGTGGGGCAGTCACGCGCGAAGACATTCCCGCGAGGCGTGGTTTCTTCGGGGTGACCAGGTGAGAAAAAAGTGCCGTCTTGCATGGATCGTTTCCATAGCACACCTGGTTACCAGAAGAAACCACAGGAGGTCTTTATGAAGGTAACTGTTCTGGGCGCCAGCGGCCGCGCCGGGTCCGAAATCACGAAAGAGCTGGCCAGCCGGGGCCATCAGGTCACCGCTATCGCCCGCAAGCCCGAGGCGATTCCCGCCGCGGAAGGCGTCACGCCCAGGCAGGGCGATGCCAGCGATCCCGCAGCTTTGGCCGGGCTGATCGCGGGCAGCGATGCGGTGATCAGCGCGCTGCATTTCGATGTGTCCGCCGCCAGCCTGCTGGGCGCCTTGAAGCAGGCAGGCGTGCCGCGTTTGCTGGTCACGGGCGGCGCGGCCAGCCTGACCCTGCCTGACGGCAGCCGCGTGATCGACTCGCCCGATTTTCCCGAGGAATGGAAAGTCCCGGCTCAGGGCGGCATCGCCTTCCTTGAGGCGCTGAAGGGCGAGACCGAGGTCGACTGGACCTTCTTCTCCCCCGCCGCGCTGATCTTCGAAGGCCCGCGCACCGGCGCCTATCGCGCGGGTGGCGATCAGCTGGTGGTGGATGCCAATGGTGACAGCAAGATAAGCTTTGCCGATTACGCCATCGCCATGGTCGACGAGCTGGAGCAGCACAAGCACGGAAACGCGCGCTTCACCGCCGCTTACTGACCCCGCAAGCGCTGCGTCAGGCGGTGGCGCGCGCCACCGCCGCCAAAGCCGCCCAGTTCTGCTGAGAGGCGATCTGGGCGTGCAGCGCAGGCAGCACCCCCGCCCGGCGCAGCATCAGAAAATCGGCGTCGGGAAGCGCTTCAAGCCGCTCGGGCGAGATGGAGAAATACTCCAGCAGCAGTTGTGGCGCGCTCGCCCCGGGCGGGGTGCGCGCCGCGGTCTTGGGCTCCAGCAGGTTGTAGGCTGCCAGCAGTTCAAGCACCAGAAGGCTGCGGGCCTGCCCGGCCTGATAGCTGTCGCAGAAACCCAGCGCCTGGCGGGTCAGCTCGGTGGGGGCAGCGCCATGGAACAGCGGTGCCGCGCCCGGCGTACCCAGCGGCGCCACCCGGCGCGAGGCATGGTCGATATAAAGCAGCGGCCCCGCCATCCCCTGCACCCGCACAAAGGCGAAGGGATAGCGGCGCAGATAGGCGGGCACATAGGCATCCGCGCGGTAGAAGCCGTTGCGGATAAACAGGTTGCGCTGAGGATCGAGGCCGGTGACGGCATAGGGCTGATGCGCCGTGCCGATAAAGACGATGGGGTAATCCAGCGCCGCGCGCTCGAACTCGTCGGCGGCCAGCGGGATCAGCGGGGCATGGGCGGCAAAGCTGTAATCCGCCGCATCGGCCAGCACGCCCACGCCGCCATGGGTGGCGCTGGTGACGGGATGCGGGTCGCCATACAGCGGCAGATTGACCCGGTAGGATGGTGCGGGCGGAGGCGCGGCTTGCGCTGCGACACCTTCCACCTGCGTGAAAACGCTCTGGTTGATATACGCCATCTTGCCTCTGCCATCTGATATGGAAATCCGGCCATCATCTTGCATGAAAGCCGGGTCAAGAAACCAAACAGCAATAGGGATAACACGGGCATATTGTACCGATCACGGTCAGTACCTATCCGCAAATAGCCCTATAATCAGGGCATAATGCGCGATTTATTCAGCCTCGTTCTTGACCAGAGCATCGGCAATCATGGCCGCCAGGCTTTCTTCCGCGCGCAGGCGGGCATTGTCATCCTTGCCGGCCAGATCATGGCGAATCCATTGAGGCAGCCGCTGCAGGACGGAGAGAATGAGGTGACCTTGTTCACTGTTCATTCCCTTTCTATGCTCGATCCGTCGCGGCTGCACAACCGATCTGCGACGAATGGTGCGATGATCTGTGGATGACCGCGCCTCCTCCCCCAGCCCGGGAAGGCCCTAAGGCTGATCGATCAGGAGCTTATCGCCAGGATCTGCGGCGCTTTCTCAGGAAGGCTCCCGCCATGCTGCATTGCGATGGATCAGGCCTTCGCACGCCCGCGCAGCAGGTGAATCGCTCCGCCCAGCACATTCCAGCACAGGCAGGCCACCAGAGTCTTGGTCGGCAGGCTGATGAAGAGATAGAGGCACCCGGCCACCGCCCCCGCCCCGACCATGATTCCCGCCGGAACGCGGAACGGGCGCGGCATATCGGGCGCGCGGCGGCGCAGCACGATCAGGCAGGTGCCCACAGCGGCAAAGGCGATCAGCGTTCCGGCATTGGCCAGCGCGGCGATCTCGGAAATCGGCAGGATGCCCGCCAGAATGGCGACGATCACGGCGGTCATCGTGGTCACCCGCACCGGCGTCCCGCGTGAGGACAGCTTGGCAAGCGAGGCCGGCAGGAAACCGTCGCGCGCCATGGCAAGGAAGATGCGGCTCTGGCCATAGAGGAAGCCCAGCAAAACAGTAGGCAGCGCGATCACCGCCGCAATGGCCACGATCCGCGCGATGGAGCCCTGCCCCATCTGGCGCAGAATCAGCGCGAGAGGCTCCGGGCTCTGGGCAAAGCTGGTGAAGGGCATGGCGCCGATGGCGGCGGCGGCCACCAGCACATAGACCAGCGTGCAGATCACCAGCGAACCGACGATGCCGATCACCAGATCGCGGCCCGGATTGCGGGTTTCCTCGGCCGCCGTGGAGATGGCGTCGAAGCCATAGAAGGCGAAGAAGATGATGGCGGCGGCGGCCATCACGCCGCGCTCGATGCCATCAGGGCTCATATGCTTGCTGAAGCCATAGGGCATGAAGGGCGTGAGATGGCTGGAATCGAAGGCGGGCAGCGCCACCGCCACGAACAGGCTGAGCGTCAGGATCTTGATGACCACCAGCACGGTGTTGATCCGCGCGCTTTCTTTCGTGCCGAAGGCCAGCAGCCCGGCCACCACGGCGATGATGAAGATGGCGGGCAGATTGACGATGCCGCCCAGTTCCGGCCCCATCGTCAGCGCCCTGGGGAAGCCCACCGCTTCCAGCAGCGGCGCGGCATAGCCCGACCAGCCCACCGCCACGGTGGAAACCACCAGCGAATATTCCAGAATCAGGCTCCACCCCACGATCCAGCCGACACTGCGGCCCAGCACCTTGTGACTGTAGCTGTAGGCGCTGCCCGCCATGGGCATCATCGCGGACAGCTCGGCATAGGCCAGAGCGGCGCAGGCGCAGATCGCCCCTGCGATGGCGAAAGACAGCAGCACCGCCGGGCCCGCGCGATCGGCGCCGACACCGATCAGCGTGAGGATGCCGGTGCCCACGATCGAGCCCACCCCCAGCGCCAGCAGATGAGGCCAGGACAGGGTTCTGGGCAGGGCGGCGGTTTCGGCAGAGGCCATGGAAGCTTTCTCTCACGGTGGCGCGGCGCGCGGGCAGGCACCCTGCGCGCGGAACGGCGGATCAGGCGGCATAGCGGCAAATTGCGGCGTCGAACAAGGCATCTCGCGCCCCCATCCCCAGCCGAAAAGCGCCGCAATTGCGCCACATGCCGCACGACCCATCGCCCATACCGCACCGCACAACGATACGCTGCACTGCAGAAATTCTTTGTTACAAAACCAGAATTCTACGGAAACACCGCGCCACCATATTGATGTCGAACGCGTAGCCCCCCACGCGAACGCCACAGGAGATTCGCCATGACCCGTCCTCGCACCTTTCAGGCCGCCCGCCCTGATCCGCGCCAACAGGCCCCGACCGAGGCCAGCCTGCGGCTCAAGGGCACGATGGCCCTGCTCGGCGTCGGCCTGGCCATTCTGGCCTTCCTCGTCGCCATCGACCGGCCCCAGTGGTTCCATATCCGCCCGGCCACCGGCACCTCGCTGGCGCTTTCGCATGCGATGAAGGGCAAGCCGGCGGACAACAAGGGCCAGCAGCCGGCCAAGGCCGCCACGCACCCCTGATCCCCCCTTCTCTTTGAACGCACCCTTGATTTCCAGACCCACGCAGGACAGTCTGCCGACCCATGATCGTGATTTCCAAATCGAGCTACCAGACCATCGTCGGCGGCATCAAAGGGCCTTTGCTGCTGCTGTTCGTGTGGGATGTGATCGTCACCGTCACCTATTACCACTTTCCCTTTCAGGCGCCGGGCCTGCCGCTGACCCTCTTCGGCAGCGTGCTGGCGCTGATTCTGGGTTTCCGCAGCACATCGGCCTATCAGCGCTGGTGGGAAGGGCGCGGGCTGTGGGGGCTGATGATCAACGCCAACCGCAATCTGGCGCGCGCCGCCGGTAACTTCCTGCCCGATGGCGGCGCCATCAGCTTGCGGCGCGCCATCGTGCTGCGCCAGATCGCCTATGTGAACGCGCTGCGCTGCCAGTTGCGCCGCCTGCCGCTCGACAAGGCGCTGCTGCCCGACCTGTCTCCCGGTGAGGCCGAGGTCGCGCTGACCCGTGCCAATGTCGCCAATGCCGTGCTGGACGGCACCGGACGGCTGATCGCCGAGGCGAAAGAACAAGGCCTGATCGACACCATCCAGCAAACCCATATGGAAGGCATTCTGGTCGATATGGCCAATGCGCAGGGCGGGATGGAAAGGCTGAAGAACACCCCCCTGCCCGCGCAGTTCCGGGTGTTTCCCAAGCTGTTCACCCATCTGTTCTGCCTGCTGCTGCCCTTCGGCCTGGTCGAGGCGCTGGGCGTGGCCACGCCGCTGGGCTCGACGGTGGCGGGCACGATGTTTCTGGCGGTTCTGGCCATCGGCGACGATCTGGTCGATCCCTTCGCCAACACCATCCACGATCTGCCGCTGGAGGCCATGTGCCGCACCATCGAGATCGATCTGACGCAAGGCCTGGGCGATGCCGCGCCCGCTCCGGTCACGCCCGATGACGCCGGGGTTCTGTGGTAAGACTTCAGGGCCGCGCTGCCGCCTGTTCCAGCAGGCAGAGCGTGGCCGGGTCTTCATCGCCGAACCAGTCCGTCAGCGCGGCGGTGATCGCGGGATCGGCGCTCGCCCGCGCGAACAACGTCAGCGACGAGCGCAGCTTGAGCGCATCGACCGGGCCGAACAGATCTTGCGCATCCTTGCGTTTCAGCGCCTGAAGCGCCGCCACACAGGCTTGATAGCGCGGCCCCAGCAGAGGATGGGCCAGATAGGCGCGGGCCTCGGCCAGGGAGGCGATGGCATAGCGCCGCGCCATGGCACTGTGGCCTAAACCGGCCAGTTGGGGGAAGATAAACCACATCCAGTGGCCGCGCTTGGCTTCCTGCCGGATCTCGGCAAGGGCCTGATCATGGGCCGCCTCCTGCGCCGCGACGAAGCGGTCCAGCGCGGAGGCGTCACCCATGCCGTTCAGTGGCGCCGCGTTGCCTGGCGATGACGGGACAGATGGGGGCGGGGCATGCGGGGGCGAAGCACGCGGGCCCGTGTGATCTCCACGGTTTCCTTCTTCACCGAGCGGTCCAGCACGACGAAGGAAAGCAGCGCGGCGCCCACCACGGTGAAGACGGAGACCATCCGCACAAACAGGCTCTGCTCCAGCGGGCTGACCAGCAGAACGCAGACCCCAACCGCCAGCATCACCAGCGCAGCCCAGGGCCGGTGCAGCCTGTCAGCCGCCATCCAGGCCAGCGTACACAGCAGGCCCGAGACCAGCAGACTGCCGATCATCAGCGCCGCGCCATCGGCAAAAATCGCGATCATACCCATAGCAACCTCTTTTCAAGCATCCTCTCCGGCATGCCAATCTCTGTCGTTGGTCTTTGCCCGATGCTGAATGAAATACATATCGCATCGCGATGTTCCTTGCGAGTCCTTCCTCCCACCCCGTTGAGGGCTCGGTTGATGGAAAAGGAAAATTTTCACGCGCCGATGGAACAACTTACGAAACGGAAATTTTTCAGCAAAAATTTCGCAGTTGCGGGAACCCATTTTGAACAAGACCGTTCACCCCTTGAAGACGCTGCGGCTTGCCCGAAGATGCCTTGACCCAAAAGGTTAAGATATCCTGAGAGGCCCTGCCGAGCATCATTTTGAGCGCCTGGGCTTGGTAACGCGGCTCAGGCGCTCAATTTATATGTGGATTCCGTGGGTTGAAGCGGCCACACTTAACCCGCTCCCCTCTCATCCTATCCTGCATTGCGATATAAGATACGATTTTACACGTATACTTAAGACAATATAAACCATCGCCCGCCACAAGGCCGCATCGGCGCTTCGGCTTTTCCGCATGGCTACCGCTTCCGGATATGCCGAGCGCCAACCCCTTCCAGACCGGGCCCTGCGCTGCACTGCAGCAGCCTCCATCGTCAGGCCGGCAGAAGCGAGCCATGGCGTGGATGACGCTTTTCAAGGGGTCTGCGACGAGTTCAACGCCGTCCTGACCCCGCCCGCGCCTCTCCCCTAGTCTCCCCCCTCCGCCTCCCCTATAGCGCCCGCATGAGGAGCGAAGAACAACGCCGCCTGCTGGGCCAATTCATCCGCTCGCACCGCGAGGCGCTCACGCCTGACATGCCCACCGCCCGCCGCCGCACCCCCGGCCTGCGCCGCGAGGAACTGGCCGCCCGCGCCGGGATCGGCGCCACCTGGTGTGCCTGGATCGAGCAGGGCCGCGATGTCAGCGTCTCGCCCGAGGCGCTGCGCCGCCTCGCCATGGCGCTGGCGCTCACTCCGGCGGAACGCGCCTACCTCTTCGAACTGGCCGGGCGCCGCGATCCCGACGCCCCCGCCCCCACGCCCGCCGCCGATGCGCCAGAGGCCCTGCACGCCATGGTCGACCTGATCGCCCACCCCGCCTACGGCCTCGACCGCCTGTGGAACGCCTGCTGCTGGAACGAGGCCGCACAGCAGCTTTTCGCGCCATGGCTGGAAGGCGACGGGCCGCATAATCTGCTGCGCTACGTCTTCACCCAGGACGCCGCCCGCGCCCTGATCCCCGACTGGGAAAACCGCGCCACCCGCCTGCTGGCCGAGTTCCGCGCCGACTATGGCCGCGCGCTGGACGATCCGCGCGCACTGGCGCTGGTGGAGCGTTTGAAAGCCGAGAGCCCGTTCTTTGCACAGGTGTGGGACCGCCAGGCGGTGGTCGCCCGGGAGGGCGGCTTGCGCGGTTTCGTGCATCCAGCGCAGGGGTTGATCGCCTATCGCCAGCATACGCTGCACCCTACCGAGCGCAGCGATTACAAGCTGGTGGTGTTGGTGCCTTCAGAAGGGCAGGAAGAAGGATAAGCAGGGGGTGTTACACCCCCTGCACCCCCATGACGTCTCCCGACGACAGGGCAATGGCATCCGATCGGTGTGCCCAACCTCTCCACCTGCGTGACGCAAAGCGCCGCAGGCAGCGAGATCCCGATCCATTCCAGCACTTTTAAAGCCTGCGGCGCCGCGAGCTTGCCCTAAGGTCGAACCCGATGCGCCACGCAGACAAGTCATGGGAGCGCGAGGGTGTAACACCCTCGCACTTATTCTTGTCTTCTGAACCCTTAATCCTTCCAGCGCGCCGCCTTGACCTTCACGCTCACAACAGGTCCAAGCGTTTCGGCATTCTCGCCCACGGCAAAACCATATTCGCCAGCAGGCACCGACCAGCCGCCGTCCTTCCAGTCGGCCAGCAAACGCTGATCGATGGTCACGGCCACATTCTGCGAAGCACCCGGCGCCAGTTCGACGCGCTGGAAGCCCACCAGACGGCGCAGCTTCTGCCCGTTGCGGCTGACCAGATAGACCTGACCCACCGTGGCGCCCGCGCGCTGGCCGGTGTTAGTCAGCGAGAAGCTGGCCTTATGCCCATCGGTCTTCAGAGCGCCGCCGGTGAAGCTGGTGTAGCTCAGGCCGAAGCCGAAGGGGAACAGCGGCTTGGCGTTCTGGCGGGCGAACCAGCGGTAACCCACGTCCGAACCCTCGATGTCGTAATCGACATGGAGCTGGGCGTCCTTGCTGGGGGCGTCGCCGGAGAAGTTGGGGTCGTACTGATCGTAGCCGTCGATCTTGGCGCGGGGCAGCTGGCTCTCGCTGGCCGGGAAGGTGATCGGCAGGCGGCCCGAGGGGTTGGTGTCACCGAACAGCACGCTGGCGATGGCCTCGCCGCCCCGCGCGCCGGGGAACCATGCCTCGACCACGGCGGCGGTCTTGTCGAGCCAGGGCATCAGCACGGGGTTGCCGGTTTCCAGCACGACGATGGTGTGCGGGTTGGCGGCCGCCACGGCCTCGATCAGCGCATCCTGCCCGCGCGGCAGGGTGAGATCGGCCTGATCGAGCCCTTCGGAGGCCCATTTGGTGGCGAAGACGATGGCCACATCGGCCTTCTTCGCCGCCGCGACGGCATCGGAGATGTAGGTGCCGGTGCGGAAGTTCACCTCGGCCTGAGGGGCCAGCGCCTTGATGGCATCGACCGGGGCCGAGCGGTGATACTGCTCGGCAATGAAGGAGGCCCAGGGGCCGGTGCCACCCAGCGGGATCACCGCGGCGGGGCCATCCTTGCCCTGCACCTGGCTGGAACCGGCGCCCGACAGCACGCCCGTATCGGCATAGCCGCCGATCACCGCGATATGCTGCGCCGTCTTGGCCAGCGGCAGGGCATTGCCCGTGTTGCGCAGCAGGACGATGCCCTGCTTGGCGGTTTCCAGCGAAACGGCGCTGTCCGCCTTGAAATCGATCGTGCCACCGGGGGTGGCGGGGTTCTTGTCGAGGCCGTTGTCGTAAATCGCCCAGAGGATGCGGCGGTTCATGTCGTCGAGGCGGGCGGCATAGGCCGGATCGCTCTTGGCGGCGGCGGCCAGCTTGTCGGCGAAGAAAATGCCCGGATCGAGCTGCTCGCCCGACTGCTGGTCGAGGCCCTTGAGCGCCGCATCCAGACCCGGCACCGCGCCCCAATCTGACATGACGAAGCCCTTGTAGCGCCAGTCCTTCTTCAGCACCGTGTTCAGCAGATAGTCGCTGGCGCAGGCCTGCTCGCCATGCACGCGGTTGTAAGAGCACATCACCGAGCCGGGGTTGCCGGTTTCGATGCCGATCTTGAAGGCCAGCAGGTCGCTTTCGCGCGCGGCGGCGTCGCTGATCTTCACATCGGCGAATTTGCGGCCCGTTTCCTGGCCATTCAAAGCGAAATGCTTGATGGTCGAGATGATATGGTTCGACTGGATGCCCTGAATGGCGCTGCCCACCAGCACGCCCGAGAGCAGCGGATCTTCCGAGAGATATTCGAAGGTGCGGCCATTGCGCGGATCACGCGTGAGGTTGGTGCCACCCGCCAGCAGGACGTTGAAGCCCTTGGCGCGCGCCTCGCCGCCGATCATCGCGCCGCCTTCGCGCAGGATCTGCGGATTCCAGCTGGCGGCCATGGCCACGCCGCTGGGCAGCGCGGTGGCGCCATCCTTGCGCAGGCCCATCACATAGGCGACGCCCAGCGAGGCATCGGTTTCCTTGAGCGCGGGCACGGAAAGGCGCTCGATCCCGGGGATGAAGCCCGCGCCAATGATCGCGCCCGGCGGCGGGGGCGGCGCATTGGGCACGATGGGCAGCGGCATGATGCCGTGGGTCAGCACGGTCTTCTCCTCGGGCGTCATCGCCTTGACCGTGGCCGCCGCGCGCTGCTGGGCATCGGTCCCCGCGGCGGGCGCGGCCTGCGCCATCCCGGCGCCAAAGGCGGCCACAGCCATCAGAGCCACGCCGATCCGGCCAGCCTGCACCATCCGCTTCTTTACCATGTGCCTGTTTTCCTTGTCTGAGGGCAGCCGGTCCGGGTCAGAAAGCACCCAAAGCAGACCGGCACACCTCTCCCTTCGTTGATCCCGGCGAAGAAATCATCCAGTTGGATGGTTTTGTCAACCAACCTTGCTCAAGCCTCGCTCTGGCGCAGCAAAAGAGCCAGGATGGCATCGGCATGGCGTTCGATCGCCGCCTCCTGCGTGAAGTCGTAATCCAGCGCGACCTGCGCCTCGCGAGCCAGCACGAAAGGCAATTGCGCCATGCCGACGATGGCATAGAGCAGCGATGCAGGCGGCACGCGGGGCAGAATTCCCTCCTGCATCAGCGCCTTGAGCTGAGGCATAAAACCGGCATGGTTCTGCTTCACGAATTCATCGATCATCCATTCCAGACGCGGGCCGCCACGGATGCTTTCCGCGATGGTGATGCGCGCATGCTCGGGATGCTGCGCACAATAGCGCGTGTAGCGGCGCATCTGCTGGCGGAAGCGCTCGACGGGATCGAGCGTGGCTTCGTAGAGATCCGGCGCATTCACCTGAGCGTCGATCAGGGCGAACATATCGCGCACCGCCTCGCGCCACAGGGCGTCCTTGGTGCCGAAATGATAGGTGATCATCGAATGGGTGACGCCGGCTTCCTGAGCGATCTCGCGGGTGCTGGCGCCGTCGAAGCCCTTCTCGGCGAAGGAGTCGCGGGCCTTTTGCAGAATGCGGGCGCGGGTTTCCTCGGCGCGGGGCTGGATCGGCGAACGGCGGGAGGGGCGCAAAGACGTCATGCGCGCGATCATCGCTGCATTCGCCGGGCGGAGCAAGGATCGTGTCGTATTCATGATTGCTGTCGCGCAAGACCCCGCTTATCGGCCAAGGGCATAGCCCCATAAAGGATGCCGCCCGATGAGCCTGCTGCCCCCGCCCCCTGCCTCGCGCCTGCTGGGCGACAGCGGCCTTGCCATCTCCCCCATCGCCTGGGGCATGTGGCGCCTGACCGAGGGCGGCGCCACGGCGGATCAGGCCGCGCGCCGCGTGCATGCCGCGCTCGACGCCGGGATCACCCTGCTCGACACGGCGGATATCTATGGCTTTGGCGATAGCGGCTTCGGCGCCGCCGAAAGCCTGCTGGGCGAGGTATTGCGCGCCGAGCCCGCCCTGCGCCAGCGCATGGTGCTGGCCACCAAGGGCGGCATCCGCCCGCCCCTGCCCTATGACCAGAGCCCGGACTATCTGGCGCAGGCCATCGATGCCTCGCTGCAACGTCTGGGCGTGGAGACCATCGATCTGTGGCAGGTCCACCGCCCCGACATCCTCGCCCATCCGCAGGAGGTGGCGCGCGCGCTGGACGATGCGGTCGCCGCGGGCAAGATCCGGGCGCTGGGTGTTTCGAACTTCACCGTGATGCAAACGGCGGCGCTCAACCATTTTCTGGGCAGGAAGCTGGTGGCCTCCCAGCCCGAGATCAGCCCGCTGCGCCTCGCCTGTTTCGAGAATGGCGAACTGGATCAGGCGATGATGCTGGGGCTGACCCCGCTGGCCTGGTCGCCGCTGGGCGGCGGGCGTCTGGCCGATCCGCAGAGCCCGCGCGACAAGGCCGTGGCCGCCGCACTGGATGCGGTGGCGCGGGATCAGGGCGTTTCGCGCATGGCGGCGGCCTATGGCTGGCTGATGGCGCATCCCGCGGGCATCGTGCCCATCGTCGGATCGCAGAATCCGGCGCGCATCGCGGAAGGCATGGAAGCGCTGAAAGTCCGGTGGAGCCGTCAGGACTGGTATGGCGTGCTGGTGGCGGCGCGCGGCGAAGCTTTGCCCTGATCGTCACCCGGGCGCTGGGCCACGGCGGCCACTGACCACCGCCTGCCCGCCAGAACCGATACAGGCCGGTTCAAAAAGAGCCGGACCATTTGGCCCTCACGCCCATTGAACCATCATGACCCCACGGTCTGCATGGCACCGGTCACCCTGCAGCATGCCATGCAGCATGGGCGCAGCATTGTGCCCTGCCCCGATGCCAGACATCCAGACAACCATGAGGAGAGAGTGATGAACAAATCCCTGATCCGGTTCACCTTGCCCGCCCTGCTGCCCGCGCTGGCGCTGGCGGCCTGCCAGAAGGCGCCCTCCACCTCCGATGCCGTCAGCAGCAGCGCCGCGCTCGACGATCCCGCAGCGGTCTCCAGTGAAAGCGCATCGGACACCGCACCCGTGACCGATGCCAAGACCTATCTGGAAAAGGCGGGCGCGGGCGACAAGTTCGAGATCGAATCCTCACGCGCGATCCTCAAGACCACCAAGAATGCCGAGATCGAGAATTTCGCCAAGATGATGATTTCCGCGCATACGGAATCCACGGAAAAGGTGAAGAAGGCGGCCATGGCGGCGGGCATCAAGGCGCCCGAACCCACGCTGACGCCCGAGCTGCAGCAGAAGCTGGACGCCATCAAGGCCGCCAAGGGCGAGGATGCCGACAAGCTCTATATCGAGGATCAGAAGGAAGGCCATCAGGCCGCCCTCGCCCTGCACAAGAGCTATGGCGCGGGTGGCGACACGCCTCAGCTGAAGGTGGTGGCCGACAACATCGTGCCCGTGGTGCGCGACCATATCACCATGCTGAACAAGCTGAGCATGTGAAACGGAAATGGCCGGGCATGATTGCCCGGCCATTCACCTTCAGGCCACGCGTTTCAAGCCACGCGCTTCAAGCCACTCTGGGCGCCAGATGCCATTGCGGCGGGGCTTCCTCACCGATCAGACGCTGCATCTCGGTGGCGATGTAATCGCGGGTCATGGGCAGCACATCCTGCCGCTTCACGCTCTGCAGGTGGAAATTGACCATCTCGTCATTGCGGAAGGCCTGCTCGGCCCCGGCCAGATAGAACTGCCACATGCGCAGCAACTGCTCATCGTAAAGCGCGGTGATTTCCTTGGCATGCAGCGTGGTGCGGCGATACCATTCGGCCAGCGTATGGCCGTAATGATAGCGCAGGATCTCCACATCGGCCAATTGCCAGCCGCTGCGTTCGATGGCTTTCACCAGCTCGCTCATCGCCGGGATATAGCCGCCGGGGAAGATGTAATTGCGCGTCCAGGCATCGGTGAAGCCCGGCCCGCCGGTGCGCCCGATGGTGTGGGTCAGCATGATGCCATCATCCTTCAGCCGGTCGAAGGTATGGCCGAAATACTCACCGAAATGCCGCGCACCGACATGCTCGATCATGCCCACGCTGGTGATGCGGTCGAACTGGTCCTTCAGGTCGCGGTAATCGACGAGCTGAAAGCGCACCTTGTCCGCCACGCCCGCAGCCTCGGCGCGTTCCTGGGCGAATTTCACCTGATCGGGCGCCAGCGAGATGCCCAGCACCTCGCAGCCGTAATGGCGGTTGAGATAGAGCGCCAATCCGCCCCAGCCGCAGCCGATGTCCAGCAGGCGCATGCCCTGCGCGTCGCCATCGCTGGGCAGATGCAGCTTGGCGGCGATCAGCGCCTTCTTCTCCAGCTGGGCGCGCTCCAGCGTGGCCTTGTCATCGGCGAAGTAGGCCATGGTGTATTGCCGGTCCTCATCGAGGAACAGCTCGTAGAACTGGCGGTTGAGGTCGTAATGATGGCGCACATTGCTGCTGGCGCGCTTGCGATAGTTGAACTGGTCGGCCCACCAGCCGATCTTGTCGAACAGGTTCCGCAGCTTGCCCGGCGCCTGCATGTGGGTCTTGGCGGCGCGCGCCTCGGCGCTGAACATCAGCACCAGATCGCGAATGTCATGCGGGCATTCAACCACCATCCAGCCGCGCATATAGGCCTCACCCGCGCCCAGAGCGGGATAGCGGGCGATATGGTTGGCGGTGCGCTTGTCGGTGAAGGTCAGCTTGATCGGGTTGTCGCTGGGTTGGCCGTATGTGTAGACGCGAAGATCGGCATTGGTGATCTGCAGCGATCCATGGCGGATCAGTCGGCGCAACAAACGGTCAAGCAACCACATGCCTGTTCTCTTCCTTCGCACTACCCCCCGTCAACAAACGCTCGAAAGATCGCCCCGTTCCGCCCCATGGTCAAGGGCGACCTAGGTCTGGGCCGAAGATTTTCGCGCGAAAAACAGCTGGATCGCCGCTGCCAGACCCGAAGCGCCCAGACCGATCAGCGCCACCATCCGCCAGCCGCCATGCGCCCAGCCCCATGCCGCGCCCGCCGAGCCCAAGGCGCCGCCCACGAACATCACCGCCATGAAGATGGTGTTGATCCGCGAGCGTGCCTCGGGCTTCAGCGAAAAGATGATATGCTGGTTCGAGATCAGGGCAATCTGCACCCCGAAATCGAGCGCGATCACCCCCAGCACCATGCCTGCCAGCGTATCCCACAGGCGGATCACCACCCATCCGGCCACCACCACCAGCGCGCCCGCCACGATCATCGGGCGCGGCCCATGCTTGTCGGCGACGCGACCCGCCAGCGGCGCGGCGGCCACGCCGACAAGGCCGATCACGCCGAACAGCCCTGCCGCCCCGGCGCCCAGCCCGAAACGCGGCTCCTGCAGATGCAGCGCCAGGATCGACCAGAAGGCCGAAAACGAGCCGAAGACCAGCCCCTGGCTGATCGCCCCCAGCCGCAGCGCGGGAAAATCGCGCCACAGATGCTCCATGGAGGCGAGCAGCGCGCCATAGCCCAGCCCGGCGTCGGGCTTGCTGTGCGGCAGGCGCCAGCGCATCAAACCGCCGGCCAGCAGCGAAAGCGGCACGGCCAGCGCGAACATCGCCCGCCATCCGGCATGGCCGCCCACGATGCCCGCCAGCGTGCGGCTCAGCAGAATGCCACAGAGCAGGCCGGACATCACCGTGCCCACCACCGCGCCGCGCTTGTCCGGGCTGGCCAGATGGGCCGCGAAGGGCACGATCTGCTGCGCCACGGTCGACATGGCCCCCACAACCGCCGCCGCCAGCAGCAGCATCGCCGCATTGGGCGCGATCGCCAGCAGCGCCAGAGCGCCCGCCAGCAACAGGAACTGCACCACGATCAGCCGACGCCGCTCCAGCAGATCGCCCAGCGGCACCAGCAGCAGCAGCCCCGCCGCATAGCCCAATTGCGTGACCATCGGCAGCATGGCGGAGAGCGGGCCGGGCATCTCGCGCTCGATCAGCCCCAGCATCGGCTGGTTGTAATAGATGTTGGCCACGCCCATCCCCGTGGCCACCGCCATCGCCAGCGTGGGAAGCGCCGGAGTGACAGAGGGACGAGCGGCAGCGGTGGCGCCAGCCTGCGGATGGGGCATGGATTGTCCTTCGATGAAGCGGCTGAGGGGGGGATGTCAGCGCGAGGCTCCCCATAGGCCTCCCCCGCCCATACAGGCAATGCCCTTGGCGGCATGGGCGCTTGCCGCTTTCGCAACACGCTCAGGCTCAAACAGGCGGCCTCAGGCGGGGCGCAGTCCGGAACACCCGGGCCTTCCGGTCATTTTCGAGTCATGAACGACCAATCCCCGCTGATCCCCGCCCTGCCGCAGGGCGCTCCCCCTGAGGGTCTGATCCCCATCGGCGCCCCGGGCGGGCTGGATGCCGCAATCAATCCGCAGGGCGCGGAACTCTGGTTCCTGCGCGACCGCGACGGCGGCCATCTGCTGTGGAACGGCAATCCCGAGATCTGGTCGGGCCGCGCGCCGATCCTGTTTCCCATTGTCGGCCGCCTGCGCGATGACAGCTATCGCCATGATGGCCACGTCTACCGCCTGCCCCGCCACGGCTTTGCCCGCCACGCGCGCTTCACGCCGGGCGCCCATGACGACAATCACGCCCTCTTCCGGCTGGAGGACAATGCCGAGACCCGCGCCGCCTACCCATTCGCCTTCGCCCTGACGATCAGCTACGCCATCAACGGCAACACGCTCACCATCGGCGCCGAAGTGGCCAACCGCGGTGACACCCCCATGCCCTTCAGCTTCGGGTTCCACCCCGCCCTGCGCTGGCCGCTCCCTCAAGGTGGCCTGCGCGCGGCGCATCGCATCCTGTTCGACAAGCCCGAAGCGCCCGACATCGCCCGCCTCGACAGCAACGGGCTCTTGGCGCGCAGCGAACCCTCGCCGCTGGAAGGGCAGGACCTTTGCCTGCGCGACGCGCTGTTCGAGCAGGACGCGCTGATCTTTCCCGAAGTGAACAGCCACGCCTTGACCTACACCTCTCCCGGCGGCCCCGCGATCCGCCTCCAGACCGAGAACCTGCCCGACCTGGGCATCTGGACCAAACCCGACGCCGACTTCATCTGCATCGAGCCATGGCAAGGCCACGCCGATGCGGACGATTTCGCGGGAGATATTTTCCAGAAGCCGGGCGTGCTGGCACTGTCTCCCGGTGAGGTCTGGAAGGCCAGCGTCAGTCTGACTCACGAACGCTCCGCGTAGAAGACGGAAAAAGACAATGCGAGGGGGTTACCCCCTCGCGCTCCCATGACGTCTTCCGACGATAAGGCAGTGGCGCCGAAGCCTGGCCCCCAGCCTCTCCACCTGCGCGACATAAAGCGCCGCAGGCAATCAAATCGGAGACCGACAGGCTGCGCCAGCAATCCCTGCCTGCGGCGCGGCAAACTCGCGCCTTAGCCGAACCCGATGCGCAACGCAGACACTCAAGGGATTGCAAAGGGCGATGGCCCTTTGCCCGCCGGAGGCCTACTTCCCTCCCTTACCCCCCGGAGCATAGGCAATACTCGCCTGCCCGCGCAACCAAACCGGCATGTAGAGCCCATTGGCATAAGGCGCCATCCGCCCGTTCTTCGCCTCGGCCAGATGCGCCTTGATGCGGAAATCGCCCTGCTGGCGCTCATCGATGGCGCGCTGGATTTTAACGATCAGCTTGTTGTAATCGCGCGCGAAATTCTGCTGCAGAGCATCCGCCACCGCGCCGGAGAAGCCGGGGGAATTGGCGATGGCCAGCAGCAGGTCGCCGCCGGCATTGTCGGTGCCGCCGCTGACGGAGAGGTCGGTGAAATGGACCAGCTGGCTGCCGTCGGCGTTGTCAGGCTTGGCGGCGAACCAGATGCGGCCATGGGTGGCGCCTGCGGCACCGGACCCGGCAGAGGCCGTCACATCGGCGCCCACGGCGATGCGGCCCTTGCTGGCGCCGAAGACCTCGATGTTGCCGAAGCTGGCTGTCACCGGGCCGATGCCCGGCAGCACGAAGGGCTTGGCAGAACGCTTGGCCAGCGCCTTGTCCAGCACGGGCACAAGCTGGTCGTAATCGGCGAGGACGGGCGCGAAAATCTTCACCTGCTGGTCGGTGGGGGATGCCTTGCCCATCGCTGGCAAGGGGGTGGGCGCGGGATCGGCGGGGCGCTGGCCCACAATCGCCTGCGTCAGCGCCACCATGCCAAGGTTGAGCGTCAGCCGGTTGCCGGCGATGGTGTAGCCGCCATAGTCGATGCGCTGGGGCACGATCCGCATCCAGACCGGCGGATTGTCCTGATTGAGGTTCAGCACCGTAAAGCCCTTGGCCCAGAGGCCCTGCACCTGCTGGCGCAGGTTCAGCTTGTCGAGTTGCTCGGGCAATTTGGCCTGCAGCTTGGCGATCAGGGGTTTGAGCTTTTCGTCGGCCTTGTCGGTGAAGGTCACGCGCTGGCCCAGCAGATCGATGCCGGGCGGGGTGGACCAGTCATAGGCCAGGGCGATCTTGCCATGGGCGTGCCAGTCGGGGCTGAGCGAGAGGCTGATGCGCGCATGGGCCATGGCGCTGCCGGTGGCATGGGCATTGACCAGCCCGCCGACATTTTCCGCGCGCACATCGGCGGTGATCGGCAGATCGGCCACGATCACCTGACCTTGCCCATGCAGCGTGATCGCCCCGCGACGCGCGACGCCCACGATATGGCATTTCAGCTTGGGGGTGACGCCAATGTCCGCGCCGAACAGCCGGACCTTCTGAGGCTGCGCGCAGGTGGCGCCAGGCTGGTCGATGGTCCAGAGATCCTGCGGGATCTCCTGTTCCAGCAGCCGTTGCAGCACCCCCAGATCGCTGGAAAGCGGCACGGCAATGGTCGAGCTGATCGCCGGGGGCACCGCCATCTCGGTCGCGCGCGGCGGCGGGCCGGAGGGGGCGCGGTGATGCCACATGGCATACCACAGCCCTCCGCCCCCCGCGACCAATGCTGCGCCGAACAGCAGCAGCACGCGCTTGCCGGTGATGATGCGTCGGGATGGAGGCGCCCCGGCGTCAGCCGTCATCGATCAGTTCTCGAGCAGATCGCGCAGCTCGTCGGCATGTTCCTCTTCCTGCGCCAGAATGCCTTCCAGCAGCACGCGGGTGGTGGGATCGCGATCGCCGATAAAGCGGATCAGCTCGCGATAGGCTTCCACCGCGATGCGCTCGGCGATGAGGTTCTCGCGGATCATGTCCTCGATGGACTCGCCGGTCTTGTATTCGGCGTGCGAGCGCTTGGTCAGCGTGGCGGGGTTGAGATCGGGCTCGCCGCCAAGCTGCACGATGCGTTCGGCCAGCTTTCCGGCATGGATCTGTTCCTCGCGGGCATGCTCAAGGAAATGGGCCTTGATCGGCTCGGCGATCACGCCGCTGATGCAATAGGCATGGCGCAGATAGCGCAGCACGCAGACCCATTCGGTGGCCAGAGCGCGGTTGAGCTGCTCGACGATGATCGGGCGATCCTCCGGATAGCTTTCGGTGACCGGGCCTTGTTCGACATGCTTGCGCGCTTCGGCACGCAGCGTTTCGGTGGGGGTGAATGTGTCCTTGAGAAGCGTTGCCATCACGGGCTCCTTTACCGGTCTGCCCTGATGCAATGCGCTGGACAGCGCTCTGTTCCACGGGCGCGAAAAGGGCGGGCCGCCTTGGGATGCGACCCGCCCGGCCCCGCCTTACAGCGAGGGCGCGACGACCATCTGCGCGGTGGCATCGTCGATCAGTTCCTGCCGCGTGGGGCCTTCGTTGACCACGATGCCGCTGCCTTCGAGAAAGGCGATCAGATCGTTGGAGAGGCGGCGCGTCTGCGTGGCGAAAACGCCATGGGGTTCGCCATCATACTCCACCAGCACGGCGCGCGGCAGGCGAGCGGCCACCTCATGCGCGGTGGCGGCGATGGGCACCGTCTTGTCCGCCGTGCCGTGGACGATCAGCGTGGGCACATGGATGCTGGGCAGATCGCCGCGGAAATCGGTGGTGGCAAAGGCGCGCGCGGCCTGCAGCGTGGGGCGCAGACCCGCCCGCATCGCCACCTGCAGGGCATTGTCCAGCACTTCCTGGCTGACCGGCTTTTCCAGCAGGCCGACGCCGAAGAACTGCTTGAAGAAACCGGCGAGGAAATGCGCGCGGTCGCCCAGCAGGCCCTTCTCGATCTCGTCGAAGACCTCGAGCGGCACGCCCTCGGGATTGTCCGAGGTCTTGGGCATATAGGGCACCACCGAGCTGATCAGCGCCACCTGGCTGACCCCCTTGCCCTGATGGCGCGACATATAGCGTGCCACCTCGCCCCCGCCCATCGAGAAGCCGACCAGCGCCACATCGCGGCTGGCGCCGAAATGGGCCATCACATCGGCCAGATCATCGGCGAAGGTGTCGTAATGATAGCCGCCCGAGGGCTGGTCGGAGCGGCCGAAGCCGCGCCGGTCATAGGCAATGGCCTGAAAACCGGCATCGGCGAGGCGGTTGGCGACCGGGTCCCAGCTGTCGGAAGAGAGCGGCCAGCCGTGGATCAGCACCACCGGGCGGCCCTGCCCCCAGGCTTTGGCGAAAAGCTGCGTGCCATCGCGGGTTTCGACCATCGTCATCGGCGTGTCTCCCATCGGCGCGCCGCATCGGGCGCGCAGGTTGCTGCATGCCGTTTCCAAGTCTTCACGCGGCGATTTGGTCCCGCGCCGCAGCCTGTGCGCGGCAGGGCGTGGCGTACAAAAGCCAACGCCGCCGCCCCGCTGATGCGGAACGGCGGCGCTGTCTGCGCACCAATCGGCTGGATTACTTGCGCAGGTCTTTGGAGGCCTTGGCGGCTGCCGTGCTGGCATCGCTGGCCGCATCGGCGGCGGCGGCCTTGCTCTGCTTGGCCAGTTCCTTGCCCGAAGCCTCGATGCTGTCGGCGGTGTGGCTGGCCGCATCGCCGATCTTGCCGAGACCGGCCTGCAAATCCTTGCCCGCGCTGCTCAGCGCCGCATCGGCCTGCGCCGAATCCGAAGCCTGCGAGGCCGTGTCAGGCTTGGAGCAGGCCGAAACGCCCGCCACCAGCGCCAAGGCGGCCATCCCCGTCAAAAGCTTGTTCATGGCATTTTCCCCGTGATGGCGGCCGCTCAGGTCAATGACCCGCGACGCACCAGATTGACGATGGCCAGCAAAACGATGGCCCCCAGCAGCGAGACCGCGAAGGTGCCCACCGTCAGCGGGCTGTTGTTGATGTCACCACGCGCGAAAATCGCGCCGCCAATGGCCGAACCCACGATGCCGACCACGATGTTGCCGATCAGTCCAAAGCTCTCGCGCATGATCATGCCTGCCAGAGAGCCGACCACGGCACCGATCAACAGCCAGATAAGGATACCCATTGTACCGTCTCCTCAAGTTGCGCCAAACCTTGCTATGGTCGATGGAACAGGAGACCCCGAGCAATGTTCCATCGCCACGATAAGGGGATAGCGAGAATGGCGACGTGACGTTCCGTGCCGGAAAGGCGGCCCACCGGGGGCGTGAATGGCGTTTGCCCCGTCGCCCGGGCCTGTTTGCCGCACTGTCCGGCGCGGCGCTGCTGGCCGGTTGCACCCCTTCGGACGGTCAGGACTGGCATGGCTACACCTATCCCGATGTGATGAGCGATGCCCCGCCACACGTCAGCGGGCCTTACAGCGACGGGCCGCAATGCCTTGCCGCCCTGCGCTCCGCCAACGCGCGCGCGGCCAGCATGAGCCGCCCCCGCTCCGCCGGTTTCGCCTGCGCGCGCGGCTGCAGCCTGTCGGCGCAGGACAAGGGTTCGGGCGACAGGCTCGTCACCGATTGCCAGGAGGTGCTGCGCTGATGCCTCAGGGCCAGGCCGCGCAGCGCCGTTTCCGCCGCTCGCTGATGCGGTTCATGGGGCTGGGCTTTGCCGCGCTGCTGGGCGTGGTGATCTCCGCGGGCGTGCTGATGGCGATGAACCAGCGCCAGACCAGGCTGATCGCCCATACCTATCAGGTGCAGAGCCAGATCATCGCGCTGCGGCTGGCCTCGACCAGGCTGGTGGCCGCCAATCTGCGCCGCAATCAGGATCTGACCATCGAGAGCGAGGGGCCGCTCACCGCGGCACGCACCCAACTCGATCAGAGCATCGCGCGACTGGCCATGCTGACCGCCGACAATCCGCGCCAGCAGGCCCGCATCCCGCTGCTCACCGCCATCGCGGCGCAGATCGAAGTGCAGGCGGGGCTGCCCGTCCAAGGCGCTCTGATAACGGGCGCGCTGGTTGATCGGCCCAACAATCTGATCTTCCGCATCACCCGCGCGATGCAAACACATGAGGACCAGTTGCTGGCCTATCGCAGCGCCCGCCAGCATGGCATCGAGCGGGGCTTCTACATCGCCTTGGGCCTGACCGGCCTGTTGCTGGTGGCGATGGGCACGCTGACCTTCACCACCATCCAGACCTACACGCGTGAGATCGATGCCCAGCGCCAGGCGCTGCGCATGGCCAACACCGGTCTGGAAGCCGCCGTGCAGGAACGCACCGCCGAGCTGAAACGCGCCAACAGCGAGATCCAGCGCTTCGCCTATATCGTCAGCCACGATCTGCGTTCGCCGCTGGTCAATGTGATGGGCTTCACCGCCGAAATGGAGACCGCCACCCGGACGCTGACCAGCCTGCTGGACAAGGCGCAGGAAGAACGCCCCGACACCATCGCCCCGGCCACCGTCACCATCATCCGCGAGGATCTGCCCGAGGCCATCCGCTTCATCCGCACCTCCACCGAGAAGATGGACCGGTTGATCAATGCCATTCTGCGCCTTTCGCGCCTCGGGCGGCGGGAGATCGCGCCGGAATGGCTCGATATGGACACAGTGGTGCAGGGCGTGATCGACACGCTGCATATGCGGATCGAGGAGACCGGCGCGCAGGTGGAGATCGCCTCCCCCCTGCCCCGCATCTTCAGCGACCGCATGGGGCTGGAGCAGATGATCGCCAATCTGGTCGAAAATGCGCTGAAATATGGCGCGGGCGCCGCCCCGCCGCAGATCCGCATCGCGGGCCGCGCAGTCGGCGAGCATATCGAGATCAGCGTGGCCGACCAGGGCCGGGGCATCGACCCGCGCGATCATGAGCGCGTCTTCGACCTGTTCCGCCGCTCCGGCCAGCAGGACCGGCCCGGCGAGGGCATCGGGCTGGCCCATGTGCGCGCGCTGGCCTATCGGCTGGATGGCACGGTCACGCTCGATTCCGCGCTTGGCAAGGGTGCCATCTTCACCATACACCTGCCCCGTCATCACTCCGGATCGCAAAGCTCCCCCCAGCCATGACCACGCACCAGACCCATCACAGCGTCACCATCATCATGATCGAGGACGATGAAGGCCATGCCTTGCTGATCGAGAAGAACATCCGCCGCGCCGGGATTTCCAACGAGATCGTTCATCTTTCCAACGGCCATGACGCGCTGGAGTTCATCTTCAACGCTCCCCAAGGCCCGCTGCACAATGGCCCGGCGCTGATCCTGCTGGACCTCAACCTGCCGGACATGAGCGGGATCGACATCCTGACGAAGATCAAGTCCGAGGAGCATCTGCGCCGCACCCCCGTGGTGGTGTTGACCACCACCGACGACAAGCATGAGATCGAGCGCTGCTACGATCTGGGCTGCAATGTCTACATCACCAAGCCGGTGAATTACGAGAATTTCGCCGCCGCCATCCGCCAGCTGGGCCTGTTCCTCTCGGTGATCCAGGTGCCGGACGCCGGGCTCTGATGCCGTCACCCCCGATGTCTGCCAGGCCACGCCTGCTCTATATCGACGATGACGAGGGCCTGTGCCTGCTCGCCAAGCGGCGGCTGGGGCGCGAGGGTTTCGATGTCACCACCTGCGACAGCGGCAGGCAGGGCGTGGCGCTGGCACGCGCACAGGAAGAAGCGGGGCATACGTTCGATGTGGTCGCGCTCGATCACTATATGCCGGAGCAGAACGGGCTGGAGACGCTCGACCAGCTGATGGCGCTGCCCAATCCGCCCGCCGTGATCTATGTGACCGGCTCGGAAGAGACCAGCATCGCGGTGGCGGCGCTGAAGGCGGGCGCGGTCGATTATGTCATCAAGACCGTCAGCGAGGATTTCTTCGATCTGCTCACCCGCACCATCGGGCAGGCTCTGGCCGCGCGCCAGACGCTGATCGAGAAGGAGCTGGCCGAACAGCAGCTGCGTGAAACCAACATCAAGCTGGAAGCCATGCTGGGCGAGATGAACCATCGCGTCGCCAACAGCCTGCAGATGGTCTCCGCCGTGGTGACGCTGCAATCGCGCATCGCCCGGGGCGAGGAAGCGCAGGCCATGCTGCGCGACATCCGCCAGCGCATCCATGCCGTGGGGCGCGTGCATCGCCAGCTTTACGTGGGCGGCGCCTCCACCACCATCGCGATGGACAGCTATGTACTGGGTCTGGCCGAGGATCTGGCGGGCAGCTTTTCGAGCGAGGCCTCGCCGCGCGTGATGCGGGTCTTCGTCGATCCGCTGGTGCTGCCGGCTTCCGTGGCGGTCACTTTGGGCATTCTGATCAACGAACTGGTCAGCAACGCCTGCAAATACGCCTATGCCGAGCATGAGCCGGGCGAGGTGCGCATCCATCTGCAGGCGCAGGGCGATGCTGCATACCGTCTGGCGGTGGAGGACGATGGGCGCGGTTACGATCCCGCCGCCCCTTCCAAGGGCACAGGTCTGGGCTCGCAACTGATCCGCACCATGAGCGAGGCTTTGGGCAGCAAGCTGACCGTCACCAACACCGCGCCGGGCCTGCGGGCGGAACTGGTTGCGCCTTTGCGCTGAAAGTGTGGCGGAGCAGGCCGCGCTTTTGTAACGCGCCCTCATGACCATGATCCGACTTTCGCGCCCCGGGGACAGCCCGCGCATCATCGCCATCTGGCGCGCCGCCGTGGACGCCACGCATGATTTTCTCACCCGCGAGGATCGCCTTGCACTGGATGATCTGGTGTGCGGCTTCCTGCCTCAGGCGCAGCTTTGGCTGGCGGTGGATGCCGAGGATGTTCCTCTGGCCTTCATGCTGATCGACGATGGGCATATGGAAGCCCTGTTCGTCGATCCGGCGCATCGCGGGACGGGGATCGGCGCCGCGCTGGTACGGCATGGCCTTGCGCTGCACCCCGGCATGACGACCGATGTCAACGAGCAGAACCACCAGGCCCTGGGCTTTTATGAGCGCATGGGCTTCAGGCGGACAGGCCGTTCTGCCCTTGATGGCCAAGGAAGACCTTATCCGCTGATCCATCTGGCCTTCGCGGCGGCTTGAACCGCCCAAACGAAAACCGGCGGCCGTCCCCGAAAGGACGCCGCCGGTTGCGCTGGCAGGAAGGGTCAGGCTGCCAGTCGAGCGATGATATGAGGCGGAGCGACCTTGCGCAGCTCCTCAAGGAAAGCGTCGAGCACTTCGCCCTTCAGCACGAAGCTGCTGCGGGCATCGGGCAGCACGCCGCTGTCGATGGCGGCGGAGAGCGCCGCACGGGCGCGGGCGATGCGGCTCTTCACCGTCCCCAGCGCCACGCCGCAGATTTCGGCGATTTCCTCGTAGCTGACGCTGCCGATGGAGACCAGCACCAGCACCTCGCGCTGGGCGGCGGGCAGCGTGGCCAGAGCGCGCAGCACGTCGGCGGCTTCGAGGCGGCCTTCCTGCGAGCCCTGGATGTTGAGGATGCGCTCGGCCTCGGTCTCGTCATATTCGCCCACGAAGCGTTCGCGGCGGACCTGACCGAAATAGTGATGGCGCAGGATGGTGTAGGTCCAGGCGCGGAAGCTGCTGCCCGCCACATAGCGGTCGCGCGCGGCCCAGGCCTTCATCAGCGTTTCCTGAGCCAGATCGTCGGCCCGGTCGCGGTCGCCGCAGAGCATGCGGGCGAAGGCGCGCAGATGCGGAATGGCGGCGGTGAGTTCCTTGTGGAAATCGGCGTCCGAAAGCGGATCGCCTTCGATCTTGCCCTGGATCCTGGCGCCGCTGGCCACAGCATTCGGCTGGGGAGCGAGCTGCTTGTTCTGTTCGATCGTCTGCTCGATCATGGGGTGTCTCCCGTCGTCTGTGTTAACCCTTCAATGGCCGGGATCGGCATAGGTTCCGCAGCATATCCAGCCCGTTGCACGGTTCGACCCCTTCGCCACCCCTGCCAGAACCGCAGAAATCCGGGGTTCCGCGCAAGGATCGGCTGATACAAAAAATAATTTTCTCCCGGCTGCGCGGCATGAGGCGGAACAAGCGGGCGGCAAAATCGTAAAGCTTCAAGACAGCGCCCGGGCGCGCAGGGGGAATTTCCGCAGATCGGCGTCCTATCAGCACGATCGGCAGAGGCCTGACGCCGGAGCGTGGCTGTCCTGCCAGGATCAAGGATCGTTTGATGCCGCTTACTTCGGATCGCCCCAACCCCACTGCCCAAACATCTCCGACCCAGGCTCTGGCATCCTCCCTGCCCTATCTGCGCCGCTATGCCCGCGCGGTGACCGGATCGCAGTCGATGGGCGACAATCTGGTGCGCATGACGCTGAACGCCGCGCTGGAAGACGCCGATCTGCTGGAGCGCATCTCGCAGAGCCGCGTCGGCCTTTATCATGCCTTCACCGGCGTCTGGACCTCGGTGGACCCCGATGTGGGCCGCGATGGCGCCGGGCCGGAAGATGGCAGCCCCTCGCAGCTGGGCCGCGTCTCCACGCTGCGCCGCCAGGCCCTGCTGCTCAGCCAGCTGGAGGATTTCTCGATCCCCGAAACCGCGCAGATCCTGGCCGTCTCGGATGAGGAAGCCGAGGAGCTGGTGAAGGAAGCGCTGGCCGATATCGCGCGTGACAATGTGGCCGATGTGCTCATCATCGAGGATGAGCCGCTGATCTCCACCCATCTGGCCGATATCGTCAGCAGCGCGGGCCATCGCATCGTCGCCAGCGCCACCACCGCCTCGCAGGCGCGTGAAGCCTATGCGCTGCACCGCCCCACGCTGGTGCTCAGCGACATTCAGCTGGCCGATGGCAGCTCGGGCATCGATGCCATCGAGGACATTCTGAAAATCGGCCCGGTGCCGGTGATCTTCATCACCGCCTTCCCCGAAAAGCTGCTGACCGGCGAGGGGCTGGAGCCCACCCTGCTGATCAGCAAGCCCTTCCGCGAGGAAACCGTGCTGACCACCATCAGCCAGGCGCTGTTCTTCGGCTCTAATCTGAATGCCTGATCCTGCTCGCCCCGGCGCATGCCGCTTGCGCCCAGCCGTTGTGCAATGCGGAACATTCGCCGGGGGACAACATTCCGATTTCAGGGCATGGCGCTGCGATTTTGCTCGTAACGCCGTTCTTTGGCGATAATCTCGCCAAGGGTTGTTACGGCGATACAGTCGCCGCCATGCCATGATGATTTCTCGACTGGAAGCTGACCGTGCCCGATACCAGCCCTTCCCTGTTTGGCGGCAAGCCACCCGAAAGCTCCGACAAGCTGCTCGAGCAGACCGGATGGGGCAAGGACATCCGCGACTTCTACAATGCCGCCGTGGATGAAGGCGTACCGCCGGAATTCGAAAACCTGATGGCCAAGATCGCCAAGAAGATCAAATGATCGCGGCAGGCTGATCTCCATCCCCTCAAAACCGCCCGCAAAGGCCCGCACCGGCGTGGAAAAACCACGGGCATGGTTCGCCTGATCATACCCTTCGGACCTGCGACCATGCCTTGGTCGCAAACATCATACCAAAGGTCGGTTTTTGCCGGAATAGCGTGGAACTCCGCCATCGCTGACCCATTGTCGAGATGAGCCCCGGATCAACCGGATCGCCGCCAGAGGGAAGCCCCCGATGACCCATGACTTCCCCAGCCTGCGCGATCAGACCCTTTCCGATTACACCGTTGCCGACGTGGTCGATCTCTTCGCCCCGGAAACCCGCAAGCCCCGCCTGCGCGTGGCGCTGATCGGCACCTACACCCCGCGTCGCTGCGGCATCGCCACCTTCACCTGCGACATCCGCGAGAAGCTGGCCGCCTTCATCCCCGACATCGACGTCGATGTCTATGCGCTCGACCAGCAGGGTTCCGGCCTGAGCTATGAAGACCATGTCCGCACCATCGAGGCCGACAATGCCGAGGCCTATGCCCGCGCCGCGCGGCTGATCAACGAAAGCGGCGCCGATGTGGTCTGGCTGCAGCATGAGTTCGGCATCTTTGGCGGTCCCGATGGCGATCTGGTGCGCGAGCTGGTCGATGGCGTGGCCGCCCCGGTGCTCATCACCTTCCACACCGTGCTGGCCGAGCCTTCGCAAGGGCAGCGCGCCGTCACCGAGCATCTGCTGACCCGCGCCAGCAAGGTGATGGTGATGTCGCGCCATGGCGCCGATCTGCTGGCCTGCGCCTACAAGGCCGACCCCGCGCTGATCGAGATCATCGAACATGGCGCGCCCGACCGCCCCTTCGGCGGCGAGGAAGGCGCCAAGGCCCGCATGGCGCTGGATGGCAAGCAGGTGCTGACCACCTTCGGACTGCTCGGCCCCGGCAAGGGTCTGGAACAGGTGATCGAGGCGCTGCCCGCGATCATCGCGCGGCACCCGAACGTGGTCTATCGCATTCTGGGCGCTACCCATCCGGTGCTGCTGGCCCGCGATGGCGAAAGCTACCGCGAGGGCCTGATCGCCCGCGCGCAGGAGCTGGGCGTGGCCAGGCATATCGTCTGGGAAAACCGCTTCCTCGATACCGATGAGCTGCTCGACCAGCTCGAGGCCTGCGATATCTACATCACGCCCTACCTCAATCTGGGCCAGTCCACCTCGGGCACGCTCAGCTATGCGGTGGCGCTGGGCAAGGCGGTGGTCTCCACGCCCTATGTCCATGCGCGCGAACTGCTGACCGATGGCGTGGGCCGCCTGATCGACAGCAATGCGCCCGAAGCCATCGCCCAGGCGGTGAACGCCCTGCTCGACGATCCCAAGGCGTTGATGGCCACCAAGCTGCGCGCCTATCAGCGTGGCCGCCAGACGATCTGGCCGCAATTCGCCAAGGCCGGGGCGGCGCTGGTGCGCTCGACCGTGGCCCCCTCGCCCCAGCCGGTGTCGCCGCAGATGGTGCCGGGCCTCTCCGCCGTCTTCGCCATGAGCGATGCCACGGGGATGCTGCAGCACTCTGTCGGCATCGTGCCGGATCGCCACCATGGCTATTGTTTGGATGACAACGCCCGCGCGCTGATGCTGATGAATGTCTCCACCTCGCTCAGCGAAAGCGAGCGCCTGCGCTGGAGCATCTGCTACGCCGCCTTCATCCAATATGCCTGGAACCCGGAAAAGGGCCGCTTCCGCAACTTCATGAACTTCGACCGGACCTGGTGCGAAACCGAGGGTTCGGAGGATTCCAATGGCCGCGCGCTCTGGGCGCTGGGCCATACGGTGGAGCATTCGCCCCTGCCCGACATCAAGGCCTGGGCGCTCGACCTCTTCGACACGGTGATCGCCAGCATCGAGCCCCTGCAGAGCCCCCGCGCCATGGGTTTCGCCGCGCTGGGCGCGCTGGCGCTGATGCGCGCCGGTCACCGCCATGGCGCGGCGCGCGACATGGTGATCGACAGCTGCAACATGCTGGCCCATCTGCTCGACAAGACCCGCCGCCCGGACTGGGCGTGGTTCGAGGCGGTGCTGGGCTATGACAATCCGCGCCTGTGCCAGGTGCTGATCGAGGCTGGGCACCTGCTGGGCGAAAAGAACTGGCTGGCCATCGGGCTGGAAACGCTGGGCTGGATCAGCCGCTGCCAGACCGGCATTCAGGGCCATTTCCGCCCCATCGGCTCGGAAAGCTTTGGCCGTCAGGGCACATGGCAACCCTTTGACCAACAACCGCTTGAAGCGCAGGCCGCCATCGAGGCCGCGCATAGCGCTTTCGTCGCAACCGGCGACAGGGGGTGGACCGATCAGGCCCGGCAGGTGTATCAATGGTTCTTCGGCGCCAATGACCGCGGCGTCGTGCTGGCCGATCTCGCCACCGGACGGTGCCGGGACGGTGTAACGCCGCGAGGGCGTAACGAAAATTCGGGCGCGGAATCAATACTGGCCTTCCAGCTTGGCCATCACAGCCTGTCGCGCCTGCTGCGCCGGCTTCAGCCGCCGCAGCTTCAATCACAAGCCGTTTCCACGGCCAGCCAGACGCCCATCAAGGGGATCGACCTTGGACAAACAGTTGCACGTCCTCTCGCGCAATCCGCTGCATATTCTTGATGAGAGACTTCATGCCGACCCCACGCGGGTCGTGCTGCGCCCCTTCCATCTGGGGTGGCAGGGAGCAGGCGCGCCCGAGGGGCGCGCCTTGCGTCTTGTGCGCGATGTCGCCGGGCTGGATGAGGCGCGGGTGGAACGCGAATATGCACTCGTCCTCCACGACTTCCTCGACCGCCACTGGCAGACCGAACATATGTTCGAGGCCCGTTTCGAGGAGGTGGCCATCGCGCTGGAACTGGGCCGCCGCGATCTGTGCGTGGCGGAGTTTTCCTCCACGCGCCGCAAGCTGATCGGCGCCTATTTCTGCCATGAATACACCTATGCCGCAGCGGCCCTGATGAACCCCTCCATCGTGCCCCATCCCGACCAGAGCGGGATGAAGGAGGGCACGGTGCGCTTCATCCTCTCGCTGCGCGCGGTGGGTGAAGGGCATATCAGCTCGGTCGCCTTCCGCGAGGGGATCGCCAGCGAAAGCACCATGAAAGAGGGGGGCAGCTTTTCCCTCTGGCCCGAAAGCGCTTTCGCCACCGCCGTGCAGCGCTGCGACCATGGGCTGGGCATTCAGGATGAGGACGCCCCCGTGCAGGTGGAGCGCCATCCCGAAAGCAGCCTGTCCAACACGGTGATCTTCCCCATCACCGAACAGCAGGCCAACGGGCTGGAGGATCTGCGCCTGGTCCGGCTCGACCATGGCGATGGCGACATCGAATGGGTGGGCACCTACACCGCCTATTCGGGCCGCTCGATCCGCAGCGAATTGCTGCGCACGCGCGATTTCCGCCGCTTCACGCTGGAGCCGGTGCAGGGCCGCGCCGGGCGCAACAAGGGCATGGCGCTCTTCCCGCAGAAGATCGGCGGGCAGTATATGATGGTCGGCCGCCAGGACGGCAAGAACCTCTACCTCCTCAAGTCGGACCGGATCGACCGCTGGGACGATGAGGGCGTGCTGCTGATGGAGCCCGAATATCCCTGGGAGTTCATCCAGATCGGCAATTGCGGCAGCCCGATCCTGACCGATGCCGGCTGGCTGCTCTTCACCCATGGCGTGGGGGCGATGCGCAAATATGCGCTGGGCTGCGTGCTGCTGGACCGCGATGATCCCTCGCGCATCATCGGCCGCGTGCGCGAGCCGGTGTTGACCGCCGAGAATGCCGACCGCGCGGGCTATGTGCCCAATGTGGTCTACACCTGCGGCGCGCTGCTGCTGGGCAAGGATCAGCTGCTGATCCCCTATGGCATCTCGGACATTTCGGTGGGCTTCGCCAAGGCGCGGTTGCAGGATCTGCTGGCGCTGATGGTCTAGTTTTGTTGTCGCATCGCGCCCATCTTCCGGGGAGACAGGCCCCGCGCGATCCCGTAAGCAACCCGTCCGAAACGCTTCCCCGGAATTTTCCGTAGAAGGGAGCCTTTGGGCTCCTGATGCATTCTGCTTCAGGTACGGTACCGAAAGCGAAGGTTGCAATGCCCGAAACCCCGATGTCCGTCATGGCGCCACAGGATATGCGCCCTGAGGACTTACGGCATGTCCTCAGGCTGGGCACGCGCGAAGATCATGAGCGGCTGGACGCCAAGCTGGGCGCCTGCGACCTCGCCACCCATGGCGGCATGGCCCGCTTTCTGACCGCCCATGCCATCGGGCTTCAGGCTGTCGCCCCGCTGGCGGCGCGCTTCCTTCAGGATGAGCTTGATCTGGTGATGCCCGATGTGCAGGCGATGGTGGCGCAGGATCTGGCCGATCTGGGCGCCGCCGCGCCGCTGCCCGCTCTGCCTGCCCTGACCGATGATGGCGCGGCGGGCGCGGCCTATGTGCTGATCGGATCGCGGCTGGGCACGGCGGTGCTGCGCACGCAGGGCTATTGGTCGCCCGGCACGCCCGGCTTCAGCCGCTATATGGAAGACACCAGCCTGCGCACGTTGTGGCAACCGCTGGTCAAGGCGCTTCGCGACCACGCTTGGTCGGATGCCGGGCGAGAGGCCGCGCTGGCCACCGCCCGCGCCAGCTTCGCCGCTTTCGAGCAAGGGCTGCATCTGGCCGAAACCATGCCTGCCCCCGGGGCTGCGTGCCCCTCATGACCCTGACCTATCCCGATCAGGGCGTCGATCTGAACAGCTGCGATCTCGAGCCGATCCACATCATCGGCGGCATCCAGCCCTTCGGCTATCTGGTGGCGCTCTCCAGCGACTGGATCGTGGCCCGCGCCTCGGCCAATTGCGAGGCCCTGCTGGGCCGTCCGGCGCAGGAAGCACTGGGCCACCCCGCCGCCAGCTTCTTCACCCCCGCCGCCGTCGACCAGATCCGCCAGAGACTGTCCGAACTGCAACCCGGTCAGGTCGAACGGCTCTTCAGCCTGCCGCTGACGCCCAGCGGACGCCCTTTCGATGTGGCGCTCTACCGCGCCGGGCGGCAATTCGTGCTGGAGATCGAGCCCGCGCATCAGGGCATGGCGCGGGATTATCTCTCGCTGGTGCGCCCGATGTTCGATGCCGCGCGTCAGGCCTCCACCCTCGATGAATTGTGCGACATCGCCGCCCGCCAGATGCGCCGCCTGACCGGCTTCGACCGGGTAAAGGTCTACCGCTTCGACGAGACCGGCGCGGGCGAGGTGGTGGCCGAAGCGCGCGGCGACCAGATCGACAGCTTCCTCGGCCTGCATTTCCCCGCTTCCGACATTCCGAAACAGGCGCGCAAGCTCTACACGCAGAACCTGCTGCGCATCATCGCCGACATCGACGCCACGCCCGTGCCGATCCAGCCGGCTCTGGATGCCGATGGCCAGCCGCTGGACCTGACGCCCAGCGGGCTGCGCGCCGTCTCGCCGATCCATATCGAATATTTGCGCAACATGGGGGTCAGGGCCTCCATGTCGGTTTCGATCCTGCGCGGCGGCAAGCTGTGGGGGCTGTTCGCCTGCCATCATTATGCGCCGCTCAACCTGCCCTATGCCACGCGCACGGCAGCGGAACTCTTCGGCGAGTTCTTCTCCGGCCTGCTGGAGCAGATGGAAATCCGCACCACGCTGGCCCAGCACGAAACCGCCACGCGGCTGCATGACGATCTGACGGCGCAGGTCGCCCATGGCGGCTCGCTGCTCGCCAATTTCGACCGCTTTGCCGATCTGATCGGTCAGGTGATCCCCTTCGACGGCATCGTCGGCTATGTGGCGGGCGATTATGTCTCGCTGGGGCAGACGCCCAGCCAGGCGCAGTTTCTCGATCTGGCGCGCTTCCTCAACACCACGGGCAATGGCGCCTGCTGGTCGACGCATCATCTGGCGCAGGTCTATCCCCCGGCGCAGGCTTTCGGAGACCGCGTCTGCGGCCTGCTGGCCGTGCCCGTCTCGCGCGTGCCGCGCGATTTCCTTGTGCTGTTCCGCCGCGAATATGCCCATGAGGTGCTGTGGGCGGGCGACCCCGGCGCGCCCAAGCAGGCCCCCGGTCCTTTGGGTGACCGCTTGACCCCGCGCAAGAGCTTCGCCCTGTGGAAGGAAGAGCGCCGCCGCCAGTCCAGACCATGGTCCGGCGATGAGAAGGCGATTGCCGAAAAGCTGCGCGTCACGCTGATCGAGGTGATCCTGCAACTGCTCGATGCTTCCAATGCCGAAAGGGAAGCCGCCGCCCGCCGTCAGCAGGATCTGATCGCCGAACTCAATCACCGCGTGCGCAATTCGCTCAACATGATCGGGGCGATGGTCAGCCAGGGCCAGCGCAGCGCGGCCACGCTGGCCGATTTCTGCAGCCGGGTCAGCGCGCGCATCGCCACGCTGGCCCGCGCCCACGATCAGGTCAATGCCACCAGCTGGGCGCCCTTCCCGCTGGGCCCGCTGATCCATGAAACCGTGCGGGCCGCCTTTCCGGAAACCCATGGCGCGCTGACCATCGCCGGGCCGCAGGTGCTGATCCGCCCCTCCGCCTTCACCACGCTGGCGGTGGTGATCCATGAGCTGGTCGCCCACAGCACCGCCCTGGCCACGCCCGAGGGGCAGGTGCAGGTCGATTTCGCGCAGACCGAAGCGGGAGACCTCACCCTTTCATGGCGCGAACATGGCGGCGCGGGGATCGAGAGCGAGGGCGGCGCCTGGCATGACCGCATGGCGATGGCCATCGTCGAACGCTCGATCCCGCACGAACTCTCCGGCCATGCGCGCGTTACCTTCCATGCTCAGGGCCTTGAGGCCCAGTTCACCATCCCCGCCGAAAGGGTGCAATTCATGAATGATACGCCAACCCCCTCGCCCACGGGATCGCCGGGTTCTGTTCCCGCCGCCAGCCTGCTGTCGCAGCGCGCCCTGGTGGTGGAGGACAACATCATCATCGGCATGGAAGCAGAGGACCAACTGCTGGCGCTGGGCGCGCAGGCGGTCGATCTGGCCAACAATGTGGCGCAGGCGCTCAGCCTGATCGCGGCCAACACCTATGAATTCGCCCTGCTCGACGTCAATCTGGGCAATGAGAGCAGCCAGCCCATCGCCGACGTGCTGCAAGGCAATGGCACGCCCTATGCCTTCTCGACCGGCTATGGCGAGGTGCCATGGGCGCATGGCCCCAAGGTGCCGGTGGTGACCAAGCCGCTCGATTCCATCGCGCTGGAACGCGCCATTGTGGCGTCGCGGCTTCCTTGAACGCCGCTTTGCGACTGGCCTGAAGCGACTGGCCTCAAACTTTCCCTCTGGCGCGCCCCCAAGCAAAAGGCCCCGCCTGGGCAGGCGGGGCCGATGGTCACGGCGAAACAGGGGGGAAACACCGCAACCAATGGATGCCGGAGCCGGGCGGGCAGGAAGGGGGAACCTGCCTCGAGACCCGGCTCAGGTCGATCCTTGACGCTTCGACCTTTAGCGGTCGATCACGTCCTTGACCGCGTCCTTGGCCTTGCCGGTGGCGGACTGCACCTTGCCCTTGGCGTCCTGAGCGGCGCCCTTGGCGGCCAGTTCAGCGTCACCGGTTTCCTTGCCGATGGCTTCCTTCACCTTGCCGATGGCGGAATTGGCGGCGCCCGAAATACGGTCTGTGGTCGAACTCATAGTCTGTCTCCTCATGGATCTCGGATCGGACGAAGGCTCATCCTTCACCTTAGGAAAGAGCCGGACGCGGGCCATGTTCCATGGCTGCACTCAACTGGTCGCAAAGCCTTTGCGATCAAACCGCAACCGCCTCTTGCCAGCCGGAAAACCATGCCGCACGGTGCGCCGGAGATCATCACAGGGGGCATCGATGCGCTTGGTTCTTCTTCCTTTTCTGCTGGCCACCTCCACCATCGCGCAAGCGGCGACGATGCCCGCTCCCGCCCCGGCCGCCGTCACCGCCGATCCGCCGCGCGATACCGCCCATCCCGCCAGCATGTCCGCTTTCGTCATTCCCGTGCCCGAAGGCGCGCTCAATGCGGTGATGTACACCGCCGCCGGCACCGGACCGCATCCCACGCTGCTGCTGTTCCACGGCTTTCCGGGCAATGAGCAGAACCTCGATCTGGCGCAGGCCGCGCGCCGCGCCGGATGGAATGTGCTGACGCTGCATTATCGCGGCTCATGGGGCAGCCCGGGCAGCTTCTCCTTCGCCCATTGCGCGGAGGATGGCGCCCATGCCCTGGCTTTCGTGCGCCAGCGCGACACGATCATCAAATTCCGCATCGATCCCTCGCGCATTGCCGTGGCCGGGCACAGCATGGGCGGCATGGTGGCCGCGCGCGTGGCGGCGGACGACCGCCAAGTGCTGGGCGCCTTCCTGATCGACCCCGCCGATTTCGCCGCCATCGGCCGCAGCTTCTCCAAACCCAGCGCCCGCGAGGATTTCCTCAACGACGAGGTGCGCGGCGATATGCCCCCGCTGGCCGGCACCAGCGAGCAGGCGATCATGGATGAGGTGGAGCATGCCGGGCCCAGCCTCGATCTGGTCGCCACAGTCCCCGCTCTGGCCGGGCGACCGCTGGCGCTGATCGGGGCGCAGCGCGGCATCGGCACCATGGCCGCCGCTGCGGCTCAGGCCGCGCGCAAGGCCGGGGCCAGGCAGATGGACGCCGAAACCCTGCCCACCGATCACAGCTTTTCGGATATGCGCATCGCGCTGGCGACAAGGCTGGTGATGTGGCTCGACAGGTTCCAGCACTGATGCGCACCATCGGCCTGATCGGCGGCATGAGCTGGGAAAGCTCCGCCGAATACTATCGCATCCTCAATGAGGGCGTGCGCGATGCGCTGGGGCCGACGGCTTCGGCGCGCTGCCTGCTGTGGTCCTTCGATTTTTCCGAGATCGAAAAGCTGCAGCATGATGGCCAATGGGATGCACTGGGCGAGAAGCTGGCCGATGCCGCGCAGCGCCTTGAAGCGGCAGGCGCCGATCTGCTGCTGATCTGCACCAACACCATGCACAGACTGGCGGGCGCGGTGGAGGCGGCAGTCTCCATCCCCCTGCTCCACATCGCCGACCCCACGGCGGAGGCGATCCGCGCTCAGGGCCTGACCAAGGTCGGCCTGCTGGGCACCGCCTTCACGATGGAGCAGGACTTCTACAAGGGCCGCCTGACGGAGCGCCACGGCCTCGACGTGATCGTGCCCGAGGCCGAGGACCGCGCCACCGTCCACCGCATCATCTATCAGGAGCTGGTGGCGGGTCAGGTGCTGGAAGCCTCACGCGAAGCCTATCGCGCGGTGATCGCCCGCCTTGTGGAACGCGGCGCTCAGGCCATCATCCTTGGCTGCACCGAGATCATGCTGCTGGTCGGCCCGCAGGACAGCGCGGTGCCGGTGTTCGACACCACCGCGCTGCATGCCGGGGCCGCCGTTAAGGCAGCGTTGAGTTAATCGGGCCAGCCTTCCAGCACCAGCTTGCCGCGCATCCGGTTGCTCTCCAGCAAGGCATGGGCCTGCCTGAGGTTGGCGGCATCGATGGGGCGCATCACATCGGTCAGCGTGCTGCGGATCTTGCCCGCATCGACCAGATCGGCGACAGCATCGAGCAGTTTGGCCTGCTCCTCGATATCGGCGGTTTCAAACACAGGCCGGGTGAACATGAACTCCCAATGCACCGAGACCGCCTTGCGCTTGAAGGGCATGATATCGAGAGCATCCGGATCGTCGATCAGCGCGAAACGGCCCTGAGGCGCGATCAGCTCAACCACCTCGGCCAGATGCTGGTCGGTATGGGTGGTGGAGAACACCAGCCCAGGGGCGCCCAGCCCCAGCGCCGCCACTTGCGCCGCCAGCGGCTGACCATGATCGAGCACATGATGCGCGCCCAGCTCCCGCACCCAATCCTGCGTTTCGGCGCGCGAGGCGGTGGCGATCACGGTCAGATCGGTCAGCGCGCGCAGCAGCTGGATCGCGATGGACCCCACCCCGCCCGCGCCGCCGATCACCAGCACCGCCGGCGCCGCGCCAGGCACGGCATCGCGCACGCGCAGCCTGTCGAACAGGGCTTCCCATGCGGTGATGGCGGTCAAAGGCAGGGCGGCGGCCTGCGCCCAGTCCAGACTTTGGGGCTTCCGCCCTACGATCCGCTCATCGACCAGCTGATATTCGGCATTGCTGCCATCGCGTGAGATGCTGCCGGCGTAGTAGACCACATCGCCAATCCCTAAGCGCGTTGCAAGCGGCCCCACCGCCTCCACCACACCGGCAGCATCCCAGCCCAGCACGCGCCAGTCCGCCCCCCCGAACGGCCCGGCGCCACGGCGCACCTTCGTATCCACCGGATTGACCGACACCGCCCTCACCCTGACCAGAATGTCGCGCCCCTGCGGCACTGGCTGTGGCAAGTCGATATCGATCAGCGCATCCGCTCGATCGAGGGAACCGGGCTGGGCATAACCAATGGCGCGCATGGCAAGACTCCTTTCACCTGAATGTGAAACGATCTTACCCATGGCCCCGCATTATGCCATAAGCACAAAAAACGCCTATAGTGTCAAAAAGGATACTGTCAGATGGTCGCCGCGCAGATGGCCGCTACACAATGGTGAAGGCCCGCCATTCCCGCCTCGATTGCACGCCCGGCTGCGCGGTGGAGGCCGCTGTCAGCCTGATCGACGGCAAGTGGAAGGCCGTGATCCTCTACCATCTTCTGGACGGGCCCATCCGCTTCAACGCGCTGCGCCGGATGGTGGGCGGCATCACCCAGCGCATGCTGACCAATCAGTTGCGGGAGCTGGAAGCCGACGGCCTGATCCACCGCGAGGTCTTTGCGCAAGTGCCGCCCCGGGTGGATTATTCGCTGTCGGATCGTGGGCTGTCCCTCTCGCCGATCATCATGGCGCTGAAGGACTGGGGCGAGGCCAATATGGACCTGTTCGGGCGGCGGCTGGCGGCGTAGGCCGCCCAACCTCAACCCCGGCCTGACGGCTCAGAGGTGATGCAGCGCCGCGATGGCGATGCTGGCCCCCATGCCCCACAGCCCCGCGCTGATGGCGAAAGCCAGCGGCAGAGCGCGCCACAGACCACCATTCACCTGATCCGGGCGGCGGTGCAGAGCAATCGCGCGGCTGGCGGTGCGGACAGGGCGGGCGGAGTGAGCCATGTCAAAAGGAAGGCTGGTCATCGTCTGAAGTTCCATCGTCTGCGTGATGGAGACCTTATGCCGCGACGCGACTGATTTGAAAAATTGGTTGAAATGCGATCTGTGAGCGGATTTGTCGATCAACAAGAAAGAGAAATGCGAGGGGGCTATCCCCTCGCGCTCCCATCACGTCTCCCGGCGCAAGGGCAGTGGCGCCGCATCACAGCGCCCCACCTTCACGCCAGCGCGATCAGATCGACACGAAAGCGCCGATGCTGCGATCCTTGCGCACCTTGGACGCATCGAACACCGTGCCATTCATCGCGATCCAGATGCCCGGCGCGGCGCTCTGCACCACGCCAAAGGCCATGCCGAGATTGAAGGTCGCATCGCTTTCGGCAAAACGCGCGGGGCTCAGCGCGCCCAGCATGCAGACGGTCTTGCCCGGAATGTCCTTCAGCACCGCCGCCGTGTCGGTCATGGTGTCCGTGCCATGGGTGATGACGATGCGGCTTTCCGGTGCGCTTTCAATGGCATGGCGCAGGGCGGCGCGGTCATTGTCGTCCAGCTCAAGGCTGTCCTTGCGGCAGATTTCCTGCACGCGCACATCATGCTTCACCAGACCGATCTCCATCAGCCGCGTGACCATCGTGTCACCCACCTGAAACTCCGACAAGGCATCGAAATAGACCTTGTCGATCGTGCCGCCGGTGGTGAGGATCAGGATGTCAGCCATGGATATGCGCCTGTTTTTGGGAGTTGCAGGCTGTGGCAGGTAGCTTGAGGGAAGGCAGAAGTGAAGAGAAGATGCGAGGGCCATCGCCCTCGCGCTCCCTTTACTGTCTGCGTCGCGCGCAACCTATCGGGCAGGCACGGATTCATAGCGCCGCAGGCTTTAACATCGCAGGCACAGCCTATCGTTCAAGGGATGGCCTGCCTGCGGCGCCTTACCTTGCACAGGTGGAGAGCCTGGGCACCACAAGCGGGGTGCCACTACCGTTTCGTCGGAAGACGTAAAGGGGGTGCAGGGGGCGATGGCCCCCTGCTTTCATCCCTTCAAACCTTACTTTTCAATCTGCGTCACATCCCGCACCGCACCCTTGGCGGCATTGGTCGTCATCGCGGCATAGGCACGCAGAGCCAGAGACACCTCACGCTTGCGGCCCACCGGCTTCCACGCCTTGGCACCGCGCGCTTCCATCTCGGCGCGGCGCTCGGCCAGCACGTTGTCGGGCAGGTCCAGCGTGATGCCGCGGTTGGGGATGTCGATGACGATGG
Organism: Novosphingobium rosa NBRC 15208; assembly: GCF_001598555.1. Taxonomy (GTDB): domain Bacteria; phylum Pseudomonadota; class Alphaproteobacteria; order Sphingomonadales; family Sphingomonadaceae; genus Novosphingobium; species Novosphingobium rosa. The sequence goes on from NZ_BCZE01000006.1 coordinate 44,327, forward strand.
GATCGCCCGTCGCCACCAGAGCGATCAGGCCACCCTCGGCCGCTTCCGGCGAAACGTGGCCGATGGAAAGCCCCGAGGAGCCGCCCGAAAAGCGCCCGTCGGTGATGAGGGCGCAGGCCTTGCCCAGCCCCTTGGATTTCAGATAGCTGGTGGGATAGAGCATTTCCTGCATGCCCGGTCCGCCCTTGGGGCCTTCGTAGCGGATCACCACCACTTCGCCCGGCTTCACCTCGCCGCCAAGGATGCCGACGACGGCGGCGTCCTGGCTCTCGAAGACATGGGCCGTGCCCTTGAAGGTGAGGATCGATTCATCCACGCCCGCCGTCTTCACGATGCAGCCTTCGGGCGCGAGGTTGCCGAACAGCACGGCCAGACCGCCATCCTTGGAAAAGGCATGCTCGGCGCTGCGGATCGCGCCCTTTTCGCGGTCGGCGTCCAGCTCCTTCCAGCGCTGCGACTGGCTGAAGGCGGTCTGCGTGGGCACGCCGCCGGGCGCCGCGCGAAAGAATTCGGCGACGCTTTCGGCGTTGCTGCGGCTGATGTCCCAGCGGTCCAGCCCCTCGGCCAGCGTGCGCGAGTGGATGGTGGGCACGGTGGTGTCCAGCAGACCGGCACGGTCGAGCTGGCCCAGAATGGCGGGGATGCCGCCGGCGCGGTGGACGTCTTCCATATGCACGTCGGCAACCGCCGGGGCGACCTTGCACAGCACGGGCACCTTGCGGCTCAGCGCATCGATGTCGGCCATGGTGAAGTCCACCCCGCCCTCATGCGCGGCGGCCAGCAGGTGAAGCACGGTGTTGGTGCTGCCGCCCATGGCGATGTCGAGGCTCATGGCGTTTTCGAAGGCCGCGCGCGTGGCGATGTTGCGCGGCAGGGCGGTTTCATCGTCCTGCTCGTAATAGCGCTTGCACAGGTCCACCGCGACGCGGCCCGCCTCGCGGAACAGGCGCTCGCGGTCGGAATGCGTGGCCAGCACCGAGCCATTGCCGGGCAGCGAGAGGCCCAGCGCCTCGGTCAGGCAGTTCATCGAGTTGGCGGTGAACATGCCGCTGCACGAACCGCAGGTTGGGCAGGCCGCCTTTTCGATCTCGGCCACTTCCTCATCGGTGTAGCTGTCGTCGGCGGCGACGACCATGGCGTCGACCAGATCGAGCGCGCGCTCCTTGCCGCGGATCGTCACCTTGCCCGCTTCCATCGGCCCGCCCGAGACGAAGACGACGGGGATGTTGAGGCGCATCGCGGCCATCAGCATGCCCGGCGTGATCTTGTCGCAGTTGGAGATGCAGACGATGGCGTCGGCGCAGTGGCCGTTGACCATATACTCCACGCTGTCGGCGATCAGGTCGCGGCTGGGCAGCGAATAGAGCATGCCGCCATGGCCCATGGCGATGCCGTCATCGATGGCGATGGTGTTGAATTCCTTGGCGACGCCGCCCGCCGCCTCGATCTCGCGCGCGACAAGCTGGCCAAGATCCTTCAGATGCACATGGCCCGGCACGAATTGCGTGAAGCTGTTGGCCACGGCGATGATCGGCTTGCCGAAATCCTCATCCTTCATGCCCGTCGCGCGCCACAGGCCACGTGCGCCCGCCATATTGCGGCCATGGGTGGAGGTGCGTGAACGATAATGAGGCATGGGAAAAGACTCGTCTGGCTGATGGTGGGTTGGTGCGCGCCTTTACCAGCTTGCCCCGGCAGGGGGAACCGCCTGAATGCGGGGCAAATGGCCAATGCGTGAAATCTTGTTACTTCAACAAAACCAATAAAGCAACATTCCATCAAACATCCGGCTTCAACAGATGGGCTTGTGCCGCAAACTCGCCGTCCAGCGCCTCGATCACGGCGCGGATGCGCGGCATGTGGCGCAGATCGGGGTGAACCCCGAGCCAGATCTCGCGATGGGGCGAACCTTCGGACTGCACCTTCTCCAGCCCGCCCAGCCAGTCGCCCAGATAACAGGGCAGCACCGTCAGCCCGAGCCCGGCCATCGCCGCGCCCGACAGCGCCTCGAAACTGTTGCTGCGCATCGCCACCCGCGCCTGAGGCACCGTCTGCGCCAGCCAGCGCGCCTCGGGCATATGGCCCTGATCTTCCAGCACGGTGACGACGCTGTGATCGGGGTTGGCCAGATCGCGCCCCTGCCGGGCCAGATAGGCCGCGCTGCCATAGATCGCGCTGGTGGAGCGCGCCATGCGGCGGCTGACCAGTTCGCGCCCCTCGAAGGGCACCATGCGGATCGCCAGATCGGCCTCGCGGCGCGACAAGGACAGCGAGCGCCGCTCGGACATCACATCCACGCTGATCCCCGGATAGCGCGCCTGCAGCCGGGCGATGGCGGCGGGCATGAAGCGACTGGCGATCACATCGACCGTGGTGACGCGCACAATCCCCGAAAGCGCGACATCGCGCCCCTGCACGGTGCGCTCCACCGCGATGGCCTCGGCCTCCATGCGTTCGGCATTGCCCAACACCGCCTCGCCCAGCGCGGTGAGTTCGTAGCCGGCGGGAGTGCGTTGCAGCAGGCGGGCGCCCGCGCGGCTTTCCAGCGCCTCAAGGCGGCGGCTCATCGTCGATTGCCGCACCCCCAGCGAGCGCGCCGCGCCCGACAGCGTGCGCATCCGTGCGATGGCCAGAAAGCTGCGTACATCATCCCAATCCATCAGAGTATCCGTTTTCGCATAGCCACAATCACGATTTAGCAGATTTCCATGCGAGGACCATTACCCTATTTCACCTCTCAAGGCGGCGCGCCCCTCCCCCCATCCCCCCGGCGCGCCGCCACCCCTTTTCGCCGGAGCCTGTTATGCAGCCCACCCTGTTCCTTTCGCATGGCTCGCCGATGATGCCCTTCGAGGACATTCCGGCGCGCAGCTTCATCGCCTCGCTGGGCCAGAGCCTGCAGCGCCCCAGGGCCATCCTGCTGGTCTCGGCCCATTGGGACAATGAGGTGCCCACGCTGAGCGCCGCCGAGACGCTGGACACGATCCATGATTTCTACGGCTTCCCCCAGCAGCTCTATGCCCTGAGCTACCCCGCCCATGGCGATCCGGACCTCGCCGAAAGCATCGCGGACACGCTGGGCGATGCGGGCTTGCGCGCTCACACCGATGCCGCGCGCGGCCTCGACCATGGCGCCTGGATCCCGCTGATGCTGATGTATCCGCAGGCCGATATCCCGGTGGTCCAGCTCTCGATCCAGAGCGCGCTGGGGCCGGGCCATCACCTGCAGCTGGGCCGGGCGCTGGCCGCCCTGCGTGAGCAGAACATTCTGGTCATCGCCAGCGGCGGTTTCACGCATAATCTGCGCGCCCTCGACCGCCATGGCGACAGCACGGAACCGCAATGGGCCACCGACTTCGCCGACTGGATGCACACCGCCTTGATGGCGAACCGCACCTGCGATCTGGTGTCGTACCGCCGCCTCGCCCCGCATGCCGCCATGGCCCATCCCACCGACGAGCATCTGCTGCCGCTCTTCGTGGCGCTGGGCGCCGCCGGGCCCGATGCCAAGCCGCAACGCCTGCATGTCAGCACCACATTGGGCGCGCTGCGCCTCGACGCTTACGCCTTCAACTGAAACCTCCCCATCTCCACAGGAGCCTTCCCATGAGCAAAATTCTTGTGATCCGTTCGTCCGCCAATGGCGCCAATTCGGTCAGCAACAAGCTGATCGACAGCTACCTCGCCGCCCTGCCCGCCGGTTCCACCGTGGTCGAGCGTGACCTCGACAAGCACCCGGTGCCGCATGTCACCCATCAGAGCCTGGCCGGGATCGGCCGTCAGGCCCCCGAGGGCGGCGCCTTCGCCGAGGCCCGCGCGCTTCAGGACGAGATCATCGGCGAGGTCTTCGACGCCGATATCCTGCTGATCGGCCTGCCGCTCTACAACTTCGGCATGCCCTCGACGCTGAAGGCCTGGTTCGATTACGTGGGCCGCGCCGGCACCACCTTCCAGTACACCGCCGAAGGCCCCGAGGGTCTGGTCAAGGGCAAGAAGGCGATCATCGCTCACGCCCGCGCCGGCAAGTATGACGATGCCAGCGGCTTCCCCTTCGCCGTGCCGCATCTCAAGTCGCTGCTCAGCTTCGTCGGCGTGAACGATGTGGATGTGGTCACCGCCGAGGGCATGGCCTTCGGTCCCGAAGCGGCCGAAGCCGCTGTGAGCGAAGCCACCGCAACCATCGTCGCTCTCGCCCGTTAATCTTATCAGGCGGGGCTCTGTGCTTCCCCTTCGGGGCCCCGCCACCCTGCTTCCCCTCCCCTACCCCTCCTCCACATCTGCTGTTCGTCCCTTGAAAGGCCTCCCCATGCGCCCGATCCATGCCCTGTTGCTTGCCGCCGCCGCTCTTGCCACCACGCCCGCCGTGCTTCAGGCGCAGGCCCCCGTCGCCAACCCCAACCCCGCCGCCGTTCAGGCCGGCACCTATGGCGTCGAGCCCGCCCACACCCGCGTGCAGTTCACCGTCAGCCACATGGGCTTCACCGAGTGGTACGGCGATTTCACCGGCGCCTCGGGCCAGCTGACCATCGACCCCAAGAGCCCCGCCGCCGCCAAGGTGGACATCACCATCCCCACCGCCAGCGTCGTCACCACCAACGCCAAGCTGGATGAGGAGCTGCGCTCCGACCAGTGGTTCGATGCCGCGAAGTACCCCGAGATCCACTTCACCTCGACCAAGGTGACCCCCACCGGTGCCCGCACCGCGCTGATCACCGGCAATCTGACCTTCCACGGCGTGACGAAGCCCGTCGTGCTCAAGACCAGCTTCAACGCCAGCGGCGTGAACCCGCTCGACAAGGGCACCACCGTGGGCTTCAACGCCACCACCGCGATCAAGCGCAGCGACTTCGGCGTGAAGACCTATGTGCCGCTGATCGGTGACGATGTGGAGCTGCGCATCAGCGCCGCCTTCGAGCGCAAGAACTGATCCGCTTTCAGGCGAATACGTAACCAGCTGCCCCCGCAACGGCGCATTCCGCCGTTTCGGGGGCAGTGGTGTGCTTGGCATCGGCAGGCGCGCTTCCTAGGATGGCCCCGCAAGGGAGCCTTACCACGATGACCACACCCCCGATCCATCAGCCCATCCGCGCGCCGATCCGCACCGGCATCATCGGCTTCGGCCTGGCCGGGCGCGTCTTTCACGCCGGGCTGATCCGCGCGGTCCCCGAGCTTGCGCTGACCGCCATCGCCACCTCGCGCAAGGATGAGGTCGCCGCGCTCGACCCCGCGATTCGGCCCGTGGCCGACCCGCAGGCGCTGATCGCCGATCCCGACATCGATCTGGTGGTGATCGCCTCGCCCACCGGCACCCATGCCGATCTGGCGCGCGCCGCGCTGCTGGCGGGCAAGCATGTGGTGGTGGACAAGCCCTTCACCCTCACGCTGGCCGAAGCCCGCGCCTTGGCCGACCTGGCGCGCGACACGCAGCTGACGCTCACCGTCTTCCACAACCGCCGCTGGGACAGCTGCTTCCTCACCGTGCGGCAGGCCATCGAGGACGGCGTGATCGGGCGCGTCACCCGGTTTTCCTCCTGCTTCAACCGCTTCCGCCCGCAGATCCGCGACCGCTGGCGCGAGGATGGCTCGCCCGGCTCCGGGCTGCTCTACGATCTGGCGCCGCATCTGGTCGATCAGGCGCTGGTGCTGTTCGGCCAGCCTCAGGCGGTCAGCGCCGACATCGCCATCCTGCGCGAGGGCGGCGCGGCGGATGACGAGGTGGCGATCACCCTGCACTACCTCAAGCTGCGCGTGCAGCTGGGCGCCAGCATGAACACGCCCGATGCCAGTGGCGGCGGGCTCCCTCGCTTTGCCGTCGATGGCACGCAGGGCCGTCTGGTCAAGCGCCTGCTCGACCAGCAGGAGACCCAGCTGGTGTCCGGCATGCACCCGGGCGACGCCGGCTGGGGCGAGGATGCCGATCCGCTGGTGATCCATGATGCGCAAGGGCTCGCAACCAACCGCCCCGCCATCACCGGGCGGCAAGAGACCTTTTATGCCCAGCTCGCCGCCTTCCTTCAGGGCGCGGCGCCCACCCCCGTCGCGCTGGACGAGGCCGTGGCGGTGCAGGCGGTGATCGAGGCCGCGCAGATCTCCGCCCGCGAGGGGCGCGTGGTGGCCCTGCCCTTGCCCTGATCGCCCGCCGACCGGGAGAATCTCGTCCGAAAACGGCACAAGCGTAACAAATCTTGCGCAAAATCCCGCAAGGACGACAGGATGACTGGCTTTTTCCCGCAATTTCGGGCAAATGCTGTTCATACTGTCGCCCGCGTGGGGCTGCAGGGGCCATGCCTCCTGCGCTTCACCCCTGTCCCGCCCGCAAGGCGAGGAGCCGATCTTGCCATCCGATCCGATCGTCGATCCCGTTACCGATCCTGCCGCTGAAACCGCGCAATTGCGCGCCCGCATCGCCCGGCTTGAGGCCGAGGCCGAGCAACACGCGGCAGACCTCGATGACATGGCCCGCGCCCGCGAGGCCGCCGAGGCCGCCAGCGCCGCCAAAAGCCGCTATCTCGCCAGCGTCAGCCATGAAATCCGCTCGCCGCTGAACTCGATCTACGGCTATGCGCAATTGCTGGAGCGCGGGCACCATATCGCCCCCGCCGAAGCCGCCCGCATCATCCGCCGCAGCGCGGAACACCTCACCAATCTGGTGGAAGGCCTGCTGGACATCAGCCATGTCGAAAGCGGGGTGCTGCGCATCTCCAACGACACGGTGCGCATCGCGCCTTTCCTCGACCAGATCGCCAACATGTTCCGCCCGCAGGCCAGCGCGCGCGGCATCGAATTCATCTATGACAGCCAGGGCACGCTGCCCGAATTCGTGCGCACCGACCAGAAGCGCCTGCGCCAGATCCTGATCAACCTGCTCTCCAATGCGGTGAAGTTCACCCGCGCGGGCCATGTGGCGTTCAAGGTGCATTTCCGCGCCTCGCTCGTCACCATCTCCATCGAGGACAGCGGCATCGGCATCGCGCCTGAAGACCGCGAGCGCATCTTCGCCCCCTTCGAGCGCGGCAACCAGCCCGAGGTCAACGCCCAGCGCGGCATCGGGCTGGGTCTGGCCATCACCCAGGCGCTGGTGCGCATCATGGGCGGCGATCTGGCGATGGAATCGACCCCCGGCAAAGGCACCACCTTCACCCTGCGCCTGATGCTGGGTCAGGTGAATGTGCCGACGCAGGACGGGCCCCGCACCGAAACCATCACCGGCTATGAAGGCCGCGCCCGCTCGATCCTGTGCATCGATGACGACGCCAACCAACTGGCCTTGCTCCGCGGGTTACTGGGCCCGCTGGGCTTCGTGATCCATTCCGCGCTGGACGGCACATCGGGCCTCGCGCTGGCCGACATCTACCGCCCCGAACTGGTGCTGCTGGACATCACCATGCCCGGCCTCTCCGGCTGGGAGGTGGCGCGGCGGCTGCGCGAGACCTTCGGCGCCGACATCCGCATCGTCATGGTCTCCGCCGACGCGCATGAGTTCCAGCGCGCGGGTGCGGGCTTTGTCGCGCATGACCAGTTCCTCTTGAAACCCATCGAGCTCAACGCGCTGGTCGATGCCGTAGGCGGCCTGCTGCGCCTGCGCTGGCAGGGGCCGAACGTGGAACCCGCCGAGCCCCCCGCCCCCGCGCCAGACAGCATCAGCCTGCCCGCCGAGGCCTCCCCGCTGCTCGCCCAGCTGGAGCGTGACATCCGCATCGGGCACCTGCGCGGGGTCGAAAAGTCAATACGCGACTTGTCCGAGCAATTTCCGCAATCCGCACCTATCATTCCACGATTGCACGCCTGCCTCGACCGGGTCGATCTTTCAGGGCTGGCCGCAGCCGTCAGACAGGCACAACAGGGGACGACATGAACACAGCCGCTTCCGCTACTGCCGCCACCGCCAATCCCGCTGACGTGGATACCGTGCTGGTGGTTGACGATACGCCTGAATCGCTTCGCTTTCTGGCCGATACGCTGGAGGCCGAGGGCATGCGCGTGCTCATCGCCACCAGCGGCGAGGCGGCGATTGCCCTGCTCGATCACGTCACGCCCGACCTGATCCTGATGGATGCCATCATGCCCGGCATGGGTGGCTTCGAGGCGACTCGCCTCATCAAGCGCGCGCCGCGCACCACCCATATCCCCATCGTCTTCATGACCGGCCTGACCGAGAGCGAGCATGTGCTGGCCGCGCTGGAAGCCGGCGGCGTGGACTATGTGCGCAAGCCGCTGATCGTCAACGAACTGGTGGCCCGCGTGCGCGTGCATATGGCCAATGCCCGCAAGGCGGTGGGATCGCATGCCGCGCTCGACGCCTCGGGCCGCCACCTGATCTCCGTTGCCCGCGACGAGACGCTGGTGTGGTGGACCCCGCAGGCCGGTGAGCTGATCGCCCTTTCCATCCCCGAATGGAACCGCACCCCCGGCCCCTCGCCCGCCGCGCTGCGCCCCGCGCTGATCCGCGTGCTGCAAAGCGAGGAGAGCGGCACCTCCGCGCGCGTGGAAGTGGGCGGCGCCACGCTGGAGCTGGTGATGGTGGCCAAGCTGCGCGGCGAGGAAACCCTCATCCGCGTCAATGACGTGAACCCCGCCGCCACCATCGCCCGCCTGCAGAGCCGCCACTCGCTGACCACGCGTGAGGCCGAGGTGCTGCTGTGGGTGAGCTATGGCAAGCCCAACCGGGTGATCTCTGACATCCTCGCGATCTCTCCGCGCACGGTGAACAAGCATCTGGAGCAGATCTTCGAGAAGCTTGGCGTGGAAACGCGCGCTGCCGCAGCGGCGTTGGCGGTGCGGAGTATGGAAGGGTAAGGGGTTAAGGGATTCAGGGGAAAAAGGAAATGCGAGGGGGTTACCCCCTCGCGCTCCCATGAATGTCTTCGTCGTGCGTAACCTATTGGTCAGGCACGGATTCTTAGCGCCGCAGGCAGGAAATCGATGGCGCAACGTCAGAGGTTTCAATGCCTGCGGCGCTTTGAGTTTGGCGCAAGGCCGCCCCCTTTACGCCACGCCGACATTAAAGGGATTGCAAAGGGCGATGGCCCTTTGCCCGCCGGAGGCATAACTCCCCTTCTTGACATTTAACCAATTTGGTTATATGCACTCTGCCGGATCAACCAATGGCCAGGCCTGATCCACACACAGGGCCGATGCGGCACGGGATCGGACGGTGAGCAGCCGGAAGACTTCCGCGACGCCTCCCCCACGCTTCGGAGTGAACGAGAGGCGGCTCATCTGCGAGCCCGTGCCCGCCCTCGCCGAAGGCTGCAGGGCCGAGCCGGAGTTTGTGGGGGCGCCCTCATCCGGCCATTCGCAGAGCAGGCGTGCCTCAACACCCGTCCGACCATGGGCGCGTGTCCGCATCGGCCTGATTGCGCCGGATGATGCTGGTGCCATGCGGGCGCGGCAAGACGCAGCTTTATGCCAGTGCATGTAGGATAAGGCCCAGGGGAGAGATCGAACCTGCCGCTTCGGCAACTCCCGCCCATGCGTCGGAAGACGTTATGGGAGCGCGAGGGTGTAACACCCTCGCACTTATCCTTCTTTCTTACTTCACCACCGGCAGCCACACGGCGCTGGCATCCTTGCCGCCCCAGTGGATGGTCTCGGTGGCCTTCACGTAATCCTCCGCCTTGGCGTCCATGATCGAGGGCACCCAGCTCTGCGGATTGCGGTCGTACACCGGGAACAGCGAGGACTGCACCTGCACCATGATCCGGTGCCCGGGCAGGAAAACGTGGTCCACCGTGGGCAGCAGCCACTGGAAGGCATAGGTCTTGCCCGGCACCAGCGGCGCGGGGGTAGCGAAACCATGGACATAGCGGCCACGGAAGATCTCGATCCCCACGCCCAGCTCGTAGCCCGCCATCACCGGATTGGCGGTGTTCTGGCCGGGGTAGACATCGATCAGCTTGACCACATAGTCGCTGTCCTTGCCGCTGGTGGCGGCGCGCAGGTCCACCTTGGGCGCGCCACGGATATGGACGGGCGCGGTCAGCACGCCGGTCTTGAAGGAGAGGACATCGGTGCGGCCATCGGCAAAGCGCTGATCCTGCACCAGCCAGGTCTTCCACTCGTCACCGCCCAGCGAGACGGGGCGCGGCACGCTGGGCACCGGCTTGGCGGGATCGGAGACGTAGGTCTCCACGCCCTCGCTTGCGGGCTTGTCGAAGCTCGCCTCACCATGGGCGCCCAGGTAAAGCGGCGTGGTGGCCGGGCTCAGATCGTCCGCCTCCTCCCATGTGTTGGTGCCGGTGGCGTAGGTGATGACGCGGGGCGTGTGGCAGGGGGCGGGGTTGGTCTTGAGGTGGCAGTCGAAGAAGGGCTTCATGTAATTCAGGCGCCATTGCAGCGCGGTGTCGCCCTCGAACTTCAGATTGCCCAGCGAGGAGCCCTCGTAATTCACCCCGGAGTGGCGCCACGGGCCCACCACGATGCTGACATTGGCGCGCTTGGCCGGGTCTGCCGACAGGGCGCGGTAAACCGCCGGCGTGCCCCAGGAATCCTCCTGATCCCATTCGCCCACCACCAGCATGGTCGGCACGGTCAGCGGGCGCCTGGCCAGCAGCTTGTCGAGCGCCTGCTCCTGCCAGAAGGTGTCATAGGCGGGGTGCTCCAGCATCTTGCGCACGCCGGGCAGCTGATCGACGCCCCATTTGCGCGCCAGATCGCCCGCCGATCCCGCCGCGAGATAGGTGGCATATTCGTCTTCCTTGCCCATGGGCAGGCCGCCCTTGCCGCCCTTCTTCACCGTCTGGCTCAGCACGTAATTGTAGCCGAAGGCGCGGAAGGCCCCATTGTGGAACCAGTCGTCCCCCATCCAGCCATCGACCATCGGCGACTGGGGGATCGCGGCCTTCAGCGCCGGATGCGGATCGATCAACGCCATCAACGAGGTGAAGCCCAGATAGGACGAGCCCGTGATGCCCACCTTGCCGTTGGAGTTCTTCAGGTTCTTCACCAGCCAGTCGATCGTGTCATAGGCATCGGTGGCGTGATCGACAGCGGTGGGGTTCAGCGGTCCGCGCAGGGGCCGCGTCATCACATAGTCGCCCTCCGAGCCATGCAGGCCGCGCACATCCTGATAGACGCGGATATAGCCATCATTGACGAAGGGCGTGTCCACCACCGGCAGCAGCTCCTCGATCTTCTGGCTGCGGTTGCGGCTGGTCGAGGCATCGGCATCGTAAGGCGTGCGCGAGAGGATGATCGGCGCATCCGTCACGCCCTTGCGATAGACGATGAAGGTGTGCAGCTTCACCCCGTCGCGCATGGGGATCATCACCTCCTGGCGGACATAGTCGGCCTCGGGGCGGACCCAATCATAGGAAGCGACCTTGTCGGGCGTCATCGCATCGAGCGGCGCGTCCTTGGCCTGCGCCATCGATACACCGGCCATCATTCCCAGAGCCAGAACCAGCCCCGAAACCCCTGTCATGCTGCGCATCAAACTGTCTCCCTGCCCTGTTGGGCCTACGTTGCTGACAGGCTTGTTAGCAGCTTTCGCGGGCAGGAAAAGACGCGCGCTGCGCCCCATCTGCGATCCTGAGCAACAGCCCCCAACCACAGGCACTTGTGAAGCCATGTAAATTCCGCCAAGCCATCAGCACCCCTCTGTGTTTCCCCCATGAAAGCCCCCCAAGTCATGAAAGCGCGCCAAGCCTATATCGCCACCACCGGCGGCCCCGAGGTGATCGAGTGGAAGGAGGTTGACCTTCCCGCCCCGGCGCGCGGCGAAGTACTGGTGGAAATCCGCGCGGTGGGCCTGAACTTCATCGACACCTACCACCGCAGCGGCCTCTACCCCCTGCCCCTGCCCGCCGATCTGGGCAGCGAATCCGCGGGCGTGGTGCTGGCCGTGGGCGAAGGCGTGAAGGCGTTCTCCGTGGGTGACCGCGTGGGCCACTGCCTCGGCAAGCGCGGCGACTACGCGACAGCGCGCATCGTTGCCGCCAACGAACTGTTCGACCTGCCCGACGATGTGGACTTCACCACCGCCGCCGCCATCCTGCTGAAAGGCGGCACCACCGAATTCCTCGCCGAGCGCGCCGCCACGCTGATCCCCGGCGACCACGCGCTGGTCCATGCGGCGGCAGGCGGCGTGGGCCAGTTGCTGGTGCAATGGCTGACGGCCAAGGGCGTCCACGTTATCGCCACGGCAGGCAGCAATGCCAAGCTGGCCATCGCCCGCCAGTGCGGCGCGACGCACGCCTTCCTCACGCATGATCCCGAGCTGCCCGCCAAGGTCCGCGCGATCACGGAAGGCGCCGGCGTGCCCGTGATCTATGACGGCGTGGGCGCGGCGACATGGGACGTCTCGCTGAAATGCGCGGCGCGGCGGGGGCTGATCGTCAGCTATGGCAATGCCTCGGGCGCGGTGACCGGCGTGGCGCTGGGGCAGCTGACGGCGAACGGCTCGCTGTTCGTGACGCGGCCCACCATGGGCGATTACTACGCCACGCCCGAAGAGCGCGCCGCCGGGATGGGCCGCGTGTGGTCGATGCTGCGCAGCGGTCAGGTGAAGCTGACCATCGGGCAGACCTTTCCTCTGGAGGACGTGGCCGAGGCGCATCGGGCTTTGGAAGCGCGGGAGACGGTGGGGTCTACGGTTTTGACGGTTTGACAGGGGTTTAAGAAGATAGATGCGAGGGGGTTACCCCCTCGCGCTCCCATGACGTCTTCCGACGAAAGGGTGGTGGAGCCCGATTGTCGCGCGTCCTCTCACCTGCGCCACCTCAGGCGCCGCAGGCTTTAAAAAACCATTCCTGCCTGCGGCGCGGCAAACCAGGCGCAAGGCCGAACCCGATGCGCAACGCAGACAAAAATGGGAGCGCGAGGGTGTAACACCCTCGCATTCTCCTTTTCTTCTTAAGCCGGCTTGCTCTTCAACAAGATCGCCCCGAACCCGACGAACACCGCGCCGGTAAAGCGATTGAACAGCCGCTGCATCGAGGGCTTTTTCAGATGCGCCGCCAGCCCGCGGCCACCCATGGCATAGGTGAAGTACCAGATCACATCGATCGCGCCGAAAGTGGCCAGCAGGATGGCGAACTGGGGCGGCTTGGGCGCGGCGGGGTTGATGAACTGGGGCAGGAAGGCGGCGGCGAACAGCATCGCCTTGGGGTTGGAAACCGAAACGCCATAGGCCACGCGCCACACCTTCCACGGCGAGAGCACGGCGACGATCATCTCCTCATGATGGTCCCCGGTATCGACCGGCGCGCGCCACGCCTTGATGCCGAGGTAGAACAGGTAAGCCGTGCCCGCGTAGCGCAGCACGTCGAAGGCCCCGGGAAGCGCCATCAGCAGCGCGGTGAGGCCCACGGCGGAGGCCGTCAGCAGGGTGAGCAATCCCGCAAGGCACCCGGCCATGGCGGGGAAGGAGCCGCGCAGGCCCAGCTCCACGCTGCGCGAGAGGATGTGCAGCATGTTGGGCCCCGGCGTGGCCGAAACCAGAAACGCCGCGACGAAAAACATGCTCCAGAGATGAAATGTCATGACCTGCCTCCTGTCAGGGACATGCCCTGCGCGTGGAAGCAGGACAAGGGTTAGAACAACGTAATGCCCACGCCCGCGAGGGCGGCCAGCACCACGCCCAGCACGGCCACGGCACCGGCGCCAACCATGATGCGGCGCGACTGCCCTGCCATGGCGGCGGCCATCAGCAGGATGGCGAGTTCCAGCGCCACTTCGGCCAGTTCGATGACGCGGGCGCGGGCCTGCTCGTGCTGGGCAGTGTCGCGCAGCTTTTCGAGATCCTCGGCCAGCGCGCCGATGCCCCGGCCCTGCCCCATGGCGGCGGCTTCGGCCATTTCATTGGCGCGCACGTCGCGGTCGAGGCCCGGCTGGTTGGCGTGGGCGAAGAGCACGGACTGGCGCAGCTTCTGGGCTTCCAGCGCAATCTGGGCGTCGCTGGCGGCGATGGTCGCGGCAAGGGCGCCCTGCTGGACATGGCCCAGCGTGAAATGCACCAGCAACAGCGCCAGGGCGATCACGCCCGTCATCAGCGGGCCCATCGGTGCTTCTTCGGAACGGCTCATCATCAACTCCAGCGTGGCAGGAGCGCCTAAACGCCCCTGCCCGCTTTAATCAAGCCGCTTTTGGATCAAGCCGCTTCGCGCGCGCCCCAGTTATGCGGCTTCGCGCGCGTTGCGATCCTGCGCCTCACGATTCAGCTCTTCCGCGATCAGGAAAGCCAGCTCGATCGACTGCGAGCCATTGAGGCGCGGGTCGCAATGCGTGTGGTAGCGGTCGGCCAGATCGCCATCGGTGATGTCGATCAATCCGCCGGTGCACTCGGTCACATTCTTGCCGGTCATCTCGATATGGATGCCGCCGGCATGCGTGCCCTCGGCGCGGTGAACGGCGAAGAAGCCGCGCACCTCGCCCAGAATCCGCTCGAAGGGACGGGTCTTGTAGCCGCTGTCGGCCTTGATGACATTGCCGTGCATCGGGTCGCACGACCACACCACCGGATGGCCCGAGGCCTTCACCGCGCGCACCAGCTTGGGCAGGCCAGCCTCGACCTTGTCGTAACCGTAACGCGCGATCAGCGTGATACGGCCCGGCTCGCGGCTCGGATTCAGCTCATCCAGCAAGCGGATCAGCATATCGGGTTCCAGCGAGGGCCCGCACTTCACGCCGATGGGGTTCTTCACGCCCTTCAGGAATTCGACATGGGCCGAATTGTCGAAGCGGGTGCGGTCACCGATCCACAGCATATGCGCCGAGCAATCGAACCAGTCGCCGGTCAGCGAATCCTGACGGGTCAGTTGCTGCTCATACTGCAGCAGCAGCGCTTCGTGGCTGGTGTAGAAGGCCGTGCCCTGCAGCTGAGGCACCGTCTGCGGATCGACACCGCAGGCGGCCATGAAGTCCAGCGCCTCGCCGATCTTGTCGGCGGTTTCGCTGAAGCGGTCACCCCAGGGATTGCGCGAGATATGGTCCAGCGTCCACTTGTGGACCTGACGCAAATTCGCGTAACCGCCGCTGGCGAAGGCGCGCAGCAGGTTCAGCGTCGCGGCGCTCTGCGTGTAGGCCTTGAGCATCCGCTCGGGATCGTTGCGGCGCGCGCCGGCGTCGAATTCGATGCCGTTGATGATGTCACCCAGATAGCTGGGCAGCTCCACGCCGCCCTGCGTTTCGGTCGGCGCGCTGCGCGGCTTGGCGAACTGGCCGGCCATGCGGCCCACCTTCACCACCGGCTGCTTGCTGGCGAAGGTCATCACCACCGCCATCTGCAGCAGCACGCGGAAGCTGTCGCGGATGTTGTCGGCGTGGAATTCCTGGAAGCTTTCGGCGCAATCGCCACCCTGCAGCAGGAAGCCCTTGCCCGCCGCCACATTGGCCAGCTCGGCTTTCAGCGCGCGGGCCTCGCCCGCAAAGACCAGCGGAGGAAACTTGGCCAGGGTCTCTTCCACCCGGCCGAGTTCCTCGGCGTCAGTATAGACGGGAAGGTGCCGCGCTTCGGCCTGCTTCCAGCTATCGGGGGTCCAGATCCTGCTCACTTTAGTTTGCTCCTTTCGTGGAAGGAGCGCCCATAGCCTTAACCATCGCAAAAATCAAAGCATGCGCTGGCGATCAGCCTGATCGGATTTGCGCATATTTTGTAACGCCCCCGCTGAGCGACACTTTTTTGCGCGAACCACCAGCTTCAGTAACCATTCGGTACATCATGCCATGCAAGCCTGACGTACCGAATAGCCCGTCTCATCTCACCGCTTCTTCTTGGCGGCGGCCTCCGCCAGACCGGCCGGCACCTGCGCCTTGTCGCCGATGACAGCCACACGCAGCGGCGCGCCGGGCGTCAGATATTTGGCGGCCAGTTGCTGGATCGCCTCGGGGCTGACGCCGGTATAATCCACGAGCAGGCTGCGGATCGCGTTGTAGCGCTGCGGTTCCTGCGTGGCGCCCTCGATCTGCTGCATGAAGAAGGCGGTGCTGGACCCGGCGCGCTGGATCTGCTGGCGCAGCGGCTCGACCACGCGCTCCAGCTCGTCGGGCGTGACGGGCTTGGCGACCAGATCCGCGGCAATCTCGCGCGCGGTGGCGAAGAAGGTCGGCACCACCTCTGGCTGGACAATGGCCGTGGCGGTGATCGTGCCGCCATTGGTGAGATCAAGCGGCCAGTCGCTGCTGACCTGCGGGGCATAGCTGGCCCCGGCCTTCTCACGCATGGCCTGCATCATGCGCAGGGCAAAAACCTGCCCCAGCACATCGAGCTGGCGCGATTCGCGCAGCAAGGTGGTGCCGCCGCTGGTCGGCCAGCTGACCACCGCCGCGGCCTGCCCCGGATCGCCATCATGACGCAGCACGATGGGCCCGGGCGGCGAGAGCGGCGGCAGCACGCTGGCGGGCAGCGTGTCGGCGGGCAGGCTGCCGCGCGTTGGCAAGGCGCCGAAGGTGCGGCGCAGCGAGTCCAGCGCCTTGTCGCGGTTGAAATCGCCGAAGATCTGCACCTCGACCGGACCCTGCTTGAGGATCGGCTCCCACACGGCGCGGAACTGCTCGGGGGTGGCGGCAGTGATCTGCTCGGGCGTGGGGGCGGCGAAGCGCGGATCGCCACCGCGCTGCAGCGATTTGAGATCGCGCTCAAGCACGCCCTGCGGGCTGGAGGAGAAGCTGCTGTACTGCACCTTGGCCGCGGCCTGAGCGCGCTTGAAGGGCGCATGATCCCAGCGCGGATCGGCCAGCTTGTCGGCAAAAAGATAAAGCTGGTCGCCCAGATCTTCCGCCCGCGTGTCGGCGGAGAAGGTGAAGAAGCTTTCGTCGGACTTCAGTTCAAAGCCCATCTTGCGGCCGGTGGAGATGCGATCCAGCTCCTCCTGCCCCAGATTGCCCTCGCCCGAACCGACCAGCGCCATGCTGCCCAGCAGGGCGTAGACATCGTTCTTGGCGTCAAACGCACGCTGACCGGCGCCGAAGCGCACCTTCACCGTCACGCGGCCCGGATCGTCCTGGGTGGGCCACAGCTGCACCTTCACGCCATTGGCGAAATCGACCTGCTCGATGCCGCGCAGGGGCGTCTGGCTGTCGGCCACCTCCTGCTGGGGCGTGCCGATGGGCGGCAGATCCTTGAAGGAGACCACCTTTTCGGCCAGCCGCGCATGAGCATCGGGCGTCGCCTTCTGCATCAGGGCGAGTTTCAGATCCTCGCTGGTGCCGTCCTTGGCATCGGGCGTGACGTAAAGGGCGCGGATGGCGCGCCCCTGAAACAGCTTGCGCCCATGTTCCAGAATGGCTTCGGGGGTGAAGAGCGGGATCGACTGCTTGAAGATATCCAGCACCACCTCGGGGCTGGCCACGGTCTCGTGAATGTCGAGCGCCTGCACCAGATCGTCGGCCAGGCGGCCACCGGGCTGAAGCGCGCGCTGCTGCACCGCGCTTTCGAAGGCGACGTTGATCTCGGCCACTTCGCGCGCGATCTCATCGGGGCTTGGCGGGGTGGCCAGCGCATCGGCGATCACCGCGCGCACATCGCGCAGGGCGGCCTGCCAGTCGCCATCGATGGGCTGGATCGACACAAACGTGCCATCCACGCTGCGGCTCTGGTTCTGCTGGTTGACCGAGGCGGTGAGATAGCTCGCCCCGGCGCGCGCGCGCGCCTCGAGGCGGCGGTTGATGATGGCCTGCGCCACCTGATCGATCATCAGCCCCTGATTGTAGGTGACGGTGTCCTGCTTCTCATGCCAGGGGCGCAGCACCGCCATCTGCAGTGCGCGCGGCGCTGAAGGCTCCACCAGAACGCGGGCATAGGTGACCGGATTGGCCGGATCGCCGCCGATGGGCGCGGCAGGCTCGCCGAAATCGGGAGCGGGCGTGTGCTTGCCCTGCACCGGCCAGTCGGCGAACCATTTCTGGATCAGCGCGGCCATCAGGCGCGGGTCGGCATCGCCCGAGACGATGATCGCGGCGTTTTCCGGGCGATACCAGCGGTCATGGAAGGCGCGGACGCTGTCCTGATGCGCGGCCTCAAGGGTGGCGGCGCTACCGATGGTGGCGTGATCGGCCAGCGGCTGGCCGTCGGCGATCATTTCGCGCAGGGCATTCGAGATATGCTCCTGCGTGCCGCCGCGTTCGCGCTTTTCAGCCAGCACGATGGGCACTTCGGTGCGGATATCGCTTTCCGACAGATTCGGCGCGGCCATCATCCCCGAGAGCAGTTTGAAGCTTTCATCCAGCGTCTGGGGCGTGGCGTTGGGCAGGTCGATCTTGAAGACGGTGGCGGTGCTGCTGGTCTCGGCATTGGTGTCGCTGCCAAGGGTGGCGCCAAGGCGCTGCCAGGTGGGGATCGCCTCGTTCTGGCCGAGATACTTGGACTGGCGGAAGACCAGATGCTCGATCAGATGGGCGTAACCGGCTTCTTCAGGCTTTTCGTAAAGGCTGCCGACATCCATGCGAATACGAATGGAAACCTGCCCCGGCGGCACCGAATTGGCGCGCACGGCCCAGCGCAGACCGTTCTCCAGCGTACCGAAAGCCCATTCCTTGTCATGCGGAATGTCGCTGCCCTGATAGAGCCACGGATCGTCCTGAGCGGGCAGCGGCGGCAGCGCGGAGGGCGGGATCGCCGCGGGCGCCGCGGCGGCGGGCCGGGCAGCCGCTTTCGCTTGCGGCCGGGCGGGCGCCGCCCCCGGCATGGCGACCAGAACGGCCAGCGGAATCAGCAGGAAGAGCGGACGGCGAGCGACGCGGGAAGCACGGTTCATGAACCGATCTATAGGGTCGCCCAAGCTTAAGGGCCAGTGAATAGAATTGTCTGCCCCACAGGGACATCAGGGAACAATTTCAGACAGGCCGAAAGTCTATACGCGACGAATCGCGGACTTTCGTTCATCCTCTGGCCAGAATGGGGTGAGCATAGCTTCCAGAGCTGTCCCATCTTTTGGTGCAACCGATGCAACGAACGCCCCTTGACCCCCATGCACCGCGCCCTACATGCGCAGCAGCAGGAAAGGCGCCTCATGTTCATTGAAACCGAAACCACCCCGAACCCCGCAAGCCTGAAGTTTCTTCCCGGCCAGCAGGTGATGCCCGCCGGCTCGCGCGAGTTCACCAATGACGAGGAAGCCGCTGCTTCGCCGCTGGCCGAAGCGCTTTTCTCGCTGGGCGATGTGACCAACGTCTTCTTCGGGCGCGATTTCATCGCGGTGACGGCGGGCGAAGGCGTCGACTGGTCGGCCCTGAAGCCGCAGGTGGTGGCGATCCTGCTGGATCACTTCATTTCGGGCGCGCCGCTGTTCGCCGCCGCCAGCGCCGATTTCAAGGTGCCCGGCGAGGATGACGAGGATCTGGGCGATGCCCCCGAGGACGCCGACATCATCGACCAGATCAAGGATCTGCTGGAAACCCGCATCCGCCCCGCCGTCGCCAATGATGGCGGCGATGTGCTCTATCGCGGTTACCGCGAGGGTGTGGTGTTCCTGAAGATGCAGGGCGCCTGCTCTGGCTGCCCTTCGTCGAGCGCCACGCTCAAGAACGGCATCGAAAGCCTGATCAAGTATTACGTGCCGGAGGTGACCGAGGTTCGTGCTGCCTGATACCGCCTTTTCCTTGCGCAAGGGCCGAGTTCTGGCCGTGGAATGCGCGACAGAAGCCTGTTCCGTCGCCCTGTTTCAGGATGGCGCGCTGATCGCGGGCGAGTTCCGCCAGCTGGGGCGCGGTCATGCCGAGGCTCTGGTGCCGATGATCGCCGCCCTGCCGGATCGCGGCAAGGCCGATGCCATCGTGACGGGGCTTGGACCGGGCAGCTTTACCGGCGTGCGGATCGCGCTGGCTGCAGCGCGCGCTCTGGCGCTGGCCTGGGGCGTGCGGGCCTGGGGCTATCCCACACTGGCGCTGATCGCCGCCATGGCACGCGGGGATGAGGCTGTTGACGTGCTGGCCGCCACCACCGGCGGCCATGGCGAATGGTTCGTGCAGGGTTTTGGCGCGGATGGCGGAGCGCTTGCCCCTCTCGCCTCGCTGGCCCCGCAAGATGCGGCGGCTCAGGGGATTGCGCGTGTGGCGGGCAGTCAGGCGCAGGCGCTGGTCGATCTGCGCGGATCGGGCGAGGCCCGCGTGCTGTGGCCCGATGCCCGCGCCCTGATGCAACTTCCCGACAGCGCACTGACCGGCGACCTCTCCCCGCTCTATGGCAGGGCGCCCGATGCGCGCCTGCCAGGCGGGCTGCTCCCAACCGCCGCCTGAGGAGCAACCATGGTCAGCCTCGCCCCGCATGACGACATCGACCGGATCATGGCCGTCATGCAAGAGGCCTTCGACCCGGCCTATGGCGAGGCCTGGACCCGCGCCCAGCTCGACAACACGCTGGTGCTGGGCCACTGCAGCTACGCCATGATCGCCCCTGACGGGCAGGCCCCCGAAGACATGACTCCGGCTGCCGGCTTCACCCTGACGCGCACCATTCTGGACGAGGAAGAGCTGCTACTTTTCGCCGTTTCCCCCGCCTGGCGCGGGCGCGGATTGGGCCGGACGCTGCTGCAGCAATTGATCGAAACCGCGCCCGCACGCGGCGTGAAGCGCATCTTTCTGGAAATGCGCGATAACAATCCCGCGGAATCCCTGTACCGGGCCTGTGGCTTCCAGCCTGTTGGTCGGCGCCCGCAATACTATCGCACCCGCGAAGGAGAACGGATCGACGCGATCACCTTTGCAATTGATATGAATTAACCCAAAACCCCAATGTGAATAAAGTTTAATTACGCCATCGCGACCAGGGCCTTGGCTATATTGAGACTTGAACTAGCGGATCAAAAGTCTATAAATGATCGCGCTGGATTTACAGTCCAGAACATACCCCCAAGAACTAATTGGGTCGCTAAAAAGCCATAAGGGTCGGAAAATCATGGACAATATCAACGACATCAAAGAAACGCTGATCACGCTGGCTTCGGATATCGTCGCCGCCCATGTCAGCAACAACAGCGTCGCGGTCGAGGAACTCCCCGCGCTGATCACCAATGTTTACGGCGCTCTGGCCTCGCTGGGTCAGGAAGCCCCCGTGGCCGAAGCTCCGCCCGAGCCCGCCGTGTCGATCCGCGCTTCGGTCAAGCCCGATCACATCGTCTGCCTGGAAGACGGCAAGAAGCTCAAGATGCTCAAGCGCCATCTGGCCACGCATTACAACCTGACCCCCGAACAGTATCGCGCGCGCTGGAACCTGCCCGCCGACTATCCGATGGTCGCCCCCAACTATGCCGAAAAGCGCCGCGAACTGGCCAAGCAGATCGGCCTGGGCCGCAAGCCCGGCACCAAGCGTCCGCGCAAGGCCAAGGCCGCTGTTGCTGCCGCTTAAGCGAAAGCTTTGACTGCAAGGCATTATCATTAGGGTTCTGCATTTCAGTCATGGGGAAAATCACTTTTCCCATACTTGCAGTTTCGCCCCGCCGGGTTCATATCCGGCGGGGTCAATTTTATTCGGATATGCCGTGAACCAACCGATCGACATCGAAGCCCTGTGCCAACAACGCGGGCTGCGCATCACCGAACAACGGCGCGTCATCGCCAAGGTTCTGTCCGAAAGCAGCGACCACCCCGATGTGGACAAGCTGCACGAACGCGCCTCCGCCATCGATCCCGGTATCTCGATTGCCACGGTCTACCGTACCGTGCGCCTCTTCGAGGAAGCCGGCATCCTCGACCGCCACGATTTCGGCGATGGCCGCGCACGCTATGAAGCCGCGCCCGAAGCCCACCACGATCACCTGATCGATGTGGAATCCGGACAGGTCATCGAATTCGTCGATCCCGAGCTGGAAACGCTGCAGCGGTTGATTTCAGAGCGCCTGGGTTATCGCCTGGTCGATCACCGGCTTGAGCTTTACGGTGTGAAGCTGGACAGCAGCAAGAAGTAAGCTTCAAGAATTAAAGAGGAAATGCGAGGGTGTTACACCCTCGCGCTCCCATTATTATTGTCTGCGTTGTGCTTCGAGTTCGGCCATAGAGCCAAAGACGCCGCGCCGCAGGCATCGATGCTCGGCACAGCCTATCTTCAAAATCTATCGCCTGCGGGGCTTTATGCCGTGCAGGTGGAGAGGCTGGGCGCAAGGATTGGGCGCCACCCCCACTCCGTCGGGAGACGTAACGGGGGTGCAGGGGGCGTTACGCCCCCTGCTTTCATCCTTTCCTGACTTCAAATCCCCCGTGTTTTGGCGTAAGGGCGCGCGATCATGAGCACCTCCACCGCCCCCAAAACCTATCGCGTCAAGAGCTTCGGCTGCCAGATGAACGTCTATGACGGCGATCGCATGGGCGAGTTGCTCGCCGAGCAAGGCCTGACCGCCGCCGCCGAGGGGGACGATGCCGATCTGGTCGTGCTCAACACCTGCCACATCCGCGAGAAGGCCGCCGAGAAGGTCTATTCCGACATCGGCCGCCTCAAGCGTGAGGATGGCACCACCCCGCTGATCGCCGTGGCGGGCTGCGTCGCTCAGGCTGAGGGCGAGGAAATCATGGCCCGCGCGCCCAGCGTGAAGATGGTCGTGGGCCCGCAGGCCTATCACCGCCTGCCCGACATGCTGGAGCGCGCGAAGAACGGCGAGCGCGTGACCGACACCGACATGCCGACCGAGACCAAGTTCGATGCGCTGCCAAAGCGTCGTCGTTCGGGGTCTTCGGCGTTTCTGACGGTGCAGGAGGGCTGCGACAAGTTCTGCACCTATTGCGTGGTGCCCTATACGCGCGGCGCGGAGATCAGCCGTCCCTATGGCGATCTGATCGAGGAGGCCAAGCGCCTTGTCGATGCCGGCGCGCGTGAAATCACACTGCTGGGCCAGAACGTCAACGCCTGGACGGGCGAGAACGCCAGGGGACAGACCGTGGGCCTTGAAGGCCTGATCCGCGAGTTGGACGCCATCCCCGATCTGGCCCGCATCCGCTACACCACCAGCCATCCCAACGATATGGCCCAAGGCCTGATCGATGCCCATGGCGACGTGCCCAAGCTGATGCCCTATCTGCACCTGCCCGTGCAGTCGGGCAGCGACCGCATCCTGCGCCTGATGAACCGCAGCCATACGGTGGAAAGCTACCTCGCCGTGCTGGAGCGCGTGCGCGCGGTGCGGCCCGATATTGCGCTGTCGGGCGATTTCATCGTGGGCTTCCCCGGTGAGAGCGAGGCAGATTTCGGGGATACTTTGAAGCTGATCGATCAGGTCGGCTATTCCGCCGCCTTCAGCTTCAAATACTCGCCCCGCCCCGGCACGCCTGCCGCCACCATGGACGAGCAGATCAGCGCCGAGGTGATGGATGAGCGCCTGAAGCGCCTGCAAGCGCTGGTGATCGAGAAGCAGGTGGCCTTCAACGCAGCCTCTGTGGGCAAGGTGGTCGATGTGCTGGTCGAAAAGCGCGGGCGTCTGGCCGGGCAGTGGCTGGGCAAGTCGCCGTGGCTGCAGTCGGTGCATTTTATGGGCGAGGCAGCGGTCGGCGATCTGGTTCGGGTGGAACTGGTGCAGGCCGGGCCTAATTCGCTGGCGGGCAAGCTGATTTAAGGAAGAGAAAGCGAGGGTGTTACACCCTCGCGCTCCCATGACGTCTTCCGACGCAAGGGCATTGGCGCCCGAATGGTGCGCCCCGGCTATCCACCTGCGCAACCTGTGCGGCGCCGCAGGCTTTAAAACCTACAGCCCCGTTCCATCATGCGCATGCCTGCGGCGCTGCAACCTTGCTCCCTGGCCGAACCCGAAATGCAACGCGGACAATAAAGGGATTGCAAAGGGCGCCCCAGCTTGTCGCATGCGACAAGTGCACGCTTAGGGCCCTTTGCCCGCCGGAGCCCCCCCCTGCCCCGAAAAAACTTTTCCACCGCCAGCACCACTCACCCCGCTTGCGCGCAGCCCAAGGCACCATATCTTGTGCCTGCATCCGGCGCAGACAGCGACTCCGGATGCAGACAAGGAGCGCATGGCCCGCAAGCATATCCGCGCCTACGAAGCATCGGCAGATGTGGCGCAACTCCGCCCCGAAGCAACCTCTCGCCCCACCCGCCGCGCGCGATCGGAGATGGAGTTCGAGGAAGCCACCATTCTTGGCATGCTCTTCGGGCAATTCGATTCCAATCTGGTGCTGATCGAGAACCGGCTTGGCGTCTACATCGCGGCCCGCGGCACCAAGGTGCAGATCGAGGGCACGGAGGACGCGGTCGCCCGCGCCCGTGACGTCCTCAGCGGCCTGCACAAGCGCTTGCTCGCCGGGCAGGACATCGACGCCGGCGCGGTGGAATCGCTGATCGCCATGTCGACCGAGCCCACGCTGGAGGGCATCATCACCGGCGACGCGCATCACCCGCCGATCATGATCCGCACCCGGCTGAAAACCATCGTTCCGCGCAGCCCGACGCAGATCGAGTATATGCGCGCGCTGGCCAGCCGTGACATCATCTTCGCGCTGGGCCCGGCAGGCACCGGCAAGACCTATGTTGCGGTGGCGCAGGCGGTCAGCATGCTGATCAGCGGCGCGGTACAGCGGCTCATCCTCTCGCGCCCGGCGGTGGAAGCGGGCGAAAAGCTGGGCTTCCTGCCCGGTGACATGAAGGACAAGGTCGATCCCTACCTCCGGCCTTTGTACGACGCCCTTTACGACTGCATGCCGCCCGAGCAGGTCGAGCGCCGTCTGGCGAGCGGTGAAATCGAGGTCGCGCCCATCGCCTTCATGCGCGGTCGCACCTTGGCAGACGCCTTCGTCATTCTGGACGAGGCGCAGAACACCACCCCCGCCCAGATGAAGATGTTCCTCACCCGCTTCGGCCAGAACAGCCGCATGGTGGTGTGCGGAGACCCCAATCAGGTCGACATCCCCGGCGGCACGGCCATGTCCGGCCTGGCCGATGCGGTCTCGCGCCTGAGCGGAGTGGAAGGCATGGCTACCGTGCGCTTCAATGCCGCAGATGTGGTGCGTCATCCAATCGTGGGGCGGATTGTCGAGGCTTATGAAGGGCCTCAGGCTTAAGAAGGTAGAAGGATAAGTGCGAGGGGGTTACCCCCTCGCGCTCCCATTCCGTCTCCCGACGATAAGGCAGTGGCACACCACCGTTGCGCCCCACCCGGGCTGAAGCGCCGCAGGCAGCAGACCCGATAGCGCTGTGTCATCAAACTTTACTCCCTGCGGCGCTATGAATTCGTGCCCCAACATATAGTCGGGGCGCGACGCAGACACTAAAGGGAGCGCGAGGGCGATGGCCCTCGCATTTCCCCTTCTTCTTCCCGAACTTCATCCTTAAGGCCCCTTCGATGCTCACCCTTGAAATCGACATCGAATCCCCCTGGCCCGAAACGCAGGACTGGGAAGCGCTCACGGAAAAAGCCGCCGGGGCCATTGCGCAGGTCGCGCCCGAACTCGCGCATGATCGCCTGATCGTCAGCCTGATCTTCACCAGCGACGAGGAGGTTCACGCCCTCAACAAGGAGTGGCGTGAGAAGGACAAGCCCACCAACGTCCTCTCCTTCCCCATGCTGGAGCGTGAGGATCTGCTGGACCTCGATGAAGACGGCCCGCCCGAAATGCTGGGCGATATCGCCATGGCTTACGAGACCTGCGCGCGTGAGGCGGAAGAAAAGGGTGTAAAACTCGCAGATCACGCCAGCCATCTGTTGATCCATGGCTTGCTCCATCTGGCCGGGCTGGATCATGAAATTTCCGAAGAAGACGCCGTTGCGATGGAAGCGCTGGAAATAAAGGCGCTTGCGCTGCTTGGCATCGCGGACCCATATGGCGACAGAGTTTAACCGAGTAAGGAGTGCATAGAGTGGGGGCCGATATGGGCCGTGCCGGTGACGGCGGCAATGGAGATGCGGACAGTAAAAGTTCGCTGTGGCGTGCTGTGAAGCGCTTTTTCGACAGCGGAGAGGTGGATCAGTCGCTGCGCGCCCATCTCGAAGAGGTGATCGACGAGCATGACGATGCCGATGCCGCGCAAGGCAGCGTGCAGGGCGATCTTCAGCAGTCCGAGCGGGAAATGCTCCGCAACCTGCTCCATTTCAGTGAGATGGATGCCTCCGACATCTGCATTCCGCGTGGCGAGATCATCGCCGTGCCCAACACCGCCACATGGGCCGAAGTCGTTGCGGCTTTCGCCAACCATGGCCATTCGCGCATGCCCGTCTATCGCGAGACGCTGGACGAGGTGATCGGCATGGTGCTGATCAAGGATGTGTTTCCCTTCCTCGCCAGCGGCAACACGCCCACCGATTGGTTGACCCTGCTGCGCCAGCCTTTGTTCGTGCCCTGCCCGCGCCCGGCGCTGGATGTGCTGGCCGATATGCGGCGGGGCCGCGTGCATCTGGCCGTCGTGCTGGACGAATATTCCGGCACCGAGGGCATCGTCACCTTCGAGGATCTGGTCGAGGAAATCGTCGGCGACGTCGAGGACGAGCACGATGATGCTCCGGTCGCCCTGCTGGTGCCGCTGGAAGGCGGCATGTGGGATGCCGATGCCCGCGCCCTGCTCGAAGATGTGGGCGAAGAAATCGACCCGCGTCTGGCCGAGGTGGAGGAAGACATCGACACGCTGGGAGGCCTGGCCTTCCTGCTGGCCGAGCAGGTGCCTCAGGTCGGCACCATTCTGGACCATGACAGCGGCTGGCGCATCGAGGTGACGGCGGGCGATGAGCGCCATGTCACCCGCTTGCGCCTGCACCCCCCCATCACCCAAGACAAACCGACGGACGAGGACTGATCCATGCCGGCTTCACGCCGCCTCCCCCCCCTGCGCGCTCTGGAAGCCTTTGTGCGGATCGTCCGGCTTGGCTCGGCCAAGGCGGCAGCCAATGAGCTGGGCCTGAGCCCTTCGGCCCTGTCGCGCCGCGTTGGCGCGCTGGAGGATTTCGTGGGCAAGCGCCTGTTCACCCGCCAGCATCAGGCCATGAAGCTGACCGAGGACGGCCAGACCTTCTACAACGCCGTGTCGCCCAAGCTGGAGGCGCTGGCCGAAGCGGTCGAATCGCAGATGGAAACCAGCAATGTGATGCGCCTGCATCTGGGCGTTCCGGCGCTCTATGCCGG
The DNA here is from genome assembly GCF_001598555.1 of Novosphingobium rosa NBRC 15208. Taxonomy (GTDB): domain Bacteria; phylum Pseudomonadota; class Alphaproteobacteria; order Sphingomonadales; family Sphingomonadaceae; genus Novosphingobium; species Novosphingobium rosa. Next base: position 71,309 of record NZ_BCZE01000006.1, read on the forward strand.
TGAGCGGCTGTTCCCGCATCTGCCCGAGCTGCGCAAACTGCACCCGCGCCTGCATATCGATATCGACACCGGCCCTCAGTTGGAAACGCGGCTGGGCGATTCGCTCGATGCCGCCATCGTGCTCTCGAAAGGGCCGGATGCGCTGCTGCATGCGGTGCGGCTCGATCACAATCAGGTCCACGCCTTCGCCTCACCCAAGCTGGCGGCGGAGATCGGCCTGCATCCCGATCCGGCCAAGCTGGCGAAGCAGACCTTCCTGATCTCCGGCGCGCTGCCCGAAAGCTATGATGCGTGGAAGACCGCGCTGGGCATGGAGGATCTGGAACCGGCCGCCATCGATCACTACGATTCGGCCCAGCTGATCCTCGAAGCGGCGGCGCAGGGTCTGGGCATCGCCATCCTGAACGACGATCACCCCGAGCGCACCGGTGACGACCGCGTGGTGCGCCTGTTCGATGTGACGGTGGAAAGCCCCTACAGCTATTGGTTCGTCTGCCGCCCGCGCGAGCTGGAAAGCCGCCCGGTGCGCCTGTTCCACGACTGGCTGATCAAGACGATGCTTTAAGGTTCGAGCGCGACCTGCCTGCCCTTTTAAAACTCGGACCAGTCCTCGGCCTCGCTGGCCACGGCGATCTGGGGGTTTGAGGGGGACGGCAGGCGCCGCTGCGTGGCGCGGGCGGGAATTGCCGTCACGCGGGCGAAACCGGTGAGCGGCTCGGAATCGAAACTGCTGGCGGGCACCGGCACCGGCAAGGCGTGCCGGGGCAGATGCACCTCCTGCGGCAAGCCTGTCAGCGTAAAGCGCCCCACCACCTGCGCCAGCCGCTCGGCCTCATTGGCCAGGCTGGTGGCGGCGGCGGTGGTTTCCTCCACCAGCGCGGCATTCTGCTGGGTGGCCTTGTCCAGATCGGCGATCACGCCATTGACCTGCGCAATGGCATCGGCCTGCTGCGCCGATCCCTGCGCCAGCCCCCCGATCATATCGGCCAGATCGCTGGCCTGCCGCACGATGCGCAGCAGCGCGGCCTGCGTCTGGCTGACCATCTGCACCCCATGCTGCACCTCGCGCCCGGAGGTGACGATCAGCGCCCCGATCTCGCGCGCGGCCTGAGCGCTGCGCTCCGCCAGACTGCGCACCTCCGTGGCCACCACGGCGAAGCCGCGCCCGGCCTCCCCGGCACGCGCGGCTTCCACCCCGGCGTTCAGCGCCAGCAGATTGGTCTGGAAGGAAATGCCGTCGATGATCTCAACGATGCCGCGCATCCGCTCCGATGAGGCCGCGATGGAGGTCATGGCCGCCACGGCCTCGCCCATCTGCTGGCCGCTGGCGGTGGCCTCCCTTTCGGCATCCTGCGCGGCGGCGGCGGCACTGGCGGCGGCGCTGCGCGCCTGCGTCACCGAGCTGGTCAGGCCCCTCACCGTCACGGAGGTTTCGCCAAGGCTGGCGGCCTGCTTTTCGGTGCGCAGGGCCAGATCCTGAGCGGCAGCGGAAATCTCGCTGGCCCCGTCGCGCACCGCGCCGGAGGAATGGCCGACCTCCTCCATCTGCTCGCCCAAAGCTTCCATCATCGCGTTGAAGTCATGGCGCAACTGCTCATATTCTCTGGGAAAGGCCTCACGGATGCGGTGATCGAGCCGCCCTTCCTTCAGCGCGCTCAATCCGTCCTCCAGCGCTCCGGTCACCTGCCGCTGCACCGCCACCTGCGCCTCGGCCTCGGCGCGGGCGCGGCGGGTGATGCTCACCTTGATGGCATCGAGCGCGCGGGCAATCTCGCCCAGCTCGTCCTGCTGATCGGCGCCGGGCACCACGATATCGAGCTGCCCCGAAGCCATGGTGCGCATGGCGTTGCGCAGCCTGTCCAGCGGCTTGATCACCCGCTGCGAAAACAGCAACAGGATCAGCCAGCCGAGGGCCAGCCCGATGATGCCGGAGATCAGGCACTGCCAGCTCGCGGTTTTGGCCTGCATGGTGTTGCCATTGGCAAAGCGGTAGGATTCCTCGACATTATACCGGCGGCAGGCATCCAGCGCCGCCTGCAAGGCAAAGGCGTTGCGGATGAACTCGCCACGGTAGAGCCGCACCGCCGCCTCACGGTCCCCGCTGGCGCCGACATCGTGAACACGCTGCAGATCCATCTTGAAGACCGTCCACAGCTTCAGGCTCCTCTGGTAGAGGATATCGTCCCTGCTGTCGGAGATCAGCGGCTTGTAATCCTGCAGATCCTTGTCGACCCGGGCCATGCTGGCGCGCATGTTGCTTTCGGCCCAGTCACGCTCCTGCTGGTCCAGCCCCATCAGAAAGCGGGTCAAATAAACCCGCGACAGTTCGAAATTGATCGTCGCGCGGCCCAGAACATCCACGCTGGGCACAAGATTCCCGCTGCTGTAGCTCAGCACGGCGACACCTTTGCGCGCGCCCATCACAGCCGTGACGGAAATCAGGCCGATGATCAGCGACAAGGCCAGAACCCCGGCGGTGATAACGGTACTGATCCTGAAACGGCGCAACATGAACGACCCCCCAAGGGCAAGGCGCGACAGGGCGCGTGATTGCAGCCTTGCTGTAGGGCTTAAGTTTCAACCTCCCCCTGCCTGCTCCCAAGGGTCGGCGCGTGTCTTGCGGTTAAGATATGCTTTACGCTTGGCTCTGGGCGTTGAGACAACCTCCCGCGCCCAAAGCAAAAGGCCGGGCCACGGGGATGCTATCCCCATGACCCGGCCCTTAAACGTGGCGATTCGCAATGCTGCGCGCCGGCGCGTGTCAGCCTTCCGAAACGGTGGCCTTCACGATGCTGCCGGGGTTGCGCGGCGGCTCACCCTTGGGCAGCGCGTCGACATGCTCCATGCCCGATTCCACGCGGCCCCACACCGTGTACTGACGGTCGAGGAAGGTGGCATCGTCGAACACGATGAAGAACTGGCTGTTGGCCGAATGCGGATAGCTGGTGCGGGCCATCGAGACGGCGCCGCGGGTGTGCGGCTCCTCATTGAATTCGGCCTGCAGGTCGGGCTTGTCGCTGCCGCCGGTGCCGGTGCCGTTGGGGCAACCGCCCTGCGCCATGAAGCCGGGGATCACGCGGTGGAACTTGATGCCATCGTAGAAGCCTTCGCCGGCCAGCTCCTTGATGCGCGCGACATGGCCCGGGGCCAGATCGGGACGCAGCTTGATCACGACGTCGCCGGTGCCATTGCCGGTGTCCACGGTCAGGGTCAGAAATTCGTCGGCCATGTTCACTCCTTGAAAATCGTGGCGTTTCCCGCAACCCCGGCCAGACCCGCCGCCGCGCCACCGCCCCCCGCATGAGGGAGCAAAAAACGCACGACCAGCCTTTGCCCGGTTGCTTTTGCCGGTGGCATGCCTAGACCTCCTCGCGATGACTGTCGAGCCCAGCGCGCCCCTTCACGAGCCCCATGATGGCCCCGATCACGCCGATCTGGACCTGACGCTGGATCATGCCCCCGGCCCGGACAGCGAAAGCGACAGTCTGGACGAGGACAATCGCCTGAAAAGCGACTTCATCCACCGCGTGCGCGACGCGCTGGAGGCCGGCGAGGTCGATCAGGTCTACGATCTCGTCGAACCGCTGCACCCCGCCGACATCGCCGACCTTTTCGAGCTGGTCGATTCCGATGAGCGCGGCGCGCTGGCCCACGCCATCTCCGACCTGATGAGCGGCGAGGTCTTCGCCGAAATGAACGACCACGTGCGTGAAGCACTGGTCGACGAACTGCCAGCGCAAGACATCGCCGAAATCGCCGAGAACATGGACACGGATGACGCCGTGGCCCTGATCGAGGATCTCGATGTCGAGGACCAGCAGGCCGTTCTGGCCGAGATGGAGCCGGAAGACCGCGCCGCCATCGAATCGGCGCTGGCCTATCCCGAAGAATCCGCCGGCCGTTTGATGAGCCGCGACGTCATCGCCGTGCGCGAGGCGATGAGTGTCGGCGATCTGATCGATTACCTCAGCGAAAACAACCACCTGCCCACCGAGTTCTGGGAAGTCTTCATCGTTGACGCGCGCCACCATCCGGTGGGCACCTGCGTCCTCTCATGGCTGCTGCGCTCGCCCCGCGATGTGGCGCTGGCCGATGTGATGAAGCGCGACCAGACGCTGATCCCCGTCACGATGGATCAGGAAGAGCTGGCGCTGCGCTTCCAGAAATATGCGCTGATTTCCGCCGCCGTGGTCGATGAAAGCGGGCGTCTTGTCGGCCAGATCACCGTCGACGACGTGATCCACATCATTCAGGAAGAGGCAGGCGAGGACGCTCTGGCCCTCTCCGGCGCAGGCGACGGCGACATCAATGAACCGCTGCACCTGACGATCAAATCGCGCCTGTGGTGGCTGTTCATCAACCTTGGCACGGCGATGCTGGCCTCCTCGGTGGTCGCCGTGTTCCAGGGCACGATCGAGAAGCTGGTGACGCTGGCCGTCATCATGCCGATCATCTCGGGCATGGGCGGCAATGCCGCCACCCAGACCATGGCCGTGACGGTCCGGGCGCTGGCCACCAACCAGCTGACCAACCACAACACATGGCGCATGATCATGCGCGAATGGTGGATCGCCAACGCCAATGGCTGGGGCTTGGGTACGCTGATGGCGCTGGGTTGCCAGCTGGTCTATCACGACTGGATGCTCTCGCTGGTGGTGGTGCTGGCGATGATCCTGAACTCGATCAACGCGGGCCTTTCCGGCGTGCTGATCCCCATTGGCCTCGAAAAGCTGAAGATCGACCCCGCCGTGGTCTCCACCGTTTTCGTCACCACCATGACGGACACGCTGGGCTTCTTCTTCTTCCTCGGCCTGGCCGCCGCCTTCCACCTGCACTGAGGTTGACCAAAGCGCCGCAAATCCCCACCTAGGCGCGCATGGCTGACCTCCCCCTCAACATGACCAAGATCGCCTTCGGCTGCGAGAGCGCCGCCGACCTGCGCGCGCGCCTTGAAGCCCAGTCGCCCGAGGCCCGGATTACCACCCGCTATCTGCCAACGCGCGCCAAGGAGATGGAGGGCGGATCGCTGTTCTGGATCCACGCGCATATGATCGTGGGCCGCTCGCCTATTTTAGGTTTCGAGCAAAAGGAAGATGGCCGGTTCTGGGTGCGTTTGGAACCGACGCTGATCCCCGTGGCTCCGATGCCGCGCCGGGCGCATCAGGGCTGGCGCTATCTCGCGGGCAAGGATGCGCCTGCGGATCTGGGCTCCGGCGGGGATGGGTCGGAGGCTTTGCCCGGGCATCTGGTCAGTGAGTTGGCCAAGCTGGGGCTGGTTTAAGAAAAGAGAGAAATGCGAGGGTGTTACACCCTCACGCTCCTTTTAGTGTCTACGTTGCGCTTTGGGTTCGGCCTTGGAGCCAAGCTCGCTGCGCCGCAGGCAGAAATCGGATTGCAAGCCTGCGGCGCTTAAGGTCACGCAGGTGGAGAGGTTGGGCACTTCATTTCGGCGCCACTGCCCCATCGTCGGAAGACGTAAAGGGAGCGCGAGGGCGATGGCCCTCGCTTCTTCTCTTCCTTCTTACCCCTTCAACCAATGATCCATCAGATGCCAAGCCACGGCGTGCTTGCCCGGAGCACTGAACGCCGCGCCATCCTCGCCGCGCTCCCGCGCTTCCATCGCCTCGGCGACCTGAGCGCGCGAAAACCAGCGGACATCCTCCAGTTCGGTTGCGTCCATCGTCAGCTCGCGCGACAGGGCGCGGGCATGGCAGCCCAGCATCAGCGACGATGGAAACGGCCAGGGCTGGCTGGCGACAAAGCGCACCTCTTCCACGGCGATCCCGGCTTCCTCGAAGATCTCGCGGGCGACGGCTTCTTCCAGCGATTCGCCCGGCTCCACGAAACCCGCCAGCGTGGAGTAGCGATGCGTGGGAAAGCGCGGCTGGCGGCCCAGCAGCAGATCGCCGTCATGCTCGACCGACATGATGACGACAGGATCAGTACGGGGAAAATGGTCCGCGCCGCAGGCCTCGTTGACGCAACCGCGCTGCCAGCCGCCCTTGCCGATCACCGTGGGCGAACCGCAACGCGGGCAGAAGCGATGGCGCGCGTGCCAGCCGACAAGGCTGCGCGCCAGACCATAGATCGCCAGATCGGAGGGCGCGATGGTGCCCATGGCGGCCCACAGCGCTGGCGATGCCGGGCCGACATGGCTCTGTTCCGGCGAGGGCACCGCAGCAAAGGCCCCCACTCCCGCCGGGTCGATGCCAAGGAACACCAGTTCCGCATCCCCCGCCTGCGCCACCTTGCTCCAGACCAGCGCGCCATCCTGCGTCAGCTGCGGGTCGATGCCATCCAGCATCAGCAGCCGCGCTTCGGGGGCCGATGCCAAAGCAGCAAGCGCGGCGTCATCGCGGCGCAGGGCGTCGGCGCGGTCGAGCAGGCTGCCGGTGAAGGCGACGGGGGGGCGGGCGCTGTCCAGCACTGTGTCGAGGCTCATGGGAACTCCAATTCTGAACCCGCCATGGCGCGGGCTGCGGCGCGGGCGAAAACGGTGGGCAGACCCGCCTCATCGATGCGGGCCAACGGCCACCACTCGCCTGGGCCTTCGGGGGGCTGGTGTGCTGTAGCGCCCTGCACCGTCATGGTCAGCGAGAAATGTGTAAAAACATGGGTTACCGCGCCAAGATCGCGCCATGCTGCGACGAAAGGCGGTTGGCGGGAGCCATCAACCCGCGCCGTCCAGCCATCCTCGGGCAGAGCGCGCATACCGCCCAGCAGGCCCTTGCCCTCGCGGCGCACCAGCCAGACCTCGACGCCTTGCGGGCCTTGCCGCGTAATCCAGAAGGCGGTGCCGGTGCGCAAGGGCTTGGCAACCTTGGGCGGCTTGACGGGATAGGCCTCAGCCTTGCCCTCAGCGCGCGCCTTGCACCACTCCGCCACCGGGCAGATCAGGCATTTGGGCGAGCGGGGCGTGCAGATCGTCGCCCCCAGATCCATCATGGCCTGAGCGAAATCACCGGCATGATCGTCCGGAGTCAGGCTGTCAGCCCCATCCCGGATCAAACTCTTGGCAGCAGGTAAAGGCGTGTCGATGGCCAGCAGACGCGAGACCACCCGCTCGACATTGCCATCCACCACCACCGCGCGCTGGCCGAAAGCGATCGAGGCCACCGCAGCCGCCGTATAGGCCCCCAGCCCCGGCAGAGCCCGCAGCCCGGCTTCATCCTGAGGGAAGGCCCCCAGTCCAGCCACCACGCGCGCGCATTCCACCAGTCGCCGGGCGCGGGAATAGTACCCAAGCCCCGCCCATGCGGCCATCACATCCTCTTCCGGGGCTTTGGCCAGCGCTTCAACGCTGGTCCAGCGGCGGGTAAAGTTTTCGAAATAGGGGATAACTGCCGCCACGGTGGTCTGCTGCAGCATCACCTCGGAAAGCCAGACCCGATAGGCCTCCATCCTTGGCGCGCCGGGCGGCGCACGCCATGGCAGAGTGCGGGCATGGCTGCGATACCAGGCCAGCAGGGCCTGGGTCACGGGGTGTTGCGGGGAGTCGCCTCTGGCATCCATGCGGTGCCTATGGCATGGCGAGCGCCTCAAGGAAACGCCGTGGAAGGTGCAGGGCCATGGACGAACAGCGCAAAGCGGGCCGCCCTGCCCCAAAGGGCACCAAAGGCAACGGCGCAAAAGCGCCCCCAAAAGAGAAGGCCAAACCCAAGGAGCCCAAACTGTTCGAGCGCGCGCGCGGCGGACAGGCACGGATGATCTCCGATTTGATGCCGGATGTGGGGCGCAGCGCCTTTCGCCGATTCGGCTTTGTGCAATCCAGCGTCGTCACCCGCTGGCCGGAAATCGTGGGGCCCGCGCGGGCGAAAATCTGCGCGCCCGAATCCATCCGCTTCGCACCCGGAGAAAAGGGCGATGGCATCCTGCAGCTGGTGGTGGTGCCCGCCCATGCCCCGATCGTCAGCATGATGCTGCCCGAGATCGTCGAGCGGGTGAACCGCTTCTTCGGTTACAACGCCGTGGAGCGCGTGAAGATCAGGCAGGGCGAGGTCAAACCCCGCCCCTATGCCCCCGGCGGCGCGGCCGAAGCCCCTGTGCTCAAGCCCATCCCTGTCGAACTGGGCGATTCGCTGCGCGACATTGGCGACCCTGAGTTGAAGGCCGTGCTGGAATCCCTCGCGCGCAGCCTTGCAGGACGCGACGAGGAAGGCCAATAATGCGCGCCATGCTTTGCTCCACATTGCCCGCTCGCCCCCACCGCCTGTTCGCCCGTACCCTGCTTGCGCTGATGGCGCTGCTGGGCGCGTTGACCTTCAGCCCGGCCATCTCCGCACCTGCCAAGACTTTGGCCAAAAAGCCTGCCGCCGCTGCCCCCGCCCACGCGGACGGCAACTGGGGCAACACCGTCACCGTCACGCCCGAAGGCGGCCATCTGATCGGCAACCCCAACGCGGGGCTGCATCTGGTGGAATATATGAGCTACACCTGCCCCCATTGCGCTCACTTCCAGGCCGAGGGCGTGCCCACGCTGCGCCTCTCGATGATCGCCAGCGGCAAGGGCTCTTTCGAGGTGCGCCATTTCCTGCGCGATCCGGTGGATATGGCCGTCGCGCTGCTGACCAATTGCGTGCCGCCCGCCAAGTTCCAGTTCCTGCATGATTCCTTTTTGGCCCAGCAGTCCAAGTGGCTGGCCCCGGCTTCCGATCTTTCCAAGGATCAGCAGAAGCGCTGGTTCGAAGGCGCTCTGCCCACCCGCATGCGCGCCATCGCCAACGATCTGAAGCTCTATGATTTCGTCGAGGCGCGCGGCCTCTCGCGCGGCGAGGCCGACCGTTGCCTGACCAATGAGGCCATGGCCAAGCGCATCGCCGCCCAGACCGCCGAAGGCCAGAGAAATGGCGTGAACGGCACCCCCGGCTTCATGATCAACGGCGTGCTACTGGCGGGCACCTATGACTGGGCCACGCTGCGCCCTCAACTTGAAGCCCGCATGTGATGTCGCCAGTCATCTGGCGTTCGGAATTGCCTTTCTAATGCATCTGGTCGCCATTGCCCCTGGCGACTTTTTCACCCTGAAAACCCGGCCCCACGGCCATCATATGAATGAGGACAGGCCTGATATGACCACCTTTTCGTCGCGCAAGCGCGCCCTGACCCCGGCGCTGAAGCGCGCAATTCTTGGCGCCGCCATCCTGCCGCTGGCGCTGGGCGTCGCCGCCTGCAAGAAGGCCGACAACAGCGCCACCTCCAGCACGCCCTCCGTCGCCGCGCCCAGCACGCCGCCCGCCGGCAAGCAGTGGAACGATGTGATCGTGCCGACCAATGAGGGCGGTCTGGTGATGGGCAACCCCGCCGCGCCGATCAAGCTGGTGGAATATGGCTCGCTCTCCTGCCCGCACTGCGCCAAGCTGGCTCAGGACGGCATGGAAACGATCAACACCTATGTGAAGAGCGGCAAGGTTTCCTATGAATTCCGCAGCTTCGCCATCCATCCGCAGGATGTGCCGCTGACCGTGCTGGTGCGCTGCGCCCCCACCGAAGCCACCTTCGGCCTGATCGAGCAGCTGTTCATGAATTATGACTCGGTGGAAAAGCGTTCGGAGGAAGGCTTCCCCAAGGCTCAGGCCGCGCAGAACCAGCCGCCCGCCCAGCGCATGATCACCGTGGCCGATGCGCTTGGCTACACCGAGTTCTTCTCGGCGCGCGGCCTTTCGGTCGATCAGCAGCACAAGTGCCTGGCCGACACCGCCGCCGCCACCAAGGTGGCCAAGGAAAGCGAAGCCATCAGCAGCAAGGGCATCGAAGCCACCCCCACCGTCTTCGTCAACGGCGCCAAGGTCGAAGGCACCGAGTGGAACGAGGTGAACAAGGCTCTGCTGGCCGCCGGCGCGGCCTGATCCTCCATGCGTATCAGCCGGCTCAAACTGTCGGGCTTCAAAAGCTTCGTCGAGCCGGCTGAACTGCGTATCGAGCCGGGGCTGACCGGCGTTGTCGGCCCCAATGGCTGCGGCAAATCGAACCTGCTTGAGGCCATCCGCTGGGTGATGGGCGAAAGCAGCGCCAAATCGATGCGCGGCGGCGGCATGGAAGATGTGATCTTCGCCGGCACCGCCAGCCGCCCGCCGCGCGATTTCGCCGAAGTGGTGCTGGGCGCTCAGGACGATGAGGGCGAGCCTTTGGAGGTCGTGCGCCGCATCGAGCGCGGGGCGGGCAGCGCCTACCGCCTCAACGGACGCGATTGCCGGGCCAAGGATGTGGCGCTGGTCTTCGCCGATGCCGCCACGGGCGCGCATTCGCCCGCGCTGGTCAGCCAAGGCCGTATCGCCGCCGTGATCGCGGCCAAGCCGGGCGAGCGCCGCGCCATGCTGGAAGAGGCCGCAGGCATCGCCGGGCTGCATGTGCGCCGCCGCGATGCCGAGCAGAAATTGCGCGCCACCGAGGCCAATCTCACCCGCCTCGACGATATCATGGCCGGGCTGGACGGGCAGATCGCCAGCCTGCGTCGCCAGGCCCGCGCCGCCGAGAAATATCGCCATCTGTCCGAACTGATCCGCACCGCCGAGGCCCGCGTGATCTTCGCCCGCTGGCGTGAGGCGGCAGAGGCGGCGAAAGCGGCGCGCGCTCAGGCCTCCGCCGCCGAGGAACAGGTGGCCAAGGCGCAGACTCTGGCCGCCATCGCGCAGAACCGTCAGGCCGCCGCCGCGCAGACCATGGCCAAGGTCCGCGAGGAGTTGGCCGACCGACGCGATGATGCCCATGCCCAGGGCCATCTGCTGGCCCAGCTGACCACGAAGCTGGAAGGCGTCGAACGCCAGCTGCGCGATCTCACCCGCCAGCACACCCGTCTGGAAGAGGATCAGGGCGAGGCCGACCGGCTGACCCGCGATGCCGCCGCCGCCATCGAACGGCTGGAGCGTGACCACACCACCGCCCGCGATCAGCTGACCGCAGAGGAGACTCGCCGCCCCGCCCTTGCCATGGCGCTGGAACAGGCGGATCGCGCGGCGCGTGAGGCCGAGATCGCCTCGGCGCAGGCCACCGCCAAGCAGGCTGGGATCGAAGCGGAATGGCGCGTGGCCGAGGCTCAGGTCAGCGCAGCGGCCAGCCGGTTGGCGCGGGCTCAGGGCGAGATTGAAAGGTCCGCCGCCACTCTGCGCGCGCTGGAGGCGGCGGGCGATGTAGAGGCGGAACTGGCTGCGGCTCAAGCCGCCAATGACGCTGCGGCGCAGGATCTGGCGCAGGCGCGTGCGGCTTTGGACGATGCGCAAGCTTCGAAGGCCAGTCTGCAAGCCGCGCGCGATGCAGGGGCAGCGGCGGTGGCCTCCGCCCGCGCCGATCTGGCGGGAATCGAGCGCGAACACACCGCCCTGCTGCGCGACCGGGAAGCCCGCGCCAAAGCCGCCAAGGGCTCGGCAGGGCAGCGACTCGCCCTCGATCATCTGCGCGCCGAGCCGGGCTATGAGCGCGCTCTGGCCGCCGTGCTGGGTCGCGATGCCCGCGCGCCTTTGGGCCCGGCGCCCGCTCAGGCCGAGGGGCGTTTCTGGACCGGGGCCGAAGCGCCCGACGCCCTGCCCGATGCGCTGGCGGCCCATGTGCCGGGCGCCCCGCCCGAACTGGCCGCCCGTCTGGCGCTGGTGCAGGTGGTGGAGGCCGACGATGGCCGCGCCCTGCCCCCCGGCGCATGGCTGGTGACGCGCGCGGGCCATCTGCGCCGCTGGGACGGCTTTGTCGCGCGCGGCGAAGGCGCGGCGGAAGCGGCGCGGCTTGAAGCCGACAACCGCTTCGCCACGCTGGACGCGCAACTGCCGCCTTTGCGCGAGGCTTTGGCGCAGGCCGAAGCCGCGCAAGCCAAGGCCGCCGCCGATCTGGCGGCCACATCGCAGGCCGCCATTGCCGCCGAACGCGCCGTGGCTCAGGCCTCCGAAGCCGAGCGTCAGGCCCTGCGCCGCGTGGACCGCGCCGAGGCCGAGAAGGAACGCCTCGCCCGCCGCCGCACCGAACTGACCAGCGCCGCTCACGATCTGGAGCAGCAGTTGGAGGCAGCCCGCGCCGAACACCAGACCGCTCTGGACGCCCGCGCTGCCTTGCCCGCCCCCGATGCCGGTCGTGCCGAGCTGGCCGAGGCTCAGGCCCGCCATCAAGCCGCCCGCACCGCGCATCAGAACGCCACGGCGGCGCTTTCCGCACAGGATCAGATGCTGGCCGTGGCGCGTGAGCGGGTGACCGCCCAGGCCGCCGATATGGCCAGCTGGCAGGCCCGCGCCGGGGATGCCGCAAGGCGCCTCGCCGAAATGGGCCGCCGCTTCGCCGAGATCGAGGAAGAGCGCGCCGTGGTCGCCGCCGAGCCGCCCGCGCTGCAAAAGCGCATCGCCGAGGCCGAAGACATCCGCGCAAGGCTCGCCGCCGAACTGGCACAGGCCGAAACCGACCTCACCGCCGCCACCGCCGAAGCCCAGACCGCAGACGCCGCCTTCGCCGCCGCTCAGGACGTGCTGGGCGACGCCCGCGAAGCCCGCGCCGGAGCCACCGCCCGCGCCGAAAACGAGGAACTGCGCCGCGCCGACATGGGCCGCATTTCCGGTGAGCGCTTCCAGTGCCCGCCCCCACTGCTGCCCGAGCGCTTCGCCTTCGACGAAAACGCCAGCGTCTCCGCCGCCGACGAAACCAGCGCCATGGAGCGGCTCTCCACCGAGCGCGAGCGCATCGGCCCGGTCAACCTCGTCGCCGCAGAAGAACTGGCCATTGCCGAAACCCGCGCCAGCGACAGCGCCCGCGAACGCGCCGAACTGACCGAGGCCGTCGCCCGCCTGCGCGGCTCGATCGGCAGCCTCAACCGCGAAGGCCGCGAGCGCCTGCGCGCCGCTTTCGAGGCCGTCGATGGCCATTTCCGCCGGTTGTTCACGCGTCTGTTTCAGGGCGGCGCGGCGCATCTGGCATTGGTCGATTCGGACGATCCGCTCGAGGCCGGGCTGGAAATCTTCGCTCAGCCGCCGGGAAAGCGGCTGCAGTCTTTGACGCTGCTGTCGGGCGGCGAGCAGGCTCTGACCGCCGTGGCGCTGATCTTCGCGCTGTTCCTCACCAACCCCTCGCCCATCTGCGTGCTGGATGAGGTGGACGCGCCGCTGGACGACGCCAACATCGAGCGCTTCTGTGATCTGCTGGAAGCCATGGTGGGGGAAACGGACACGCGCTACCTGATCGTCACGCATAACGCCGTGACGATGAGCCGGATGCATCGGCTGTTCGGGGTGACGATGGTGGAAAAGGGCGTGTCGCGGTTGGTCAGCGTGGATCTGGAAGCGGCGGAGCAGTTGCTGGCAGAGGTTTAAGCAGGACGTATAAATGCGAGGGCCAT
>NZ_BCZE01000007.1 GCF_001598555.1 Novosphingobium rosa NBRC 15208
GGCCCTCGCATTTTCCCTGCAATCTTCTTCAGGCGTTCCCAACCACCCAACAGGCCAAAGCCATCAACAACCCCGCAAACCGGTTCGAGCGGAAGCGGGCCAAGGCTCCGCCACCATCCTCGGGGTTCAACGATAGAGCCTGCCACAACAGATGCGCCGCCACCGGGGCCAGCGCCGCCAGCACCAGCACGTCCGGGCGCAGACGCCAGAAGGCCAGCCCCCAGCCGATCAACGCTACCGCGTAGAAGCCCAGCACGCCCTCGCGGATACGCCCGCCCAGCGACAAGGCCGAGGAGCCGATGCCGACCAGTACGTCATCCTCGCGGTCCTGGCAGGCGTAGATCGTGTCGTAACCCACGCACCAGCCCCAGCAGCCGAGGTAGAGCAGACCGAGGACATCGAGACGCTCGAAGCCGATCACTTCCACCCAGCCGACGGGGGCGCCCCAAGTGAAGACCAGCCCCAGCCATGCTTGCGGCCAGCCGGTGATGCGCTTCATAAAAGGATAGGCCGCGACCAGCGCCAGCGAGCCCAGTGCCACCAACTGCGCCTGCCAGTGGAGTTGCAGCAGCACGGTGAGGCCGATCAGGCACAGGGCCAGCAACCAGATCCATGCGGCTTTCTTGGAGACGCGTCCGCTGGCGATGGGGCGGGCACGGGTGCGGGCGACCTGCTGGTCGATGTCGACATCGACGATATCGTTGTAGACGCAACCCGCGCCGCGCATCGCCACCGATCCCAGCAGCAGCCATGCGAGCAGGCCCCAGCGTCCGGTCATCAGCGAGGGCATGCCGCCGCCCAGCAGCACGCCCCAGGCGCAGGGCCAGAACAGCAACCACCAGCCGATGGGGCGGTCCAGCCGGGCCAGAGCGGCGTAATCGCGCGCCACAGGGGGCAGGATCGCCATCAGGCCGCGATGTTCGCTATCGGGCACGGTTTGGGGCTGGATGGGCTGGGTCATCTGCGCGGCATATCCCTGCCTTGGTTAGCTCACAAGACCTGCTCTGGTCTTGGGGCGGCGGCAGCGCTAGGGAAGGCGCATGACTGACCATCTGCCCGCCACCCCCGCCTGGCCTCCGCGCAGCGCGCCGCGTCTTTTCGTGCCCGGGCCGTTGGCCATGGATGCGCAGGTGGTGATCGAGGGCGCGCAGGCGCATTATCTGGCGCGCGTGATGCGCATGGCCGTGGGCGATGCGGTGATCCTGTGCGACGATGCCACCGGCGAATGGGCGGCGCGCGCCACGCATGTCGGCAAGCGCGATCTGGCCGTCACCTGCGAGATCCTGCTGCGTCCGCGTGAGGATGTGCCCGATTTCACGCTGTGTGCGGCGCTGCTCAAGAAGGACCGCTTCGATCTGGTGCTGGAAAAGGCCTGCGAGCTGGGCGTGGCGCGTATCCAGCCGGTGCTGACCCGCCGCTGCGTGGCCGACAAGCTCAATCTGGACCGCGCCCGCGCTCTGCTCGCCGAAGCCGCCGAGCAATGCGCCCGCACCGCTTTGCCCACGCTGGCTGAGCCTATCAAGCTGGACGCCCTGCTGAAAGGATGGGATGCAAACCGCGCCCTGTTCTTCGCCGATGAAACCGGAGGCGCCACCGCCACCGCCACCTTCATCGCCAACAAAGGCCCTGCCGCCCTGCTGACCGGCCCCGAGGGCGGCTTCGACGAGGGTGAGCGCGCCGCCATCCGCGCCCTGCCGCAGGCCCATCCCATCACCCTGGGCCCGCGCATTTTGCGTGGTGAAACAGCCACAATCGCCGCCACCGCATTATGGATGGGGGTAATTGGAGACTGGTCGGTACAAAATTCTTGATTTTCTCCCGCAAATGCTCAAACGCGCTGGCCGCGGGGGTTCACCCCGTCATTTAGCGCTGGCTTGGGTGGGGGCTGTGCCCTAACACTCGCCGGCATTCAGCGGTGGACGAATTAGGCATGAGCACCAAGGAAGTTTCGGATCGCGTCGATCCGCTCATCACCACGCGCGAGCAGCTGATCGCGCCGATGGCGGGCGGCGAAAAGCCGCGTGAGCGCTGGCGCATCGGCACCGAGCACGAGAAATTCGTCTATCGCACCGCCGACCATCGCGCGCCCTCCTATGATGAACCCGACGGCATCCGCGACATGCTGGTGGCGCTGGGCCAGTTCGGCTGGGAGCCGATCATGGAAGGCGGCAACATCATTGCGCTGAAGGGCAAGGATGGCAATGTCAGCCTTGAGCCTGCGGGGCAGCTGGAGCTGTCTGGCGCGCCGCTGGTCAATCTGCACGAGACCTGCGCCGAAAGCGCGCGCCATGTTCGCCAGGTGAAAGCCATCGGCGAGAAGACCGGCACCGGCTTCCTGGGCTTGGGCCTCTGGCCCGACAAGACCCGCGAAGAGCTGCCGATCATGCCCAAGGGCCGCTACGAGATCATGCTGCGCCATATGCCGCGCGTGGGCTCGATGGGGCTGGACATGATGCTGCGCACCTGCACCATCCAGACCAATCTGGATTACAGCAGCGAAGCCGATATGGTGCAGAAGTTCCGCGTGTCGCTGGCCTTGCAGCCGCTGGCCACCGCGCTTTTCGCCAATTCGCCCTTCCTTGAGGGCAAGCCCAACGGCTATCTTTCCTATCGCAGCCATATCTGGTCGGACACCGATCCGGCGCGCACCGGCATGCTGCCTTTCGTGTTCGAGGACGGCTTCGGTTACGAGCGTTACGTCGACTATATGCTCGATGTGCCGATGTATTTCGTCTTCCGCGATGGGAAATACATCGATGCGGCGGGCCTTTCCTTCCGCGATTTCCTTGCAGGCAAGCTCTCGGCCCTGCCCGGCGAGTTGCCGCGCGAGAGCGACTGGGTCGATCACCTCTCCACCGCCTTCCCCGAGGTTCGCCTGAAGAGCTTCCTCGAAATGCGCGGCGCCGATGGCGGGCCGACCGACCGGATCTGCGCCCTGCCCGCTCTGTGGGTGGGCCTGCTTTACGATCAGTCGGCGCTGGATGCAGCTTGGGATCTGGTCAAGGGCTGGGATATGGAAGGGCGCGAAGCGCTGCGTTCCAGCGTGCCCAGGCTGGCGCTGGACGCCCCCCTGCCGGGCGGCGGCACGCTGAAGGACATCGCCCGCGAGGTGCTGGATATTGCCCGCAGCGGCCTGCGCGCCCGCGCCCAGAAGAACGCCATCGGCGACGATGAAACCGGCTTCCTGGCCCCGCTGGACGAGGTGGTCGCCACCGGCAAGGTTCCGGCCCAGCGCCTGCTCGACCTGTACCATGGCGAATGGAACGGCGACCTGTCGCGCATCTATGATGTGAAGAGCTTCTGATCCCCATGCGCAAAGGCATCATCCTCGCCTCTTTCATGCTGGTGGCTTGCGGGCCGTCCTCGTGCCATCTGTTCGGCCCCTCTCCCGAGGAAGTGGCCAAGCAGAAGGCGCAGGCCCGCGCGCTGGCCGACAAAGAAGCGATCCGCGCCTGCGAAACCCGCAACACGCAGGCCACGCAGGGCAATGCCGATCAGATCACCCAGCAGCAGACCATCATCAAGACCACGCTGGACAAGGTGACGGAAGGCAACAACGATCCCCAGAACCCGCGCGCGCTGGACTGGAGCATCGAGATCGCCGCGCTGGACGCCACAGGCTGGCGCTGGACCGAAACCAGCAGCATCACCAGCCAGCAGCCCGCTTTCCTTGGCACGGACACGCATCAGACCGGCAGCACGCTGACCTACAGCCTGTCACCAGCCGACCTGCAACCCTCGTTGACGATCGTGCCGCATGATGATGGCACGGCGGCGCTGCGCTTCTATTGCAAGACCAGCGGCTGCGTGCATCTGGTGGGGGCGACCAAGCAGGACAATTCCAGCACCGCGCCGTTCAGCGGCAGTTCCAGCAAATCCGGCACGCTGTCGCAGAGCGTCAATTCCAACGACTGGCTGCTCTCCACCCGCACCCGCGCCGAAGGGCTGAAGGTGGCGGTGGAGAAGCTGCTTTCGCTCTATGACGCCAAGCCGCTGGTCTGCCGCAACCCCGATGGCACGCCGGGGCCCGATGCCCCGCTGCTGCCCCAAGCGGCAGCATCCTCCGCCGAATAATCAGTCGAACAGCCAGCGCTGGAACCTGCCTATCGCGCGGGTGATCGGCGCATGGCGCTGCGCCCAGTCCGAATAGGCGCGGTATTTGGGGTCTTCCTGCGCCAGATGGCGCGCCTCGGTCACGCCGCGCCACCAGTAGACACCGCTGACCGCCGCCAGAATCACCGTGTTGCGAATGGTGTCAGACCATTGATGCGTGGTGGCCAGAAACGGCAGCGTCGAGGACCACCAGAACAGATTTTTCGAGACATAGGCCGGATGGCGCGTCAGGCGGTAGGGGCCGTGGGTCAGCACGCCGCGATAGGTCAGGTTGGAGAAACGCAGACCGAACGCCATGGTCGCCCAGGCATAGATCGCCACCAGCAACACCAGCCATGCTCCCCAGATCCACAACAGCGCGGGATAATCGGCCAGCCAATGACTCCAGTCGGCGGTGGCGGGATGGTAATCGAGCGGGCCGCCCTCGGCCATCAGCGTGAAGGGCGGATAGCAGATCAGCGCCGCCAGCCAGCCGTCGAGGAAGGGATTGGCGCTGCGGATCTGTGCATCAAGAGGTCGCATCGTCAGCAGATAGCCCAGAGTGCCGATCTGCGCATCCACCACGAAGAGCGCCAGCGCCAAGCCGTTGGTCAGCGCGACTGGCCCCTGCCAGCCCTGCCAGTTCACCAGATCGGCAAAGTTGCCCGGCAGGATCGAGAGCATGAAGGCCGTGAAAAAGCCCTTCACCGCCCAGCTGCGCAGATAGCGCAGCACATGGGGGCCATCCCAGCCCTCACGCCCCAGCAGCATGGCGCCGAAGTGCCATGCGCCATCATGGCGCTCCACCAGCACGCGCTCCAGCCACAATACATAGGGGATGGAGAGCAAGGCCAGCGGCACCACCGCCGCGCCCAGCAGCTGGATCGCGAAGAGATAGCTGCCCTGCCAGTAATAGCGCTCCAGCACATAGAAGGCGCCGATCATCGCCCATGTCGCCCACAGGCCCAGCAACTTGACCCAGGCCGCTGAGAATCCGTCGCGCCAGGGGCGCGGGCCGGACCAGTCCAGACCTGTCGAAGCGCGGCGATGCACCTTGTCGACCAGCACCGACCACAGAACCATCGGCAGACCGCAGGCCAGCACGCCCGTCAGCGCGGCATAGGGCCCGGAGAGCGGCAGGCGCGGCCCGGGAAGGTTCAGCAGATCGGCCACCTGCGCCCAGTTGCGGCAGATCAGCACCCAGCAGGCAAGGCCAACCAGCCCCACCCAACCGACAGCGCCCGACACATCGCTGGCCGGGCGCTCAAGGGTTTTATGCTGTGCTGTCTCGCTCATCCCGCCGTCCTTAGGGCCGCCACGGTTAAGAGCGAGATAAGCTTACTTCAGCGCCGTGATCTTGCCGCTGTCCTCGATCACATAGAGCGTCGATCCGGCGACCACAGGGGCCAGCGAGATCGGCGTCTTGAACTTCATATAGCGCTTGGCCAGACCGTCCATCACCGAAACGGTGAAAAGCGCGCCTTCCGAATTGGCCACCCACAGCTGATCGCCCGCCAGCACCGGGCCGGTCCAGAAGATCGCGCCCGCCTTCTTCTCGGCATTGTGATAGCGGTCCAGCTGGGCGATCCAGCGCACTTTGCCGTTGCTGCGCGCGATGCACAGCAGGCGGTCATCGTCGGTCAACGTGAAGATCCAGTCGCCCGAAATCGCCGGGGTGGAAATGCCCGCCACATTCAGCTCCCACACGCGCTGCCCGGTGAGCAGATCGTAGGAGGCCATGCGCCCGCCCTGACCCAGCGCGAAGACGCGGCCACGGTCGATGATCGGCGCGGCATCGATGTCGGTCAGCACGCCCACGCTGGTCGAGAGCGAGGTGCGCGACAGGGCGTCGGACCACAGCTGGCGACCGTTCTCATAGCGGTAGGCCACCAGCTCGCCGGTGGAGAAGCCCGCCACCACCGAGCCCTGGCCCGCCGCCGGAGCGCCCACGCCGAACACGCCGGTCTGGCCCAGCGAGGCGGCTTCCTGCCACAGTTCGCTGCCATCGTCGGCGTTGAGCGCATGAATCTCGTTGTTCTGGGTCATCACGAAGACGGTGCCGAAGGCCACCGTGGGGCTGCCGCGCAGCGGGCCCGCAGGCTTCACCTTCCAGACCTGCTTGCCGGTGGCGGCGTCCAGCGCGGCCACATCGCCAAGGCCCGTGGTCACATAGACGCGCCCGCCATCGACGCTGGCGCCACCGCCGAACACGGCCTGACCCAGCATGCCCGCCACATCGAAGCTGGCGGTCCATTTGCCCGCGCCCGTCTTGGCGTCGAAGGCGTGCAGAATACCGCCGGTGTCGAACATGAACAGCAGCCCGCCCGAAACGACCGGCGCGGCGGCCAGACGCTGGCGCGGATTGCTGCCCGCCACTTCGGCGGTCCAGACTTCCTTGGGGGCCTTGGCCAGCGCCAGATTGCCCGAAGCCTTGTTGGCCGAGCCGCCCGGCTGCGACCAATCGGCATTTTCCTCGGCGGTGGGCACCACGACAGCCATGTTGGCGATGTCATTGTCGACCTTGTTGGCCGATTCGATGCGGCTGAGGATCGGAATGCGATTGCCGTTGGTGGGCGTGGGGCGCTTGCCGTGCTTCTTCTTTTTCACGGGCTTGGAGGCATCGGTGTCGGACACCGAGCTGACATCATGCTTGCCCGCATGGCCACATGCCGCCAGCGACACGGCCAGCGCCAGACCAAGGGCGCCGCGCATCAGCGAAATCGGCGTGCGGCGGGAAACGGAAGGCGTCATGCGCAGGAAATCCTCTTTCAAATCCGATATCACGGCTGAGCCGGAGCAGGTGCGGCAGGCGCGGGAGCAGCGGTGATGGGCGCCGCAAGACCGGGCGCCAAAGTCGCCTTGGCAGGCTTGGCGGGCGCAGGCGGCGACACAGCAACAGGGCCGGCAACCATCGGGGGCGCGGAAGCATGGCGTGCGGACGCTTCACCACGCGGCGCGGCGCCAGCGGGCGCGGCTCCGGCAGGCGCGGCAGCGGGTGCGGGGCCAACCGGCGCGGGACCAGCCGCAGGACCAGGGCCAGCCGCAGGTCCGGGAGCGGCGGGCGCTTCCTCGGGCGCGCGGGCGATATCGTCGATGGTGTCGAAGCCCAGCAGGCCCGCCAGCTGGCGCGTGCGCGCCTTGAGCGTCTCGGGCGTGTCCTTGTCCTTGGCGATTTCGCGCAGCAGGGTTCCGGCCTGATCGGGCTTGTTCAGCTTGAGATAGGCCAGCGCCGCCAGCTCGCCCGCCGGGCCGAACCACGGATTGCCGGGCACGGCCAGCGGCTTCAGGCGCTCCAGCGCCTTGTCCGGGCCGATGGTGTCGAAACCGGCGGCCACGCCGCGCAGGGTCGCCAGATCGCGCATGGGCTGGGGCGCGGCCGTGTCGGCAGAGACCGCGTCATACAGCTTCACCGCATCGGCGGGCTTGTTCTGCTGCAGGGCGATGCCCGCCTGAATCAGCCTGGCCAGCGCGGCGCTGCCCGCCGCATCGCCCTTGGCGATGGCGTCGAGGCTGGCGGTGGCAAGATCGATGCGGCCGCCCTCGATCTGGTCGATGGCACGGGTGATGGCGATGCCGCGTTCCTCGGCCTCGGCCTGCTTGTGATGGTTCCACCACAGGCCCCCGCCCAGCGCGCCCAGAGCCGCAACCACGGCGATTCCCGCAGGCAGGCCCCAGCGCTTGAAGGCGGACTTCATCTGGTCCTCGCGCAGCGCCTCATCCACCTCGCGCATGAAGGCATCGGTCTGCGCCGCATCGCGCGCGGCCAGCTGATCGGCTCTCGACGGGGGAGTGGTGGGACGCAGGGCCAAGACAATTCGCTTTCTCTGGACGTGGTACGCAGGGTCCGGCGGCAAGAAAGCCGGACATCAGCGGGGGTGTTTAGCGGATGGGCCGCGCTTTTCAATGTCTATGCTTGGTTTCCCCCGGCCCGTTTCGGGCTTTCACGCCTCTTCAAGCCGATGCTGCCTGAAGAGGCGCCGAACACTCAGGGAAAAGCCCTGCCCCCCAGCGCCGCGCTGTAGGTGTCGCGATAGGCTTCCAGCATGGTGGCGGAATCATATTCGGCCCGCGCCCGCGCGCGATTGGCCGCGCCGATGCGGCTGCGCAGCGCCTCATCCTGAGCGAGCCGGGCGATGGCATCGCCCAAAGCCTCGTCACTGGCGGGCACGATGCAGGGCTGGTTTTCCAGCGACACCATCGCCCGCACATCGCCGACATCGGTGGCCGCCACCGGCAAACCCGCCGCCATGGCCTCCACCACGCTGATCGGGAACTGCTCGCTGTCGGACGAGAGGGCGAAGAGATCGAACAGCCCCACCACCTTCGCGGGATCGGCGGCATGGCCGGGCAGATGGACGCGGTGGCCGAGTTTGGCCGCCATGGCTTCGGCGCGGATGGCCTCACGCTCGGGGCCCTCGCCGAGGATCACCAGATGCCAGTTATCAGGCAAAGTGGCGAAGGCGCGCACCAGTCGCGGCAGGTTCTTCACCGGACGCAGGCCCGCCAGCGTACCCAACCACATCTCACCGGGGCGCTTGATCAGGCGCGACAGGGCATCGGCTTTGGGCTTGCGGCCATAGGCGGCAGTGTCGATGCCATTGACGATACGGCGCAATTTGCCCGGCGGCTGGTGCCATTCGGTGACGGCAATCGCCTCCAGCCGCTGCGAGGGGACCACCAGCGCCTTGGCCCGGCCCAGCGCGATGCGGCGATACCAGTTGCGCGCGGGCTTGCGCCGCTCGACCTCATCCTGATTGAAGCCATCCTCGTGATGGACCAGCGGCGGCAGGCGCAGCACATCGCCGAACAGCGTATGCGCCAGCACGGCATCCATCGCGCCGAAATTATAGGTCAGCACCAGATCATAGGGCGCCATGGCCTTGGCCAGCGCCATCAGCCGTCCCGGCGTGGGCTTGCCCTGAAGCGCGGGAAAATCCGGCGCCAGATCGACATGCAGCCCCGGCTGAAGCCGCGCCGCCGCGCCCATCGCCCCCGGCACGCCCGAGACCACGCTGTGATGCAGATCAGGCCCGAAGGCGTTCATCAGCTGGACGCAGCGCAGCTCCTTCCCGCCCGGATCGAAGCTGGAATGGAGATGCAGAACTTTCAAACCGCTCATCCAGGTCAGGCCACCGGCGTCGCGATTTTGGCCAGCAGGCGCTCGATGGCCTCGGCGGCCTCGGGTTCGTCCAGCGTGGGGGCGTGGCCCGTGCGGGGCACGGCGACGGCCTCGGCCTTGGGCAGGCGGCGGGTCATCTGCGCCAGCGTTTCGGGCGAGAGAATGTCAGAAAGCGCCCCGCGGATAAACAGCACCGGCACCGCACCCAGCGCCTCCAGCCCCGGCCACAGATCAACACCCGCCTCGCCGCCCGGCTTTTCGAAGGGCTCGGCGATCTTCATGTCGTAATCATAGACGATGCGACCATTGGCGTTGAGCACCATCACCCGCTTGGCCATCGCCAGCCAGTCCGCCGCCTGATAGTCGGGGAAGGCCCCGCTCTGGTCTTCCTCCAGCGCGCGGGCGGCGTGCATCCAGGTGGGGAAGGTGCCGCCCTGCCCCACATAATCGCGAATGCGGGCCAGCCCCTCGGGCTCGATCACCGGGCCGATGTCGTTGAGCACCGCGCCGGCGATTCGCCCCGGCTCCACCATGCCCATCAGCATCGTCATCAAGCCGCCCAGCGACGTGCCCACCGCGATAAAGCGCGTGATGCCCTCCTGCTCCAGCAGGGCGTTCACATCGGCCACATATTGCAGCGGATTGTAGGTGGCGGAATTCTTGGCGTAGGCGCTGTCACCCCGCCCGCGCATATCCGGGCACAGCACGCGCCAGCGCCCGGCAAGGCGCGCCGCCAGCCCCTCGAAATCGCGGGCATTGCGCGTCAGCCCCGGCAGGCAGAGGACGGGAATGCCGCCTTCTGGGCCAGCATAATCGCGGACATGCAGGGAGAGCCCGTCGCCACTTTGCCAGTGGCGGTCGGTATAGGCTTGGTCGGCGCTGGGCCGGTCGGTGAAAGAGGTCATCGGTCCTGTGCTTCACGAAACCGCATGAGGGTGCGGCACCCGCTCGCCCTTTCCCGCTTGCGCCGGACCGGACACGCCCCCACTTATGCGGCCATGCGCCAAGAACCGCAAGCATCGCCCTACAGGCCTGATCCACAGATCAACACCGTCGCCGATTGGCTGGGGGACCAGGTGCCCCCCGCCAATTTCCCCAAACATATCCTGCGCTGGCGTGACGACGCCCATGCCGCCACAGTGGGCCTATCCGGGCTGAGCGACGAGGCATGGATCGCCCATTTCGGGCGTTTCGAAGCGCTTGAAGGCAACCTGCCCCAACCGCTGGCGCTGCGCTATCACGGCCACCAGTTCCGCCATTACAATCCCGAACTGGGTGACGGGCGCGGGTTCCTGTTTGCCCAGATGCGCGATTCTGCCGATCGCCTGATGGACCTTGGCACCAAGGGATCGGGCGTCACGCCATGGAGCCGGCAGGGCGACGGGCGACTCACGCTGAAAGGCGCGATGCGCGAGATTCTGGCCACCACCATGCTGGAGGCTTTGGGCGCCAACACCTCGAAAACCTTCTCCGTGATCGAAACCGGCGAGCATCTCCATCGCGGGGACGAGCCCAGCCCGACTCGCTCCGCCGTGCTGGTGCGCCTGTCGCACGGGCATATCCGCATCGGCAGTTTTCAGCGCTTGATGGCGCTGGAAGAGGATGCGCATCTTGCCGCGCTGGTGGATTACGCGCTGGCGCAATACCCCGGCCCTGCCGCGCCCGCTGGCGTCCCCGATGCCGAAAACCCCGCCGTGATTCTGCTGCATCAGGTGGTCGAACGGCTGGCCGATATGGCCGCCAGCTATGTGGCGAGCGGCTTCGTCCATGGCGTGCTCAACACCGACAATATGAACATCACCGGCGAAAGCTTCGATTACGGCCCATGGCGCTGGCTGCCAGCATGGGACGCCAGCTTCACCGCTGCCTATTTCGACCACGCCGGGCTCTACGCCTTCGGGCGGCAGGGCGAGGCGATTCGCTGGAACTGCGGCCAGTTGGCCGTGGCCCTGCGCCCGCTGGCGGAAACCGCGCCTCTGGTGGCGGCTCTGGAACGCTTCGAGCCAATCTTCCAGCGCCGCCTCGCCCAGCGCGTGCTGTGGCGTCTGGGGGTGCAGGAAGTTGGCCCGGAAGAGGATGCCGCCGCGCTGAATGTCATCGGCAAGGCTCTGGCCGCCAGTGGTTTGAGCCCCGATGTGTTTTTCCACGTCCATCGCGGCGGGCGCTTGCTAGAGGGGCTGCCAGAAGCCGTGCCCGGCGCTCTGGACCATCCGCTGTGGCATGAGAATGCCGCGCCCACGAATCACATCGATGAGGTGGAGCGGATCTGGGCCGCCATCGATGCTGGGGATGATTGGCAGGTTTTGCATGACCACACCGCCGCGATCGCTCGGTTGGGGGAGGCTTTGGGAGAGCCTTTGAAGACCGTGGGACATCAGTAAGAAGAGAGAAATGCGAGGGCCCCAAGCGAGCGCTTGTCGCGAGCGACAAGCTACGGCGCCCTCGCGCTCCCGTTAATGTCTACGTGGCGCATCGGGTTCGGCCACAGAACAAACGTCTTAGCGCTGCAGGCAGTATGCGACCTTTGCGCTGCGATCCGGCCTGACGCTCCATCCGTGTCGGGAGACGTAAAAGGGGCACGGGCGCGCCCTGCTTTTCCTCTTACCCTCATCCCTCTGGAAACCTCCTGATAACCATGCAGCGTGCAAGAAAGGGACAATCGCACAACTTTTACCTCAACGAAGGCCGTCTCTTGATACACGCTTCTGTCTCGCCCGCTCAGATCACCTCGCTGGAACCGGCGACGGGTGAGGTGCTGTGGCAAGGCGCTGTCAGCGACATCGACAGCAGCGTGGAGCGCGCGCGCCTCGCGTGGCCCCGCTGGGCGATGCTGCCCCAGTCCGACCGCGTGGAATTCTGCCGCCGCCTGACGCGCGACCTGCGCCGCATGGGAGACGATCTGGTCCATCTGCTGGCCCGCGAAACCGGCATGCCACTGTGGGAAGCCCATGCCGAGACCGACGCCGCCATCGCCCGGGTGGAAATCGTGGTGCGCTCCCACGCCGAGCGTTGCGCGCAACGCAAGCTGGATAATGGCCGCAATGGCATGGTGGCCACGCGCCACAAACCGCATGGGGTGTTGGGGGTGATAAGCCCCTTCGCCCAACCACTGCTCACGCCGCTGACACAGATCTTCCCCGCTCTGATCGCGGGCAACACCGTGCTGTTCAAGCCGTCCGACAAGGCCGTCGCCGTGGGCGAGGCCATCGTTCAGGCGGCCGCGCGGATGGGCGTGCCCGATGGCGTGCTGCAACTGGTCGTGGGCGGCGCCGAGCAGGGGCAGGCTCTGGCGCTGCATGAGGGCATTGATGGCCTGCTCTTCGCCGGATCAGCCTCGGTGGGGCTGGGCTTCGCGCGGGCCTACGCCAACCGCCCCGACCGGCTGCTGCGACTGGAAATGGGCGGCAACAATCCGCTGGTGGTGTGGGACACGCCCATGATCGCCGACGCCGCCGCTCTGGTGGTGCAGTCCGCCTTCCAGCATGGCGGGCAGCGCAACACCAGCGCCCGCCGTCTGATCGTGAAGGAGGAGCTGGCCGAGCCGCTGCTCGCCGCAGTCAGGCATTGGGCCGATCTGATGATCTGCGGCGCCCCCTTCGATGACCCCGTGCCCTATATGGGCCCCCTGAGCGACATGACCGCCGCCGACGGGCTGACTCAGAGCTTTATCTGGCTGATGTCCAACGGCGCGCGTCCCATCCGCCACCCCACCCGCCCTCACCCCGATCTGCCCTTCCTCACCCCCGGCATCATCGATGTGACGGAGATGGCCCAGCGGCCCGATGTGGAGCTGTTCGGCCCGCTGCTGCAGGTGATCCGCGTGCAGGATTTCGACGAGGCCGTCGCGGTGGCGAACGAGACGCAATATGGCCTCTGTGCAGCGTTGGTTGGGGGCACGCCCGAGCATTACAGCCAGTTCTGGGCCCAGAGCCGCGCCGGGCTGGTGCATTGGAACCGGCCCACCACGGTCGATCTGCCCGCCGCGCCGATGGGGGGCGTGGGGCTCTCGGGCAATCTGCGCCCGGGCGGGGCCTATGCTTCGGACAGTTGCGCTTTCCCGGTGAGTTCGGCGGAGGTGGAGCAGCCTCGGGCCGTGCTGGGGGCCGGGTTTATGATGGAAGAGGTTGAAGGGATTTAAGGGTTGAAAGCAGGGGGCCATCGCCCCCTGCACCCCCTTTATGTCTTCCGGCGATATGGCAATGGTTCCCGATCCTTGTGCCCAGTCTCTCCACCTGCGTCAGCCATGGCGCCGCAGGCTTTCAATCATCGATAAGCTATGCTGGCGTTTTTAAAGCCTGCGGCGCAGCGACGTTGCGCCAAGGCCGAACCCGAAGCGCCAACGTAGACATTAAAGGGAGCGCGAGGGCGATGGCCCTCGCATGTCCCCTTCTTCAAACCTCTTGAACAGAAAAAGGCGGCGAAGCCGAAGCCCCGCCGCCCTTTCAAGTTCCGAGAAACCAGCGCCTTAAGCCGCTGCTTCTTCCTTGCCCTTCAGCACGCGAACGGGTTCCTTGCGACCCTCGACCACATCCTTGTCGACCACGACCTCGGCGATGTCGTCTTCGGTCGGCAGGTCGAACATGGTGTCGAGCAGCAGCCCTTCCACGATCGAGCGCAGGCCGCGTGCACCGGTCTTGCGCTCGATGGCCTTCTTGGCGATGGCTTCCAGCGCGTCGTCGGTGAAGGTCAGGGTGACGTCTTCAAGGTCGAACAGCTTGGCGTACTGCTTGATCAGCGCGTTCTTCGGCTCGCGCAGGATCAGCACCAGCGCGGGGATGTCGAGATCCTCCAGCGTGGCGATCACCGGCAAACGGCCGACGAATTCGGGGATCAGGCCGAACTTCAGCAGATCTTCCGGCTCGGCCTTCTGCAGCAGTTCGCCGACCTTGCGCTTCTCGGGGTCGGCCACATGGGCACCGAAACCGATCGAGCGCTTCTGCAGGCGATCCGCGATGATCTTTTCGAGGCCCGCGAAGGCGCCGCCGCAGATGAACAGGATGTTGGTCGTGTCCACCTGCAGGAATTCCTGCTGCGGATGCTTGCGGCCACCCTGCGGCGGAACGCTGGCGGTGGTGCCTTCCATCAGCTTGAGCAGGGCCTGCTGCACGCCCTCGCCCGAAACGTCGCGCGTGATCGAGGGGTTCTCGGCCTTGCGGCTGATCTTGTCGATCTCGTCGATGTAGACGATGCCGTGCTGGGCCTTCTCGACATTGTAGTCGCTGGCCTGCAGCAGCTTGAGGATGATGTTTTCCACGTCCTCACCCACGTAACCGGCTTCGGTCAGCGTGGTGGCGTCGGCCATGGTGAAGGGCACGTCGAAGGTCTTGGCCAGCGTCTGGGCCAGCAGCGTCTTGCCCGAGCCGGTGGGGCCCACGAGCAGGATGTTCGACTTCGACAGCTCGACATCGCCGCCCTTGCCGCTGTGCTTCAACCGCTTGTAGTGGTTGTGCACGGCGACCGAGAGCACGCGCTTGGCGCGGTCCTGGCCGATGACGTAATCGTTCAGCGTCTCGAAGATGTCCTTCGGGCTGGGAACGCCGCCGTCCTTCTTGCCTGCGATGCCGGCCTTGGTTTCCTCGCGGATGATGTCGTTGCACAACTCCACGCATTCATCGCAGATGAACACGGTGGGGCCAGCGATCAGCTTCCTCACCTCATGCTGGCTCTTCCCGCAGAAGCTGCAGTAGAGGGTGCTCTTGGCATCGGATCCGCTCAGTTTCGTCATAGGCTTTCCTGCTTCATCCGGGTGGGGAGCAGCTCCCCGGCCCGGACTTTCATATCATCCCCGCCGCTGTCTATCAGGGCGGGCCTTGCCGGTGCATGAAGCACCGGTCCCGATCATTCCTTAACCGGCCGCGGGGGTATCGCCATCCGGGCGGGTTTCGAAGACCTTGTCGATCAGACCGAACTTGAGCGCCTCATCGGCTTCAAGGAAGGTGTCACGGTCCATGGCGGCCTCGATCTCTTCAAGGCTCTTACCGGTAAACTTCACGTAAAGATCGTTCATGCGCTTGCGAATGCGCAGGATCTCACGCGCCTGGATCTCGATGTCCGAAGCCATACCCTGGGCGCCGCCGCTGGGCTGGTGGATCATGATGCGCGCATTGGGCAGGGCCACGCGCATGCCGGGCTCACCGGCGGCGAGCAGGAAGCTGCCCATCGAGCAGGCCTGGCCGATGCACACGGTGGAGACCTTGGGCTTGATGTACTGCATCGTGTCGTAGATCGACAGGCCCGCCGTCACCACGCCGCCGGGCGAGTTGATGTACATGCTGATGTCCTTGGTCGGGTTCTCCGATTCGAGGAAGAGCAGCTGGGCGACGATGACGCTGGCCATGTGATCCTCGATCTGGCCGGTCACGAAGATGATTCGCTCGCGCAGCAGGCGCGAATAGATGTCGAAGCTGCGCTCACCGCGGCTCGACTGTTCCACCACGACGGGGATCAGGCTGCCGGTAACCGGGTCACGCGTGAACTGACCCTGGGTGCTGTGGCTGCCATGTCCGAACAGGTCGATCATCAAAAATTCCTCTTGCCTTGGCCAACCTATGTCGCGTGACTTTGGGCGATGTTCAAGGGGATTAACCCAAGAAATCTGTGCCACAGGGCGATATCCCCAAGGCAGAAGGCCGAAAGAAGGCTTGCGGCGAGTGGGGCGGAATGCACGCCAACACGCTGACGGGGCACCTCAATCCGGCGGAAAACGGAAAAGCCCGGCGCGGGAAAGATCCTCGCGCCGGGCCTGTCCATGTGCCCTTTCGGGCCACCGCGTGAGAAACTTAGTTCTCCTCGGCGGCCTTCTTCTTGGGGGCAGCCTTCTTCTTGGGGGCGGCCTCGGCGGCAGCCTCGCCCTCGGCGGCTTCAGCCGCTTCGGCCTTCTTCTTGGGCGCGGCCTTCTTCTTCGGCGCTTCCTCGGTCACGTCGGCGTCGGCAGCGGCTTCAGCCTTCTTCGCCGTCTTCTTGGCGGGCTTGGCTTCGGCGTGGTCATGGCCGCAGTCGGGGCCGTGCACGTGACCGGCCTCGCCTTCGTCAGCCTCGATGGCCGCCTGCAGCTCTTCCTTGGTCACTTCGCGCTCGGTCACCTCGGCCTGCTCGAAGAGGAAGTCCACGACCTTCTCTTCATACAGCGGGGCGCGCAGCTGAGCGGCAGCCAGCGGCTCGCTCTGGATGTATTCGGCGAAGCGCTGACGGTCCTCGGGGCGGTACTGCTGCGCGGCCTGCTGCACCAGCATCTGCATTTCCTGCTGGGACACCTCGACGCCGTTCTTCTGGCCGATCTCGCTCAGCAGCAGGCCCAGGCGCACGCGGCGCACAGCGATACCGCGATAGTCGTCCTTCTCGGCCTCGATCTCGGCCAGAGCGGCGGCGGGATCTTCCTCGTTGCCGGCTTCCTGCGTCAGCTGCTGCCAGATCTGGTTAAATTCGGCCTCCACCATGGTGGGGGGAACGTCGAAATCATGGCCCTCGGCCAGGATGTCGAGCAGCTGGCGCTTCATCTGGGTGCGGGTCAGCTGGGCGGTCTCGCCCTCCAGCTGGCCCTTGAGCAGGCCCTTGAGCTGCTCCAGATCGGTCAGGCCCAAGCTCTTGGCGAACTCGTCGTCGATGACGGTTTCGGCGGCAACCTTGATGCCCTTGACCTTGATGTCGAAGGTGGTTTCCTTGCCCTTCAGGTTCTCGGCGGGATAGTCCTCGGGGAAGGTCACGGTGATGACCTTCTCGTCACCGACCTTGGCGCCGACGAGCTGCTCTTCGAAACCGGGGATGAAACGGCCAGCGCCGATTTCCAGCGCGGCATCTTCAGCCTGACCGCCATCGAAAGGCACGCCGTCCAGCTTGCCCAGGAAGTCGATGGTCAGCTGGTCGCCTTCGGCGGCAACCTTGCCCTCTTCGGCGTCCTCGAAACGCTTGGCACTGCTGGCCACGCGCTGCACGGCCTCGTCCACAGCCTCGTCCTTGACGGGCACGACCAGCTTTTCCAGCTTCAGACCGGTCAGGTCCGGGGCCGAGATGGTGGGCAGCACTTCGAGAGCGACGGTCAGCTCGGCATCCTTGCCCAGCTCATAGCCTTCGGTCAGCGCCACGTCGGGCTGGGTGGCGGGGCGCAGCTGCTGGTCGATGATGACCTTGTCCAGCGCCTCGCGGATGGTGCCCTGCAGGGCGTCCTGGTGGATCTGGTCGCCAAAGCGCTTGCGCACCAGATTCGCGGGCACCTTGCCGGGGCGGAAGCCGGGCAGCTGCACCTGCGGGGCGACGCGAGCGATCTCGCCATCGACCTTCTCGGCGATCAGCGCGGCGGGGATGGTGACCGTAAAGCCGCGCTTGAGGCCTTCGTTCGTGGTTTCGACGATCTGCATGATTTGAAAGCCTTCCCAAAGCGAGATGGCGCCGTGTGCCCTGCCCTTGGCCCGGGGCGGAAATTGGTGCGGGCGAAGGGACTCGAACCCCCACATCTTTCGATACTGGTACCTAAAACCAGCGCGTCTACCAATTCCGCCACGCCCGCTTGACACACGAAGCCGCGAAAATTCAAGGGGTGCGCCCTAGTGTACTCGCGCCAAAAGGGCAAGAGCATGCGCGCGAAAAGCGCGGAAGCGGTGAAAACCCCGCTCCGCGCAGGTCCATCAG
Source organism: Novosphingobium rosa NBRC 15208 (assembly GCF_001598555.1). Lineage (GTDB taxonomy): Bacteria > Pseudomonadota > Alphaproteobacteria > Sphingomonadales > Sphingomonadaceae > Novosphingobium > Novosphingobium rosa. The sequence continues at coordinate 17,837 of NZ_BCZE01000007.1, forward strand.
GGGTGCGGCGCGATGCCCACCCATTGCGCCAGCCGCATCAGCGTGAAGGCGCTCCAGCCCGACTGACCCGGCAGGCCACCCTGCGGCGCCACACCCGCGCCCATCACCACCGAGCATTCCACACAGCGCGCCTGAGCACCCTGTGCGCCCATCAGCATCCTGGCCTGAGCCACCATCCGGGCCAGCCCCATTTGCTGACGCGCCGCGATCAAACCACTTAGATCGCCGGAAAGCGCATGGCCATCATCGTCGCTGCCGGCCTGATTGCCGCTGCTGTCGTCATCATTACCGCGCAGGCTCTGCGCCAGCTGGACCAGAGCGGAAGGCTTCTGCTGCAGGAATTCGGGGTGCCATTCGCCATCCTTCAGCTTGGCCTGATCGGCGGCATAGGCCAAGGCATCGTCCAGCCCGCCGAACGCATCGACCAGCCCCTTCTGACGCGCCGTGCCGCCATCCCAGACGCGGCCCTGCGCGATGGCGTCGACCTCTTCAGGCGTCTTATGGCGCGAATTGGCCACCAGCTTGATGAAGCGGCCATAGCCACCCTCGATATCGGCCTGAAGCAGGGCTTCCACCTCGGGCGTCAGGCCGGTGACCAGATCGGGTTGGCCGGACAGCGGCGTGGTGCGCACGCCGTCACCCGTCACGCCCCAATGGGACAACGCCTTCTCGAAGCTGGGCACCACGGCGAAAATGCCGATCGAGCCGGTGATCGTGCCGGGCTGGGCGAAGATGCGCGTCGCGGGCGTGGAAACCCAATAGCCGCCGCTTGCCGCGTAATTGGCCATGGAGACCACGATGGGCAGGCCCAGCTTCTTCTGCCGCTCGATGGCCGCGCGGATCGCCTCGGCGCCCACCACCGAGCCGCCGGGGGAATCGACACGTACCACCAGCGCCGACAATTTGCGCTGCTGCGCCGAATCGATCAGCGCGGCAATGCGCGCGCCGCCTGCCGTGCCGGGGCCTTCCTTGCCGTCGGTGATGTCACCCGCGATGGTGATGACGCCGATGGCCTTGCCTTTGGTGCTTTCCGGGTTCGCCGCCACCCAGGTGTCCAGCGAGGTATGGGCAAAGGCGCCCGGGCGCTTGTCGTTGCGATCATCGCCCGCCACATCGGCGACGCGCTGGCCGAAATCGGTGCGGTTGCCGATGCGGTCAACCAGCTTCGCCTTCAGCGCCGCCTGAGCCGCATCGCCGCCCGCCGCCTTGAGCAGGCCCAGCGGATCCTTCACCACGCCAGCGATGTCCGCCTGCGGCCGCGCCTTGGCGACATTGGCCTGCCACTCGCTCCAGATCGAGCCGATCAGGGCCTTGTTGGACTCGCGCGACGGATCGGACATGCCATTGCGGATGTAGGGTTCGACGAAATCCTTATAGGTGCCCACGCGGAAGACATGGACATTGATCATCAGCTTCTCAAGCAGCGGGCCAAAGTAGGGACGATAGCCCCCCGGCCCCGGAACAAAGGCCCCGCCCAGCGGATCGAGCCACACCTCGCTGCCATGGGCGGCCATCAGCATGCCGGCGTCGTCCAGCATCATGCCATAGACCAGCACCGGCTTTTTCGCGGCCTTCACGGCGTCCATCGCCGCGCCGATCTCCTCCAGATGGACCAGACCGCCGCCTGAAAAGCCCGACATATCGATGGCGACGGCGCGGATCTTGTCATCCGCCACGGCGCCCTTCAGCGCGCGCACCACATCACGCTCGCGCACCACCTTCTCGGCGCCACCGCCGCCGGTCAGCATGGTGGCCGGATCGAGGCGGGGCAGTTCCTCCACCACCGCGCCGTCCAGCTTGATCAGCAGGGCACCCTTGCGCACCTGAGGCGAAGGCCCGCGCGCCGTCAGCGCGGCAAACAGCAGGAAGAAGAACAGCAGCGCCATCACCAGCACCAGCGCGTCCTTGATCGCGACCAGCAGGTTCCAAACCTTGCGCGCGAAGATCATGCCGTTTTCCGTCCTTATTCCATGATGATGCAGCAGAGCGAAAACCCAAGGTGGAGCCGCTTGTTCCGTGCTGCAAGAGCCCCTCCCCTTAAACACAAGTGGAGAAAGGGGCAAACGGGCTTGAGTGGAAGGCCTCTGCGCTCTAGGGCATCGTCTTCGATGACATCCTTTCAGCTCCCTCCCCTGCCGGCGTCCAGCGCCGGGCAGGCGTCGCGCTTCCCTGCGGGCTCGCTCGCTTTTCCTCATCGCGGATTGCTCGGCATCGCCGGCCTTGCGCCGCATGAGATCCTGTTCCTGCTCGATGAGGCGGAACGCTGGGTCGAGCTGAACCGCCAGCCCACCAAGCGGGTCGAGGCGCTGCGCGGCCTCACCATCATCAACGCCTTCTTCGAGAACTCGACGCGCACGCTGCTCAGCTTCGAAATCGCGGGCAAGCGCCTCGGCGCCGATGTGGTGAACATGCATGCCGCCACCAGCAGCGTGAAAAAGGGCGAGACGCTGATCGATACGGCGATGACACTCAACGCCATGCGGGCCGACGCCATCGTGATCCGTCATGCTTCCTCGGGCGCGGTGCGGCTGATCGCCGACAAGGTGGACTGCCCGGTGCTGAATGCGGGCGATGGCCAGCACGAACACCCCACACAGGCGCTGCTCGATGCGCTGACCATCCGCCAGTCGCTCAACTTCACCGGCGGCGAGGGTTTCGTGGGCCTGAAAGTGGTGATCTGCGGCGACATCCTGCACAGCCGCGTGGCGCGCTCGAACATTCTGTCGCTCACGGCGCTGGGTGCCGATGTGCGCGTCTGCGCCCCCCCCGCCCTGATGCCGGAGGGGATCGAGCAGATGCGCGTCACCCCTTATCATGATTTCGACAAGGCGCTTGAGGGCGCGGAAGTGGTGATGATGCTGCGCCTGCAGAACGAACGCATGACCGGCCAGTTCATCCCCTCGCCCCGCGAATACCGCCACCTTTACGGGCTCAGCCCCGCGCGCCTCGCTAGGGCCCATCCCGACGCCGTGGTGATGCACCCCGGCCCGATGAACCGCGGCATCGAGATCGACTCGACCGTGGCCGATCTGCCCGAGCGCAGCCTCATCACCCGTCAGGTCGAGATGGGCGTCGCCGTCCGCATGGCCGCGCTGGAGATCCTGACAAGACGCGCACGCGGCATGGAGGGCTGGGCATGAAGCACGCTCCCCTCACCATCGTGAACGGCCTGCTGGTCACGCCGGGCCAAGCGCCGTTCAAGGGCACCCTGCGCGCCGTCGATGACCGCATTGTCGCCCTGGGCGATGTTGCGGCCGAAATGGGTGATACCGTGGTTGATGCCAAGGGCGCGCTGGTCACGCCCGGTCTGGTCGATCTGGGCGTCTTCGCCATCGACAAGCCCGCCTTCCATTTCGGCGGCATCACCCGCGCCGCGCTGATGCCCGACCAGAGCCCGGTGATCGACCGCCCGTCGAACACCCGCTACGCCGCGCAGAGCGGCAAGCCGGACCTGTGGGTCCATCCCCTCGCCGCCGCCACACGCGGGCTTGAAGGCAAGGAACTGGCCGAGGTCGCCATGATGCGCGATGCCGGGGCCAAGGCCGTGGCCACGGGCCGCGCGTGGATCGGCGACTCGGGCGTGATGCTGCGCCTGCTGCGCTATGCCGCGATGCTGGGCATGACGGTCATCACCCATGCCGAGGATGCCGGGATCACCGGCGGCGCGGTCGCCACCGCAGGCGAGATGGCCACCCGCCTCGGCCTGCCCAGCGCCCCGCGTGAGGCCGAGGCCGTCGCCGTCGCCCGCGATATTGCCCTGGCCGAAATGGCGGGCGCCGCGCTGCACTTCCGCCAGATCACCACGAAAGCCGCGCTCGATCTGGTGCGTGCGGCCAAGGCGAAGGGTCTGCGCATCACGGCGGGCGTCACCCCGGCGCATTTCATGCTGTCGGACACAGCTCTGGCCGATTTCCGTACCTTCTGCCGCCTTTCGCCGCCGCTGCGTCAGGAGGATGACCGCAAGGCCGTGATCGCCGCCATCGGCGACGGCACGATCGACGTGATCGCCTCCGGCCACGATCCGCGCGGCCCCGAAGACAAGCGCCTGCCCTTCGCCGATGCCGAACCCGGCATGGCCGGCGCGGAAACCCTGCTGCCGCTGACCATGACTCTGGTGCGCGACGGCGTGATCGATATGGCCCGCGCCTTCGAGCTGCTGGCCACCAACCCGGCGCGCCTGCTGGGCGTGGATGCGGGCGTGCTGGCGGTGGGCGCTCAGGCGGACATCGCGCTGATCGATGCCGACAAGCCGTGGATTGTCGATTCGAACAAGATGGCGGCGGCGGCGGGCAACACGCCTTTTGACCGCCAGCCCGTGCAAGGCCGCGTGCTGGGCCTGTTCAAGGGCGGCGCGCGGGTCGACTAGATTGTTGTCGCATCGTTTGATGCGAAAAGCCGGTTTCCACCTTTTCGCACGATGCTCTGAACGCAAGAAAGGGCGCCTTCGCTGGGAAGGCGCCCTTTCCTTTGACGAAATCTGTGATGCTTAGCGCTTGTGGCCCGGAGCCGCAGGCGCATTGGCCAGAGCCAGAGCAGGCCCGTTCGCCGACACGCTCTTGCCCGACATGGCCATGCACACCCCGCCCGACTTCTTCACGCGGCCACAGGCGCCCTGCGCCGAACCCGAGTCGAAGCCCAGCGCGGCCACGCGCCAGAACTCGCGGCCATTGACGGTGGCCTTGGTGATGGTGACCTCATGGGCACGCATATCACCGCGCGCCAGCGCCATCTTGCGCGCCTTCTCGGCATTGGCTTCATTGCTGAAGGCCCCAAGCTGAACCAGATGCGAGCCCGTGGACGAACGCACCACATCGGCCTTGGCATCGGCCTTGGCCACCCGCAGCCTGGCGGGCTGAACCTTCGCCTTCACCGCACGGGGCTTCGGCGCAGGTGCTTCATAAGCGACACGCGTCGGCACCACGCGAGCAGCAGGCTGAGCCGCCGGAGTCGCGGGAACTTCGGACCATGCCATCACGCCGCCCATCGCCGCCCGGCCCGAAGGCTGGGCAGGCGCGGCTTCGGGAGCCGCATCACGAACCGGCTCCACCACCGGCGTCGAAACGACCGTGGGAGCAGAAGCAGCACGCACCGGAACCACCGGCGCGCTGACAGCCGCCGTCGCCATGGCAGGCAATTCCTTCTCGGCCACAGGCTGAGCCACCGGCGCAGCGGCAGGCGCCTTGGCAGCCAGTTGCGCAGCGGGCGCCTCATCACGCAGCGCCAGAGCCGTCGGCAGGCCAGCGTCACCCACCACCGGCGCGCCCAGCAGCGCGGCAACGCGCTGGCGGGTGGCATCGGGGCGCGCGGTGGCGGCCCATTGCGTCAGGCGCTCATCCAGCTTGTCGGGCGAAAGGTCCATCGCGGCGACATTGCGCGCCTCGGCCCAGCGGCCATCGAGTGCATAGGCATAGGCCAGATTCTGGCGCAGCTTTTCACTGGCGTCGCCAGCCTGCGCCGCATTGGCCAGCACATTCACGCCGCCTGCCGAGTCGCCAGCCAACGCCAGCGCCAGACCGTAATCGGCGGCGGGCAGCGTGCCCTGCACCGTCTGCAGCAGGGCCAGCGCCTCGCGGTTATGCCCCAGCGCCGTCTGTGCCAGAGCGAGACTCAATGTGGTGCGCGGCGAGTTGTCGCCCAGCACCACCGCGTCGCTCAGCACCGTCACCGCCGATTCGAACCGTCCGCCGCGCAGATAGGCGCGGCCAAGGGCGGCGCGGGTGGCCGCATCGCGCGGGGCCTTGCGCAGCGCCGATTCGCCGGCGGCTATGGTCTGGACCGAAGCCCCCGCAGGCGCGGCGCCCTCGGCCATCGTCTGAGCCCCCCCCAGCAGGGCCAGAGCCAGCGCCCCGCCCAGAGGCAGGCCGCGAAGCAGCGCGAAACGGCGGTTGTGAGCAGGCGTGGACAGCATCGGTCTTTCCCCAAGGCATCGGCGTGTCAGCCGGACGCAGGCATTTTTCAGGCGCAAAGATTGCAGATCGTTCCTAACGAACCCTTAAAAGGCACTAGGGCATCCTCGAAAGCGCCCCGAAATCCGCATGAACACAAGGACTGTAACAAGTTTTTGTTTACCACATTTGCTTATGCGCAGAGGCCGAACATGGCCGAGCGTGATCGCTGGCCACACGGAAGGGAACCAAGATGATTCGCATCCATGCGCGCCGCAACGCGTCGGCCCTGAAAAGCGCCGCCCTGCTGGGCGCGCTGGCCGCCTGCGGCCTGCTGGCCCAGACCGCCCAGGCCGACGCCAAGGCCGGTGTCGACGCCTGGAGCCGCGCCGAAGCCGCCAGCGCCGCCGGCAACAAGGTGGCCGCCCAGCGCGAATATGCCGCCGCCATCCACGAATGGCAGGCCGACGCTGACAAGGGCGATCCCGATGCCCAGTTCAACCTGGGCCAGGCCTACAAATGGGGCAAGGGCGTCCCTCAGGATCTGACCCGCGCCGAAGTCCTCTTCGCCAAGGCCGCCGCCAAGGGCCACACGCAGGCCGCCGACAATTACGGCCTGCTGCTGTTCCAGCGCGGCCAGCACGCGCAGGCCATGCCCTATCTGCAGGCCGCCGCCGACCGTGGCGAGAAGGGCGCGCTCTATCTGCTGGGCATCGCCCATTTCAACGGCGAGAACGTCCCCAAGGACTGGGTGCGCGCCTATGCGCTGGAAACCATCGCCAATCAGCCCGTCGACGGCCAGCCTCCGCTGCCGCAGGCCCGCGCGGCGCTGGCGCAGATGGACAAGTTCATCTCCATGGAAGACCGCCAGCGCGGCGCGTCCCTCGCCAGCGAACTGAGCACCCAGATCGAGGCCAACCGCCAGCGCCAGTTCGCCAGCAACGATCTGGGCAATACGGTGACCCCGCCGCCCGCCGGAGCCAGCGCCCCTGCCCCGGCTCCCGTCGAGACGCCGCATGCCGCCGCGCCTTCGCCCGCGCCAGTCGTCAAGGCGCCGTCGCCGCCCAAGGACAAACCGACGCCCAAGCCCGCGCCCAGGCCGACTGCGCCCAGCGAGACGCCAAACCCGGCTGCGACCCATACCCCGCCCGCACCCAAGACTGCGGCGACCAAACCCGTGCCCGACGCGCCGAAGCCTGCCCCGGCCAAGCCCGCTCCCGCCAAGCCGGTGCCTGTCAGCGGGAACTGGAAGATCCAGCTCGGCGCCTTCGGCGTGCCCGCCAATGTCGATGCGCAATGGGCCAAGGCCAGCCGCCTGCCCGAAGTCGCCGGGCATCCCCGCCAAAACGTGCCCACCGGCAAGGTGACCCGTCTGATGGCCGGCGGTTACTCGGAAGAAAGCGCCAAGGCTGCCTGCCGCAAGCTGGTGGCCGCCGGGATCACCTGCATTCCGGCCCAGAATTGAAGTCCTGCAATTTTAAAAAAACGGGAGTGCGAGGGCCTTACGCCCTCGCACTCCCGTGAATGATCAGCTCTGGCGCTTTGGATTCGGCCTTGTGTCAGGCTTGCCGTGCCTCAGGCTTTGCGTGGATCGTTTCATCGTTCGGCCCTATGGTGAGGGCGATGGAATGCTGTCGTTTTCACAAGGTGAGAGGCTCAAGACATGGGTACGGTCCTATCGACGTTTGGCATGCTGCTGCTCATCTTCGCGGTCATCACCGCGCTTGGCAGTTTCTACACGGTGCAGACCGCCGAAGTCGCCATCGTCACCCGTTTTGGCCAGTTCCTGCGCAGCGCCGGTCCCGGCCTGGGCTGGAAGGTGCCCTTCATCGACAAGGTGCAGGGCCGCGTCAGCCTGCGTGTCGAGCAGATCGCCCTCACCATGGAAACCAAGACGCGCGACAACGTCTTCATCAGCATCCCGATCTCCGTGCAGGCCCGCGTGCGGCCCGAGCGCGTGTTCGAGGCCTATTACAGCCTCTCGGACCCCAACGCCCAGATTCAGGCCTATGTCGAGCAGGTGGTGCTGGGCCATGTGCCGGGCATGTCGCTCGACGAGGTCTTCGCCAACCAGTCGAGCATCGCGCTGGCGGTGAAGAAGGAACTCGACACCGACATGGCCGCCTTCGGCTATGAGATCGTCAACGTGCTGGTCACCGACATCGTGCCCGACGCCAAGGTCAAATCGGCGATGAACGACATCAACGCCGCCCAGCGCGAGCAGGTGGCCGCCAATGCGCGCGGCGAGGCCGAGAAGATTCTGGTGGTCAAAAAGGCCGAGGCGGAAGCCGAGAGCAAGGCGCTGCAGGGTCAGGGCATCGCCAACCAGCGCAAGGCCATCATCGAGGGGCTCAGCACCTCCATCGAGGGCTTCCAGAAGGCTCTGGGCGAAGCCACCGCGCGCGACGCCATGCAGATGGTGCTGGTGACGCAATATTTCGACACGCTGAAATCCATCGGTGAGACGGGCAAGGCCAACACGCTGTTTGTCTCGCATACGCCCGGCGCGGTGCAGGCGATCTCGGATCAGATCATGGAGTCGATGATCGCGGCGGAAGGCGTTCAGAAGTAAGAATTGCAGGAAGGTGAAATGCGAGGGGATTATCCCCTCGCGCTCCCGTTACTGTCCGCGTTGCGTCAAAGGTTCGGCCTTGCGCTCAGCTTGCCGCGCCGCAGGCATCAATCGCTCACATCGCCTGTCGTTCAAAGGATCACTGCCTGCGGCGCCACAGCTGGAGAGCCCGGGCGCCACAATGCTGCCCCCCTGCCCGTGCGTCGGAAGACGTCATGGGAGCGCGAGGGGGTAACCCCCTCGCTTTTTCCTTAACTTACTTCTTATCCGCGAACGGATTCTTGGGCATGCGCAACGTCAAACGCACCGGCACGGCATCGAAGCCCAGCTCCCGCCGGATGCCATTGATCAGATAGCGCTGATAGCTCATCGGCAGATCGTCCAGACGCGTGCCGAACAGGATGAAGCCCGGCGGACGGGTCTTGGCCTGCGTGATGTAGCGCAGCTTGATACGCTTGCCGCCCGGCGCCGGAGGCGGATTCGACGCCAGCGCCTTGTCGAACCAGCGGTTGAGCAGCGCGGTGGGCACGCGCTTCGACCAGGCCGCGCGCAGCTCGAAAGCGGCGGTCAACAGCGTGTCGAGGCCCTTGCCGGTACGGGCGGACACCGTGATCAGCGGCAGACCCTTCACCTGCGCCAAACCATCGTCCAGCGCGCCGCGAATGCCGTTGAACAGCGCCGAGGCATCCTCTGCAATGTCCCATTTGTTGATGGCGATCATCAACGCGCGGCCTTCCTCCAGCACCATGGAGGCGATCTTGAGATCCTGATGCTCCAGCCCGCGCGTGGCGTCGAGCAGCAGCACGACGACCTCGGCGAAATCGATGGCGCGGCGCGCATCGGCGACCGAGAGGCGTTCCAGCTTCTCGACCACATTGGCCTTCTTGCGCATGCCCGCCGTATCGATCAGCCGCACCGGACGGGCCTCGCCGCTGGCCGGATCGGTCCATTCCCAGTCGATGGAGATCGAGTCGCGGGTGATGCCGGCCTCGGGTCCTGTCAGCAGGCGGTCGTCCTTCAGGATCGAGTTGATCAGTGTGGACTTGCCCGCATTGGGGCGCCCCACGATCGCCAGCTTCAGAGGCGCGCGGTTGAGCGCTTCCTCATCCTCGGGATCGATCTCGTCCTCTTCGTCGTATTCCTCGCCCTCGCGCTCAATATGCGGCAGCAGGGCGGTGAAGAGGTCGGCCATGCCCTCGCCATGTTCGGCGCTGATCGCCAGCGGCTCGCCCATGCCCAGCGCGAAGGCTTCATAGAAGCCGCCATCGCCGCTGCGGCCTTCCGCCTTGTTGGCCACCAGAATCACCGGCACGGTCTGCTCGCGCAGCCAGCGGGCGATTTCCTCGTCCAGCGGGGTCAGGCCCGCGCGCGCATCGATGCAGAACAGCGCGACATCGGCGCCCACCAGCGCGGCCTCGGTCTGGGCGCGCATGCGGCCCGGCAGGGTATGCGCATCCTCATCTTCCCAACCGGCGGTGTCCACGATGGTGAACTCCAGCCCCAGTAGATTTGCTTCCCCGAAGCGGCGGTCACGCGTGACGCCCGGCTGATCGTCGACCAGCGCCAGCTTCTTGCCGACGAGCCGGTTGAACAGCGTGGACTTGCCCACATTGGGCCGACCGATGATGATAACTTGAGGCAGCATGATGGTGATGATCCAGAAGGCAAGCATTTGCCGGGTCAGCATATTTTTGCCGGGCAAGCATGGCAAAGCCCAGTGCTTTTGCCCTTGCCCCGGCATCTGTCGCTGCACACGGGAAGCGACGCCCCTTGCCTCCCCCCCGCCCGAAAAGCAAGAAAAACCGCGATTCGCCGCCTGTGCGGCGCCAGCCCGTGCCAAAAATCGACACAACCGTGATCGCCCAAAGCGTTCAGTCTGGTTGAGGCCTTGGTAACCATATCGGGCGACCAGGCCCTAAGAGTCGGCAAGTTATTGCCGCACCTATGACGGGACAGATTCTTCTTGGGGCACGCGCTGCGGGGCAGTTGCGCGCAAGACCTGTGTTTTGCGCATCGGCTTTGCGGGCGGCAGCTTTTTGCACGGCAATATCTTGCCTTGCGGCTCTGGCGCCCGAGCGGGCACAGGCGCGCGGCGCAATCCAGTTCGTGGACGTGACCAGCAGCCGCAGCGCCGCCTATCGGGTGACAGGCGTGACCAGCGTCAACAACTACCGCATCGGCGTGAGCAGCCCCACCAACCTGCTGCCGGAAGCCAGCACGCCCGCGCGCACCACGCGTTATGGCTATGCCGCGCCCACCCGCAGAAAGGCCGCCCCAGCCTATGCCGCGAGTCATCTGAAGCAACCGGGGGCGCCAAGGCTGGCCGTCTCAGCCGCCGACGAAGTCCTGCCCGGCTATCTGCAATGCGTGCCCTATGCGCGCCAGGCCTCGGGCATCCAGCTTTTTGGCGATGCGCGCACATGGTGGGGTCAGGCCGCCGGGCGCTACAGCCGGGGCAACACGCCGCGCGTGGGCGCGGTGATGGCCTTCCGCCCGCATGGGAAGATGGTGCTGGGCCATGTCGCCATGGTCAGCCGGGTGGTCGATTCGCGCCGCGTGCTGCTGCGCCATGCCAACTGGTCGCCGATCAACGGACGGCGCGGTCAGGTCGAGCGCGACGTGATGGCCGTGGACGTCTCCCCCGCCGGAGACTGGAGCGCGGTGCGCGTGTGGTTCGATCCCATTCAGGGGCTGGGCAGCACGCATTGGCCGGTCTCGGGCTTTATCTATCCGCGTGGAGCCACAGTGCCGGTGCATGGGCTGGCCGCCAGCCGCTGGACGAGCGACCCGATCGGGGCGATTATCGCGGCGTTTTCCCGGCGTTAATTCCAAGTTGGAAGAAGATGAAGTGCGAGGGGGTTACCCCCTCGCGCTCCCGGAACGTCTTCCGACGAGAGGGCAGCGGCTCCTAAATGTAGCGCCCAGCCTCTCCACCTGCGCAGCATAAAGCGCCGCAGGCAATCGATCCGCAGATCGATACATAGCGCAGGCGATTTACAGGCCTGCGGCGCTGCAACGTTAGCCCTATGGTCGAACCCGAAGCGCCACGCAGACAAAAATGGGAGCGCGAGGGGATAATCCCCTCGCACCTTACTTTTCTTAAACCTTAAGCCTTGGCCACCGGGGCGTCTTCACCCAGATCCTCGAACCATGCTTCCACGGGCCCGCTCAGCTTGATCGTCAGCGGATTGCCCTTGCGGTCCATCGACTTGCCGGCCTGCACGCGCACCCAGCCTTCGGAGATCGAGTATTCCTCGACATTGTTGCGCACCACGCCCTTGAAGCGGATGCCGATGCCGCGCTGGAGCAGGTCCGCGTTGAAATGCGGGCTGGCGGGGTTGATCGCCAGACGGTCGGGCGGGGTATCCGCGCCGGTGGTGGTGGCGGGCGAGCTGGTTTCTGGCGTGTCAGTCATGGTGTTGCTCAATAATTTTCGCGAGCCACTTGTCAACGTCGCGCGGTGCGTCTAGTGGCGCCTCTCCGCAAGTGACAGCGGGCGCGTAGCTCAGCGGTAGAGCACACCCTTCACACGGGTGGGGTCACAGGTTCAATCCCTGTCGCGCCCACCATCCTTTGGGATGGCCAGTCACTCGGAACCCGCCCGATTGGTTTCGGGATGCGGGCGCGTAGCTCAGCGGTAGAGCACACCCTTCACACGGGTGGGGTCACAGGTTCAATCCCTGTCGCGCCCACCATGAAATCCTTCATTTCATGGTGATTTCCCGGGCCGCCGATGCGGCGAACCGTGCCCTGACTGCGCCATGCGCATAAAATCCCCCTTGCATCGCTGAAAAACACGCGGAAATCCGGGGATCTTTCAGTCAATCGATTGAAGCCGCAAGCATTCGTTACAATTTTTTACCCACAATGCCCTTCTCTTGTGTAAACTGCGGCCATCACGGGTCCATCAAGGAGAGAAGTCGCCATGGCTAATGAAACATTGCTTACGCTTGCCGCCGATATTGTTTCGGCGCATGTCAGCAACAACACTGTGTCCAATGACGACCTGCCTCGCCTGATCCAGTCGGTTTACGGTTCGCTGCAGGGTCTGGGTCAGGAAGCTCCGGTGGAGCACAAGCCGGAACCGGCGGTGTCGGTGCGGGCCTCGCTCAAGTCCGATACGCTGACGTGTCTGGATTGCGGCACCAAGATGAAGATGCTCAAGCGCCATCTGGCCACCGATCACGGGCTGAGCCCGGCGGAATATCGCGCGCGCTGGGGCCTGAATGCCGATTATCCGATGGTCGCGCCCGATTATGCCGCGCGCCGCAAGGAGCTGGCCGTGAAGATCGGTCTGGGCCGCAAGCCTGCCGGTGACGACGCGGCGGCCAAGAAGCCCCGTGCGGTCGCCAAGGATGGCGCGGCGCCGGCCAAGCGCGGCCCCCGCAAGAAGGCTGAGAGCGAAGCCAGCGCGGCTTGAGGTTTTCGGCGGGGCCCTTACGGCGCCCCGCCCCTTCAACCATCCGGATGCGGCGCGATGGCGCGGCGCATCAGCATCAGCCCCGGCAGCAACGGCAGCCATAGCGTCAGCACCCGCAGCAGCAGCGTGGCCGCCAGCCCCGTGCCGGAGGGCACGCCCATCAGGCTGAGCATCAGCGTGCAGGTCGCCTCGAAACTGCCCAGCCCCAGCGGCACCGGCCCCAGCGTGATGACGATCGAGGCCATCATGAAGGCGATATAGGCCGTGACCAGTTCGGCCCACAATCCTGTATTCTGGCCAGCCGAAACCTGCCCCAGCGCCCGCAGGCAGGCCAGCAGCGTGAAGGCGTCGAGCAAAAAGATCAGCGCGTTCCAGAACGTCACCTGAGCGATCAGCGGGCGGTCCCTCAGCAGAGCGCCGGGCGCCTCGCCCACTGTCACCAGCAGATCGCGCACAAAGCCCAGCTTCGCCATCCAGCGCGGCAACGGATGGCGCCCGCGCTGCCTCAGCCACAGCGCCGTGCCGGGAATAGCCATCGCCACCAGCAGGAACAGGCTGACCAGTCCGGTGATCCACAGCATCACATGCCCATGCAGCCAGAGCAGCGCCAGCATCGCCACAGCGAACACCGCATAGGCTGCATAAAAGCCGATCATTGAGAGAATCAGCGCCGCCACCGAAGCGCCGCGCGGCACGCCGTTCAGCATCAGTTGGTCCACCAGCACCACATTGCCGCCAAGCCCGGCGCTGGGGAGCGCCTGATCGGCAAAGAGCTTGGTGATCGCGATGCGCAGCAGGCGCGGCATCGGCTGAGGATGCCCGGCATGGCGCAGCACGGCCTGCCAGCCCAGCGCGAGGGCCACATAGGTCAGGATCTGCAGGCCCAGCGCCGCCGCCAGCCAGTCGGGGCTGGCCTTGCCGACCAGCATCAGCAGATGCGCGATCTCATGGCGACGCAGCACGGCCGCCACCAGCGCCCCCACCAGCATGATGCCGAAAAACCAGCCGCGCCAGCGCCCGGAAGCAACAGCCCCGCCAGGAGCAGATCTGGCCGGGTCAGCCACCAAGGAGACACCGCCGCCCTTTTGTGCCCAACCCTTGCGGGTGAAGCCTGATTGCCGGGTCTGTGCCAAGGAGTCTCATGGCGATGAAATGCGGTCAGCCTTGCACTGGTTCCTGACGAAGATCAGGGCTGCGCTTTCCAGCAGGGCGCCAGCGCCTCCAGCGAGCGATCGACCCAGTCCGCCAGCGACGAACCGACATTCGAACTGATCCTTATCTCCCCTCCCGCATCGGAGGAGGGCACGCTCAGCGTGTAGATCGCGCCATCCATAACGATGGTCATCTCCTGCCCTGGCACGCCATAAGGTGCGGGCCGGGGCATGGTGATGCCACCCATGGCGGCCATCACCGGGCGAATCGCCGGGCAGCTTGCGCTGTCGGCCCATTGCACCCGGGTCTGGCGACCGCGGCCATGGTTGGCGGGCGCCTGCCGGGTGAAGCGCAGCCGATAGGCGAAAGGCGCGCCCTGAGGGCTCTCGCCAGTGGCGATATCCACCGTCTCGCGCACCCGGTTGAGCGCGCCGGCCCGGCTGAATTGCGCCCATTGGTTCAGCAAAGGGCTGTTGGCGGCGGCATCCTGAACAGGCGCTTGAGCGAACATCAGCAACAAAGGCAGCATGCGGCCATCCCCATCCCGTGGCGGGATCAGACTGACATGCTGAAAAGATCTTCTCAACGCGAATCAGCCGTTTCGGAGCCGTTCGGGCCCGGGGGCATGAAGCTGGGTCATCGCAGTCGACATTATATCTACCATGCCAATAGGTTTTAAGATGTATATGAGGGTCTCTGATCCGAGTCCCCGGCATGAGCGCGCATGGCCGCATGGCCCGCGCCTGATGCCTCAAGGAGAGTTTGCATGCCCGAAGCCCTGACGCTCGCCAAAGTCCCGCCCCATGGGTCCGGGCGCGAACCAGCCCCGCCCCCCCTGACGCGCGAGGCGATCCTGGCCCGTCTGCCCGAGTTGCTGGAGACCGTGGCCAAGGGCGCCGCCGAGCGCGAGCGCAGCCGCGAACTGCCCTTCCATCTCTTCGACGATCTGCGCCGCACCGGCCTCACCTTTCTGCGCGTGCCCGAAGTGCTGGGCGGACCGGGCGGCAGCTTTTCCGATCAGCTGGAGGTGACTGTCGCGCTGGCCTCTGCCGATTCCGGTGTGGCCCATGCGCTGCGCAGCCATTTCGCCTTTCTCGAAAGTCTGGCGATCGATCCCGCCGCCGAAGCCAGCCGCAAGCATGCCCCTCAGGTGCTGGCGGGCAAGATCTTCGGCGGCGCGCATATGGAGATCAACACGCCGCGCCCCAACCAGTTTCGCACCCGCCTGACGCGTGAGGGAACGCATTACCGCCTCAACGGTGAGAAATATTACGCCACCGGCGCGATCTTCGCCGACTTCCACAGCTTCAGCGCCATGAACGAAGCCGATGAGATGATCCATGTGCTGCTGCCCGCCGGTCGCCCCGGCGTGACGCTGCTGGATGACTGGGATGGCATGGGCCAGACCCTTTCGGCCAGCGGCACGGTGCTGCTGGAGAATGTGGAAGTCTTCCCCGAAGAGATCGGCGCACACCGCGGCAATGATCCCTTCCGCCGCCGCCATGGCGCAACCCGCGCGCAATTGCATCTGGTGGCGGTGATGGGCGGCATCGTGCGCAATGTGCTGGCCGATGCCATCCATTTCACCACCCAAAAGGCCCGCGCCGCCAAGCACAGCAGCGCGGACAAGGCGTCCGGCGATCCCTTTGTGCAGCAGACGGTGGGCGATCTTTCGGCGCTCTCGCATGTGATCGATGTGACCATCGCCGATGTGGGCCGCCATCTGGACCGCAGCGCAGAGGCCTTCGCGGCAGGCGAGAGCGATCCCGAGGTGCTGGACCGCCTGGTCCTTGCGGCGCAACTCGCCAATTCCAAGGCGCAGATCATGGTGGGCCGTCTGGCGCAGCAGGCCGCCGAGCGCCTGTTCGACACCGGCGGTGGCTCGGCCATCCTGCGCAAGCAGGGGTTCGACCGGCACTGGCGCAATGTGCGGACCCTGCTCAACCACAATCCGGCGCTGCTGCGCGGGCGGGTGCTGGGCGATTACTACCTCAACGCCGCGCGTGAGGATTTCGACGAGGGCCGGGTCTTCTGATCCTTCCTCACAAGCGGATGCAGAAAGGGGCGCCAATCGACTGGATTGGCGCCCCTTTCCTCATTGCCCGGCAGATCAGGCCAGGGCTTCGGCCTTCTTGTCGGCGCGGGCGAAGGCATGGTGCAGAATGGCGATCTCGAAATTGCGGCGCGAGAGCCAATGCGCCACCGTGGCGGCGCGCACGCCATCCGCATCGTCGATCAGCACCAGCCGCGCGCCGCGCGTGGCGATGGTGCGGCTCGACAGGCCCAGCAGCTGGCCGCCTTCCGCCGGGAGCGTGCCTTCCAGATGCTCGGCGGCGTATTCCTCGGGGGTGCGCACATCGAGCAGATAGGTGGTGCGGTCCTTGTCCTCGGCCCAATTCCGCGCGGTGGCCAGATCGATATCCGGGAAGCGGGTTTTCGTTTCGAAACGCGCGGCATGATCGCGCCCGAAGGCGCGGCCCCCTTCGGTAACAGGGCCGTAAACGCGGGTCGCGCCGGTTTCCAGCTCCCAGCCCGCGCGGCGCCATGCGGCGGTGCCGTCCTCCAGATAGGAGACGCGGTTGACCAGCCCGGCATCGATCAGCGTCTGGGCTCCCAGAATGGCCCGCGGCAGACCCGCGCAGGACACCACGATATGCGTGGACGCCGAAGGCACCACATCGGACACATGCAGCAGCAGTTCGGCCCCGGGAATGTTCACCGCGCCGGGCACATGGTCGCGGGTGAATTCGGGGACGGTGCGCGTATCGATCACGATCACATCCTCGCCCTTCTCGCGCGCGATGGCCAGCTCCTGCACGGTGAAGGCAGGCGTGCCGCGCTCATCACGCACGGCGCGGGTGAAGTCATTGCCCGGAATATCGAAGGAGAGATGGGCATGCGGCCCGTTCACCCAGCCGGGAAAGCCGCCTTCCAGCGCCACCGTGCCGGTCCACCCCTGCCCCTGCAAAATCCGCGCGAAGGTCTCGGCGCTGTCATCGCCGCCATCGACCAGCACGGTGCGGATCACCTTGCGCGGCACATAGAGCCCGATCTGGTCCAGCAACACATCCTCGGGCACATTCTTGCCGAACAGCGGGCTGCCATAATAGGCGATGTCCCTGGGCGCGCGAATATCCACGACGGCCAGTTCCGCGCCATCCTGCAGCCATTGGGCGAAGGTGTCGGGGGAAATCGAAAGGTTCGAAGCTTGGGTCATGCTCGTCTCTCCTCGGGAATGGGCGGCAGCGGCGATCAGGCCGGTTGCAGATCGGCGGACAGCGCCAGCTGCTCCACCAGCGTTTCGGCCAGACGCAGGGGGGCGGGATCGATCCAGCTGTCGAAAGCGAAATCCTGAATGAAACCCTCGGCCACCAGATAGTCCTTCTGGGCGCGCAGGCCTGCCACGCTGGTTTCGGACAGGGTCACGGTGAAACGTTCATGGACATGCGGGCCGAAGCCGCGCTTCACGGCGGCTTGGGTAGCGCCGGTTTCCGCCGCGATGGCCTGCACCACCTCGTCATGATGGGTGCGGGCCCATTGCGCGGTCTTTTGCAGCACCGCCAGATAGCGCGCCACGATCAGCGGATGGTTTTGCGCCAGATCGCGGTTCACCGTGATCGGACGCGGCGTGCCGGCATTGACGCGCAGCAGCGGGTCGCTCTGCTCGTTGATGTCGAGGATCGGGCGGAAGCCGTGGCGCTCGATCAGCGTGGCGCTGAAGGCCCCCTTGGCATAGACCGCATCGACCGTGCCATCGAGCAACCCTTGCGCGTTCAGGCGCAGCTTGGGGCTGGCGCCGACATCGCGCTCGGCCGCCGTGTCTTCGCGCAGATCGAAATCGCCGCCATGCAGATCGACGAAGATGACCTCGTCGCGCCCGATGCCGCCGATCTTCAGCGCGGTGAGCAGCCCGCGCAAATCCTCGGCGCGGCCAATATCCACGATCTGGCTGTCATGCCTGGGCAGGCCCAGCCGCGCGCCGCGCAGATCGGCGACAGTGCGCAAAGGGCTGTCCTCCCGCACCAGAATCAGCTGCTCCTCATCGACCCAGGTGATGCCGACGACCACCGTATCGCGGCCCTCGCCCCTGGCCCAGAGCGGGGGGACATTGCCGCCCTCGCGGAACTGGTTCTCATGGGTGTGGTCGAAGTGAGAGAGACGCACGGCCTTGTCCTGCGCGGCGCGGATCGATTCCAGCGCCAGACCGTTGCGGGCGAACTCGCCATGCAGCCAGCGGAAATGCTGCGCGATGCCCGATGTGGTGGGCACGGGGCAGCGGGTGTACCAGATGGTTGTGGGCTCGGTCATGATACTCTCCTCGAAACTATGCCATCAGGCGGGCAGCAGCGTGACCCCGGCGAAATTGTCGTAGAGGCCGTAGGCGGTCTGCGGAAAATTCCTCACGCGTGGCCCGGTCACCGCCAGCGTGGCGAAAGAGACCAGCGGAATGCGCGGCAAATCGCGCGCCACCAGCTGCTGGAAGGCGACATAATCGGCGCGGCGGGCGACAGGATCGATCTCGCTCTGCGCCTTGGCCAGCAGGGCATCGGCCTGCGGACTGTCGTAATGCGCGCCATTGGAGAAGGCGACGCCGCGCTGGATGTTGCGCGACCAGTAAAAGCGCTGGATGCCGATCGCCGGATCGGGGCCGACGCCGGCGCCATACAGGATCGTGTCGAAATCGCGGTCGCTGTAGATTCGCTTGATAAAGGTGGCGAAGTCGCCGGTGCGGATGGTCAGCTCCACGCCGACGCGTCGCAATTGATCGCGGATCGCCTCGGCGGATTTGAGTAGCTGGCCGCCGGTGGGCGCGGGGTCGTGGCGGATGCGCAGGCGCACTCCTTGTGCATCGGGCTTCAGCCCGGCGGCATCGAGCAGCGCCATCGCCCTGGCCGGATCATAGGGATAATGGCCCGAGCCCGGATCGTAGAAATCGGGCACCGCGCTGGTGACGGGCGAGTCCTCCACCTTGCCATAACCGCGCCACGCGTTGCGCAGCAGGAAGTCCTTGTCGATGGCATGGGCGAAGGCCTGACGCACGCGCGGATCGTGAAATTCGGGCTTTTCGAGGTTGAATTCGAAGACGGCCAGGGTGGCGGCAAAGGCGCTGGGCTTGTCCTGCACCGCAAAGCCGGGCTTGCCGGAAAAGCGCCGCACGTCGTCGAGGCTGAGCTGGGTGCTGGTGGTCATGTGAATTTCGCCCGTCTCCAGCGCGGCGGCGGTGGCTGCGGCATCGCTGTAGAATTTGAAGACGATGGCATCGAGCCCTGCCCCGGCCGGCGCCCAATAATCGGGGTTGCGCTCCAGCCGGATAAATTCCCCGCGCCGCCATTCCACGAATTTGAACGGCCCGGTGCCGATGGGCGCATTGCCCGCCGGATGGGTGAGGAAATCCTTGCCCGCATAGACATGCGCCGGAACGATCTGGCTTTCCGGCGAACCCAAAGCCGAAAGCAGATAAGGCGCGGGGGTGGAAAGACGCAGCACCACCGTCTGCGGATCGGGCGTTTCCACCGTCTCCACCGGCGCGAAGGTGGAGCGGCCCCGGCTGTGGTATTTTTTCCAGACCTCCTGCAGCGAATAGGCCACATCCCTGGCGGTAAACGGCTGCCCGTCATGCCACCTCACGCCGGGGCGCAGATGAAAGGTCAGGCTCAGCCCATCCCTGCCCTCTTCCCAGCTTGTGGCCAGCTGCGGCTGAGGCTTGCCCTGCGCGTCGAAGGTAACCAGCCCGTCGAAAATTTTCGTCGAGACCACCTGCGTCGGTCCCGCAGAGGTGCCCGCGCTGGTCAGCGTGGGCGGCTCGGGGTTGAACCCAAAGACCAGCGTGCCCCGCCCCCCCGAGCCGCCCCCCGAAGAACAGCCCGCAAGCCCGGCGAGACCCAAGGCGCCACCAGCCACCAACATTTCACGACGTGACACGACAAACATGCGGCTCAACATCCTCAAACCGAACAGACAGGAGAAATCGGGGCCACAGGCGCGAGAGCCGCCACCCCCGCCGCATCGAAGGCGACGCAATCGGCGAACCCCTCGGCAAGGACTTCCCCGGCGCTTTGCGGCGTATGATCGCCGCCAGCGATCACCGCCCCGCCGAAATGGCTGCGCAACTGCCACAGCAGCGAGGCCTTGCGACGCCACGGCTCCACCAGATGAAGCCAGCCGATGCCCAGCTGATCCAGCTGCGCGGCGACATGGGTGAAGGTCTCCAGCGGCTCGCCATCGGCCATGCCGTGGTCCGCGCTCCATGGTGACAGGCGCACGCCCACCCGGCTCACGCCCCAGATGGCGCTGACCGCCTCGGCCACCTCCAGCAGGAAGCGGCTGCGGCCACTGAGCGAGCCGCCATAATCATCCTCGCGCCGGTTGCTGCCGGTGCGCAGGAACTGGTCGATCAGCCAGCCTTGCGCGGCGTGGATTTCCACCCCGTCGAAGCCTTCGGCCTGAGCGAGAGCGGCGGCGGTGGCGAAGCGCTCGACCAGTCCGGCGATGTCATCCCGCTCCAGCGCGCGGGGAACGGGCAGCGGCTGAGGGCCTTCGGGCGTGTCGATCTGGCCGCGCCCGGCGAGCGCGGAAGGCGCGACGGGCGCGGCCCCGCCACGCAGCAAAGGATGGCTGACACGCCCCGGATGCGAAAGCTGAAGCACGATCCGCCCGCCCGCGCGCCGCACCGCGTCCACTGCCGGACGCCAGCCATGGATCAGCGCCGGACCGCCCTCGATATTGAAGCGCGGCGTGATGGTGAGCCCGGCGGCAGATCGCGCAGGAACGGGTTCGTCCTCGCCGCTCAGCACGATGCGGTTGTCCGTCGCGAAGGCGGAAAAAGGAAAAGGCTCGAACAGTCGCATGGCACCCCCACTGCGCTTTGGGCCTTCAGGACAGACGCCTGAGAAGCACTGACAAGATCACCACATGATCACGGGCCATGACGATTAGGGGCGATGGCCCCATCCGTCATAAAATAAATCCTATGGGAAAAGTATATTTTTCTTTTTCGGCCCCGCAAGAGGCAAAGATATCCTGATGGATCAACTCTCAAGGCGCGGATTCCGGCACGACTCGGCCAACGCCGGGCCGTGCGAAACGCCGCTTTGCAGCGCCGGGCAAAAGCGGCGTTTGAGCCCTGAAACATCTTCTTGGGGCCGCTCGCCGCGACAATGTTGACAATTCCTACCTATATTATCAGGATTAATTGATCGAGCCGTGAGCCAAGCCTCTCGCCCGCCCTCCCGCCGCCAGAACGGAGCCATGATGAAACGCCATTTGCCACGCCTTGCCCGCATCGCCGGCCACGCCGGTCTGCGCGCGCTGCCGACGGCCATCGGCATCGTCATCCTCGGCTTCTTCCTGCTGCAACAGGCGCCGGGCGATGCGGTGGATGTGCTCTCCGGCGAATCCGGCGGCCTCTCCACCGAGGCAGCCGCCGCGCTGCGCCATCATGCCGGGCTGGACCAGCCGGTGCTCAGCCAGCTTGCCGCCTATCTCACCGGCCTGGCGCATGGCGATCTGGGCTGGTCGGCGCGCTTCAATGTGCCCGTCACCAGCCTGATCCTGCAACGTCTGCCCGGTTCGTTGCTGCTGTCGGGCACAGCGCTGGTGGTGTCGGTGCTGGCAGGCGCGGCGCTGGGGGCGCTGATGGCCGCACGCGAGGGTAGCTGGGCGGATCGTGGCCTGTCGGTGGCGGCGCTGCTGTTCTACTCGCTGCCCTCTTTCTGGATCAGCCTGATGCTGATCGTGGTCTTCTCGATCCATCTGGGCTGGCTGCCCAGCGGCGGATCGCAGACCATCGGCGGGCCCGAAGGCGGGCTTGCGGGTCTGCTTGACCACGCGCGCTATATGGTGCTGCCGGTCACTTCCCTCTCGCTGTTCTACATCGCCATTTACGCGCGGCTGGTGCGAGTGGCGATGATCGAGGCCAGGGCGCAGGATTACGTTCGCACCGCCCGCGCCAAAGGGTTGAGCGAAAGCCGCATCCTGATCCGCCACATCCTGCGCAACGCCCTGCTGCCGCTCACCACCGTGGCGGGCATGCATCTGGGCGGCATGCTGGGCGGCGGCGTGGTGGTGGAAACGGTCTATGGCTGGCCGGGCCTTGGCAGGCTGGCCTATGAATCGGTGATAGGTCGCGATTTCCGCGTGCTGCTCGGGATTTTGCTGTTGTCGTCGCTGCTGGTCATCGTGGCCAATGCGCTGGTGGACATTCTGCAAGGCCTGCTCGATCCGCGCGTGGGGGTGAGCCATGCCGCCTAAAGCCATCTTTGCCGCGCCCGGCGACCATCACACCCCACCCCCTCCGGAGACCCGGCCTCTGGCCGCCTTTCGCATCGAGGACACGGTTTCAGCCCCCACGGCCAGCCGCAACGGCGTGGTTTCAGCCCTGCGGCGCCACCCGCCCGCGCTGATCGGCGTGGCCATTCTGGCAGGCGTAACGCTGCTGGCCCTGCTGTCGCCACTGCTGTTTCCCGGCGACCCGCTGGCCATCACCGGCGAGCCCTTCCTCTGGCCCTTCGCCAGCCTGGCCCATCCCTTGGGCACCGACTCGCTGGGGCGCGATATTCTGGCGGGTGTCGCCCATGGCGCGCGGGTCTCGCTGCGCATCGGCCTGTCGGCCACGGCGCTGGGTCTGGTGCTGGGCGTGGCGGCGGGCGCGCTGGCGGGCTACAAGGGCGGCTGGACCGATGCCGCCATCTCCCGCCTGATCGAGATCTTCCAGACCGTGCCCAGCTTCGTGCTGCTGGTGGTGCTGGTGGCCATCACCCAGCCCAGCGCGGGCACGCTTTCCGCCGCCATCGCCATCGTGACATGGCCCACCGTGGCCCGCCTCGCCCGCGCCGAGTTCCGTTCTCTGCGCGAGAAGGATTTCGTGCTGGCAGCCCGCTCGCTGGGCTACAGCCACACGCGCATCATCATCCACGAAATCCTGCCCAACGCCCTGCCGCCCATCGTGGTGACAGCCTCGGTGATGGTGGCCTCGGCGATTCTGATGGAATCAGCGCTGTCCTTCATGGGCCTTGGCGATCCCAATGTGGTGAGCTGGGGCAGCATGATCGGCCAGGGCCGCGAATATCTGCGCAGCGCCTGGTACATCAGCGCCCTGCCCGGCCTGGCGATCATGCTGACGGTGCTGGCGCTCAATCTGATCGGCGACGCGCTGAACGAGGCGCTCAACCCCCGCAAAAGAGGAGGCCGCGCATGAGCCACCCCGCCCTCTCCATTCCCGCCTTTGCCGTGCCGCATGCCATCACCCCGCTGCTGGAGGTGCAGGATCTGCAGGTCCACTTCGGTAGCAAGCCAGCCGTGCGCGGCATCAGCTTTACCGTGCATGAGGGCGAGACTCTGGCGCTGGTGGGCGAATCCGGCTCGGGCAAATCGATGACCGCGCTCTCGGTGATGGGCCTGCTGCCCGATGGCGGGCGGGCCAGCGGCACGATCCGCTTTGCCGGGCGCGATACCTCCACCCTGTCGCCTGCCGCGCGCCGGGCCCTGCGCGGCGGCGAGATCGGCATGATCTTTCAGGAGCCGATGACCAGCCTGAACCCGGTGATGACCATCGGCGCGCAAATCGTGGAAGCCTTGCGCCAGCATCAGCCGCTGTCTCGCACCGCGGCGAAGGCCCGTGCGCTGGAGCTGATCGATCTGGTCCGCATCCCCGATCCCAAACGGCGCTTTCAGGACTATCCGCATCAGCTTTCGGGCGGGATGCGCCAGCGGGTGATGATCGCCATGGCGGTGGCCTGCGGGCCGCGCCTGCTGATCGCCGACGAGCCCACCACCGCGCTGGATGTCACCATTCAGGCGCAGGTGCTGGAGCTGCTCGACCGGCTGCGGCGCGATCTGTCGATGGCGGTGCTGCTGATCACCCACGATCTGGGCGTGGTGGGCCAATGGGCCGACCGCGTGGCGGTGATGTATGCCGGGCGCAAGGTGGAAGAAGGCGATCCTTCCGCGCTGTTTGCCCTGCCGCTGCATCCCTACACGCAGGGACTGCTGCGCGCCTCGCCAAGGCTGGATGATGCGCAGCATTACACGCAAGGGCCGCTGACGGAGATCCCCGGCTCGATCGCTTCGGCCGCGGGGCAGGATGGCTGCGCCTTTGCGCCGCGTTGCCCTCAGGCGGTGGCGGCTTGCAGGGCTGCAGTGCCCTCGCTGCGGATTCTCGAGTCCGGGCGCAAGGTCGCCTGCCCGCTGGCCCATCAGGATTAAGCCCCGTGCCGCTGCTTTCCATCACCGATCTCTCGACCCATTTCCGCCTGCCCGATGGCGCGCTGCGGGCGCTCGACGGCGTCTCGCTGGAGGTTGAGGCGGGCGAAACGCTTGGTATCGTGGGCGAATCCGGCTGCGGCAAAAGCACGCTGGGCAAGACCATCCTGCGCCTTGTCGAGCCCACCGCAGGCGCCATCGCCTTTGATGGCGATGATATCACCGCGCTCCCGACGGGCAAATTGGCCCCCTATCGCCGCCGCGCGCAGATGGTGTTTCAGGACCCCTTCGCCTCGCTCAACCCGCGCCATACGGTGGCCAAGATTCTGGGCGATCCGCTGAAAGTCCATGGCATCGGCGGCCTGCATGAGCGCCGCCGCCGCGTGGAGGATATGCTGCGCCGCGTGGGTCTGGGCCCCGATGCGCTCGACCGCTATCCGCATGAGTTCTCCGGCGGGCAGCGCCAGCGCATCGGCATCGCCCGGGCGTTGATCCTCGAGCCCGATCTGGTGATCTGCGACGAGCCGGTCTCCGCGCTGGACCTGTCCATTCAGGCGCAAACGCTCAACCTGCTGGCGCGGATGAAGGCGGATCTGGGCCTGTCCTATATCTTCATCTCGCACGATCTTTCGGTGGTGCGCTATTTCACCGACCGCGTGGTGGTGATGTATCTGGGCCGCATCGTCGAAAGCGCCCCCACGCGCGGATTATGGGCCCGGCCGCTGCATCCCTACACGCGGGCGCTGATGGCCAGCGTGCCCGATCCCGCGCAGGGCCGCATCGCCCTGCCGCTCAAAGGCGATCTGCCCAGCCCGCAGGACATTCCCCGCGGCTGCCGTTTCCACCCCCGCTGCCCGCTGGCCACCGATCTGTGCCGCAGCAGCGAACCTGAATTGCGCGATGCCGGGGATGGCCAATCCATCGCCTGTCACCACGCCTAACTGGAGCCAAATCCATGGTTGACTATCGTTATCTGGGCCGCAGCGGCCTGAAGGTTTCCCCCCTCACGCTGGGCACGATGATGTTCGGCGGCGAGACCGACGAACCCACCTCGCACCGCATCATCGACACCGCGCGTGAACAGGGCATCAACTTCATCGACACCGCCGATGGCTACAACAAAGGCGCCTCCGAAGAGGTCGTCGGGCGCGGCATCAAGGCCCAGCGCGACCATTGGGTGCTGGCCACCAAATTCGCCAATCCGCGCGGGCAAGGCCCCAATCAGCGCGGCCAGTCGCGCAAATGGATCATCGAAAATGTCGAGAACAGCCTGCGCCGTCTGGGCACGGATTACATCGACATCCTCTATTTCCACCGCGCCATTTTCGACGCCCCGCTGGGCGAGGCCGTGCGCGCCATCGGTGACCTGATCACGCAGGGCAAGCTGCGCTATTTCGGCGTGTCGAACTTCCGCGCCTGGCGCATTGCGGAAGTCTCGCATCTGGCCGATCAGTTCAACATCGACCGGCCCATCGCCAGCCAGCCGCTCTACAACATCGTCAACCGCGTGGCCGAGGCCGAGCAGCTGCCCGCCGCCGGTCATTACGGGCTCGGCGTGGTCTCCTACAGCCCGCTGGCGCGCGGCGTGCTGACCGGCAAATACCGCCCCGACCTCACCCCCGAAGCCGACACGCGCGCCGGCCGCGGCGACAAGCGCATTCTGGAAACCGAATGGCGCCCGGAATCGGTCGCTCTGGCCGCGAAGATCGCGGATTATGCGCGGGATCGCGGCATCGATCCGGTGCATTTCGCCATCGCCTGGGTGCTCAACAACCAGCTCGTCACCTCGACCATCACCGGCCCGCGCACGCAGGCGCATTGGGACAGCTATATCAAGGCTCTGGGCGTCAAACTTAACGACGCGGATGAGGCCTTCATCGACGATCTGGTCACCACCGGCCATGCCTCCACCCATGGCTTCAACGATCCCAGCCACCCCATCGAGGGCCGCGTGCCTTACGCCAATCCGGCCCAGAGCGCGCCCGCCGAGCGTCAGCCCGAACCAGCCTGAGCCTTGGCCGGCGTTCGGCTCTTGCGGGGCCGGGCGCCGGCCACCTTTTCAGCTGCCGGTGCTTCTTCCTCTTGAAACAGGGACATGATCCATGTCTTATCAACGCCGCCTCAACCTCAATGTCGGGCTCAACACGCTTGGCTATCTGGGGAATGCCTGGCCCTATCGCACCGGCACGCGCCATGACATCTATGATCCAGCCTATTATCTGCGCCTCGCCCGGCTGGCGCATCAAGGCGTGTTCGATGCCGTGTTCTATTCGGATATGCCGCTGCTGCGCCCGGACCCGAACAGCCGGCCCCTGCACACGCTCGATCCGCTGATCCTGCTGACATGGCTGGCAGGGCAAGTGCCCGATATCGGCCTCGTTGCCACCATGTCCTCCACGTACAATTCGCCGTTCAATCTGGCGCGGCGCACGCAGGCTTTGGACGTGCTGTCGGGTGGGCGGCTTGTGGTGAATATGGTCTCCAATTTCGTGCCCGAAGTGGCCGCCAACTTCGGCGATGATCCCCTGCCCCCGAGGCAGGTGCGCTATCCGCGCGCTTCCGAATTTGTCGAGGTGGCCAAGAAGCTGTGGCGCAGCTGGGACCCCAAACGCGCTCGCCCCCTGCCCGAAGGCCAGTTCTGGGACCCGGAGGCCGAGGTGCAGCCCGCCAACCACAAGGGCGCGCATTTCTCGGTGAAGGGCGCGATCAACGTGCCGGTCAGCCCTCAAGGTCAGCCGGTGATCGCTCAGGCCGGAGGATCGGATCTGGGCATCGATCTGGCCGCGCAGCATGGCGAGATCATCTATTGCAACATTCTCTCACGCGGGGCGGGGCAGGCGTTCCGCCGCAAGGTCAACGAACGCGCGCTGGCGCATGGCCGCGATCCCTCGACCATCCGTCTGGTGCCCGGCCTTGTGGCCATCATCGGCGAGACGCGCGAAGAAGCCCTGCGCAAGCATGAGCTGTTTTCCGGCGCGGGCAGCGAAGACGCTCTGATCACGCACTTCATCCGCGAACATGGCATCGACCCGCAGGGCTTCGATCCAGACGCGATCCTCAACGCCGAAGACTTCCTCCCCGATCAGAACCGCGTGATGGCGGTGGGCTTCACGCAGGGGCTGGTCGAACTGCTGCGCCATGAGAAGCTCACCGCGCGCCAGGCCGTGCGGCGCTCGGCGGGCAATCACCGGCTGGTGCTGGGCACGGCGGAGGAGGTGGCCGATCAGATCATCGACCTCTGGGCCGATGGCACGGTCGATGGCTACACCTTCCAGCCGCCCCGCGCGCCCGACGATATCGAAGAGTTTGTCGAAAAGGTGATCCCCATCTTGCAGGATCGCGGCGTCTATCCCACCCGCTACACGCCGGGCGAAACCGTGCGCGCCCGCTATGGCCTGCCATGGCCCCATGCGGCGGAGCCCGCCCCGGCCAGGGCTGAAGCTCTGGCCTGATCCCGCCGCCTCAGAACGACACGGCGCGCTGGGGCGTTTCCTCCACCGGCCGGATCGGCAGGCCGGTGCGCGGCGGACCCGACATCACGTCGCAATGGCGTGAGGGATGCAGCCCGGTCACATCATGCTCCTCGGCATGGTTGCGCAGCAGGGTGACGATGGCCTCGCGATCGATGGCGCGCGAATAGGCGAAGCCCTGCCCGAACTTGCAGCCCATCGTCCAGAGCTGGCGCGCCTGTGCCGAGGTCTCGATCCCCTCAGCGATCACCTCCATGCCAAGGCGGCGCACGATGTCGATCAGCCCGTCGACGATGATCTGGCTGGGATCGCCGGGGCGCAGCCTGGCGACAAAGGCCTGATCGATCTTGATGATGTCCACCGGCACATGCAGCAGATGCGTCAGCGAGGCATAGCCGGTGCCGAAATCGTCGAGCGCCACCTTCACGCCAGCCGCCCGCAGCGCCGCGATTTCACGCGCCACCACCTGATCGCGCCGGCCCAGATAGACATCCTCGGTCACCTCCAGCACCAGCCGGTCGAGCGGCGCGCCGGTGCGTTCGAAGGCCTCCTTCAGCTTGACGGCGAGGCTGCCGGTGTAGAAATCGGCGGTCGAGACATTGACCCCCACATGCTGCAGCGACAGGCCCAGATCGCTCCAGTAAACCATATCACGCGCCACCGCATCGACCATCTGGCGGGTCATCTCGGCGGCGACATGGGCATCGGAGGTGGCATCCTGAAAATGGCGCGCATCGATCATGCTGCCATCGGCGGCGCGCATGCGGCACAGCGCCTCCAGCCCGATGATCTTGCCGGTGTCGAGGCGGACGATGGGCTGGTAAAAAGCCTCGATGCGTTCTTCGGCCAAAGCCTCGGCCACATCGCGGATGGCGTCGCGGCGCAGGGTGATGCGCGTGCCGATGCCCGGCCAATAGCGCACGAAACCGCCGCGCCCGGTTTCCTTGGCGTGATACAACGCGAAATCGGCGGCTTCGTTGACGGCGACAGCAGTGGCCTGATCGTGGCTCAGCACCGCCCCGCCGATCGTGGCGCGGGGCACCACCGAATGGCCATCGCAGACCGCGGGGGAATCGAGCAGGCGGAAGATGCTGGCCGCCGCGCTGTCCAGATCGGCCAGGGCGCTTTCCGACTGGACGATCACCGCGAATTCATCGCCCCCCAGCCGAAAGGCCACATCGGGCGCCATCGCCTGCGACAGGCGGCGCGCCGCGGCGCGGATCAGATCGTCGCCCGCCAGATGGCCGAAGGTGTCGTTCACCACCTTGAGATTGTCGAGATCGAGCACGAAAAGCGCCCATGATCCCGGCTCCTCGCAGGCGATGTTGGCCAGCGCGGCGTTGAAGGCCTGCCGGTTGGGCAGGCCGGTCAGCGCATCGATGGTCGCGCGCCTTTCGCGGTCGATGATGCGCTCCTGACGGCGCAGCGCCGTGCCGCACAGTTCGACGCAGCCCTGCGCCAGATCGCGCTCGGGCTGCGTGGGGCTGCGGTGCTCGGGCGCATAGATCGCCAGCACCGCCACCACCTGCCCCATCGCGTCGATCACCGGGAAAGACCAGCAGGCGCGCAGATCGGGCCGTTCGAGCATGGGATAGAAACGGGCGAAGCGCGGATCGCGCTCGATGTCCTCGATCACCACCGGGGCGCGACGATAGGCCGCCGTGCCGCAGGAGCCGACCTCCGGCCCGATCATCAGACCGTCCAGCGCGAGGCTGTATGTGGCGGGCAGTCCGGGCGCGGCCAGCGGATGGATCAGCCCGGCCCGGTCCACCGTCAGGATCGAGCAGGCCACGCCCGGCAGCAGCTTCTCCAGATTGAGGCACAGCTGGCGCGCCGTCTGATCCAGCGGCTCGCCATTGGCAATCATTCCGAGGATTTTGTTCTGAATCAGCAGCACGTCCAGCGTCCCGAAAGATGCAAGAAGGGATTGGACGAAGCTAGGCGCTAAACGTAAATCCGGCTGCACCATGCATGGTAAGCAGCAGGATACATGAAAAGCAGGTATTGGTGCCTAGTTCTTATAAAGCCACGTTACTATAGATTTTTTAGCGATACGAAATGATGAAGAAGGCAGGCCTAACCCGCGATCAGGGCCCAGAGCGTTAACAACAGCCCCGCCAGCGACACCAGCCAGACCACAGTGCGCACCACCGGCACACCCGCGGCATAGAGCGGCAGATAGACCACCCGCGCGCCCGCATAAAGCGCCGCTCCGGCTTGCGTCTTCCAGCCCAGATGGCCTTGCGCCGCCGCCCCCAGCAGCGCCCCGATCCACAATGGCAAGGTTTCGTAGAGATTGGCCTGAGCGCGTTGCAGCCGCTGCACCAGAGCGCTCGGCGGCGGCATGGGCGCATCGCGGGCGCCCAGATTCCATGCCACGCCATATTGGCGGGTGCGCACATTTGCCGCCCACAGAATATTCACCAGCGCCAACCCAATCACCGCGCCCAGCATGATAAATTCCAGCCGCATCGCAACCTCCCTTAAAGGGGCGGCCCGACACCATCCGCATCGGCGACGGGCGCCTCTGTCATAACGATCTTGCCCTCACGCAGGGTCCATCCCTCATGGGCGACCAGCGTGCCTTCCGCGTCGCGGTAATCGACGCGCAGCTCCGGCCCGTCAAAGCCCAGCATAGCATAGCCATTGGGCCACAGCACCACCTGAGCGCCGGTATCGAGGATGCGGTGATCCTCCAGCAGGATCGGGCAGGAGGGATCGCGTTTCTGGCCGGGCGGCTCGCAGGGCATGCCGCCATGGCCGATGCAGCGCCCGTGGATCTCCAGCCCGGCGCGCTCGACGGGCGCATAAACGCTCAGCCAGTGCTCATGGCCCCAGAACCACAGAACCGGCCCGCCCAGCACCGCGCCGATCTGCTCCATCAGCCGGGGGAAGCCGGGCTCATAGAAGGAGAACGGCTGATGGTGGGTGAGGATGATCGTGCCGCGCGGTTCTTTCGGGTCGCCCGGACGCGGCTTGGTGACCAACTCTTTCAGCCAGTTCACAACGGCATCGGGCAGATGGCAGTCGGGCCGAAACAGCAGTTCCCAGAAGGGCCAGCTGATCGAGTGATAGCCGCTGTCGAGCCCGATGATGCGCCAATGGTCGTTCTGAAGCGCGAAGAAACTGGCCTGCTGGTCCAGCGCGGGCAGGACGCGGCGGAAATAGCCGCGCCCGCGCGCATACATCTCGTGATTGCCGTTGAGCGCGAAGGAGCGCTGCGATCCGCGCGGAAAGGCCACCGCCTGCCACGGGCTGCCGGGCACGTCCTCGCCCAGAAAGTTTTCGCGGGCTTCATCCTCGTCGCCCACGAAATAGATGTCGCCCATATGGATGGTGTGTTCGGGCCGATGTTCGCGGATGCGGGCGGCGACTTGCGCGGCGGCCAGCGTGCCGCTGGCCCAGTCTCCATAGAGCGCCACCGTGCCGGTGTCGGCCATGATATGGATACCGCTCTGGCCGGTACCTTCATAGGTGAGCAACTTCTCGCGCGGGCCGAAGCGGTGCGAAAGATAGGTCAGCGCCCAGGCCAGCTTGTTGGTCTTTTCCAGGCTGGTGACCGGGATGTTGGGGGCAAGGACGGCAAGCCGCGCTGCCTCTACCCCACCCTTGCCGAGTTGTTTCTTCGCCGCCAGCGCCGCGCGGCGTTTGGCAAAAGCCTGCGCCTGCGATTCGCGCGCCATATCGACATCCGCGCGCGTCTTGTAAGGCTTGCCATCCGGTCCCAGTGCCATGCCGCGTCTCCCCTGCTCGCGCGATGATGCCTTGGCGCGCAGGCTGTAGGCAAGACCGCAACACGATGGCCCCGGCTTTTCATCTTATGCGCTACAGCGCGGGATCGACAGGATAAACCGCATGGAAAGGGTGAACTTGCGATCCCCTGCCGCATTGTCTTTCCATGAAGGACAGGACCTGCCGCCCGGCAGGACGATGCAGCAGCGAAAGCCCAAGCCATGGCGATGTTCCCGCGCCCCCGCCCCCTGCTGGCCAGCTTGCTGCTGCCCCTGCTGCTGTCGGCCTGCGCGGGTTTCGCGCCCAAGCGGCTCTACAACGACCAGATCGGCTATTCCGGCTCGCTCAGCGACAGCCAGAAGGCCCAGACGCTGCTCAATGCCGTGCGCATCCGCTATGGGGATTCGCCGGTGTTCCTCAACACCACGCAGGTGATTTCGGGCTATTCGCTGCAGCGCAGCCTGTCGGGCAGGCTCTCCATCCTGCCCGGCAACAATCCGGCCAACACCATCGCCGGAACCCCCGGCATGACCATGACCCAAAGCCCCACCTTCACCTTCCAGCCCGTGACCGGCGCGGCGCTGGCGCAAAGCGTGATCCAGCCGCTCTCCCCCGCCGAGCTGCTGCCGCTGAGCCTTTCGGGCACGCCCATCGATGTGCTGTTCCGTCTGGCGGTGCAATCGGTCAACGGCTTGCAGAACAGCTCCATGCTGGACACCGCCAACCGCACCGGATCGCCCGGCTTTGCGCATCTGCTGATCAATCTGCGGCGGCTTCAGGTAGCCGGGCTGCTGCATTTCCGCCTCGGCCAGACCGAGAACGGCGGCGACCCCACCAAGACGGAGGACAAATCCACCAAGGCCCCGAGCAACCTCATCATCTCCCTGCCCGACAGCGACGACCCGGCATTGCAAAAGGTGGTGGTGACCACGCGCAAGATGCTGGGCCTTTCCGCCACAAGCACCGAGGCCGAGGTGGTCTATGGCAGCGGATCGCCCTCGCCCGGCACGGTCTCAATCCTGACGCGGCCCATTCTGGGGGTGCTGGGGGAGATCGCCTCGGAAATCGAGGTTTCGCCCCAGGATGTCGCCGAGCATCGCACCATCCCCACGGTGGACGATACGGCGATCCTCTCGCGCCCCACCATCATCATCCACAATGGCGAGAAGCCGCCCCGCGATGCCTTCTCCAGCGTGCGCTATCATGAGCGCTGGTACTGGATCGCCGACACCGATTTCGACAGCAAGCTGGCCTTTTCGGTGATGCAGACCTTGGTGTCTCTGGCAGAGACCACCCAGCCGAGCGGGACAGTGGTGACGATTCCGGCAAGGTAGAAAGAAGGGAAACTGCGAGGGTCATAAGCCTCGCGCACCCCTTGGCTTGTTCATTGTGACCGGCGCCCAGCGGCGCGCATCGGTTTTCAGCCTGCGGCGGCCAGGGGCATTGTCGCCATCGGGGTCTCCGCAAGCTGCTCCTCGCTCTTGCGCGCGAAAGCGGCAAGGGCTGCGGGCATCCACCAGATCATGTAATCGTCATGCGCCGTCGAACCCGTCATAATCAGCAGCAAGGCCGCGATCATGAACAGGATCAGCCGCCAGAGCGTGCCGGTCCGCGCCAGCACAGCCTCCAGAAGCGCAAAGCCGCGGCGCAAGACAAGGCAGGCCAACATCCCGCCGCCAAAGATCAGCAACAGCGCCAGGCGCGGGAAGCCGTTCTAAAACCATCCCACCGGCAGCAGAATGGCGAAGTTCAGATAGATCAGAAACGGCAGGCTCAGGCTTGGCGGCGCAGAGGGCCGCGCAGTCGCATCGATTGTCATGAGAACAGATCTCAAGGCACCTTTCAGATGGGGTGCTCAAAACCTACTCATGCGAAGAATGATGAATCAATACAGAAATTCGTAAAATCATGTTCCGGAAACGGAACCGGTTCATGCAAATTCCCGCTTGGTATTTGGCAGATTCCTCACCACCTGTACGCGGCAACCATCGCGTTTTTCATGCAAGGAAAGGAAGGTCTCGCCAGACAAGCCACCGCCTCGCTGTTCCAGACGTTCTTGAACCAAGCATCCTCCAGCACCCTGCCCGAGCGTTTGAAGATCACACCGCCGGTGCAAGGCAGCGCCTTAATCGCTTCGGGGCGGCAGCCTCTCCGCCCTGCCGGATCAGTTCGCCGCGCTGGCGACAGCAGGTTCCTGCGGGATCGCCGTATAATCGCCGAGCGAGGTCAGCAGGCGGCGATAGCGGCGGGCCAGTTCGAGATGCGCCTCACGCTTATGCGGCTTTTTCGTGCCCGCCGCGATCAGATAGCAGCGGTCAATGCGGCGGGTGAGGAAATCCCGGTTCCAGAACCAGCTCATCGGGCGAACTCCAAACGTCTATCTTTTCTGTAGACTATACAATGGGCCTGAATATCCGTTCAGAAAAGCCTCCTGCGCCCAAATGGCACCGTCATGCGCTGGATCGATCCTGCAATCGTGTGCGACCCTCACCCATTTTGTAATATTCTTTCGTTCACGCCTACGTCATCCGCCTCATTCCATCTTTTGGGCCAACCACGTGACGCGGAGCCACGACTCGCAGGGCGGAGCGCGCCACGCTTTGGTCTAAGCAACCTTACGGGGGTTTCGCGCATTCCTTGGGTAAATGCACAGGCACAGGAGTTACATCGTGATCATGTCGGGGCGAGCGGTCTGGCTCGCGAAACGGGTGTTGTCAGGATCGCTTGCGGGGTTGATCGCCGCCCAGTCCCTCACCGCCGCCGCAGCCCCCGCCTGCCCGATCACCCCCTCCCCCGCCGATTCCTCCTTCGACTATATGGGCACGCGCATCGACCGGCATGGCACGCCGGGGGCCTACACCTATGTCACCGGCATGAAGATCGTGGACGCCGATGGCGCGCCCAACGCCTATCACCCCGCAGACATCGAAGACGCCTGCCCGGACAATGGCCGGGGCCTCGATTGCCTTGAGGCCGCAGGCTATCCGCATGGCTCATGGTGGCAGACGGTGCTGGCCGCCGACCCGCGCGCGCCAGACCGCCCCGCCATTCAGCGCAAGGGCAGGTTCAAGGGCTATTTCGTCTCGATGACGTCCCTGCAGAATGTGGCGTGGGGCGGCCCGGCCAATCCGGCCAGCTATGTCGACGCCTCGGCCACGCCCTATATCGTGCTGCCCGCCCCGATCTACCGCACCGAAGGCATGGGGGCGATGGGCGACATCGGCTATGCCATCAACCTCGACACGGGCCGCGCCACGCCATTCGTGATCGCTGACGAAGGCCCGGTCGAACCGCTGGGCGAGGCCTCGATGGCCTTCTGGGCGGCGCTGGGCGAAGGACCGCCCAATGCCCGCAACGGCGAGGGCCTGCCACGGGGCCGCATCGCCTACACCGTCTTCCCCCATAGCCGCGAGAGCATCGACATCGGCTGGCCCATCGATCCCGAGCGTCTGAAGGCCGAAGCCCTGCGCCTGCTGGCCGCCACCGGAGGCGAAAGCGGCATGCGCGCCTGCGCGCTTCAGCAGAGCAGCGCCAGTGTCGCCGCAGCAGGAACCGGGGCGCTGGAGATCGGCGGATGAGCGGCGCGCTGATCCTGCTGGCCCTTCTGGCGGCTCCCCCTGCCGATACGGACACCGACTGGACCCCGCACAGCGCCGCCGCTCTCCTTGACGCCAGTTTCGGCAGCGCGGCGGAATGCCAGCAACAGCTCGATGAAGCGCGGGCGCGCGTCAGCCATGCGCCGCCAGTGCATGGGCTGGGCTATGACCGGCTGTTTGCTCAGGGCCGCTGTGAAACCGAAAGGCTGGCCGCCACCGCGGGCGCTCCGGTCTGGCGCATCCACATGCACTGGCCCAAGGTGAAGCGCGTGCCCTCTCCTCATGCCCTTCACCCCGTCGCCGGGATCGCGCGCAAGCCCTGAGGCGCCCCCGGTAAAAACTGGCCCGCCTCCAGCCTCAGCTCAGCTTGTTTCATGGACCTATCGCCTCATCCAGAGCTTAACGCATCGTGTCCGCGCGTCATGCAGGACCATCCTAACCTTCCGTGTCGAAAGGATCTCTCATGACAGTTTCTCGCACCCTCACAGCCATGGCGCTGGGTCTTGGCGTTGCTCTGGCGGGCGTTCCCGCCTCGGCGCAGGTCAGCCATGAGACCAAGGTCAGCCACGACACCACCATGCAGGACGGCGTGGCCACCCGCACCACCAAGGTGGAGCATATCCGCAAGGTGAAGACCCATCGCCCCAAGAAGATCCTTGGCGTGAAGGTGGGCCACAAGACCCGCACCACCAAGACGATCCAGACCCGCTCGGTCAGCTCGAACGGGGACCACAGCTCTTCGACCGAGATCAAGCATTAAGTCAGGACGGGGCGGGCCCTGACGAGCCCGCCCTTCCCTCACAGCCAGCCGGTGCGTTTGAAACGCAGCCAGAGCCCGCCGCAAATCACCACCATCGCGCTCAGCACCACGAAATAGCCGTTGTGGGTTTTCAGCTCCGGCATGTACTCGAAATTCATGCCATAGATGCCCGCGATCGCCGTGGGCACCGCCAGAATCGCCGCCCATGAGGCCAGCTGCCGGGTGATCACCCCCTGCCGCTGCGATTCGAGCAGATTGCTCACCTCCAGCACAGACCCCAGAATGTCGCGCAGCGCATCGGTGCGGGTTTCCACGCGGCGCACATGATCCAGTACATCGCGGAAATAGGGGCGCACCTCGGGATCGAGGCAGGGCAGGTCCTGATGCTCCAGCTTGCTCGCCACTTCCGACATCGGCCCCAGCATGCGCAGGAAGCGCATCAACGTGCGGCGCAGCGTGAAGATGCGGGTGATCTCCTCCCGGCTGAGGAAAGCGTCCAGCGCGCGGTTTTCCATCGCCAGCACTTCGTCCTCGATGGTTTCGATCACCGGGAAGAAGCCGTCGACGATAAAGTCCAGAATGGCGTGAAGCACATAGTCGGTGCCATGCATCAGCAGCGAGGGCGCCGCCTCCAGCTGGGCGCGTAGCGCCGTATGCGCGCGGGCCGAACCGTGACGCACGGTGATGATATGGTTGCGCCCGGTGAAGATCGCGGTCTCGCCATAGCAGATCTCGTCGCCCTGCAGATGGGCGGTGCGTGCGACGGTGAAAAGCTGGTCACCATAGACATCCACCTTGGGCATCTGATGGGCTTTCAGCGCATCCTCCACCGCCAGCGGATGCAGGCCGTAATGCTGCTGGAGCAGGCGCAGTTCACTCTCGGTGGGTTCGAGCAGGCCGATCCAGACGAAGTCATCCGGCGCGATCAGCACCGGCGGGCAATCGAGCGTGGCGATTCTTCGCGGCTTGCCCTGATGGTAGAGAGAGGCGGAAACGACGCTCATGACAACTCCGTGACAGCGTCTGCGGGGACTAACCCCTTTTGCCGTGGCCGCAAAACCCCCTGCCCCGGACAGGCGTGTTTTCGGGGCCTTTGATCGTAAACGCGGGCTTCAAACGCAAAACCGCCCCGGACCCGAAGGTGCGGGGCGGCTCTGGTGTTCCGGTCGATCTAGAGCTGAAAATCAGCCCTGATCGGCGCGCGAGGCGCCCTGGCCGTCAAGGTTGGCCTCGACGAAATCCCAGTCGATATGGTCGAGGAGCGCGTCGAGGTAGTTCGGGCGCGCGTTGCGATAATCGATGTAGTAAGCGTGCTCCCAGACGTCGAGCGTGAAGAGCGGGGCCACGCCCTCGTAAGCGACGGGGGTGTCGGCGTCGTGGTACGACGTCACCTTCAGCTTGCCGCCTTCCAGCACCAGCCAGCCCCAGCCGCTGGCGAAGTGGCCGGCGCTCTCGGCCTTGATGGCGGCCTTGAAGGCGTCCAGACCGCCCAGATCGGCGTCGATCTTGGCCAGCAGTTCAGCCGAGGGCTGCTTCTTTTCGGGGCTCAGGCCCAGCCAGTAGAAGCTGTGGTTCCAGATCTGGGCGCTGGCGTTGAACAGCTTCTTGTTGCCGGCGGCCTTGGCGGCGGCGATCACCTCCAGCAGGCTGGCGTTCTCAAGGTCGGTGCCCTTGGTCTGGTCATTGGCCTGGGTGATGTAGGCCTGATGATGCTTGCCATAGTGATAGTCGAAGGTCTCGGCCGAGAGAACGTCGCCGAAGGCATCCTTGCCGTAAGGCAGTTCGGGAAGAGCGAAAGCCATGTGCAAACTCCACTGCTGTCAGGGGGTGGTTGATGGGTGGTCGAAAAGAGGTCCGGTGGGTATCGGCCCTCGCGTGTGACTGCAAAGGGATAGGCCAGCCGAAGGCCAGCCGCTCCAAAGATTTTGTTGGTCATGCCAAAGACGTAAGGGACGGGCAAGGCAAACAGTTCCGCCTTTAAAAGGAACTCTCTGGCGCCCCATCCCGGTTAAATCTCGACCTGACTGCCCAGTTCCACCACGCGGTTGATCGGCAGGCGGAAGAACTCCATCGCGCTGGCCGCATTGCGCAGCATCCAGGCGAACAGCTTCTCGCGCCAGATCGCCATGCCCGGCTTGGAGGAAGCGATCAGCGTCTGGCGGCTGAGGAAGAAGCTGGTTTTCATCATGTCGAAGGGCTCGCCGCCGCAGACCGAGACGCCGCGCAAAGCCTCCGGCACATTGGTTTCCTCCAGGAAGCCGAAGCGCAGGATGATCTTGTAGAAGCCCTGCCCGATCTCGCTGACGGCCACCCGCTTGATCTCGGGCACATAGGGCACCTCCTCGATCAGCACGGTCAGCACCACCACGCGCTCATGCAGCACCTTGTTGTGCTTGATGTTGTGAAGCAGCGCCGAGGGCACCCCATTGCGCGCGGTCGACATGAAGATCGCGGTGCCGGGCACGCGGGTCGCGCTGGAATGAGCAGAACGCGCGAAGACCTCGATCGGCAGCGAATCCTCGGCCATGTTCTGGCGCATCAGCATCCGGCCCTTCGACCATGTGGTCAGCAGCAGGAAGATGATCATGCCGACCACCACCGGGAACCATGCGCCCTCGAAGAACTTGGCCGAGCCCGCCGCCAGATAGGACCAGTCGATGGCGAAGATCACCGCGAAGCCGGGTGCCGCGACCCACCAGCGCACCTTCCACATGCGGAACACCACCACGATGGCCATGCCGGTGGTGATGCTCATCGTGCCCACCACGGCCAGACCATAGGCGGGCAGCATCGCCGCGCTGCTCTCGAAGGTCAGCACCAGAGCGGCAACCATGCAGGCCAGGAACCAGTTGATCGCCGGAATATAGATCTGCCCGGCCATCGAATGCGAGGTATGCTTGATCTGCACGCGCGGCAGATAGCCCAGCTGGATCGCCTGATGCGTGACGGAATAGGCGCCGGAAATCACCGCCTGGCTGGCGATCACCGTGGCCAGCGTGGCCAGCACCACCAGCGGCAGCTGCAGACTGTCGGGCACCATGTTGAAGAAGGGGTTCGACGCCGAGGCCGGATCGGTGATCAGCAGCGCGGCCTGCCCCATGTAGTTCAGCACCAGCGAAGGGAACACGATCACCCAGGCCCAGCTGATCGCCTTGCGCCCGAAGTGCCCCATATCGGCATAGAGCGCCTCGACGCCGGTAATCGAATAGACCACCGCGGAGAGCGACACGAAGGACAGATAGGGGTGCGCCTTGAAGAAATAGAAGATGTAGAGCGGGTTCAGCGGCTCCCACAGCACCTGCGGATGCAGGCGGATCTGCGACACGCCCATCGCCGCGATCGAGAGGAAATAGATCAGCATCACCGGGCCGAACATCTGGCCCATGCGCTCTGTCCCGTGGCTCTGGATCACGAAGAGGCCGACGAGAATCGCCAGCGAGATCGGCAGGATGAAGGGATGGAACGCATGGCTGACCACGCCCAGACCTTCCACCGCCGACAGCACCGAAATGGCGGGGGTCAGCATCGAGTCGGCATAGAACAGGGCCGTGGCCAGCAAGCCGCCCGCCACCAGCAGGCGCGTGCCGCGCAGTTGCGGCAGCTTGCGGTTGATCAGCGCCAGCAGCGCCAGCGAGCCGCCCTCGCCATTGTTGTCCATCCGCAGCACCAGCAGGACGTATTTCAACGTCACCACCGTCACCATGGTCCAGAAAATCAGGCTGATGACGCCATAGATGTTGAGCAGATCGATCGGCAGCGGATGCTCGCCGGTCATGATCGCCTGAATGGCGTAGAGCGGGCTGGTGCCGATATCACCGAAGACCACCCCCAGCGCGCCAAGCGCCAGCTTGGGCAAGGCGCCGTGATGACCGTGGTGGCCGTGGCCTGTCGCCGGTTCGACCGCATCCTGCGACGCGGGAACGGCAGGCGACTGCGCCGAGCTTGCCGAAACATTCATGCGGCCCGACCCCCTACTGGCCATAACAGACTCTCCGCACTTGCGGAGCGCCGCCGATTAGCGCGCTCATTGACCCGCAACAAGGACAATCAACGCAAGCCCTGTGTGGTTCCCTGCACAGAAGCTGAAGAATCCCCGGAATTGGCCGAATTTACATTCGATTTCATGCCGGGCGCGGCAGGCTGGCCAGGGGCTGGCGGCATGCCCTGCGCCGCGCGGGTCATGGCGATGATCTGATCGAGACGCTGCAGGCGCATCGCCAGATCGGGCCGCCAGGGCGCATCGGCCGGCGCGCGCGCCAGCAAACCGGCCCATAGCGCCCGTGCTTCCTCGAACTGCCCGGAACCGGCCAGCGCCAGCCCCAGGAACATCGGCGGCCCGGGCGCCTTGGGATCGGCGGCGGAAGCCTTGCGGA
This sequence comes from Novosphingobium rosa NBRC 15208, assembly GCF_001598555.1. Classification (GTDB taxonomy): domain Bacteria; phylum Pseudomonadota; class Alphaproteobacteria; order Sphingomonadales; family Sphingomonadaceae; genus Novosphingobium; species Novosphingobium rosa. Next base: position 57,997 of record NZ_BCZE01000007.1, read on the forward strand.
AGGCATAGAGCGCGGCGGGCGAGAGCGAACCCTCGGCATGGCCAACCAGCGCGCTGGCCATTTCCAACCAGGCATCGCTGTTCTTCGGGTCTTTCTCCACCGCGCCGTTCAGCATGGTGGCGGCCCCGGCGTAATCGCCATGGCGCATCAGCGCATCGCCGACCATTTCCCAGCTGGTGGGCTGCATATCATTGCCCACCACCTTGCGCCGTTCGTCGACCAGCGTGGCCGCGAAGATGTTGGGCTTTTGCGCCTCGTCACGCGGCTGCCCGGCCTGCCCGGGATGGCCCTGAAGCGCATAGCCCGCCAGCCCCAGCACCAGCGCGGAGGCAATCGCCTCCCAACCGCGACGGGGCGTGCGGAAACCCAGAGTCAGCACCAGCAGAACCACCAGCGCCAGAACGGCGATCGCCAGCCAGGTCATGCGGCATTCCTTTTGACAAAACGGCGGCGCATCACGGCGGCGGCCACCGCGATCAGCATCAGCGGCACGGCGAACAGCGGCCATGTCGCGGCGGTGACGCGCGGGGCATAGCTGACGTAATCGCCATAGCGCTGGATCAGCCAGGCGCGAATCGCCTCGGGATCTTCCCCGGCATCGATGCGCAGGCGGACCTGATTGCGCATGTCACCCGCGATAGGCGCATCCGAATCGGCAATCGACTGGCTCTGACAGACGAGGCAGCGCAGCGTTTCCATCAGCGCCTTGGCCTTGGCTTCCTTGGCCGGATCGGCAAGTTGGCGATAGGCGAAGGGCGCGGGCGGCATGGTGTCGTCAGCGAGAGCGGCCACCGGTGCCAACACCAGAGCGACAGGAAGCAAAAACCGCGCGATCACGATTCGGCCTCCTTCAGCTTGGCCAGCATCATCGGCACCTCATCGGGGCGGATGTCGCCGATGTGCTGGTAGCGGATGATCCCCTTGCCATCGATCACAAAGGTTTCCGGCACGCCCGAAGAGCCAATCGCCAGCTGCACCGCCGAGACGTCATCGGCGCCGATCCGCTGATAGGGATTGCCGTTCTTGGCCAGAAAGGCGTTCAGATCATCCTTGTGGTCACGGATGGCGATGCCGTCGATCTGCGCGCCCTGACGCTGCAATTCGGCCAGCACCGGCGCCTCGACACCGCAAGGCACGCACCAGCTGGCAAAGATGTTGAGCAGGCGCGGCTTGCCACCAGCGAAATCGCCAGTGGCAAGACCGGGCCGCCCATCGGCTGCCGGGCGCAGCGAGAAGGCAGGCAGCGGCTTGCCGATCATCTGACTGTTGATGTCATTGCTCTTGGGCAGCATCAACGAGATCGCCACGCCGCCCACGAACAGCACGAAGAGCGCCAGCGGCAACCACAGAGTCCAGCCCGGAGCGCGAGGTGCTTCGCTTTTGGTCATGCCGCTTCCCTCTCTTCACGGTCGCCCCGGCGAATGTCGCCCCGCGCGCGAACGGTGCGGCGTTTCAGATCCTGCCTCACCCGGCTGAGCAAGGCCAGAAATCCGCCCAGCGCCACCAGAACGCCGCCCAGCCAGATCATCGGCACGAAAGGCTTCCACCACAGCCGCAGCTGCCAGCGCCCGGTGGGCATGGCGGCGCTGGAGGCGTCATGCGCCTCCTCGCCCAGCACGGTGTAGAGTTGCCCGTTCCAGCGCGTATGCAGCGCCGAGACCGAGGTGGTCTGCGGCGGCGCCCAGAAGGTGCGCGACTGGGGCTTGAGATGATCGGGCGCGGCGCCATCGTAGCTGGCGACCAGATCGGCCTCCAGCGCGGTCCAGTTGGGACCAGCGACGGGGGTAATCGCCCCCAGCTTGACCTGCCACGGGCCGACATCGACGCTCTCGCCAACGCAGGCGGCGATCAGCCGCTCCTTGGTGAAAGCGCCATCCGCCCCCATGCCGAACAGCGCCACGGCGAGCCCGAGATGCGCGATCACCATGCCCCAGAGCGACAGCGGCGCACGGGCCAGATTGCGCCCCCGCAGCGGCAGCAGACTGGCCACCGCCAGACCGGGCGCCAGCGACAGGGCAATCAGCGACATGGTGGAGGTGACGCCGCTCACGCCAAAACCGATGGCGGCGATGATCGTCACGGCCAGCGGCGCGGCCAGCACCAGGCTCACCCGCTTGAAACGGTCATGGCGCCAGCGCAACAGCGGCCCGATAGCCAGCACCACCAGCATCGGCACGGCGAAGACCGCGCTCATCGGCGTGAAATAGGGCGGGCCGACAGAGACCTTCACCCCCATCGCCTCGGTGACAAGCGGGTAGAGCGTGCCCAGCAGCACGATGCCCAGAATGGAGCTGAGCATCACATTGTTGAACACCAAGGAGGCCTCGCGGCTGGTCACCTCGAAGCGTTCGCCCTCGGTGACGGTGCCTGCCCGCAGGGCGAAAAGCACCAGCGCCGCGCCGATGTTGATCGCCAGCAGCGCCAGAATAAAGCCGCCGCGTCGCGGATCGACCGCAAAGGCATGCACGCTGGTGAGAATGCCCGAGCGCACCAGAAAGGTGCCTACCATCGACATGGAAAAGGCCACCACGCCCAGCATCACTGTCCATGCCCGCAGCGCATTACGCGCCGCCAGCACGCTGGCCGAATGGAGCAGCGCCGTCGCCGCCAGCCATGGCATCAGGCTGGCGTTCTCGACCGGGTCCCAGAACCACCAGCCGCCCCAGCCCAGCATGTAATAGGCCCAATAGCTGCCCGCCGTGATGCCCAAAGTCAGGAAGATCCACGCGCCCAGCACCCATGGCCGCATCGCGCGGGCAAAGGCGGGGCCAACCTCACGCGTCACCAGCGCGCCAATGGCAAAGCTGAAGGCAATCGAAAGCCCGACATAGCCGAGATAAAGCGTGGGCGGATGGAAGGCCAGACCCGGGTCCTGCAGCAGCGGATTAAGCCCATTGCCCTCCTGAGGCGCGGGGTTCAGCCGCTGGAAGGGGTTCGAGGCAAGCAGCAGAAAGGCATAGAACCCAAGGCTGACAAAGGCCTGCCCGGCCAGCGTCGCCATCATCGTGCGTTCCGGCAAACGGCGTTCCACCAGCGCGACAAAACCGCCCGCCAGCCCCATCACCGTCACCCACAGCAGCATCGAGCCTTCATGGTTCCCCCATGTGCCCGCGATCTTGTAGATCAGGGGTTTCGCCGAATGGCTGTTTTCCGCCACCAGCTTCACCGATGTGTCGGTCTGCACGAAAAGCCAGATCAGGCTGGCAAAGGCCGCCGCCGCCAGCACACCCTGCACCACCGCAACGGGGCGCACGATGCCCCCCAGCCCTTCCCCATCCCTGGTGAGCGCAACGCTGCCCGCCACAAGTTGCAGCCCGGCAAGGGCAGCGGCCAGCCACAGCATGGCAAGGCCCAATTCAGCGAGCACGCGCGTCTCCCGTCATCATCTTATTTGGTTTCCGCGATGGCTTTGTGGGCCTGATCGGTGGTCATGCCCTGCATTTCGCGAGGGGTGTATTTCTCGTCATGCTTGGCGAGCAGATTGTCGGCGGTGAACAGGCCGTCTGTCCAGTGCCCCTCGGCCACCACGCCCGATCCTTCCACGAAGAGCGCGGGGCGGATGCCGGCAAAACGCACGGGAACCTGCTGCTTGCCATCGGTGACGAGGAAGTTGACCGTCACCCCATCGGGCGCGTCCTTCATGCTGCCGCGCACCACCATGCCGCCAAGCCGCACCGAGCGGTCCGCCTCGGGCGGCTTGGCGAGGATTTCGCTGGGCACATAGAAATAGCTGGCCTGATTGCGCAGCGCCCAGGCCGCCAGCAGCCCCGCCACCAGCAACACCGCCAGCGCCACACCCAGCAACACCAGCCTCTGATGCTTGGCCCGCAATCCCGTTCCCGTCATTGGATTTCACGCACCTTATCGCGCCGCTTTTCAGCGCGGCGCATGGAAAGCCAGCTTCCGGCGACCATCGCCAGCGTGGTGATCGCCCCTATCGCATAGGCGGCGGTCACGAATTGCCACGGATCAAGCGCCTCGCGCATCACCAGCCCTCCGCCAGAGCGCCGCTGCGGGCCTGAGCCGCCATGGCCTTGCGGCGCAGGCGGGCCTCGGCCTGCGAATCGGCCAAAATCATGCGCATGCGCGCCAGCACCACGCCGGTGTAGATCAGGGTGAAGCCCAGAACGCTGGTGAGCAGCGGCACAACAAAGCTGGTGGCCATGGGGCCTGTGCCCGTCACCACGCCGCTCACCGAAAGGCTGGGCGGCTGATGCAGGCTGTTCCACCACAGCACCGAGTAATGGATGATGGGGATGTTCACCGCGCCGATCAGCCCGAAAATCGCGGCCATGCGGCCCTGTCCCTGCCCGGGCGCCTCATCATGCTGCGTGGCGCCCGCCAGAGCCATATAGCCGAAATAAAGGAACAGCAGCACCAGCATGCTGGTCAGCCGCCCATCCCACACCCACCAGGTGCCCCAGGCCGGTCGGCCCCAGATCGAACCCGTAATCAGGCACAGCGCCGTAAACACCGCGCCCGGCAGAGCAGCCGCCCGCGCGGCAATCCCCGCCAGCGGATGGCGCCACACGATCTCGACAAAGCTGGCGATGGCGATCGAGGACCAGCCCATCATCCCCAGCCATGCCGTGGGCACATGCAGATAGATGATCCGCACCACATCGCCCTGCAGCGCGTCCGCCGGGCCGAAACCCACGCCCCACACCAGCGCCGCGCTGGCGATCAGCAGGCCAGCGATCAGGCAGAGCGGGGTCGCCCATGTGGCGATGCGCAGGAAACGGGCGGGATTGGCAAAGCCATGCATGAACAGCGAACCGAAAGCTGGCGACGGGGCCTCACAGCCTCACGCGCAAAAAACAGACGGACAGCTTTGGCAGGGGCCGCCCCCATCGGCAAGGGGCATAAAGTTCAACGACACGCGCGCGCACCGGTTATACCGGCATTCCGCGATGATCGAGACATTCTCATAAGAGAAGTGGGGCGACTGAAGGGGTTCGAACCCTCGACCTCCGGTACCACAAACCGGCGCTCTAACCAACTGAGCTACAGTCGCCACGCTAGGCTGCCTTGCGCGGCAGCGGGCTATGTTTCCCTTCAGGCCTTGCCTGCCGGGAGGCGCGCCTTTGCATGAGAACCGCCGCTTTGAAAAGCGAAAAATGCATGAAGGCAAAAATTAATCACCCCGCCCCGCAGCCCGCCAAACCCCACATGCAAAAAGGGCCCGGTTTCCCGAGCCCTCTTCATCAATCCTGCAAACGCTAGGATCAGCCCTTCTTGAGGCTGAGGCCACCGAAGCGCTTGTTGAACTGGGCCACACGACCACCGGAATCGAGCATGCGGCTCTGGCCAGTCCATGCCGGGTGCGAGGTGGGATCGATGTCCAGAGCCAGCACGTCGCCTTCCTTGCCCCAGGTCGAGCGGGTCTGGAAGGTGGTACCGTCGGTCATCTGAACGGTGATGAAGTGGTAATCGGGATGGGTGTTGGCCTTCATGGCAATATCTTTCGTTTGAAGTGCCGGTTCCGACCGGCCCGAAATTGGAAGCGCCGCCCCTAGCGAGGAGCGGCGCTTTTGTCCAGTCTTGGATTCAGCAAGAAGGAAGGAAGGTGCGAAGGGGTTACCCCCTCGCGCTCCCATTTCGTCTTCCGACGCAAGGGTAGCGTTGCCGCATCCCTGCGCCCCGAACTCTCCACCTGCTTAAGCGGGCTGGTCCGCGATCATGGCGGTGAAGCTCACTTCCGTGGCCAGCTTGTCGCCCAGCATGGCCTTGCCCCAGAACTTGCAGACCCGCGCCCGCTTCTGGATAAAGCCCACATGCAGGTCGAGCAGCACGCCCGGTTCGACCGGAGCGCGGAACTTCGCATCCTCGATCGCCATGAAATAGACCAGCTTGCCCGAACCCGCCAGACCAAGCGATTCGATCGCGAGAATACCGGCGGCCTGCGCCAGCGCCTCGACGATCAGCACGCCCGGCATGATCGGGCGGCCCGGGAAATGCCCCTGAAAGAAGCCCTCGTTGAAGCTGACCGCCTTCACGGCATACAGCGACTCGTCAGGCACGATCGAGACCACCCGGTCGACCAGCAGCATCGGATAACGATGCGGCAGGGCGGCCAGGATCTTGCGGATGTCATAATCCACCGGAGTGGGCGCCGAAACGCCCAAGGGTGCAGGAGTGGTCTCGCTCATCAGGATATCCCAGTCCGCGCCTTAGCGGCCACCGCCATTGTCGGGCTTGCCGGCAGGAGCGGCGCCAGCGGCACCGGCGGCAGCCTGCTGCTGCTGGGCCTGCTGCTCACGCACCTCGCGCGGCAGCCAGCCGGCGGGCGGCACGAGCTGGGCGTTGGGGATCGCGGCGTCGACTTCGGTCAGGATCGCGCGGCTCAGGTCATAGGCGTTGCTGGAGGCCAGCTTGGCGCGCGGATCGAGCAGCAGCGTCACGCCGTTCTTCTGCATGGCGGCCTGAATCGAGGCGTCCAGCTTGTCGAGGATCTGCTCACGCACATAGGCGCGCGACAGGTTCACCGGCTCCAGAATCTTCTGCAGTTCCTGCTGGCCAGCTTCCTGCAGCTTCTGGATCGATTCACCCTGCTGCTGAATGGCGGCGGCGTTCGCGCCGGGGGCAGCAGCGTCCTTGTTGTACTTGTCGACCATGGGCTGGATCTGGGCGACCAGCTGCTTGCGACGGGCTTCGGCCTGATCGATCTGCGCCTTGTAGGTGGTGGGGCGCTGAGCATCGGCGGCGCGGTTGGCGGCCGAATTCTCGATGATGGCGTCCAGATAGGCGAAGGCGATGCCGTTCACACCGGCCTTGACGCCAGCAGCCGCGGGGGCGGCAGCCGGAGCGGCGGCGGGCTTGGGGGCAGCCAGGGCAGCCTGGGCCGTGCCGGCCAGCAGCGCCACGGCGACGAAGGATTTCACGAGCATTTTCATCAGAACTGGGTTCCCACGTTGAAAGTGAAGACTTTGGTATCGTCGCCAGTGGCGTGCAAAAGCGATTTGGCAATATCGATACGGAACGGCCCGAAGGGCGAGTTCCAGTTGAAGCCCACACCGATCGCGATGCGGGGCCTTGGCGTATCGCCGTAGTAGAATTCCTGGAACGGCGCCACCGTGGTGCCCAGCGCGGTGTTGGCCGCACTGGTCGCCGGATTGACCGAATTCGTGGTGGTCACCACGCTGCCGTCCAGATTGGTCTGCGAATAGAGCGCATTGCCCTTCGAATCGCGGGTCGGGATCAGCGTGGTGGTGGTGTAATACTGGGTCTGCGGCTTGGTGATGCCCCAGACCGCACCGGCGTCGATGAAGATCGAGGGGCGGATGCCCATTTCCTTGGCGCCGGCGCCCAGCGGGATTTCCAGCTCCGCGCGGGCCAGATAGTAGTACTTGCCGCCGATCGCGTCCTCGGTCCAGTCGTTGCGGTCAGCCGAATAGGTCGGGTTGCCGTTGGCGTCCGTGCCGGTCTGGTTCTTGCGCACGACGCGCGGGCCCACGCCGCGAATGTCGAAACCGCGGATCTGGGGCGAGCCCAGATAGAAGCGGTCGGTCAGCTGGATGGCGTCCACGCCCGCCGATCGGGTGCTGCTGCCCAGCGCGCGGATCGCGCCGCCCTCAGCCGTGATCGAGCCGATGAAGCCCTTGCCCACCGGCCAGTAACGCGCGACGTTGGCGCGCAGGCGCGCATAACGCACCGAACCGCCCAGACCCGAGAAATCGACGCCGATCGACCCGCTCTTGCCCTTCGAGGGGTGAACGCGGTTGTCGAGGTTTTCATAGATCAGCGAGCCGCCGATGATCGAGCTGGTGCGCGAACCCTGCGATTCGCAGAGATAGCGGCCCGCCAGCAGCGGGTTACACGCCAGCTGGCCGGCGGCGTTCTGCGAATAGAACTGCGTCTGATCGAGCGAGACCTTATCGTAGTTCAGCGTGTAGCGCGTCACCAGCGAGGTGTATTCGGTCAGCGGGAAGCCCAGACGCGCCTGGAAACCGGTGGTCGAGCTTTCATACAGCGAGTTCGAGTTGCTGCTGTAGTAATTGTAGTTGTTGTAGTCGCGGCGGTAGACGTCCACGCCCAGCGACACGCTCTTGTCCATCAGATAGGGCTCGGCGAAGGACAGCACCAGGCTCTTGGAATAGCGCGAGATCGAGCCCGAGAGACCCACCGTCTGGCCGCGGCCACGGAAGTTGTTCTGCTTGATCGCGGCGGAGAAGATGAAGCTTTCAAGGCTGGAGTAACCGGCCGAAAGCTGCAGCTCACCCGTGGGCTTTTCTTCCAGATTGGCTTCGAGCACCACGCGGTCGGCGGCAGACCCCCCCACCTGCTTGACCTCGAACTTTTCCTGGAAATAGCCCAGGCCCTTGATGCGGTTGGTCGAACGCTTGACCTGCAGCGAGTTGAAGGCATCGCCCTCGGCCAGACGGAACTCGCGGCGGACCACCTTGTCCTGCGTCAGCGTGTTGCCGTTGACGTCGATGCGCTCCACGTAAACACGCGGCACTTCGGTCATGTTGAAGGTGACGCCCATGGTCAGCGTCTTGGGATCGCGCTGATACTGCGGGCGAACGTCGGCGATGTAGCCGAAGGCGCCGGCGGTGTCGTTGAGCTGGTCGATCGTGTCCTCGACCTGCTTGGCGTTGTACCAGGCGCCCTTCTTCTCGGGCAGGGCCTTGGCCAGCGTGGCACCGTCGAAGTCGCGCAGCTGGCTTTCCACCTTCACGTCGCCGAACTTGTAGCGCTTGCCTTCCTCGACCACGTAGGTGACGATGAAGTCCTTCTTGTCCGGAGTCAGCTCGGCCACGGCGGAGACGACGCGGAAGTCGGCATAGCCGTTGGTCAGGTAGAACTGGCGCAGCTTCTGCTGGTCATAGGCCAGCTTGTCCGGATCGTAGGAGGTGCCGCTGCGGAAGATGTGCAGCGGGCGCGCCTGCTTGGTCATCATGACCGCGGCGATCTCCTTGTCGGTGAAAGCCTCATTGCCGATGACGTTGATCTGGCGGACCTTGGACTTGGGCCCTTCGGTGATCTCGAAAACGATGTCCACGCGGTTCTGGTCGAGCTTGACCATCTTGGGCTCGACGCTGGCGCCGAAGCGGCCCTGACGCTTGTAGAGCTCGATGATGCGCGCCACGTCGGCGCGGACCTTGGAACGCGTGAAGATCTGGCGCGGGGCCAGCTTGATCTCAGGGTTGATCTTGTCTTCCTTGAGGTGCTTGTTGCCCTCAAGAACGATGCGGTTGATGACCGGGTTTTCCTGAACGGTGATGACCACATGGCCATTGTCGTTGCGGACCTGCAGGTCGGAGAACAGCTCGGTGGCGTTCAGATCCTTCAGCGCCTGGTCGGCGGCGACCTGCGAATAGACCTGACCGACACGCAGCTTCACATAGGAGAGCACCGTATCCTGTTCGAGGCGCTGCACGCCCTCGACCGTCAGCGACTGGATGACCTGACCGGTCCCGTCGGCGGGCGCGGGCGCGGGGGCCTTGTCATTGCCAAGGGGCTGGGCCGCGCCACCGGGAACGGGCGCGCCCTTTCTGGCTGCCGCCGCCTTGGGCGCAGCGGCCATGGCAATCTGCGGCACCCCCGCGAGAATCGAGCTGCCCAGCAGGGCAACCACCAGATGCGAGGTGCTGCAAATCCCAGCGCGTTGACCCATATTTCGTCCCATCTTCGACACGGCAGTTCCCATTTCCCCGAAGTCGGCGGCACGCCGCCAACCGAACCACCCCTGTTTGCCCCCGCGCGGACCATCCGCCCGAAAGGCACGGCCAGCCCGAAAGCACAGCCGCCCTGTGCCCGATGCTTGATCCTCGATCAAGGCATCTTGGCACGTTGCAAGGCGCCAGCCCCGCTTATTTCCCCATCATGAACCGAAAAGTCCGGCAGGCACCACATCATTGACAGTCACGAAGACGATCAGCGCCAGCAGGAAGGCCAGACCGGTACGGAAGGCCCATTCCTGCGTGCGCGCCGTCATCGCTCTGCGGCGAAGAGCCTCCACCGCATAAAAAGCAAGGTGCCCACCATCCAGCCCCGGAATTGGCAGCAGATTGATGAATGCCAAATTAATTGAAATGAAAGCCGCCATCGAGACGAACGGCAGCAGCCCCATGCTCAGCGCCTGACCCGCGACACCGGCGATCTTCACCGGCCCGCCCAGCTCACGCACGCTGCGCTGGCCGAAGATGATCTGGCGCAGGCCGGTCACCGTCAGCTCCACGATCTGGCGGCATTGCTCGAAGGCATGGCCCACGCCGTCGATGGGGCCGTAGCGCAGGCGATAGACATCGCCGCGCTGGATGCCCATCAGCCCGTAATTGCTGGCATGCCCCTTGCCGTCCGAGGCGCTGATGCTGCCCAGCTTGACCGGCAGAGTGAGCTGCGCATTGCCGCGCTGGATGCTCACCTGAACAGTCTCACCCGGGAAGGGCGCGACATGCATGGCCACATCGTCGAAATAGGGTGTCCTGGCGCCATCGATGGCGATGATGCGGTCGCCCAGCTGCAGGCCCGCCGCCTGCGCCGCCGAATGCTGCGGAAACGCCTTGATCACCGGATCGGCGACATAGCGCCCGAAGGCCACGTTGAAGGCGGCAAAGATCACCAGAGCGATCAGCAGATTGGTGACCGGCCCCGCCGCGACGATGGCGGCGCGTTGCCACAGGGGCTTGAACTGGAAGCAACGCTCGCGCTCGGCAAGGCTGAGCGGGATATCGTCGATCGGCATGGAGGCGGCGTTCATATCGCCCGCGAACTTCACATAGCCGCCCAGAGGCAGCCACGAGACCTTCCAGCGCGTGCCGCGCTTGTCGGTCCAGCCGAAGATTTCCGAGCCGAAGCCGATGGAGAAAGCGTCGGCATGGACGCCGCACCAGCGGCCCACCAGATAGTGGCCCAGCTCATGCAGCAGCACCAGCGGCCCGAGCATCAGGATATAGCCCAGAACCCCGTTGAAGATCGACAACAGCATGGCTTACGCGATCTCCATCAGGGATTTTGCTTCGATCCGCGCGCGCGCGTCGACGGCATGAACCTCTTCCAGCGTGACGGGCGGCGGCGGAGCATAGCGCCCCAGCACGTCCTCGACCATCGCCGCGATCCGGGTGAAACCGATGCGCCCATCGAGGAAAGCGGCCACGGCCACCTCATTGGCGGCGTTGAGCACGGCGGGAATGCCGCCCCCTGCCCGCGCCGCTTCGCGCGCCAGACGGGTGGCGGGGAAACGCTCCTCATCGGGGGCGCGGAAGGTCAGCTGGCCGATGGTGGCCAGATCGAGCTGGTCCGACAGCGGCGTGTCCATGCGCGCGGGCCAGGCCAGACAGCTGGCGATGGGCACGCGCATATCGCTCGGCCCCAACTGGGCCAGCGTGGAGCCGTCACGGTATTCCACCATGGAGTGGATGATCGACTGCGGGTGAACGATGATCCGCAGCTTGTCGAGCCCCACCGGGAAAAGGTGATAGGCCTCGATAAATTCCAGCCCCTTGTTCATCATCGTGGCCGAATCGACGCTGATCTTCGCGCCCATCGACCAGTTGGGATGCTTGATCGCCTGAGCGGGCGTCGCATGGCGCAGCTGCTCGGCATCCCAGTCGCGGAACGGGCCACCGCTGGCGGTCAGCGTGATCCAGCGCACATCCTTGTGGCTGTTGCCCGAGAGGCACTGGAAAATGGCGTTGTGTTCGGAATCGACGGGCAGCAGCGTGGTGCCATGCCTGGCCACGGCGGCGGTCATCACCTCACCGGCGGAAACCAGTGCTTCCTTGTTGGCCAGCGCCACGGTGCGGCCCTGCTCGATGGCGGCCATGGTGGGGGCCAGACCCGCGCAGCCGACGATGGCGGCCATCACGATGTCGGCGGGGCGGCTTGCGGCCTCGACCAGAGCAGCTTCGCCGCCGGTGGCCTCGATGCCGCTACCAGCCAGCGCCTCACGCAAGGCGGGCAGCTGAGCCTCATCGGCAACAACGGCCACTTGCGCCTTGAATTCACGGGCAAGTTCGGCAAGCGCCGTCGCATTGCCATTGGCGGTTAGCGCCACCACGCGCCATGCCTCGGGCTGGCGCCGTACCAGATCCAGTGTCGAGGCCCCGATCGAGCCGGTGGCGCCCAGAACGGACAGACTGCGCATCATACTTTAGAAAAACCTTCTTATCACGGAGAGCAGCCCCGCCACGAACAGCACCGCCAGCAAGCCGTCCACCCGGTCGAACAGACCGCCATGGCCGGGGATCAGGCTTCCGCTGTCCTTCACGCCGGCGCGGCGCTTCATCCAGCTCTCGAAGAAATCACCGGCCTGAGCGATCACCGCCACAGCAACACCAGCGATCATGAACTGAGCCAGAACCTGCGCCTCATCGAACAAAATACGTCCGGTCGCCAGCACCAGCAAGCCCAGCGAGGCCAGCGCCGACAGCAGCGCTCCGCCAGCCAGCCCGGACCATGTCTTGGAGGGGCTGATCGCGGGGGCAATCTTGGGGCCACCAAAGGTGCGGCCCGAAAAATAGGCGCCCACATCGGTGGCCACCACCAGCGCCACCGGGATCAAAGGCCCCAACGCGCCGAACATCACCGGGATGGAGGCCAGCACCTCGCTCGCCGTGCCGACATAGACCACGCCCGCCACCAGCCAGATCAGCCGCGCCCAGCGGCTGACCGCGATGCGGCGCACCAGCTTGTTCCATTCCCACAGCACGCCCACGGCCACGGCCAGCACGAACAGCTGCCAGATGAGGCCACCCAGCGCCAGAGCCAGCCCCGCCACCGCCACCATCACGATGGCCGAGAGCGTGCGCGTCTTCAGCTCGGAGCGCGGGCGCCCCGGCGCCATGCTCTCAGCGGCCACCGAAACGGCGCTCCCGCTGGCCGAAGGCGGCCATGGCTTCCTTCAGATGCTCGGGCGTGAAATCGGGCCACAGCACATCGGTGAACCACATTTCCGCATAAGCGGCCTGCCACAGCAGGAAGTTCGACAGGCGCACCTCGCCGCTGGTGCGGATCAGCAGATCGAGCGGGGGCAGATCGCTGGTGTAGAGTTCGGCCTCGATGCTCTCGGGCGTGATCTCGCCCTTGGCGGCAGCGGCGGCGGCGGCGCGGGCGATTTCCTGCTGGCTGCCGTAATTCAGCGCCACGGCCAGCGTCATCACGCGGTTGTTGGCGGTCTTTTCGATCGCATTGTCGAGCAGCGCCACCACATCGGGCGCAAAGGCCTTGTAGTCCCCGATGATGCGGATGCGCACGCCATGGGCGGCGATCTCATCCAGATCATTGAGGATAAAGCGCTTCATCAGGCTCATCAGATCGGAGATTTCCTCCGCCGAGCGCCGCCAGTTTTCCGAGGAAAAGGCATAGAGGGTCAGCGCCTCCAGCCCCATGTCCTTCACGCCGCGGATCAGGCGGCGCACCGCCTCCCCGCCACGCTGATGGCCCATCGCGCGCGGCAGGAACCGCTGCTTGGCCCAGCGTCCATTGCCATCCATGATGATGGCGACATGGCGCACGCCGGGCCCGGCATCGCCGCTGCTGAGAGCCAAAGCGCTCACTTGCCCAGGATTTCCTTTTCCTTGGCAGCGGCAACGTCATCAGCGGCCTTGATCTGGTCGTCGGTCAGCTTCTGGATTTCGGTTTCGTAGCGCTTGCGCTCGTCCTCGCCGATCAGCTTCTTGTTCTCGTCGGCCTTGGCCGCTTCCATGCCGTCACGGCGCACGTTGCGGATGGCGATGCGGGCGTTCTCGGCATATTTGCCCGCCAGCTTGGCCAGCTCCTTGCGGCGCTCCTCGGTCAGGTCGGGGATCGGCAGGCGCAGCGTCTGGCCGTCGGTGATGGGGTTGAGGCCAAGCCCCGCCGAACGGATCGCCTTTTCCACCGAGCTGACGGTGCCCTTGTCCCACACCTGCACGGCCAGCATGCGCGGCTCGGGCGCGGAGACGCTGGCGACGCCGTTGAGCGGCATCTTGCTGCCGTAAACCTCGACCACGATGGGATCGAGCAGCGCGACATTGGCGCGACCGGTGCGCAGACCCGCCAGATCGCTCGACAGCGCCTCGACAGCGCCCTTCATGCGGCGTTCCAGATCGGCCTTGTCATATTTCGGGGTGGCCATGGGTGTTCTCCTTCAATGCCTTGCGGGCTTAAGCCTGAGCCGCTTTCGCAGCCTTCGGCTTTTTCACAGCCTTGGTCTTCTCAACTTTGGGTGCCTTCACGGCTTTTTTCTTCGGCGCAGTCGCAACCTTCACGGTCGGCGTGCCCACGATCGTCTGAGTCCCCTTGCCCTGCAGCACACGGGCCAGATTGCCCCGCTCGCGGATCGAGAAGACGACGATCGGAATCTTGTTGTCACGGCACAGCGCCACGGCGCTGGCGTCCATCACCTTCAGGTTCTGGGCCAGAACGGTGTCATAATCGATGGTGTCATAACGAACAGCTGACGGATCCGTCTTGGGATCGGCGCTGTAGATGCCATCGACGCTGGTGCCCTTGATGAGGGCATCGCACTTCATCTCGGCGGCGCGCAGCGCGGCGCCGGAATCGGTGGTGAAATAGGGCGCGCCCACGCCGGCGGCGAAGATCACCACGCGGCCCTTTTCCAGATGGCGCTCGGCGCGGCGGCGGATCACCGGCTCGCAGACCTTGTCCATCTCGATGGCGGACTGCACGCGGGTCGGCACGCCGAGCTGCTCAAGCGCGTTCTGCATGGCCAGAGCATTCATCACCGTGGCCAGCATGCCCATATAATCGGCCTGCGCCCGGTCCATGCCCTTGGCGGCGCCCGCCATGCCGCGGAAGATGTTGCCGCCGCCGATGACGAGGCAGATCTCCAGCCCGGTCTCTTTCGCGGCTTTCACCTCGCGCGCCAGTTCCGTCACGAAACCGGGATCGATGCCGAAGGCTTGCTCGCCCATCAGGACCTCGCCTGACAATTTGAGGAGAACACGCTTGTAGTTGGGATCGGTCATGATGAAAATATCCGCGCGAGAACTGGACTGGCGGGCTCTTAGCCGCCAGAGGTGCGGGCCGTAAAGGGAGCGTATCGGAAAAATGGGTGCAGTGCGCAAGTCCTGGCGGCGCGGATTGGCTCTGGCGCTGGGCCTGACCGGCCTTGTCGCGCTGGGAATCAAGGCCCATCACGACACGATGGAGCCGCCGCTGGTGAGGGAAACCCGGCTCGCCCTGCCCGGCCTGGACGCGCCTTTGCGCGTCCTGCTGATCTCGGACATCCATGTCTCCGGCCCGGATATGCCGCCCGAGCGATTGGCGCACATCGTGGAAGAGCTGAACCGGCTGCATCCTGATATCGTGTTGATCGCGGGGGATTTCCTCAGCGACAAGCTGATCTCCACACGGCACTATCCGCTCGATCAGGCGGTGGCGCCGCTTAAGGGCCTGCGCGCGCGGCTGGGCGCGGTGGCCGTGCTGGGCAATCACGATTATTACCGCAACGCCGCCGCCATCCAGCGCGCGCTCGAACAGCAGGGCATCCGCGTGCTGGTCGATCAGGCCGCGCGCATCGGCCCGCTGACCATTGGCGGCCTCGGCGATCTCGCGACCCGCCATGCCCATCGCGATGTGACGGTGGAAGCCATGCGCCGGTTGGGGCCGCCCTACATCCTTCTCGCGCATGAGCCGGATTCGTTTCAGAAACTGCCCGGCGATATTCCGCTGATGCTGGCCGGGCATACGCATTGCGGGCAGATCGCCCTGCCCCTGATCGGCACGCCCATCACCGGATCAGCCTATGGGCGTCGCTACGTCTGCGGGCTGGTGAAGGAGCATGGGGCCAGCCTGATCGTCACGGCGGGCCTCGGCACCAGCGATCTGCCCTTTCGCTTCGGCGTGCCGGGCGATGTCTGGCTGATCACCCTCACCCCGCAAAAACCCTGATACGAAAAAGGGCCCGCCATTGCTGGCGAGCCCTCTTCGTCTCGACGCAGGCCGAAACCCGCGAGAAGAAATCTTACTTCAGGCCAGCGGCCGCAGCCACTTCGGCGGCGAAGTCCGATTCTTCCTTCTCGATGCCTTCGCCCAGCTGGAAGCGGACATAGTCCACCAGAGCGATCTTGGTGCCAGCGGCCTTGCCGGCGGCATCCACGACCTGCTGAACGGTGTTCTTGTTGTCCATCACGAACAGCTGCGACAGGAGAGCGTTCTCCTTGGCGTACTTCGCCACGGCGCCATCGACCATCTTGGCCTGCACTTCGGCGGGCTTGCCCGATTCGGCGGCCTTTTCGGCGGCGATCTTGCGCTCGCGGCTGATCAGCTCGGCGTCCAGATCGTCAGCGTTCAGGGCCAGCGGGAAGGCAGCGGCGATGTGCATCGCGATCTGCTTGCCCAGGGGCTCCAGCACGTCGGCGGCAGCATCCGATTCCAGAGCGACCAGCACGCCGATCTTGCCCAGGTTGGGGGCGGCAGCGTTGTGCATGTAGGGCACGACCAGACCGGCATTGACCTTCACGGCCTTGATGCGGCGCAGCTGCTGGTTCTCGCCAATGGTGGCGACGTTGCTGGTCAACTTGTCGCCAACGGTCTCGCCATCGGGATAGGCTGCGGCCTTGAGGGCCTCCACATCGGTGATGGCGCCGTCCAGCGCGACCTGGGTGGCCTTGCGCACGAAGTCCTGGAACTGCTCGTTCTTGGCGACGAAGTCGGTTTCCGAGTTCACTTCGACGGCGATGCCGGCGGTGCCCGAAACGGCCACGCCCACCAGACCTTCAGCGGCGGTGCGGCTCGACTTCTTGGCGGCGGCGGCCAGACCCTTGGCGCGCAGCGCGTCGACAGCGGCTTCGAAATCGCCAGCGGCCTCGTCGAGGGCCTTCTTGCAATCCATCATGCCGGCGCCGGTGCGCTCGCGCAGGTTCTTCACGTCGGCGGCAGTGTAAGCCATGTCCGATATCCTTTGTGGTGATGTGACGGGCCGGCCCAAAGGCCGACACGCCTGAAATGGTAAGGCGCCGGGCCCGCGAGGCCCGCAAAGGGCGTCACATGGACCCGGCGCACTGCAATTTCATGACGCCCTGCCCGAAGGCTTGGGCATCAGCCGAAATCAGGCCTGGATGACTTCCTCAGCCACCGGCACGTCCAGAGCGCCCATGTCCACGCCCGAGTCGACCACGGCAGCGCGGTTGCCCTTGGTGGCGGCAGCGGCCACGGCGTCGCAGTACAGGCGGATGGCGCGGCTGGCGTCATCGTTGGCGGGCACGGGGAACGCGATGCCATCGGGCGAGACGTTCGAGTCGAGGATGGCGACGACCGGGATACCCAGCACGTTGGCTTCCTTGATCGCCAGCTCTTCCTTGTTGGCGTCGATCACGAACATCACGTCGGGGATGCCGCCCATGTCGCGGATGCCGCCCAGCGACAGTTCCAGCTTGTCGCGCTCGCGCGTCATCTGGAGGACTTCCTTCTTGGTCAGGCCGGTGGTGTCACCCGACAGCTTCTCTTCCAGCGCCTTGAAGCGCTTGATCGAGCCCGAGATGGTCTTCCAGTTGGTGAGCATGCCGCCCAGCCAGCGGTGGTTGACGTAGTGCTGACCGCAAGCGCGGGCGGCCTGAGCGATCTGCTCCTGAGCCTGGCGCTTGGTGCCCACGAACAGCACCTTGCCGCCCGCCTGAACGGTGGCCGAGATGAAGTCCAGAGCGCGCGAGAACAGCGGAACGGTCTGCGACAGGTCGAGGATGTGAACGCCGTTGCGAGCCCCGAAGATGTAGGGCTTCATGCGGGGGTTCCAGCGGTGGGTCTGGTGGCCGAAGTGGGCGCCAGCTTCCATGAGCTGATGAAGGGTAACGGTCGGAGCCGCCATAAATAAGATCCTTGTCCGGTTGGTCCTCTGGGAAGCTGGAACCGTGCGGAACAATCCGCTGCGGCACCGGTGTAAGTGCTTCCCATGTGGGATTGACGCCATGGCCTGCGCCATGCCGGTCGCGCGGGTTCTCACGTGGGAATCACGAAAGAAACGCTCGACGCGGCGCCTTTAACCCCGGCTTCGGAGAAAATCCAGCAGAGATTTGCCCTGAATTTTGCCGCAAGCACGGATCGCACTGACGCAGATTCCGCTTGACGGAACGGAACAAAACGTGAATATCGACGTCATCACATAGATCCACGATGGATCAGCATGATTACTCAAGCGTTATCCACAGGGTATAAGCAGGTGGAACGCTTTGGCAACAGAATTCGGGGCAACAGCTTTGGTCGGCGCGTGATGCAAGCCATCGGCGCCATGTGGAGGGTTCAGTGATGACGATGTCTGCACTTCTGATCGATGGCGCCATGATCGGCACGACCCTGCTTGCTGGCCGCTCGATCGCCGGAAGCTGGCAACAGTTCAAGCTGCTGTTTGCTCAGCTGCGTGACGAGATGGCCCAGGGCGAGACGGTGCGCACGATGAAGGCCATCACCCTCTCCACCTCCGCCGATCCGGCGCCCGCGATGATTTATCGTCCCGAATTCGGTGTCGTCAGCAATCAGACCGCATCGTTGGGCGCCAGCAGCATCAAGCCGCGGACGCTTCGCCGTCCTGCTGCAGCCGCGCTGCGCGCTGCCGCTTGACCCGCGCGTAAGAGATCAGCCCCACGGGCACCAAAGCCAGATAGACGATGCAGATGCCGGCCAGGGTCAGCCACGGCTCGCTCAGCAGGGCCGCAAAGACCAGGCCGAACAGGGCGAGCATTTCCAGCCTGATGCGGCGACGCGGACGCAAGGATTGCCAGCTGAGCGTGGCAAGGCTGGAAATCATCAGGAAAGCCGTGGCGGTCATCCAGCAGCCGACCAGCACCGGTTGACGGAACAGATCATTGCCGCTGGCCATCCACAGATACATCGGCAGGAAGGCCAGCCCCGCCCCCACCGGCGCGGGAACGCCGGTGATAAATCCCGCCGACTTATGCGGCAGATCGGGCGTGTCGATCTGGGCGTTGAAACGCGCCAGACGCAGCACGCAACAGATGGCGAAGGCCAGAGCCGCGAACCACCCCAGACGCGGCACGTCCTTGAGCGACCACAGAAAGACGATCAGCGCCGGAGCCACGCCGAAGGAAATCGAATCCGACAGGCTGTCCAGCTCCGCGCCGAAACGCGACTGGGCCTTGAGCATCCGGGCCACGCGGCCATCGATGCCATCGAGCATGCCGGCCAGAATCACCGCTAGCACCGACTTCTGCCAGTCGCCCTGAATGGCGAAGCGGATGCCAGTCAGCCCGAAGCACAGCGCGCCCGAGGTGATGGCGTTGGGGATCACCGCCCGCAAGGGCATGCCGCCGGGCAGACGCGCTCTGCGGTCAAAACGGCGGCGTGACGTCACTGGCTGACGCCCTCGATCAGCGGCGCGCTGCCGATCTGCGCGAGAATGGTTTCACCTGCCACGATCCGCTGGCCCAGCAGCACCAGCGATTCGGTGCCCTCGGGCAGATAGACGTCGACGCGGCTGCCGAAGCGGATCAGGCCGATGCGCTGGCCTGCGGCGATGATGTCGCCCGGCTTGACGAAAGGCACGATGCGGCGCGCCACCAGTCCTGCGATCTGCGTGAAGCCGATCAGCGTGCCATTGCCCTGATCGACGAGGATGTGCTGGCGCTCATTCTCTTCGCTGGCCTTGTCGAGGTCGGCGTTAAGGAACTTGCCCGGAATATAGACCACGCGGCGCACCGTACCGCCGATCGGCGAGCGGTTGATGTGAACATCGAACACGCTCATGAAGATCGAGATGCGCGTGACCGGCGCGGTGCCGAGGCTGGGCGAACCCGTGCCATCGTCCATCGCCAGCTCGCGCGGGGGCGGCACCTTCTGGATCAGCGTCACCAGACCATCGGCGGGCGCCACGATCAGCCGGTCGCCCTTGGGGGTGACGCGCAGCGGATCGCGGAAGAAGGCGCAGATGCAATAGGTCAGGATGCCGAGCGGCCAGGCCAGCCACTGCCCCACCAGGAACAGCGCGGCAAGCGCCGCCACCGCAGCAACAGCGGCAAATTTGCGCGCTTCGGGATGGACTGCCGGCCAGTGCCAGCTGGCCGCGCCGCGGCCCTGATTGTCGAGAAGTTCACCAGGCATGCGCGTCCTCTAGGGCTTGGCGGGCGCGGCGACAAGCAACTTGCCATCCTGCGCCGGGGATAGGGCGTGTATTACATATTTAACACACACGCCAGAGCCGGTTGCACGATGCTGATAGAAAGGGGGGAATGATCCGGAAAGCCAATCCGGTGCCAGACCCGAAGGGTCCGGCTGCCTGAAGCACATCGGAGAACCGTGAGAACCAAGCCCCGCCGGGGCTTGGAGAAACGGTGGTGGACAGAGCTAGATTCGAACTAGCGTACGCTCACGCGGGCAGATTTACAGTCTGCTGCCTTTAACCACTCGGCCATCTGTCCACACCGTATAATCACAGTCAAGTGACTGAGATTGCTGTGTTTGGGGTCTCCCCCTAAGGACCCGTTTGAGTGGGTCCGTTCAGCCGAGGACCGGCCCTATGAGGACATGAGCCTTGCCTGTCAACACCAGTCTTGGCATGGGCGGAAAAATTTTTGAAAAAAGGATCATCCGATGGCCAGACATGGCGACGAAAACCAGAGCGGCGAAAAGCGCGGGAAAGCCATGCGCGGCCGCGCGGGTCGCATGCAGGGCGGACGCGGCAGCGGTCGCAGCAACAAGGGGCCCGTGCGCCTGTGGGGCCGCCACGCGGTCGAGGCGGCGCTCAAGAACCCGAATCGCATGCACCGCAAGCTCTGGGCCACGCGCGAAGGCATCGCCAGCCTCGATGGCGAACTGCCCGAGGGCTTCAACGTCGATTACTGCCAGCCGGTCGATCTGGGCCGTCTGGTGGCCAAGGACGCGCCGCACCAGGGTCTGGTGCTGGAATGCGAGCCGCTGGAAGACATGTTCCTCGACGATGTGCTCGATGAAGACCCCTCGCGCCCCATCGTGGTGCTCGATCAGGTGACCGACCCGCACAATGTCGGCGCGATTCTGCGCTCGGCGGCGGCCTTCAATGCGGCGGCCATCGTCACGCAGGACCGGCACGCTCCGCCCGAATCGGGCGTGGTCGCCAAATCGGCCAGCGGCGCGCTGGAAATCGTGCCCTGGGTGCGCGTCGTCAATCTGGCCCGCGCGCTGGAGGAAATCGCCGAGGCCGGTTACTGGCGCATCGGTCTGGCCGGTGAGGCCGAAAGCACGCTGGCCGAAGCGCTGCCCGCCGGCCCCGTCGCGCTGGTGCTGGGCGCCGAGGGTGAAGGCATGCGCCACAACATCACCCAGCATTGCGATGCCCTCGCCCGCCTGCCGATCCATGAGGCGATGGAAAGCCTGAACGTCTCCAATGCGGCGGCCATCGCGCTTTATGCGGCGGCGACGCGGGAGATTGCTTTGGAGGATTGAAGGCAAAAGGTGAAGGCGAGGGTCATGACCCTCGCGCTCCCTTGAGTGTCGGCGTTGCGCACGGGGTTCAACCACAGAGCAGCCTCGCGGCCTGTGATTTGGTGGCCTGCGGCGCCTGACAAAACAAAACCCCGCGTCGGTCTGCTCCGACGCGGGGTTTTTCGAGTCTGTCAGACGTCAGATCAGGCGGGCCTCCGAGGCGAAGGAGGCCCTGCCCGGCGCGATCAGTTGACCGCGTCCTTCAGGCCCTTGCCAGCCTTGAACTTGGGCTGCGAGGAAGCCTTGATCGGCATGGGCTCGCCGGTGCGGGGGTTGCGACCGGTCGACGCCTTGCGCTTGGCCACCGAGAAAGTGCCGAAACCGACCAGACGCACTTCATCGCCAGCCTTCAGAGCGCCGGTGATCGAATCGAAAACACCCTCGACCGCCTTGGTGGCGTCGTTGCGCGACAGACCGCTGGCCTCGGCAACAGCGCCGATGAGATCGTTCTTGTTCATTATGGGAACCCCCTAGGAGTGTTTAAAAGTTGGAAATCTTGAATCGCCTCGAAGAGCCGCGGAATTGAGCGTCTTTCAAGGCGGCTGTCAAAGCCAAAACTGTCGCGAAAGCCCCCATTATCCCCTGTTTTGAGGCCATCCGGGGCCCTGTGTGCGACCAAAAGCGCCGCAGGCATGGAACAAACAAATGCCGCGACTCACGCAGCAGCGAGTCGCGGCATTGCAACATGGTTAATGGCGAAAGCAGGTGGAGAGTCGGAGCGCCACATGTCTGCGCGCCCCCACCCTATCGCCGGGAGACGAAACGGGAGCGCGAGGGGCCGGAGCATTCCTCTTGAGGAATGCGACCAGCACAAACGTCCCCCTCGCCCTTACCCTTCCTGCTTAATGCGCCGTGGCAGCAGGCCCGGCAGGCGCGATCGGCGCGGCGCCGGGCTGGCTGGCCAGATCGTCCGCCTCGGTCCATTCGATAGGCTCGGGGCGGCTGGTGAGCGCACGCGCCAGAACCTCGTCGACGTGGCTGACCGGCACGATCTCCATCCCCTCCTGAATGTTGGCGGGGATTTCGGCCAGATCCTTGCGGTTTTCCTCGGGGATCAGCACGGTCTTGATGCCGCCGCGCAGCGCGGCCAGCAGCTTTTCCTTGAGGCCACCGATGGCCAGCACGCGGCCACGCAGCGTCACCTCACCGGTCATCGCCACATCGGCGCGCACAGGAATGCCCGTCAGCGTGGAGACCATGGCCGTGACCATGCCGATGCCCGCCGAAGGACCATCCTTGGGCACGGCACCTTCGGGAAGGTGGATGTGCAGATCCTTGCGGTTGAACAGCGAGGGCTTGATGCCATAGGCGGGCGCCCGCGCCTTCACGAAGCTGAAGGCCATCTGCACGCTTTCGCTCATCACCTCGCCCAGCTTGCCGGTGGTCTTGACCGCGCCCTTGCCGGGCACCGTCACGCTTTCGATGGTGAGCAGTTCGCCGCCAACCTCGGTCCAGGCCAGACCCGTCACCGCGCCGACCTGGTTTTCCTCATCCGAAACACCATGGCGGAATTTGCGGATGCCGGCGTAATCGGCCAGATTGTCGGGCGTGATGGTGACCTTGGTCTCCTTGCCCTCCAGAATGGCGCGCAGGCTCTTGCGGGCCAGACGAGCGACTTCACGCTCCAGCGTACGCACGCCCGCCTCGCGGGTGTAGTAACGGATCAGATCGCGCAAAGCAGGCTCGGTCAGGACAAATTCGTCCTTCTTGAGGCCATGGGCTTCCACCTGCTTTGCCACCAGATGGCGCTCGGCGATCTCGACCTTCTCATCCTCGGTGTAACCCTCGAGGCGGATGATCTCCATACGGTCGAGCAGCGGCTGAGGCAGGTTCAGGCTGTTGGCCGTGCAGACGAACATGATGTCCGACAGATCGATGTCCAGCTCCAGATAATGGTCCTGGAACTTGGCGTTCTGTTCGGGATCGAGCACCTCGAGCAGCGCCGAGGCCGGATCGCCCCGGAAATCCTGACCCAGCTTGTCGATCTCGTCGAGCAGGAACAGCGGATTGGCCGTGCCCGCCTTCTTCAGGTTCGAGACGATCTTGCCCGGCATCGAGCCGATGTAGGTGCGGCGGTGGCCACGAATCTCGGCCTCATCACGCACGCCGCCCAGCGACTGGCGGATGAACTCACGCCCGCAAGCCTTGGCGATCGACTTGCCCAGCGAGGTCTTGCCCACGCCCGGCGGGCCGACGAGGCACAGGATCGGGCCCTTCAGCTTGTTGGTGCGCGCCTGCACGGCCAGATACTCGATGATCCGGTCCTTGACCTTGTCGAGCGCATAGTGATCGGCATCGAGAATGGCCTGGGCCGCCCCGATGTCCTTCTTCAGCTTGCTCTTCTTGCCCCAGGGCAGGCCCAGCAGCACATCGAGATAGTTGCGCACGACGGTCGCCTCGGCGCTCATCGGCTGCATGGTCTTGAGCTTCTTGACCTCGGCCTCGGCCTTGGCGCGCGCTTCCTTGGACAGTTTGAGCTTGGCGATCTTCTCGACCAACTCGGCGATCTCGTTCGCCTCGCCATCGTCGCCGCCGCCCAGCTCGCTCTGGATCGCCTTCAACTGCTCGTTGAGGTAATATTCGCGCTGGGTCTTTTCCATCTGGCGCTTCACGCGGCCACGGATGCGGCGCTCCACCTGGAGCACGCCCAGCTCGCCTTCCATAAAGCCGAAGACCATCTCCAGCCGCTTGAGCGGATCTTCCTGAGACAGCAGCGCCTGCTTGTCGGCCACCTTGGCGCTGATATGCGCGGCGACCGAATCGGCCAGCTTGCCAGCATCCTCGATGTCGCCCAGCTGGTCGCCCGCGTCCTGCGAGAGCTTCTTGTTCAGCTTGGTGTATTCGCCGAACTGATCGACCACGCTGCGCATCATGGCGGAGACTTCGGCGCCCTCGGCCTCGACAGGCTCGATCGGCTCGACCTGCGCCATCAGCAGATCGGCTTCTTCCTTCAGCTCAGCCAGCTTGGCGCGGCTCTGGCCCTCGACCAGCACGCGGACGGTGCCATCGGGAAGCTTCAGCAGCTGCAGCACGCTGGCCACCACGCCCACATCGTAGAGATCGTCGGCATGGGGATCGTCGCAAGCCGGGTCGAGCTGGGCCAGCAGGAAGATGTCCTTGTCACCGGCCATCGCGGCTTCCAGCGCCGCCACGGATTTTTCGCGCCCCACGAACAGGGGAACCACCATGCCGGGGAACACCACAATGTCTCGCAGGGGCAGAAGGGGAAGAAGCGTTTCGGTCATATCCATCCAATCGCGCGTCAGCATCACGCTGCACGGGCCTTATGCCTGATAACGGCAACCCGGCTTTCGATTGAAGATATGGGGAGAGGTTGCGGTCAACGCAATGGGCGCAAGGTGCAGGAATGTGGATGGCGCGTTTCAGGTGCTTGACAGCCCTGCCCGCGCCATCCGGGATTCATCAATCAGAACGGCAGCTTGAAGCCCGGGGGCAGGCCCATGCCCTGCTGCGCCTTGGCCAGTTCGGCGCTGGCCACGGCATCGGCCTTGGCGCGCGCATCGTTGAAGGCCGCCGCGATCAGATCCTCCAGAATGCCCTTTTCGGAAGGCGCCAGCAGGCTGTCATCCACCGCAACGCCGATCACGCGGCCCTTGGCACTGGCGCGGATCTTGACCAGACCGCCGCCCGCGGTACCCTCGACCTCAAGCTGGTCGAGCTTGCCCTGGGTTTCGTTCATCTGCTTCTGGATCGTTTCGGCAGCGGCTTGCGCGGCCTGGATCATCTCTTCCATCGACTTCATTTCAGCGACTCCAATTGCCCTGCCGGCGCGCGGGCGCGGCAGAAGGATCATCCTCGACCTGTTCGGCCTTGGGGAAAGCGGCCATGGCGGCCTGCATCAGGGGGGAAGAACGCTGCTCGGCCAGTTTGGCGGCGCGCTCGGCGGTCTGCACCTCGATCAGCGTGGGCTGGCCGCCTTCCGCGCGGCGCTCGACCTCCCAGTTGAGGCCGGTGGCGCGGTTGAGGCCATGGCGCAGATCGGCGGAAATATCGTCGGGGAAGCCCGGCGCCTGTTCATAGACCAGGCGGCCGGGTTTCAGCTCGATCACCCGCACCTGAATGCGCATCATGCTGCCAAGCGGGATCGAGCCATGCTCTACCTGCTCGACCAAAGCTTCCCAGCCCAGATCGGCGGGCGCCTGCGCGACCGGGGCAGCGGCAGGCGCCTCTCCCCCCG
>NZ_BCZE01000008.1 GCF_001598555.1 Novosphingobium rosa NBRC 15208
GCGGCAGGCGCCTCTCCCCCCGCCATGGCGGGCGCCGCCAGAGCGCCGCTGGCAACGGCGGCCTCGATGCGTTTCACCAGCTGGCCCGGATCGGGCATATCGGCGGCATGGACGCAGCGCAGCAGCGCCATTTCAGCTGCCACCAGCGGATCGGGCGCGGTCTTGACCTCCTCGAAGCCCTTGAGCAGCAATTGCCACAGCCGATGGAGCTGGCCGGGCGTCAGGCGTTCGGACCAGTCGCGCAGGGCAGCGCGTTCGTCGTCGGAAATGGCCGTGGCCTGCCCCTTGCCCAGCTGCGTCACCGTCACGCGATGGGTCAATTCCATCGCGCTGCGCATCAGCGAGAGCGGCTCGACACCCAGCGCGAATTGCGCCGCCACCACATCGAGCAGCGCCGCACCATCCCCGCCCAGCAGGGCAGTGAACAAGCGGCGCTGCACCGTTTTGTCGGCCAGGCCCAGCATCTCCTGAACCTGCTGCGCGGTGACAAGCGTGCGGCCAGCCTCGGCGTCACCCGCCAGATCGGCATGGGCAATCGCCTGATCGAGGATCGAGAGACCGTCGCGCACCGAACCCTCGGCGGCCTCGGCGACCATCGCCAAAGCCTCGGGCTCGGCCTCGACGCCTTCCTTCTTGCAGATGCCCGCGAAGTGATCGGCCAGCAGCGGCGCCGGAATGCGCTTGAGGTCAAAACGCTGGCAGCGCGACAGCACCGTCACCGGCAGCTTGTCCACCTCGGTGGTGGCGAAGAGGAACTTCACATGCGCCGGCGGCTCCTCAAGAGTCTTCAGCAACGCATTGAAAGCATTGCGCGACAGCATGTGAACTTCGTCGACAATATAGATCTTGTAACGCGCCGAGACCGCCGCATAGCGCACCGCCTCGATGATCTCTCGCACGTCGTCCACGCCGGTGTTGCTGGCGGCGTCCATCTCGATCACGTCGATATGGCGGCCCTCGGCGATGGCGACGCAGGGCTCGCAGACGCCGCAGGGATCGATCGTCGGCCCACCCTTCCCATCCGGCCCCACGCAGTTGAGCGCCTTGGCGATCAGGCGCGCGGTGGAGGTCTTGCCCACCCCGCGAATGCCGGTCATCAGGAACGCATGCGCCAACCGCTCGCGCCTTATGGCGTTGGCCAGCGTCTGCACCATGGCGTCCTGGCCGATCAGCTCGGCAAAGGTCTGGGAACGATATTTGCGCGCCAGCACGCGATAGGGCTGCGCCGGGGCAGCGGCCACGGCAGGCGGAGCAACAGGCTTGGGCGAAGGTTCGGGCCCAGTGTCCAGAGCGCCGAACATCGCCGATTGCCCGGCAGCCTCCAGCTCGGCGGCGGAGGGGGCTTCGTCGTCGGCGAAATCGCCGGAGATGTCGGATGAATCGACCATATGGCCTTATGTTAGGCGCGCGCGGGCCATTTGTCGAACAGCGGCCCGCTGCCATCCACGCTTAAAGCAACAAAAAAGGCCGGTGTTTCCACCAGCCTCTTTGCTTCGATAGGAGCCGGCCGACCCGCCGCAACCCGTTGTGGCTGCTTCCTTCCGGACCTGACCAGGTTGGCGAGCGCAAACGTCCGACCGACTCCCGGAGCGCCCTATGGCGATGCAAAATGCATTAGGCAAGGCCATTTGTGACAGTTCCCGCAAAGCCCACAACGCAAAAGGCCCGCGCTCCATCTGGAAGCGCGGGCCTTTTAAGTGCCGTAACGGCGAAACAATCAGCGGAAGTTGTCAGCGTAGGCCTGAATCTTCAGGCGGCGCGGCGGCGTGGCGTGCACCGTGGCGGCAATGCCATAAAGATCGGCATAGGCCTGAGCCTCCGCCTGCGAGCCGAACTTCAGCTGCACCTGAGCCTGCGTGTCGCTCGACCCGGCCCAGCCCATCAGCGGGTCAGGCCGACGCGCCTCGGCAGGCGCGAATTCGAGGATCCACTGGCCAAGCAGGGCCTTGCCCGACTGCATGGCGTTCTTGGGGCGCTGATAGATGCGTGCGGTCATGGGCGTTTCCTTGACCGCGAATCACGCCAAAATCAAGCCGGAGTTAAGGCCTATGGAGGAAAGAACGACGTAGAAGGACAAAGGAAATGCGAGGGTCATCACCCTCGCGCTCCCTTGTGTTGTCAGCATCGCGCCACGGGTTCGGCCTTGAGGTCGGTCGCAGCCTCGGATTCAAGGCCTGCGCTGGGCCTCGAAGGCGTTCTTGGTTTTCAGGCTCGGGTCTTCATCCCATGGCGCATCGGGCCAGCGGTGTTTGGGGTAACGGCCCTTCATGTCCTTCACCACATCGCGCCAGCTTCCGCGCCAGAAACCCGGCAGATCCCGCGTGGTCTGGATGGGCTTGCCCCCCGGCGAGGTCAGTTTGAGCAACAGAGGCTGGCTGGGCTGCCCAAAACCCGGATGGCGATCCAGGCCGAACAGCGCCTGCACGCGAATCTCGATCGAGGGGCCACCCGGATCATCATAATCGATGGCATGGCTGGTGCCCGCGGGGCTGCGGAACTCCTGAGGGGCAAGCTTGTCCAGCGTCTGCTTGCCATCCCAGCCCAGCCGGTCGAGCAAGGCCTGATGCAGCGCCCCGGTGTTCACATTGTCCAGACGGCGCACCAGATGCGGTGCGGCCCAGTCTTCCAGATCGGCCAGCAGGCTTTCATCGGACAGCGCCTCGATTCCCGCATAGCGCGCACGGCGCAGCAGCGACTGGCTGGTCTTGCCCAAAGGCAGCAAATCCAGCCCATCAGAGCGAATTCGCGCGCAGAGGAAAGCAGCAATCGCCTTGGGATCGGGCGACGGATCGCTCCCCCGCGCGAAGGTAATCGCCCCCAGCCGCTGCTCCAGCAGAGCCTCGACCCGGCGTTCATCCGCCATCCAGCGCAAGGCAGGGCGGCGCTCGATGCGATGGCGCAGATGCTGCAACACCTCGGCCTCGGTCAAAGCGATGGCTCCGGTGATGCGCGCGCCCTTGGCCTGCCCCTGAGCCTCGCCCACAGCCAGATACTCCGCGCGGGCCAGAGGGCTGAGCGGATCGAGAATCAGCCCCCTGCCCCCGGCGGCGATCCATTCCTCGCCCCTGGCATCGCGGCGCTTGGCCAGATTGTCGGGGAAGCCCTCAGCCAGCAGCACGCCGGGCGGCGGGGCATCATCATCCACCTGCTTTGCCAGAGCACGCGCCCGCCTGGCCCAGCCACGCGCCATCTGCCGCGCCGCATCAGCCTTGGCGCCACGATCATGGCGCCAGCGGTCGGCCCGCGCGGCCAGATCCTCACCCCGCCCGCCTAAGCTGCGTTCCTGAAGCAGCAAGGCCAATCCCGCAGCCTCCTCGCTCGCCCCATGCGCGGCGGCGTAGAGCAGCATATGCGCCTGCTCCGGCC
This sequence comes from Novosphingobium rosa NBRC 15208, assembly GCF_001598555.1. Classification (GTDB taxonomy): domain Bacteria; phylum Pseudomonadota; class Alphaproteobacteria; order Sphingomonadales; family Sphingomonadaceae; genus Novosphingobium; species Novosphingobium rosa. The sequence goes on from NZ_BCZE01000008.1 coordinate 3,367, forward strand.
CCATCGGCAGAGCCGCCATGGCGCGACCATGATCGGTGATGTGGCCTTCCTCATTCAGCGCATTCAGCGAGGTCAGCTTGGCCCGCGCGGCGCCCATGGCGGCGGAGGGCGGCGGATCGATCCACGCCATCGCCTGAGCATCGCCCGCGCCCCATTGCGCAAGGCTCAGCGCCAGAGGCGCCAGATCGCTGGTCAGGATTTCAGGCGGATCATAGGCTGCGCGACCGGCATGGGCCGCTTCCTCCCACAGGCGATAGGCCACGCCCGGGCCCTGACGCGCCGCGCGCCCCGCACGCTGGGCTGCCGAAGCCTGCGAGGCCCGCGTGGTGATCAGCCGTGTGACGCCCGCCGCCTTGTCGAACTCCGGGCGGCGCGAAAACCCGCTGTCCACCACCACGCTGACGCCGTCGAGGGTCAGCGAGGTTTCCGCGATGCTGGTCGCCAGCACGATGCGGCGGCGGCCTTCGGGATCGCGGCGGATCGCGGCGCGCTGGGCGGCGGGCTCGCACTGGCCATGCAGCGGCAGGATCGGCACATCGCGCAGGCGTTCGGTCAGGCGGTCACGGGTGCGTCCGATCTCGCCCACGCCGGGCAGGAAGGCCAAGAGATCGCCTTCCGTTTCGCGCCATGCCGTCAGGATGGCGGAGGCCATCGCCTCATCGGTGCGCTTATCCGGCGCGGCGCCCAGCCAGCGGTGTTCGAGCGGCCAGGCCTTGCCCTCGCTCTCGATCACCGGGACGTTTGCCCCCAGCAGGCCGGCGAAACGCTCGCCATCGATGGTGGCGGACATCGGCACGATGCGCAGATCCTCGCGCAGCACCTGCTGGCATTCCACCGCCAGAGCCAGGCCCAGATCGGAATCGAGATGCCGCTCATGCGCCTCGTCGAACAGCACGGCGGAGATGCCATTCAATTCCGGATCGCCCAGAATGGTCGAGACGAAAATCGCCTCGGTGACGATCAGGATGCGTGTGGCGGCGCTCTGCCTGCTGTCCATGCGGGTGAGATAGCCAACGGTCTGCCCGGCCTTCTCGCCCATCACCTCCGCCATGCGCTCGGCAGCAGCGCGCGCGGCCACGCGGCGGGGACTGAGCAGGATGACCTTGCCCGTGCACCACGGCTGATCGAGCAGGGCAGGCGCCACGCTGGTGGTCTTGCCCGCGCCCGGCGGGGCGATCAGCACGGCATTGGGCCCGGCCCTCAGCGCGGAGAGCAGGTCTGGCAGGACGGCATGGATCGGCAGGTTCGTCACGCAGCGGGCTTTGGGCGAATTGCGGAAGAAAGGGAAGATGCGAGGGCGCCATCGCTTGTGCCACAAAAAATACACGCCCGAAAATCGGCGGCGCGACGGATCGGATGCGTCTAGATGCACGCCATGCTGTTTGACCTTCCCGACCGCGACACGCTCTACGCCGCCCTTCTCGCCCGCGACGACCGCTATGATGGGCAAGCCTTCGTCTGCGTGTCCTCGACCGGCGTGTTCTGCCGCCTGACATGCCCGGCCCGCAAACCGAAGCTGGAGAACTGCACCTTCTTTCCCACCATCGGCGAATGCATCGATGCGGGCTTCAGGGCCTGCAGACGATGCCATCCCCTGCAGGCGGCGGCGCAAGCCGACCCGGCCATCGGCGCACTGCTTCGCGCCCTGGATGAACGCCCGAACCTGCGCTGGACCGAGCAGCATATCGAACGCCTCGGCTATGACCTTTCAACCGTGCGGCGCGCCTTCAAGCGCCATTTCGGCATGACCTTCCTCGACATGGCCCGCCAGAGGCGCATGCGCGAGGGCTTCGAGACGCTGGCCTCGGGCGGCAAGGTGATCACCGCGCAGCATGAGGCCAGCTTCGAATCCCCCAGCGCCTTCCGCGCCGCCTTCGCGCGCCTGCTGGGCTGCGCGCCGAGCGATCTGCAGGCCGGCGGCCTGCTGCGCGCGACATGGATTCCCACGCCTCTGGGCGACATGATTGCGGTCGGCAGCCGCAGCCATCTGCATCTGCTGGAGTTCCTCGACCGCAAGGGGCTGCCCGCCGAATTGAAGCGCCTGCAGGCCTCTTGCAAGGAAGGGATCGGGATCGGCGGGTCGTCGCCCTGCGAACAGGCCGCGCATGAACTGGCCGCCTATTTCGCGGCGCGCAGCGGTGTGTTCGAAACGCCGCTGGCGCCGGGCGGAAGCGCTTTTACCCGGCAGGTCTGGGATGAACTGCGGGGCATCCCCGCAGGCGAAACCCGCAGCTACAGCGAGATCGCCCGCAGGATCGGCCGCCCTTCCGCGACCCGCGCCGTGGCCCGGGCGAATGGGGCCAATCAGATCGCCTTGATGATCCCCTGCCATCGCGTGATCGGCGCCGATGGCTCGCTGACGGGCTATGGTGGAGGCCTGTGGCGCAAACAGCGGCTGATCGAGATCGAGCGGGCGCTCAAATCATAAAGACTGGAAGATAAAGATGAAATGCGAGGGTGTTACACCCTCGCGCTCCCATAACTGTCTACGTGGGCGTCAGGGGTTCAGCCATTGAGCAACGTCGCGGCGGCGCAGGCAAATATCCCAATAACAGTGCTATCGGATTGAGAGCCTGCGGCGCCATAGGTCACGCAAATGGAGGGGCAAGGCGCAACATTGCGTCGGGAGACGTCATGGGAGCGCGAGGGGGTACCCCCCTCGCACCTTCTTAATACCTGCGGGAAACCGCGAACAAAGCCGCCTCGCCCATCGCAGCGCGCGCCTCACTGGCCGGGAACCCGGCGATGGCATCAATCGCCCGCTGAGCGAAATGCCGCGCCCGCTCACGCGTCGCCGACACCGTATCGTATTTCGCGATCAGCTTCACCGCGTGAGCCAGATCCTCGTCGCTGGTGCAGAAGCCCGCGATGGCGTCGCGCCAGAACTGGCGCTCCTCGTCATTGCCGCGCGCGTAGGCCAGAATCACCGGCAGGGTCATCTTGCCGTCGCGGAAATCGTCGCCCTTGGCCTTGCCCATCTCGTGAGCATCCGAATCGTAGTCGATGGCGTCATCGGCCAGCTGGAAGGCAATGCCCAGATTGCGGCCATAATCGTCCAGAGCGCGCTCCTCGGCCTCGCCACGCTCGGCCACGACCGCGGCGATGCGGCAGGCGGCGCAGAACAGCGCGGCGGTCTTGGCGCCGATGATCGAGAGATAGCGCTCCTCGCTGGTCTCGATCTGGCGCTGGGCGGTCAGCTGGTCAACCTCGCCCTCGGCGATGATCGCGCTGGCGCCCGCCAGGATCTTCAGCACTTTCAGGCTGCCGTCTTCCACCATCAGCTCGAAAGCGCGCGAGAAGAGGAAATCGCCCACCAGCACCGTGGCCGGATTGCCGAAGACGATGTTGGCGGTTTCCTTACCGCGCCGCAGATCCGAGCCATCGACCACATCGTCATGCAGCAGCGTGGCGGTGTGGATGAACTCCACGGCGGCGGCCAGCTTGTGGTGGCGGTTGCCCTGATAGCCGATCAGCTCGGCGCAGGCGATCGTCAGCATGGGGCGCATGCGCTTGCCCCCGCCGGAGATCAGATGCCCGGCCAGCGCCGGAATCAACGGAATCTCGCTCTGCATCCTGTCCAGAATCACCGCGTTCACGGCGTTCATGCCCGGCGCGGTCAGCGCCAGGATGGGGTCGAGCGAGGGCTTGGCGGGCGTATCGCCCTTCTGGCCACGGAGGGGGATAATCTGGGCAGTCATCACCGGTGAGCCATTGCTCGCCTGAGGGCCCGATGGCAAGTCCTATCGGGCTGGCCGAAGGTCGAATGAGGCGAATACCGGGATTGAGACCTGACAGGTGGCGCAACAATGCGCGCATCGCTGCATCCTGTCTTGGAATTTACGGACAGGCCGTGTAGCTGGCAGAGCATGTCCGATCTCTCCGCCACGTCCGACCCGGTGCTTGCCGGTTTCCGCAACAGCATCGACAACATTGATGCCGCGCTGATTCACATGCTGGCCGAGCGATTTCGCATCACGAAGGCCGTGGGCGCCTACAAGGCCGAGCACGAGCTGCCCGCCAGCGACCCGGGCCGCGAGGAGCGCCAGATCGAGCGTCTGCGCAAGCTGGCCGAGGACGCGCATCTCGATCCGGATTTCGGCGAGAAGTTCCTGCGCTTCATCATCGATGAAGTGATCCGCCATCATGAGCAGGCCAAGCAGGTTGGTTGATTTTCAGGAAGTTTAAAGGGGAAGGTGCGAGGGCCATCGCCCTCGCGCTCCCTTTGGTTGTCCGCCTTGGCGCCATGGTTTCGGCATTGGGTGTTGCTTGCAGAGTTGCGAGCGGTTTGGCGCCTGCCACGCCATGATGCTTCGCACGCGAATTTAAAGTACGCTAAAACGATTTTCAAATCGAAAGCGGACTGTCGGGACAAGACAACGTTGCGGACATTCGATAGCTGATTTGGCAATCCAGCGCACCGCGTGTTAGCCTGAAGTTATGGGCGATCCCGTGCCGGGCACGCAAGAGCTTTGGTGGCGAAGAATTCCGATTTTCCTACCGACAATCGCAGTAGTGACGATGAGCTTCTTCATAAGCAGAGCATTAATTCGTCTGTTCAAGAGGGATAGCAGCTAACCCAACTTAGCCGCCATTCCCTGCTGCGAAGCAGCCTTCAAAAGCTGCCACACTGCGTTATGCTCCAAGGCTGATCATTCAGCGCAGCGCAAACAATAAAGGGATGGCAAAGGGCGCCCCAGCTTGTCGCGTGCGACACGTGCGCGCTTAGGGCCCTTTGCCCGCCGGAGGCAAAACTCCGAAAAACCTTACCCCTTCGTCCGGGGCAGCTTCATCTTCACGAGCAACCCGCCCATATCCTCGCTCTCGCCAAGTTCGACGGTGCCGCCGTAGATTTCCACCACATCGCGCACGATGGCCAGCCCCAGCCCGGTCCCCGGCTTGCCGGTGTCCAGACGCGCGCCGCGATCGAAGATGCGGGTGCGCTCGGCCTCGGGGATGCCCATGCCGTCATCTTCCACCCAGATCTCGCAGACATCGGCGTCGCCCGGCACGGCATCGACGGTGACGAACACGCTGCCCCCGCCGTATTTCGCGGCATTCTCGATCAGATTGCCCATCAGGTCGTCCAGATCCTGCCGCTCGATGGCGACGCTGGCGTCGTGATTGCCGTCGAGGTCGAAGCGCGCCTGCTCATAGAGGCGCGTCACCGCGCGCACCACGGCCTCGGCGCTGGCCCAGACACCCGCCCTTGCCTGCCCTGCCCCGCGGCGCCCCACGGCGCGGGCACGCGCCAGATGATGGTCGACCTGGCGGCGCATCGCCGCCGCCTCGCGCAGCACGGTCTCGGCCAGATCGGGAGCCTGCGCGCTGGCGGCCGTGGTCACCACCGCCAGCGGGGTTTTGAGCGCATGGGCCAGATTGCCCGCATGGGTGCGCGCCTCTTCCGCCTGCCGCTCATTATGAGCCAGCAGTGTGTTCAGCTCTTCCACCAGCGGCTGCACCTCCAGCGGCAGGGCTTCTTCCATGCGGCTCGCGCCGTTCGAGCGCATCTTCTGCAGGGCCAGCCGGATGCGACGCAGCGGCGACAGACCATAGAGGCTCTGCATCGCCGCCATCAGCAGCAGGCCAAGGCCCAGCACGGCGAAGCTCTCGATCAGGATGGTGCGGATGCGGTGGATCTGTCCGGCCAGTTCGGTGCGGCGCTCGGCCACGGTGAAGCGCCAGACGGTATCGCTGCCCGGCAGGATGATCGAGCGCTCGATGATGCGCAGCGGCTCGCCCTCGAACTGTTCCGAATCATAGAAATGCGGCACATTGTCAAAGTGGTTGGTGGTGACCTTCAGGCTGCGGTCCCACAGGGATCGGCTGGGGTAATCCTCATGCCCCTTGCCGGTGATCTGCCAGTAGAGACCCGAATTGGGCTCCATGAAGCGCTGATCGCCAAGGGGGCGGTTGAAGAAGATTTCGCCGTCCGGGCCGATCTCGGTGCTGCCCACCATGGCGGTCAGCGTGTTGGCGAGCTGCTCGTCGAAGCTGCGGGTCACGAAGGAGGTCAGGGCGGAATCGAGCGCCACGCCCCCGGTCAGCAGCAGGATCGAAATCCACACCGCCGCGATCATCATCATGCGCTGGGCGAGCGAGCCGGTGTGCGAACGGTTGCGCGCCCTGCGCCACAAACCCCGGCGCGAAGCAGGCGCGCCCTGGGCGGCGGACGCGCCACCAGCAGCAGACACGGGGGAGCGCTGATCGCTGTGCGCCTCCCCGGTCATCGCCGCCTCCATGTCCTGCTCCGCTTAACGCCTCAGCCGCGCTGGCCGACGGGCTCGTCCAGGCTGTAGCCCAGGCCGCGAATGGTGGTGATCACGTCCGAACCCAGCTTCTTGCGGATGCGGGTCACGAAGACCTCGATGGTGTTCGAATCGCGGTCGAAATCCTGATCGTAGATATGCTCGATCAGCTCGGTGCGGCTGACCACTTTGCCCTTGTGATGCAGCAGGTAGGACAGCAGCTTGTATTCCTGCGCCGTCAGCTTCACCGGCTCGCCATCCAGCGTGACGCGGCCCGAGCGCGTGTCGAGGCGCACCGGCCCGGCGATCAGCTCGCTGGAGCTATTGCCCGAGGCGCGCCGGATCAGCGCGCGCAGGCGGGCGATCAGCTCTTCGGTCTGGAAGGGCTTAGCCAGGTAATCGTCGGCGCCGCCATCGAGGCCCGCCACCTTGTCCGACCAGCCATCGCGCGCGGTCAGCACCAGCACGGGGAAGGTGCGGCCTTCCTTGCGCCACATGCCCAGCACGGTCAGGCCATCGATCTCGGGCAGGCCAAGATCAAGCACCACGGCATCGTAATCCTCGGTGGCGCCCAGGAAATGGCCGTCCTCGCCATCGGTCGACAGGTCGACGGCATAGCCGTTCTGCTCCAGCGTGTTCTTCAGCTGGGGGCCCAGCGTCGGTTCGTCCTCGACGATCAGAATGCGCATGGAATAAGTTCCTTGATGAGTGGCCCGCCGCAGCGGGACTGATGGAAATGGGCGTGAGGGCGCGTAACGTCAAGCAAATGGGCGTCAAGCAGGCTGACGGTCAGAAGCCGTCGCTGCCTGTCAGCGGCCACGCGGCGGGGCATGCATGATCTGTCCGGTGCGCGCATCGACATCGACGAACACCACCCGGCCCTGACGGATGAATTTGAGGCGATAGGCCATGGCGGCCGGATCATACTCCGGCCCCAGATATTGCATGCCGCCCATGCCGGGCAGCACTTCCCGCTCGATCTGACGCAGGGAGCGCACCGCGCCCGAACGCGCCGCCATGCGGGCTTCGGTCTGGGGATCGGGCGGCCCGGCGAGCGCCGCATCGCCATAGGCCAGAGCGCCGGCGATCACGCCGCCAGACAGCACCAGCGCCACCATTATGCGAGAAAGCGAAACTCTGCTCATGATCCAAGCATTATGAAGCGGCATTTGAACCCTGTGTGAATATCGATGCCGTCAACACCGGCGACCTGCGAAATCATGGCCCTTGCCACCTTAAAGCCCGGTTTACGGCTCCGGTTCCCTCATCGAGGGGCCACTTCCCCTTGCCATGGCATGGCGCTGGGGGCTAGGGCGCGGCTCTATGGCAGCAGCACCTATTCTCAGCTGGGAAGGGCTTGGTCTCATTCAGGGATCGGGTTGGCTTTTCCAGGGTCTCGACATCAACATCGCCCCGCGTGACCGGCTGGCGCTGATCGGCCGCAATGGCGCGGGCAAATCCACGATCCTGAAACTGATCGCGGGCACGGTGGAGGGTGACAAGGGCAAGCGCTCGGTCCAGCCCGGCACGCGCGTCATCACGCTGGAGCAGGCGCCCGATTTCACCGGCTGCGAGACGCTGATGGATTACTGCCTGCGCGCGCCCGACGCGCCGCCCCGGCACGAGGTGGAATCGATCGCGGGCCAGTTGGGCATCGACCTCACCCGCGTGGCTTCCAGCGCCAGCGGCGGTGAGCAGCGCCGCGCCGCGATCTGCCGCGCTCTGGCCAGCGAGCCCGATCTGCTGCTGCTCGACGAGCCGACCAACCATCTCGACCTCGACGCCATCGACTGGCTGGAAAGCTGGCTGCAGCGCTACAATGGCGCCTTTGTGGTCATCAGCCACGACCGTACCTTCCTCACCCGCCTGACGAAGGCGACGCTGTGGCTCGATCGCGGTTCGCTGCGCCGCCGCGAGATCGGCTTCGGCGGCTACGAGGCCTGGGAAGATCAGGTCTATGCCGAGGAGGCCCGCGCCGCCGAGCGGATGGACGCCAAGCTCAAGATCGAGGAGCACTGGAAGGAGCGCGGCGTGACCGCGCGGCGCAAGCGCAACATGGGCCGCCTGGAAAAGCTCTACGAAATGCGCGAGGCCCGAGCGGCGATGATGACGCCGCAGGGCGTGGCCAAGATGCAGATCACTGGCGATGGCTCGAAAACCAAATCGGTGATCGTGGCCGACAAGATCGTGAAGCGATTCGGCGAACGGACTGTCATCAAGGACTTTTCCCTGCGCATTCAGCGCGGTGACCGCATCGGTCTGGTCGGCGGCAATGGCGCGGGCAAATCGACGCTGTTGAAGATGCTGATCGGCGAGCTGGAGCCCGATGAGGGCACGGTGACGCTGGCGCAATCGCTCTCCGCCGTGGTGATCGACCAGCAGCGCAGCCTGCTCAGCCCCGACAAGCGCGTGCGTGACATCGTGGCCGAGGGCAGCGACTGGGTCGATGTGCGCGGCACCCGCAAGCATATCCACGGTTACCTAAAAGACTTCCTGTTCGATCCCGGTCTGGTCGAGGCGCGGGTCGGCACGCTGTCGGGCGGTGAGCGGTCTCGCCTGCTGCTGGCGCGGGAATTCGCGCGCTTTTCCAACCTGCTGGTGCTGGACGAGCCGACCAACGATCTCGATCTGGAAACGCTCGATCTGCTGCAGGAGGTGATTTCCGATTACGACGGCACCGTGCTGATCGTCAGCCATGACCGTGACTTCCTCGACCGCACCGTCACCGTCACGCTGGGGCTGGATGGCAGTGGCAAGGTGGACATCGTGGCGGGCGGCTATGCCGATTGGCAGAAGCAGCGCACCCAGCGCAATGCGGTCAAGCCCAAGGCCGATGCCGGCGAAAAGGCCCCGCCGCCCCCGCCGATGCCGGTGAAGAAGGGCAAGCTGAGCTACAAGGATCAGCGCGATTACGACCTTCTGCCCGCCCGCATCGAACAGCTGGACGCGGATATGGTGAAGCTGGAGGCTGCTCTGGCCGATCCGGCGCTTTACAGCAGCGATCCAAAGCGGTTTGCCCAGCTGACCGCCGCGCTGGACAAGGCCCGCGCCGAAAAGGACGGCTCGGAAGAACGCTGGCTGGAACTGGCCGAAATGGTGGAAGGCTGAAGCGGCATGGATCAGCGGTGGCGGAGAATCATCCGCCACCCGATCCGGCGCCTGCTCATCGCTGCATCCGGGCGCTTCGTCCAGATTGGCCGCCGCGGCCCCCGCAGCGCGCCTGTTTCGCGCATGCAGCGCCGCCTTGCCCCGGCGCGATGACAGTTTCGCGCACTTCCAGCAGGGGTCTTGTTCATTTTCTCTCTATTGCAGTGCAACATTTGCGAGACAACATGCCAGAAGCACGCTAGTGTAGGGCATAGTTAAACCATATCGGTTAGAGGCCCTCCCGCTCATGATTAACCGCATCCGCGACATCCGTAAGCAGAAGGGCCTGACTCTGGCCGATGTGGCCGCCCGCTGCGTGCCCGCCACCACGGCGCAGACCATCGGCCGCCTTGAGACCGGCACGCGCAACCTCTCGCTGGTGTGGATGAACCGCATCGCCGCCGCGCTGGAGGTCGAGCCCGAGGTGCTGGTGCGCTCGGAAACCGACAGCCAGACACGCATCGTCGCCCGTCTGGTCGAAAGCGGCGCAGAAGCGCTGACCGCCCCGCGTGACGCCATCCTGCCCACCGCGCTGTCGGGCGACGCCACGCTGGTGGCCATGGCCGTGGAAGCCAGCGCGGGCGAGTATCGCGCCGGGGACCAGATCTGGCTGCGCCATGTCTCGGCGGAAGACTATCCGCGTCTGGTCAACCGCGACGTGCTGGCCCCCCGCCCCGGCGGCCGCTTCGCCTTCGGTCGCCTGATCGACCGTGACGACCACCGCGTCGCCCTGCTGCCCCCCGGCGTAGGCCAGCGCCAGCTGGTGATCGACAGCCCGCCATGGCTGGCCGTGGCCGAAATGCTGGTGCGCCGCCTCTGACGCGGATTTAACGGCTGATCCATAAACCCTGCGTAGGAATAGCGGCATGACCAACCCGCCCTTGCGCATTCTCTCGATCAGCACGCTGTTTCCCGCGCCCATGCGCCCGGCGTTTGGCGGCTTTGTCGCCAATCAGATGAAGGCGGTGGCCGCTGGCGGTCTGGCCCAGGTGACGGTGGTGAACCCCATCGGGCTGCCGCCCTTTCCGCTCTCCCGCCGCGAGCCTTATGCCACGCTGGCGACTTGCCCGGAGCAATCCTCGCTGGGCGGGATCACGGTTTATCATCCGCGTTTCACGCTGATCCCGCTGATCGGGGGCGACAGCAATCCCGCGCGCATCGCCCGCGCCATTCTGCCGCTGGTGAAGGGATTGCATGCTCAGGCGCCGTTCGATGTGGTCGATGCGCAGTTCTTCTTCCCCGATGGGCCGGCGGCTGCGCTGATCGCCAAGGCTTTGGACCTGCCGCTGACGATCAAGGCGCGCGGATCGGATATCCATTACTGGGCCACCCGCCCCAAGGCTCTGGCGCAGATTCGCGCGGCGGCAGATCAGGCGGCGGGGATGCTGGCGGTGTCGGGGGCGCTGAAAGCCGATATGGCCGCTTTCGGCCTGCCCGAAGGCAAGATCACCGTCCATTACACCGGGCTGGATCATCAGCGCTTCACGGTGACGCCGCGCGCGCAGGCCCGCGCCTCGCTCACCGAGATCGCCCTGCCCGCAGGGGCACCGCTTTTCGTCACGCCCGGCGCGCTGATCGCCATCAAGGGGCAGGCGCTGACCTTATCCGCTCTGGCACAGATCCCGCAGGCCCATCTGGCGCTGGCCGGGAAAGGCGCGGATGAAGATGCCCTCCGCGCTCAGGCCCAGCAGCTGGGCATCGCAGACCGCGTCCATTTCCTCGGCCAGGTCAGCCATGATCGCCTGCCTCTTCTGATGAGCGCCGCCGACGCCGTGGCACTCCCTAGCGAACGCGAGGGCCTCGCCAATGTCTGGATCGAGGCGCTGGCCTGCGGCACGCCTCTGGTGATCCCGCCCATCGGCGGCGCTGCGGAGGTGGTGAAGGCCCCCAGCGCGGGCCGTCTGGCCCAGCGCACGCCGGAGGCCATTGCTCAGGCCCTGCAGGCGATTCTGGCCGATCCTCCGGCTCAGCAGGATGTCGCCGCCAATGCCGCCGGTTTCAGCTGGCACGCCAATGCGCAGGCCATCGCCAGCTTCTGGCGGAACGCCTCACGCTGACAGCAAAACGCCGGGCCAGTCCAAAAACCGCCCGGCGTTTCAAAACCCGCGAAAGCGCTGAACCCAATCAGCGCTGTTCGCGCGCCAGCCGTTCCTGACGGTCCAGCTTGCTCTCGGTGGCGACAAAGCTGGAGGGCGTCACCTTCAGCCAGATCAGCATCGGGGCCGCGGCATAGATCGAGGAATAGGTGCAGACGAAAATGCCCAGGATCAGCGCGGCCGAGAAGCCGAAGATCACCTTGGGGCCCAGCACCGCCAGCGCCAACAGCGTGATCAGCATCGTGCCCGAGGTCACCACGGTGCGCGCCAGAGTCTCGTTGACCGAGAGGTCCAGCAGCTCGGGCAGAGGCATCTTGCGGAATTTCTTCAGATTCTCGCGGATGCGGTCATAGACCACGATGGTGTCGTTGAGCGAATAGCCGATCACCGTCAGGATCGCGGCCACAGTGGTCAGGTCGAACTCCATCTGCGTGATGGCGAAAAGGCCCAGCACCAGCGTCACGTCGTGAATAAGGCTGATCAACGCGCCCACGCCGAACTGCCATTCGAAACGATACCAGATGAAGATCGAGATCGCCAAGGCCGCCGCGCCCAGCGCCTTGATGGCGGTGGTGCCCAGCTCGCCCGAGACCTTGCCCGACACCGAATCGACGCCGTCGATGCGCGCATCGGCATGGGCCGCCTTCACCTTGGCCGAAACGGTCTTGGCCATGGCCTCGGCGGCGGCGGGGTTCTTGTCGGAGCCTTCGGGCAGGCGCAGGCGGATCGAGATCTCATTGGGCGCGCCATAGGTCTGGATGATCGGCTCGCCGAAGCCTAGCCCTTCCACCTCGCTGCGCAGCTGCGCCAGCGGGGCCGAAGCGCTCTGGGTGAAGGTGACGCGGATCATCTGGCCGCCCACGAAATCCACGCCAAGGTTCAGGCCGTGCGTGAGGATCAGCACCCAGCTCAGCACCATCAGCGCGACGCTGATGATGGTGGTGGGCCACTGCCACTTCAGAAAGTGGATGTTGGTGTGATCGGGAACGAGTTTGAGCAGGCGCATGAAACAGGCCCCCTTAAATGGTCAGATCGCTGGGGCGCGTCTTGCGCAGCCACGACGCCACCCACATGCGGGTGAGATAGACGGAGGTGAACACCGAGGTGACGATGCCGATCATCAGCACCACGGCGAAGCCCTTGATCGGCCCCGAACCCAGCACGAACATCAGCACGGCCGAGATGATATGGGTGATGTTGGCGTCGAAGATGGTGCGGCTGGCTTCCTTGTAGCCCAGCTCCACCGCCTGGAACACCTTGCGGCCCCGGTGGCGCTCCTCGCGGATACGCTCGTTGATCAGCACGTTGGCGTCGACCGCCGCGCCGATGGTCAGCACGAAACCGGCAATGCCCGGCAAGGTGAGCGTGGTGTTGAACACCGCCATGATGCCCAGGATCATGATGACGTTGATGATGACCGCGGCATTGGCATACATGCCGAAGCGGCCATAGGTGACGGCCATGAAGACCACCACGGCCAGCGTGCCCACGCCCATGGCGATGGCGCCCTTGTTGATCGAATCGGCGCCAAGGTCGGGGCCGACGGTGCGCTCTTCCACCACCTTGAGGTCGATCGGCAGCGCGCCCGAGCTGAGCGCGATGGCCAGCTGACTGGCGCTCTGCACGGTGAAGCTGCCCGAGATCACGGCGGTGCCGCCCAGAATCGCCTGATTGATGTTGGGAGCCGAGAGCACCTTGCCGTCAAGGATGATGGCGAAGGGCTTGTGAACGTTCGCGCTGGTCAGCGCGGCGAATTTCTCGCCACCTTGCTGGTTGAAGTTGATCTGCACCTGCGGCTCGCCGGTCTGCTGATCGAAGACCTGATGCGCGCTCGCCAGCTGGTCGCCCTTGATGCCGCCCAGACGCTTGACCGCGATGTTGCCCGCGCCAGCGGCGTAGGGCACGATCTCGTCACCCGGAGGGGCCACGCCCGACTGCACATCGGTGGGCGAGGCGGCGGTGTCGACCAGCTTGAACTCCAGCTTGGCGGTCTGGCCCAGCAGGGCCTTGAGCTGCGTGGGATCCTTCAGGCCGGGCACCTGCACCACGATGCGGTCGGCGCCCTGACGGATGATGGTCGGCTCACGGGTGCCCAGCGCGTCGATGCGCTTGCGCACCACTTCGGTGGCGGTGGTCATCGCGTCGGAGACGGCCTGATCGATGCCGGCCTTGGTGGGCGTCAGCACGATGCGGGTGGTGTCCACCACCTTGATGTCCCAGTCGCGCTGGCCCGAAAGTCCCGCGCCATTGGTCAGCGGCAGGATGGCTTCGCGCGCGGCATCGATGTCGGCCGGGTTGCTCACCATGAAGCTGAGCGAACCGTCCTTGTTCGAGATGTCGCCGATCTGGACCGGGTGGCTGCCCTTGCCCAGCGCGTTGCGGACCTCTTCCTCCTTGGATTCGAGGCGCAGGCTGGTCACCTGATCGGGGTTGGCCTCCAGCAGCAGATGGCTGCCGCCGGCAAGGTCGAGCCCGAGATTGATCTTGGGGTTGGGCAGTCCGGCAGGCCAGGCATAACCGGCGACCGACACGAAGGACGGCACAGCCGCCGCCATCGCCACCAGCGCGATGAACCAGAACCAGAGCTGTTTCCAGCGGGGAAAATCGAGCATGTGTTTGCGGCTCTGTCAGCGATCCCGGCGGAAAGCACGGGAAGATTGAGGAAAGCGGGAGATGGGCATCGGCCCCTGCGGCGTCAACCGCCCTAAGGCGTCAACCCCCTGGGGCCTTCGCGCCAGCTCAGTCGTTGGCGGGGGCGCCGCCCGAAGGCGGGATCACATCGCCGATGGTGGATTTCAGCGCCTTGACCTTCAGGCCCGGCGCCAGCTCCACATCCACATAATCGGCATCGACCTTGACCACCTTGCCGATGAAGCCGCCGCCGGTCAGCACCTGATCGCCCTTCTTGAGCGCTTCCAGCTTGGCCTTCTGCTGCTTTTGCTGCTGCATCTGCGGGCGCAGCAGGAAGAACCACATGACCAGACCCATGCCGATAAAGGGCAGGAATTGCAGCCAGGCGGGCGGGCTGTCAGCCGAGGCGGCGGCCAGCACGGGCAGGAGGGAAACGGTCATCGGGCGGTCTTTCGTGATGGAATCGGGATGGTCGCGGAAAGTCATGCTTCACGCGCGCAAAGCTCATGACGAGCCGCGCGCGGGGCACGCCCCCGGCCAGCGGCGGCGCCTAGCAGGCTTTCGCGCGCAAGGCAACGAAGCGGCCCGGCGAGCGGGGCAAGCGGTTGTGTTCGGGTATTTTTCCACAGGCATGCGCAGGGGCCGGATCATTTTTTGCAAAACAGGCGCTTGCCATCCGGGAAAGCCCCGCATATAGGGCGCCCTCCGGTCGGGACGTAGCGCAGCCTGGTAGCGCATCACACTGGGGGTGTGGGGGTCGGAGGTTCGAATCCTCTCGTCCCGACCAATTGAAAAAGCCGTTTCCTGCCCCGCGCAGGAAGCGGCTTTTTCAATTTGCGGCCCTCGAATTTGACGATCCGCGAACCGCAATTGACGGCGCCGTTTTTTCCGCCAACGTTGCGCACCATGAGCAACAAAGACATCGTGATCGTCGGCGGGGGCCATGCAGGTGCGCAATGCGCCATTGCCCTGCGCCAAGGGGGATTTACCGGCAGCATCGCGCTCATCGGGCGCGAGCATGAGCCGCCTTATGAGCGTCCGCCGCTCTCCAAGGAATATTTCGCCCGCGAAAAGACCTTCGAGCGACTCTATATCCGCCCGCCCCAGTTCTGGGTCGAGAAAGAGATCGAGCTGCTGCTGGGCGTGGAAGTCACCAAGGTCGATCCCGAAGCTCACACCGTCACCCTCTCCACCGGCGAGGACATCACCTATGGCCAGCTGGTCTGGGCGGCGGGCGGCGATCCGCGCCGCCTCTCGGGCGAAGGCGCCGATCTGGCGGGCGTCCATGCCGTGCGCACCCGCGAGGATTGCGACCGCCTGATGGGCGAGGTCGATGGCGGCGTGAAGAAGATCGCGGTGATCGGGGGCGGCTATATCGGGCTGGAGGCAGCCGCCGTGCTCACCAAGCTGGGCTGCCATGTCACCCTGCTGGAGGCCGCGCCCCGCGTGCTGGCCCGCGTGGCGGGCGAGGAACTCTCCGCCTTCTATGAAGCCGAGCATCGCGCCCATGGCGTCGATCTGCGCACCGGTGTCAGCGTGGCCGGGCTGATCGGCCAGGGCCGGGTGCGCGGCGTGAAGCTGGGCGATGGCACTGAAATCCCCGCCGACGCCGTGATCGTGGGCATCGGCATCATCGCCGCCGTGGCGCCGCTGATCGAAGCCGGCGCGATGGGCGCCAATGGCGTGGATGTGGACGAGCTGTGCCGCACCTCCCTGCCTGACATCTATGCCATCGGCGACTGCGCCAGCTTCGCTTGCGATTATGCGGGCGGCGCGGTGATGCGCGTCGAATCGGTGCAGAACGCCAACGATCAGGCCACCTGCGTGGCCAAGGCGATTCTCGGCAATCCGGCGCCCTATCGCGCTTTCCCGTGGTTCTGGTCGAACCAGTATGATCTGAAGCTGCAGACCGCAGGCATTTCGCTGGGCCATGACGCCACCGTGCTGCGCGGATCGCCCGAGGCGCGCGCCTTCTCGGTGATCTATCTGAAGGGCGGCAAGATCATCGCCATCGACAGCGTCAATGTGGTGAAGGACTATGTGCAGGGCCGCAAGCTGATCGAGGCCGGCGCCAGCCCCGATCCCGCGAAGCTGGCCGACACCGCCGTGCCGCTGAAGGAACTGCTGTAAGTCGAAATGCCGCGCCGGACACTGCTTCCGGCGCGGCATTTTCCTAACATCACCCATTCGGTTATTTTTCGAGATCCTGCCCGCCAAGAAGGATCTCACCCATGCCCCTGCTCGACACGCTGATCTCGCCGGTCTCCGCCCTGCTCGACCGCATCATCCCCGACAAGGCCCAGCGCGACGCCGCCAAGCTGCAGCTGCTGCAGCTGCAGGGCACGCAGGAACTCCAGACCCTGCAGACCCAGCTCTCCGCCATCGTCGCCGAGGCCAATTCCAACGATCCCTGGACCAGCCGGGCCCGCCCCAGCTTCCTCTATGTGATGTACATCATCATCCTCTGCGCGATCCCCATGGGCATGCTCTCGGCCTTCCGGCCCGATATGGCCAAAGCCATCGCCACGGGGATGAACGCCTATCTGGAAGGCATTCCGGACTCGCTCTACACGCTCTTCGGCAGCGGCTATCTGGGCTACACCGCCGCGCGCCAGTGGGGCAAGGCCAAGGGCACCGACAGGTAATGCAGGCCCCGCAAGGGCGGCTCCCCGCCCTTGCACCCCCGCCCTCTGCCTGTATGACGGACGAAACTCCCGAAACAGGTAGATACCATGAGCGACAGCACCTCCACCTCCGGCACCGTCTATGTTCTCAACGGCCCCAACATCAATCTGCTGGGCACCCGCGAACCACATATTTACGGTCACGAGACGCTGGCGGACATCAACGCGCGGCTGGTCGCTCAGGGCGAAACGCTGGGGCTGACGGTCAAGGCCCTGCAGTCCAACCACGAAGGCGTGCTGATCGACTGGCTCCACGAAGCCAATGCGACGGGGGCCAAGGCCGTGATCCTGAACGGCGGCGCCTACACCCACACCAGCCTCGCCATTCATGACGCGATCAAGGCCATCACCGTGCCGGTGATCGAGGTTCACCTCTCAAACCCCCACAAGCGCGAGGAATTCCGCCACAAGAGCTACATCGGCATGGCCGCGATGGCGACGATTGCGGGTTTCGGCGCAAGGTCCTATACGCTGGCCATCGATGCCGTGGCGGCGCTGTAAGGCGCGGGCCCGGCAAAAACCCTGCGCCTGCCCCTTGCCCCCCGGTTTCCACGGGCCTAGGGGCACGCGCTGATCTATTTTTCGCCAAGGGGACCCCATGAGCGACGACAACAACACGGGCCGCGACGGCAAGACCGGCGACCTGGGCATGAATATCGACGGCACGCTGGTGCGCGAACTGGCCGAGCTGCTGGCCGAAACCAACCTGACCGAGATCGAGGTCGCCGATGGCGCTCGCAAGATCCGCGTCGTGCGTGGCGCCCCCAATGTGGTGGCTGCCGCTCCCGTGGCCTATGCGCCCGCGCCGCTGGCCGCCGCGCCTGCCGCCGCTGCCCCGGCTGCCGCTGCCGAGCCCGCCTTCGATGGCAAGCCCGTGAAGTCGCCCATGGTCGGCACCGCCTATCTGGCCGCCGAGCCGGGCGCTCCCGACTTCGTCAGCGTGGGCAAGGCCGTGAAGGCCGGTGACACGCTGCTGATCGTGGAAGCCATGAAGGTGATGAACCCCATCACCGCCCCCACCGCCGGCACGGTCAAGGCCATCCTGATCGACAACGGCCAGCCGGTCGAATTCGACCAGCCGCTGGTGGTGATCGGCTAAGCCGACCATGGCCATCAAACGCATCCTGATCGCCAACCGGGGCGAAATCGCTCTGCGCATCCTGCGGGCCGCGCATGAAATGGGCATCGAGACGGTGGCGGTCCATTCCACCGCCGACGCCGATGCCATGCATGTGCGCCTGGCCACCAATGCCGTGTGCATCGGGCCGCCCGCCGCCAAGGACAGCTATCTCAACGTGGCCGCCATCATCAGCGCGGCCGAGATCACCGGCGCGGATGCGATCCACCCCGGCTATGGCTTCCTTTCGGAAAATGCCCGCTTCGCCGAAATCGTCGAAGCGCATGGCATCACCTGGATCGGCCCCAAGCCCGAGCATATCCGCACCATGGGCGACAAGGTCACCGCCAAGAAGACGGCGGGCGATCTGGGCATGCCGCTGGTGCCCGGTTCGGCAGGCGCGGTTTCGGATGTGGATGAGGCCCATGCGATCGCCGAGGAAATCGGCTATCCGGTGATCATCAAGGCGGCCAGCGGTGGCGGCGGGCGCGGCATGAAGGTGTGCAATGCACCCGAAGAGCTGGAAACGCTGATGCAGCAGGCCGGCTCCGAGGCGAAGGCCGCTTTCGGCGACGCCACGGTCTACATCGAGAAGTATCTCGGCAATCCGCGCCACATCGAATTCCAGATCTTCGGCGACGGCAAGGGTGAAGCCATTCACCTGGGTGAGCGCGACTGCTCGCTGCAGCGCCGCCACCAGAAGGTGCTGGAAGAGGCCCCCTCGCCCGTCATCACGCCGGAAGAGCGGGCGCGCATGGGCGGCATCGTGGCCAAGGCCATGGCCGACATGCAGTATCGCGGCGCCGGCACCATCGAGTTCCTGTGGGAAAAGGGTGAGTTCTACTTCATCGAGATGAACACCCGTCTGCAGGTGGAGCATCCCGTCACCGAAGCCATCACCGGCCTCGATCTGGTGCGCGAGCAGATCCGCATTGCCGACGGCCAGCCGCTGTCGGTCCGCCAAGAGGATGTCGAATTCCGTGGCCATGCCATCGAATGCCGCATCAACGCCGAGGATCCCTGGACCTTCGCGCCCTCGCCCGGTCTGGTGGAGCATTATCACGCCTCGGGCGGGTTGAATGTGCGCGTGGATAGCGGGCTCTATGCCGGTTACCGCATCCCGCCCTACTACGATTCGATGATCGCCAAGCTGATCGTCTATGGCCGCACGCGTGAGGGCTGCATCATGCGCCTGAAGCGCGCTCTGGAAGAGATGGTGATTCAGGGGCCGAAGACCTCGATCCCCCTGCATCAGGCTCTGCTGCAGGAGCCCGACTTCCGCAGCGGTGATTACACCATCAAGTGGCTGGAAGAGTGGTTGGCCAAGAAGGTCAATTAAGGAAAGAGAAGTGCGAGGGGGTTACCCCCTCGCGCTCCCATGACGTCTCCCGACGATAAGGCAGCGGCATCCCAAGGGTGCGCGACCTTCCCACGGGCACAGAAAAGGCGCCGCAGGCAGGAATGCCCGGGCGCCTTTTCTCGTTTGGAGGCCTGCGGCGCTGCAAGCTGGGCGCAAGGCCGAACCCATGGCGCAACGTAGACATTAAAGGGAGCGCGAGGGCGATGGCCCTCGCATCTTCCCTTTTAACCCCTTGAAAACATCAAACCTCCAACGGCACGCCCGGAATATGCTTCGAGGTGCGGATCGTCAGCGAAGTCTTAACGCTTGCAACGTTAGGCGCGGGTGTCAGCTTGCTGGTCAGGAACTCCTGGAAGCTCTGCAGGTCGCGGCTGACGATTTTCAGGATGAAGTCGATTTCGCCATTGAGCATATGGCATTCGCGCACTTCGGGAAGCTGGCGAACGTGATCTTCGAACTGCCTCAGCGAGTCTTCGGCCTGACTCTTCAGGGACACCATGGCGAAGACGGTGATGGCGAAACCCAGCTTGGCAGCGTCGAGTTCGGCGTGGTAGCCGCGAATCACGCCCATTTCCTCCAGCGCGCGCACGCGGCGCAGGCAGGGCGGTGCGGTGAGGCCGACGCGCTGCGCCAGTTCGACGTTGGTTACGCGCCCTTCGTCCTGCAGCTCGGCGAGCAGCCGGCGATCGATCTGGTCCAGATTGGCCATAAACCTCGTGAAAACCCCACCCTATGCAAAATGCAGGATTAGCCTACATTGGAGGAAACAAACGCTGCCTGCGTTGCGGCAGCTGATAATAATATTGTCTATGCCCGCAATCGTCCCGCTTTGCAACGTGCTCTGCGATGGGTCTTTCGCCTTATGGCCAAGCTGCTAGGCAAGGTCATGACGGAGGCTGAGGCGGGATATGCCCCGGCTTTGTCGCGTTGGCATTCGGCTCCGCCGCGTTGGCATCGCCGTAACCAAATGCGTTGTAATCATATGGGCTGCTTGCCCCCAGAGGTGCTTCGAATCGCTTGATGCTCTATGATGATCGCCTTGCCACGGTGTTGCGGCTGGTCCCGATGGGGGCCAGTGTCGCGCGCATTCAGCTGCGGCAGCTGATCGATCTGCTGGGCACCATGCCGGCGGAGGCGAGCGGCCCGCTGGTGGATAGCGCCTATCAGCGGCTGGGCGAACTCGCGGCGAAGATCCCGGCAACGGACCGCGCGCGGATGCTGGGCCAGCCGGGGCAGCGCCTGCGCTCGCCGCGCCTGATGGCGGCGCTGTGCGGCATGGAGCCTGCCGTGGCGTCGGCGGCGATCCGCTCGGCGGAGCTGGGCGATGAACAATGGCTGGATCTGATCCCCGCCCTGCCCCTGCATGCGCGCGGCACTCTGCGCGAAAGGGCCGATCTGCCGCCTCGCGCCCGCACTTTGCTGGCACGGCTGGGCATTGCCGAAAGGGGCCTGCCCGCGCCCGAAGAGCCTGTCCCTGAAGAGGTTATCGCACCTCAACAGGCCGAGCCGATCATCGCGCAGCCTGCCCCGCTTGAACGGGTGGCGGAACGTCCCACGGTCGAACCGCAGCCCCCAAGCTTTCTGGGTCAACCGGCTGAGGCCCCGCCGCCCGGTGACAGCAGCATCGGCGCCATCGTCCGCCGGATCGAGGCGTTCCGCCGCGCCCGCAACGCCACGCCTGCCACCGATGCGCCGCAACTGCCGCTCGATGGCGATGTCACGCCGTTCAACCCGATTCGCGCCTTCGATTTCACCAGCGACACCGAAGGCCGCATCACCTGGGCCGAGGGCGGCATGGCCCCCATGGCGGTCGGCCATCTGCTGGCCCATCATCCGGCGCTGGCGCTGGCGGTGCGGCAACATCAGCCCTTCCGCGCTATCACCATCGCGCTGGAGGGCGCTCAGGGCATCGCGGGTGACTGGCAGGTCGATGGCGTGCCGCGCTTCGATGCGCTGAGTGGTCGCTTCGTGGGCCATATGGGCCGCTTGCGCCGCCCGGTGGGCAATGAGGCGCAGAAGGCCCCGCCTTCCGGTGGGGGCGACCGGCTGCGTCAGGTGCTTCATGAGCTGCGCACGCCGGTCAACGCCATTCAGGGCTTTTCCGAGATCATCCAGCAACAGCTCTTCGGCCCCACGCCGCATGAATATCGCGCGCTGGCCGCCGTCATCGCCGCTGACAGCGCGCGCATGCTCGCCGGTTTCGAAGAGCTGGAACGCTTCGCCCGCCTCGACAGCGGCGCCATGGAACTGGCCAGCGGCGCCTGCGACATGGCCGAATGTCTCACGGTCGCGCTGGCCCGGCTGGCGCCTCAGGCGCGGGCGCGCGGGCTGCATATGGCGCTTGCGGGCGCAGAGGCCATCGTGCCCGTCGCCCTGCCCGCGCTGGAGGCCGAAAGGCTGGTCTGGCGCCTGCTCGCCGCGCTTTCCAGCCATGCGGTGGCGGGCGAGCAGCTGACGGTCTCGCTCACGCAGGCGCCGGAGCAGGCCGGGGGCCAGATCACCATCGTCATGTCGCTGCCCGCCGCTCTGGCCGGGCTCGGCAATGTCGGGCTGTTCCATGCCGGCACCGGCGATGGTCATGGGTCAGGCGGCGCGCCATGGGCGGGCATGTTCGGCACCGGCTTCGCCCTGCGCCTTGCCGCCGCCGAGGCGCGCGCGGCAGGTGGCCGCCTGCTGCGTGAAAAAGATCGATTGTCATTACTTTTGCCGGGGTTGACCCGCATGCCGCTCGAACCTAGCGAAGACCATCCCGGCGACAAGGGACAGTCCGCAAGCTCAGCGGCCTGAGCGCGCCGGATGAGGCAAGATGTGGCAAGCCCTCGATTGAGCGACGCTCCGGCTCCCGATGCTCTGGTGCGTTTCAGGGATGGCATGGGCCAGCGCTTCCTGCTGACCGTGGACACCGAGGAAGAATTCGACTGGACCCAGCCGCTGCGCGCCAGCGGCCACACCGTGGATACGGTGGGCTGGATCACCAAGTTTCAGGAGTTCTGCGGCGGCTTCGGCGTGGTCCCGGTCTATCTGATCGACTATCCCATCGCCACCTCGCCGCTGGCCGCCGAGGTGCTGCGCGAACCGCTGGCGCAGGGCAAGGCCGAGGTGGGCGTGCAGCTGCACCCCTGGGTCAACCCGCCGCATGAGGAAGAGGTCAACCAGCACAACAGCTTCGCGGGCAATCTGCCCTATGAGCTGGAGCGCGCCAAATTCATGCATCTGCATGAGACGATCCAGCGCAATTTCGGCGTGAAGCCGCTGATCTACCGCGCCGGGCGCTATGGCACCGGGCCCAACACCGCCGCCATTCTGCAGGAAGCGGGCATCGCCATCGACACCTCGGTGCGCTCGCGCTTCGATTATTCGCCGGGCGGCGGGCCCGATTACAGCCATCTGGGCCTGCGCCCCTGGTGGGTGGATGAGGCGCGCACGCTGATGGAGCTGCCGCTGACCTCGGTCTTTGCGGGCGGCATGCGGCGCTGGGGGCAGAGCCTGTTTCCGGCGGTGTCGCGCATGGGGCGGATGCAGGGGCTGATGGCGCGGCTGCGCCTGCTCGACCGCATTCCGCTCACCCCCGAGGGCGTGACCATCGCCGAGGCCTTGCGCGCGGTGGATCTGGCGGTGGCGGCGAAGCTGCCGGTGGTGGTGCTGTCGTTCCACAGCCCCTCGCTCAGCCCGGGCTACACGCCCTATGTGCGCACGGCGGGCGATCTGGACCGCATGTATGACTGGTGGCGCGCGGTGTTCACGCGGCTGATCGCGGCGCGGGTGAAGCCGACATCGGTGAAGGAAATCATGGAATCGGTGGTGCTTGCCTAGCGCGCCTCTCGCCGCTAACGGACATGCACCGGTGGGGCCTGTAGCTCAGCGGTTAGAGCTGGCCGCTCATAACGGCTAGGTCGCGGGTTCGAATCCTGCCGGGCCCACCAACGCCTTTGCAAGCGCCTGAAAAAGCGCAGGGCGTCGCAAATCAGCGCGTGCCATACGTCTGCTGTGAAGCAAGCCGATCTTCACCAATCGCCATGGATGGTCTAAACCCGCCCCCATGACGAGGCCAAACAAGGCCATGCATGGAGAGACACTTGAGCGCAGCGCTGGACAGCTTCAACACGACTCTGGCCCATCTGCTGCTGCCGCATGGCCCGGCAGCGGCTGCCACGGCCAGCAGCTATGCGCCGGGCGACTATTCGATCCATTTCTTCCTCCAGCTGGCGATCATCATTCTGGCCTGCCGCGTGGTCGGCTGGATCGGTGAGCGCTTCCTGGGCCAGCCGCAGGTGGTGGGGGAGATGATCGCCGGGGTGCTGCTGGGCCCCTCGCTGCTGGGGCTGATCTGGCCCGATCTGCAACTGGCGATCTTTCCCAAGGAAACCAAGAACGTCCTTTACGCCGGATCGCAGCTGGGGGTCGCGCTCTACATGTTCCTGGTGGGGCTGACCCTGCGGCTCGATCATTTCGAATCGAAAGCCCGCAGCGCCGCGGCCGTCTCGGCCTCGGGGGTGATCGCGCCCTTTCTGATCGCCGCGGGTTTCACGCCCTTTCTGCTGCGCGTGCCCGGCCTGTTCGCCCCCACCGTCAGCACCGCCAATGCCACGCTGTTCATGGGCGCCTGCATCGCGCTGACCGCCTTTCCCATGCTGGCGCGCATCATCAATGAGCGTGGTCTGGCGGGCAGCCCGCTGGGCACGCTGTCCCTCTCGGCGGGGGCTTTCGACGATGCCGCCTCATGGTGCGTGCTGGCGATCGTGCTGGCCACCTTCGGCGGCGGCCCGGGCGTGGCCATTCTGGCGATTGGCGGCGCGGTGCTTTACGCCGGTTTCCTGCTGCTGTTCGGGCGGCGGATGCTGGCCCCGCTGGGCCGCGCCGTGGAGGCGGAGGGCAGCATGAGCATGGGCGTGCTGGCGATCACGCTGATGGCCTTCTGCCTGTCGGCCTTCATCATGGACGCCATCGGCATTCACGGCATCTTCGGCGGCTTTATTCTGGGCGTCTTCATGCCGCGCGGGCTCTTCGCGCAGGAGCTGAAGGCCAAGGTCGAGCCGGTGGCGGTCGTGCTGCTGCTGCCGATGTTCTTCACCTATTCGGGGCTGAACACGCGGCTCGACATGGTGAACTCGCCCTCGCTGCTGCTGATCGCGCTGGGCATTCTGGCGGCCTCCATCGCCGCCAAATTCGGCGCCTGCTACATCGCGGCGCGGCTGTGCGGAGAGGACAAGCCCACCGCGCTGGGGATCGGCGCGCTGATGAACTCGCGCGGGTTGATGGAGCTGATCATCATCAACATCGGCCTGCAAAAGGGCATCATCGGGCCGACGCTGTTTTCCATGCTGGTGCTGATGGCGATTGTCACCACCATGATGGCCAGCCCGCTGTTCGAGCTGGTCTATGGCCGCAGGGCGCGCGAAAGCGGCGTGTTGGGGAGCGTGGGAGCGGTCAGCCCTCAAGTTTGAACAGGCGGTCCAGCGACCAGGCTCCGCCGCCCCGCGCGATCAGGGGCAGCAGCAGCCCTGCCCAGCTCAGATGGGTGGGCCAGGCATCGGGATAGACGAAGATCTCGATCACGCCGGTCATGCCCAGCAGGGCCAGCGCGGCGGGGCGGGTGAACAGGCCCGGCACCAGCAGGATGGGGAAGAGATGTTCCGAGTAGGTGGCGATATGCGCGGCCACCACCGGATTGGCGAAAGGCAGCGCATAATCGGTGCGGAACAGCTCATAGGTGGCATCGGTGATGGTCAGCAGACCCTCCACCTTGGTGCGGCCCGAGAGGAAGAAGATCGCGGCGATGCCCAGCCGCGCGACAAGCAGCAGCGCCGCCTCGGGGATCAGGCGGGTCGCCCCGGCGCAGGCCCGGCGATAGAGGGAAAGCAAGGGTGTCATGAGGCCGGCCTTTCGGATCACGGACAAACGCCGCCGGGTCGTCCCCCCGGCGGCGCTCGGACATCGCGGGGGGGCCCTCAGGCCTTGGGGGTCAGCGAACCCATGCCCTTGGGCGTCTTGATCGCGGTGCAGGTGCCGGCCTTCACCAGCTTCCAGGCGTCGCCCTGATAGTTGGTCTTCGAGGTGCCCGCGCAGGTGGTGCCCGCCCCGGCCTTGCAGTCATTGTGCCCGGCCAGCGCCACGCCATAGCATTTTTCCATAGGCTGCTTGGCGCCATCGGCGGCCTGAGCGGCGCCGGCGGTCAGGGTGAGAGCGAAAGTGGCGGCGAAAGCGGCATGGGTACGGTTCATGAGATGTCTCCTGTTCGAATGGGGGTGCGCAAGGCGCCCCGTCATGGCAGCGCCTTGCGCCGATCCGACCGGATGGGAACGGCGGATCATGCCCTGACTTACGCAGGCCGGACCGCGCCGGTTACACGCAGGCCATCAGGAAAAATTTTTCAGCCGCCGGAAAAAAGGCTGTAACCAGTCCTCCTCTTGCACCGTAACCCCTGCCGGAGGGCGCATGCAGGCAAGCGAAGCACAGTTGAAGGCATGGATGATCGCGGGGCTCGGAGGCGATGCCACGGCGCATGAACTACTGCTGCGCGCGCTGGTGCCGCTGCTCACCGCCTTCTACCGCCGCCGGATGCGTGACGCGGACAGCGATGTCGAGGATCTGGTGCAGGAAACGCTGATCTCGGTCCATGGCAAGCGCGCCACCTATGACCGCGACCGGCCCTTCACCGCCTGGCTCTATGCCATTGCGCGTTACCGGCTGATCGATCATGTGCGCCGCCGCCGGCTGTCCGTGCCCATCGAGGATGTCGAAACCATCCTGATGACCGAGGGCTTCGAGGAGGCGCTGGCCGCCCGCATGGATGTCGAGGCGCTGCTCTCCACCCTCTCGCCCAAACAGGCGCGCGCTATCCGCGACACGCAGGTCGAGGGGCTGAGCATCGCCGAAGCGGCCCAGCAGGCCGGTCTTGGAGAATCCGACGTGAAAGTATCTGTCCACCGCGGTCTCAAGGCGCTGGCCGCCCGCCTGCGGGGAGAAAGCCATTGAAGAACCGGGACATCAACACCGAGGATCTGATCCGCTCGCTCAGCCGCGATGTGCCCCGCGTGCCGCGCGGCGCGCTGGGGCGTCGCCTGGCTTTGGGCATGGTGGCGGGCGCGCTGGTGACGGCGCTGCTGGTGGCCGGCGTGCTTGGCATCAGGCCCGATCTGCACAGCGCGATGCATGGCTTCTCTTTCTGGATGAAATGGACCTACACCGCATCGCTGGGGATCGGCTCGGTGATGGCGGTGCTGCGCCTCGCCCGCCCCAACCCGCAAAGCCTGCGCGCGCTTTGGTGGCTCAGCGTGCCGGTGCTGCTGCTGGCCGGGATCGGCATCGGCGAGCTGGCCAGCACGCCTTCGCGCGCATGGCTGGCGATGTGGCTGGGGGCCAGCTGGAAGGTCTGCCCATGGCTGGTGCTGACCCTGGCCATGCCGATCTTTATCGGCCTGCTGTGGTCCTTCCGCCGCATGGCGCCCACGCGACTGCGGGAGGCGGGCGCGGTGGCGGGCCTTGCGGCGGGCGCATGGGCCGCCACCATCTATTGCCTGCACTGCCCCGAGGTTTCGGCGATTTTCGTGCTGACATGGTACAGCCTCGGCATTCTGCTGGCCGCTGGCATCGGCGCTTTGCTGGGCCCTAAATTGATGCGTTGGTAAGCGGTGTAACCAAAGCACGATCCCCTGCGTAGAAGGGATGCCAACAGGGCAAATCTTTCTTCAGGAGTTCGATGATGACCGCTTCCAAATCCGCCGTCAGCTTTGCCGCCGCCGCTGCGCTTCTGGCCCTTTCGGGCGCCGCCACCTCCACCCCCGCGCTGGCCAAGGGCAGCAGCTCCATGAAAGTCGAGTGCTTTGGCGTGAACGCCTGCAAGGGTCAGTCGGACTGCAAGTCGGCAGGCCACGACTGCAAGGGCATGAACGAATGCAAGGGTCAGGGCTTCAAGAGCGAAACCGCCAAACAGTGCAAGGCCGATGGCGGCAGCCTGACCGCGCCGAAGTAAGATACATGGCCCGGCCGCCGAGGGTGGCCGGGCCTCTTTTTCAGGAGGATGGGCATGGCTGCCTCTCACCGGTTCGGCCTCGGCCTGCGCAAGCCGCATTATGGCGATTTTCTCGATGGCGATGCCCCCGTGGCCGTCGATTTCGTCGAGGTGATTTCCGAGAATTTCATGGTGCCCGGCGGGCGCCCTCTCGACGTGCTGCGCCGCGTGCGCGAACGCCATCCGGTGGCGCTGCATGGCGTGTCCATGTCGCTGGGTTCCGCCGATGGTCTCGATGCGGACTATCTGCGCCGCCTGCGCAGTCTGGTCGATGCGGTGGAGCCGCTGTTCGTCTCCGATCACCTCAGCTGGTCGCGCATCGGCGGCTTCAATTCGCATGATCTGCTGCCCCTGCCCTATACGCTCGAAGCGCTGGAGGTGGTCTGCGCCAACATTCATCAGGCGCAGGAGGCTCTGGGCCGCACCATGCTGATCGAAAACCCCTCCAGCTATCTGACGCTGGATGGCGAGATGAGCGAATGGGCCTTCCTCGACCAGATCTGCGCGCGCACCGGCTGCGATCTGCTGCTCGATGTCAACAACATCGTGGTCAGCGCCGCCAACCATGGTTTTGATGCGCTGGCCTATCTGGCGGGCATTCCGGCGCAGCGGGTCAGGCAGATCCATCTGGCCGGGCACAGCCAGGGCCGCGATCTGCTGATCGACACCCATGACAAACCCGTGCCGCCCCCGGTCTGGGCGCTCTACCGCCGGGCGCTGGAACGCACCGGCCCCGTCGCCACCATGATCGAGCGCGACGATGACATTCCGCCGCTGGCCGATCTGCTGGAAGAACTGGACCTCGCCCGCCAGATCGCCACCCAGCCCGAAAGGGAAAGCGCATGAGCCTGATCGCCCTGCAAACCGGCCTGCGCGACTGGTTGACTGCCGAGCAAACGCCTGCCCTGCAGGCCCCGCGCGCCAAGGCAGGCCTCAGCGTCTATCTCAACACTTACCGCGCGCAATTGATGGCCTGCCTGAGCGAGAGCTATCCCACGCTCCACGCCTGGCTGGGCGACGATGCCTTCGCGGCCGCCGCGGCAACCCACATCGACGCTTCTCCACCCTCCAGCTGGACGCTCGACGCCTATGGGCTGGGCTTTCCCGCGACGCTGCGCGATCTCTACCCCCACGATCCCGAAGTCGGCGATCTGGCCGCCCTGGAATGCGCGCTGGCTCAGGCCTTTATCGCGCCGGACAGCCCGCCGCTCGATCCGGCCAGTCTTGCCGACATCGATTGGGACCGCGCCCGCTTGCGCCTGATCCCCGCCCTTACCCTGCTGCCCGCCAGCAGCAATGCCGGAGCCATCTGGTCCGCCATCGCGCAGGGCGAAACGCCGCCGCCAGCCCAGCTTCTGCCGCAACCCGGCGCCATCCTCATCTGGCGCGACGGCTTCACCCCCGCCTTCCGCACCCTTGAAACCGCCGAGGCCCGCGCGCTGGAAGCCTTGCGGGAAGGCTGCGATTTCGGCGCGCTCTGCGCCATGCTGGTCGCGCGCGAGGGCGAGACCGCAGGCCCCCGGATCGCCGGAAGCTATCTGGCGCAATGGCTCCGCGATGGCCTTATCGCGCAGATTTCCGACCATCCGCTGTAACCGCAAACCATGGCGAGACGTAGGCCTTCCCACACAAGGAGGCCGCAACCATGATCGATGCACCAAAGCTTCTCACATCCCCGCTCACCCTGCCGAAGGACTGGGCCGCGCTGCCGCTGCGCCTGATCATCGGCTTCGGCTTCATGCAGCACGGCTTCGCCAAGCTGGCGCGCGGGCCAGAGGCCTTCCCCGCCATCCTGCATGCGATGGGCATGCCCTTTCCGCATCTGCTGGGTTACGCCACCATCGCCGTCGAGCTGCTGGGCGGCTTCTGCATGCTGGCCGGGGCGCTGGTGCCGCTGGCCGCCATGCCGATGATCGTCGTGCTGGTGGTGGCCACCGTCACGGTGCATTGGCCCAATGGCTTCAGTTCGATCAAGCTCATGTCCTTCGACGGCGCGGGCGCCCATTTCGGCCAGCCGGGCTATGAGACCGACCTGCTCTATATCGCGGGCATTCTGGCGCTGTGCCTGACGGGGGCCGGCCCTGTCTCGGTCGACCGGTTTCTGGTCCGGCTCTGGCGCCGCAACGCCCCTGGTCATGGGTAATTTGCACTATATGGGCGCGAAAGGGTGGCGGTATGGCCGATCAGGGCCTAAGCGCACCCCTATGCCCCGTCACCTGCCCTCCCCGCTGAAACGTCGTCATATCACCGTTGCGCAAAGGCGCGTGGCCGCGCTGGCGGGGGCGGTGCTGCTCGGTCTGGCCGCCATCGTCTTCGCCCGCTTTGGCGAGATCGCGCAAAATCTGTTCCTCAAGCTGGCGACGGCCTTTCCGCTGGCGCCCTTCCTGCTCACCCCCGCGATGTTTGCCGGCGTGGTCTGGATGACGCGCCGCTGGTGGCCTGCGGCGCGCGGTTCGGGCATTCCGCAGGTGATGGCCGCCAGCCATGATCCGGAAGGGCAGAAAAAGGGCGATCTCGTCTCGCTGCGCACGGCGCTGGCCAAATTCGCCTGCACGCTCGCCATGTTGCTGAGCGGCGGATCGGTGGGGCGCGAAGGCCCCACGGTGCAGATCAGCGCCGCGCTGATGGTGGCGGTGCATCGCTGGCTGCGCGTGCCGGTTTCGGCCGGAATCATCATCGCGGGCGGCGCGGCGGGCGTGGCGGCGGCCTTCAACACGCCGCTGGCCGGTGTCGCCTTCGCCATCGAGGAGCTGGCCTCCGCCTTCGAGCAGAAGGTCGCGGTGCTGGTGATGGCCGCGGTCATGATCTCGGGCCTCGTCAGCCTGGGCCTGACCGGGGACTATGTCTATTTCGGCGCCATGAGCGGCGCCATGCCGATTGGCACCATGCTGATGGTCGCGCCGATCGCGGGCATTCTGGGCGGGCTTGCAGGCGGCGGCTTTTCCCGCAGCCTGATCGCCATGGGGCAATCGCAGAACAGTGTTCTGGTGAGGGTCCGCGCGCGCCCGATCCTGCTGGCGGCGGTTTGCGGCCTGGTCGTCGCCGCCACCGGCTGGCTGAGCCACGGGCTGAGCTGGGGCACCGGCTATGAGACCACCCGCCATCTGCTGATGGGCCAGCAGGCCCCTGTCACCTTCGGTCCGGCCAAATTCATCGCCACGCTGGCCACCGCGCTCAGCGGCGCGCCGGGGGGTATTTTCGCGCCATCGCTGTCGGTCGGGGCCGGGCTTGGCCAGTTGATCGCCATGCTGTTTCCCGGCGGTTCGGCAGGCGCCATCGTGCTGCTGGGCATGGTCGGCTATTTCACCGGCGTGGTGCGCGCACCGATGACCTCGGTGATCATCATGATGGAGATGACGGCGGACCGCACCATGATCCTGCCGCTCTTCGCCACGGCGCTGATCGCCGACGCCGTGAGCGGCAGCGTCTGCCGCGAGAAGCTCTATCACGCCCTTTCGCGCCCCTTTATGGCGTGATGCAGGGTCTCACCCCACAACCATCGGAAGGCTCCCATGGCCGAGAAATTCGAACGACACCGCCAGCCCTGGACCGCCGCCGAAATCCAGAAGCTGCACACGCTGGCGAAGAAAGGCATGGCCCTGAAAGCCATCGCCAAGGCGCTGACCCGCAGCGAGGAATCGGTGAAGGACCGCGCCAAGAATGACGGGTTGAGCATCGCCAAGCTGCGCTGAGCAAGCCGGGACCGGGGGCATGCCCCCGGCGTCTCAGGCCTCGAAGGCGGTGGAGCGCGACAGGGAGTCCCACCGGGTGAGCTCGGCCTTCATGCTCGCCAGCTTGGCCTCGACCAGCCCCAGCGCATCCTCGCCCAGAAACAGGCGGGTGGGCGGATGCTCTGCCGCCACCAGCGCCAGCAGGGCCTGCGCCGCCCTGGCGGGATCGCCCGGCTGGTTGCCGCTCTTGGCCTGCCGCGCGGCGCGGATCGGGTCCATCACCGCGTCATAATCACCGATGCTGCGCGGCGTGCGGTCCATCGAGCGCCCCGCCCAGTCGGTGCGAAACTGCCCCGGCGCCAGAGCGGTGACATGGATGCCCAGCCCCGCCAGCTCCTTGCCCAGCGACTCCGAAATACCCTCCAGCGCGAATTTGCTGCCGCAATAAAAGGCGATGCCCGGCATGGTGATGAAGCCCCCCATCGAGGTGACATTGACGATATGCCCCTTGCGGCGCGCCCGCATGCCCGGCAGCACCGCCTGGATCATCGCCACCGGCCCGTAGACATTGGCGGCGAACTGACGCTGCAGATCGTCGAGCGAGGATTCCTCCAAAACGCCCTCATGGCCGTAACCGGCATTGTTCACCAGCACGTCGATGCCGCCCAGCTGCTGCTCGATGCGCGCCACGGCTTCGGGGATAGCGTTGAAATCGGTGACATCGAGCAGCAGCGGATGGGCATGTTCGGGATGCAGCGCGGCGAAAGCCCCGGCATCCTGTGGGCGGCGGACGGTGCCGATCACACGGTGGCCAGCCTCCAGCGCGCCTTGCGCAAAGGCCCGGCCCAACCCCGAGCTGACGCCGGTGATCAGGAAGGTCCTGGAAAGGGGAGCGGACATGATCTAACTCCTGCATGACAGTTTAACTATATCGTGATATAGATAATGCCATGACGATCGACAAGACCAAAACCGTCAAAAGCCGGGGCGAGCCGGTGCGCCAGGGCATCATCGACGCTGCCGAGCGGCTGTTGCGCCAAGGCAAGGCGGAGTTTTCGATGCGCGATCTGGCCGCCGAGGCGCAGGTCAGTTTCGCCACGCCTTTCAACCATTTCGGCAGCAAGGCGGCGATCATGCAGGCGCTTTCCGCCCGGCGGATCGACGAGATGCAGGCGCGCTATCTGGCCGCCCGCCCGGATGGTGACGCCCACGCCCGCGTGCTGGCCGCCATCGCCATCGCCGCCGGGGTGATGCTGGAGGAAGCGCGGGTCAATCGCGTGGTGATGGGGTGGCTGGGCACGCCGGTCACCGTGCCGGGGCCTTTGGAGCAGTCGAGCGCGCTGTGGGCGCTGGCGCTGGGCGATGGCGACGGATTGAGCGCAGATCGCGCCCAACAATTGCCCCGGCAGCTGGCTTTCGGCTTTCGCGGCGTGCTGTCGTTCTGGACGGCGGGCGAATTGCCCGACGAAGAGCTTGCCCCGCAGGCGCAGGCCGTGGCGGCCACCGTGCTACGCGGCTTCGCCTGACCCGGCTCCCTGCCCCGGCGTGAACCGCCCGAGTCCCTCGGTGGCATCGCGCGTGGCATCGCGGCGAACCGGATACATTGTGCATTCCTATCGATACACAGAGGATTTGTCCCCTTGTGCCGTCAGGGCCTTTCAAGCACCATCCCCTCGAGAAACGAAATGGGGTGAAGATCATGACAGACATCAGCTTCAGCACGCCGGCGAAACTGCTGGCCTTTGACGGGCAGCAGGGTGGCGAAGCCGGTTTTCGCGACAGTTCGGTCGATGAAGGCACGCTTGGCCGACTGGTCGGCATCGTGATGGCGGCGGAACCCGCCGAGCGGTGGCGCTACGCCATCCAGACCGGGGAGCAATCCCGGCTGCGCGCCGAGCAAATCGCGACGCTGGCCGGTTCGCGCAGCTATGCGGACTGGCACGCCGGACAACTTTGATACGCCAGCTTTAAAGAACTGCGGGGAGGCATGGCGCCTCCCCGCCAGACACCGGATTTGGCTGACGATTACCCGGCCTTATGGCAGCTTGCCGCGGGAAGTGGCGAGAGCGGCGGCCTGTCCGTCATAGTCACCGGCAGGATGCGCCCGTCCGGCGCATAATGGATGGCATCGATCGCCACCTCGCGCGTGCCCTTGTAAGGCCCTGCCCCCGGCCCGCGTTCCCAGCGGTGATAGGCCATGAACCATTGATGGGTCGCCGGATTTTCCGCGAAGGCGTGATGGCCGGGCCCTTGATGGGTGGCGTCCGCCTGCAGGATCGCACCGCGATAGGTCCAGGGGCCAACCGGCGAGGTCGAGGTCGCATAGTGGACGGAATAGTCGGGCCCGTCGAAGTGGCCATGGCTGTAAGACAGGTAATAGATGCCCTTGCGCTCGTGAACGAAGGCGCCTTCGGTGAAATTGGGCGGCGTGGTGACGGGGATCTCATGGTCGATCTCCGTCATGTTGTGCTTCATTTCGAAGATGCGCAGCTTCGCGCCCGCGCTGCCACCGGCGTAGAGATAGGCTTTCCCGCTTTTGGGATCGACGAAGACCATCGGGTCGATCGCCTCGAAGCCGTTGCCGCCGGTCAGCAGGGGCTTGCCGCTGTCCGTGAAGGGGCCGTCCGGACGGTCGCCGACCGCCACGCCCAGACGGCTCGGCGTCGGGTTCTGCGGGCCGACGGAATAATAGAGGTAATAGCGGCCATTCGCCGCCGTCAGGCTGGGCGCCCACAGGCCGTGGCTGGCGGCGCCATCCGCCTTGATCCAGTCGATCCTGTCCATCTCCAGCAAAGGCTCGGACTGGCGCCAGTGCTGCAGATCGGAGGACGACCAGGCGTAGAAGCGCGAGGCGGCAAAGCCATCCTTCGGGTCAAGCGCATTGGTCGGATAGACCCACCACCGGCCACAAAGCGCGACCATATCGGGATCGGCGCCCGTGAAGACCGGGTTGGTCGGGCTGGCCGCAGTCTGCGCTGCCGCAGTCTGGGCCGCTGCAGTCTGGGCCTGGGCCGGAGCCGCCGCCATGCTCAGCAGAGCCACGGCAAGAAGGGGGAAGCGCATCGCGCAAGGCCTCGCAAAAAGATGGCCGGGAGCCAGAAGGCGCCCGGCCAGTGGGGGGAGGGACTTATCAGAGACGGAACCGCGCGCCGATCGAATAGGTCGTGTCGTCGAAGCGGATGTCGTGCGGGTTGGCCGGGTCACCGTAGAAGCTGCGGTACGGCGTCCTGGTGATGTTGGTGCCGTCGAAGGTCAGCGTCACGTTCTTGGTCAGGTCATAGCCGATGCTGAAATCGAGGCGGCCCGCGGCGCGCACGCCATTCAGGAAGGTGCCCTGATTGACCGGACGCAGATTGACCGAGGTGGTGTTGTCGCCATCCATATATTGCGAGCGGTGGTTGTAGACCAGGCGCGCCGACAGGCCGTACTTTTCGTAAATAAGGCCGGCATTGTAGTTATACTTGGAGACGCCGAGCAGCGGCTGGCCATACAGGCTGTCGCTGCGTGCGGTCACCTTGCTGTCGGCCAGCGTGAAGTTGCCGTAGATGCCGAAACCGGAGAGCGCGCCGGGCAGATAGTCGAAGAAATATTGCGCGCTCGCCTCGATGCCCTTCAGCTTGGCCGAGCCAAGGTTGCGCGGCGTCTGGATCAGATAATTGATCCCGGCGATCTGCGTGAGCACGCCGGTGGTGATGACGCGCCCCTTGATGTCCTTCTGGTAGACGCCCAGCGAAATCGCGTTCGACTTGCCGAAGTAATATTCGGCGATCGCATCGAATTCATTCGCCGTCTGCGGCTTGAGGTCCGGGTTGCCCTGCGAACCGCCGTTCTGGATGTTGGCGTTGGTGGACACGGCATAGCTCAGGCCCGGATTGAGCGAGCCGAAATCAGGCCGCGACAGTACCTTGGCATAGCTGGCGCGCAGCTGCAGGCCGCCACCCAGCTTCAGGCGAGCGCTGAAATTGGGCAGGAAATCGGTGTCGCTGGTGGTGCGGCTGACGGGGACCAGCGTGGTCGTGCCGTTCGGATTGGTGACCGTGCCCGTGCCGGCAATGGTGCGGTCCGTGCGGGAGATGCGCAGGCCGACCAGGCCGTCCAGCGCGATCGGGCCGCCCAGATCGATGCCGTATTTGGCCTGCACGTAGCCGGAATAGGTGCTTTCGCGGGCATGGAAGCTGCGCGCCGGATCATAGGGCTGGTCGCCGGTCGGCTGGCCGAAGATGGTGAGCAGGCGATCCTCGACCCCGCGGTCGAGCAGCACATCCGTGCCCGGCTGCAGCC
The DNA here is from genome assembly GCF_001598555.1 of Novosphingobium rosa NBRC 15208. Classification (GTDB taxonomy): domain Bacteria; phylum Pseudomonadota; class Alphaproteobacteria; order Sphingomonadales; family Sphingomonadaceae; genus Novosphingobium; species Novosphingobium rosa. Next base: position 38,610 of record NZ_BCZE01000008.1, read on the forward strand.
AGGACTGGCCGCCATAGATGCGCGGCACGCCGGGGACCGGCTGCAGGAAGTTGGCGGGCAGCCCCTGCCCGTCGATCGGCGTGACATAGCCGCCGCCGGGCGCGCCGGGGTTGACGATCACATCCTTGAAGTCACCCACACGGCCAGCATAGCGCGCGCCGACCTGAATCTCCTTCAGGATGCCGCCCACCTCATATTTGGTGTTGAGCGCGGTGGCGAACAGCGTGCCGGTCGATTTGGAGCGCTCGTCATACAGGCCGTTGGTGAAGGTCCAGCCGCCCTGCTGCCCCAGCGGATTGCCGGGCGCGGAGAAGTTCACGCCGCCATCGTCATTGGTGGTGACATCGAGCTGCGGGATGTTCTTGCCGATGTCGATGATGAAGGTCTTGTTGCGATAGGTCGATTTTTCATACGACACGTCGAGATCGGCGTGGAAACGGTCCTGATCGAACTTCATGCCGCCGCCGAAGATCAGATCATCGGTGCTTTGCTTATGCGCCTGATTGCTGGTGAAGCCGCGACCGTTGAGGGCGGTGTAGGAGGTGGCGTTGCACAGATGCTCGATCCCGCCATTGGGGTTGTAATAGCCGTCCGTGCCGACCTGATAGTCGTTGCACTTGTTGCTATCGACCTTGAGGTTGGTGATGCTGCTGCCCGGCGCATAGGCGTCGTTGATGATGAAGGCGGTGGAGGAGGTGTTGCGGTAGCCCGCCCACAGCCCGTCGGCATAGACCTGCAGATGATCGCTCGCCTGCCACTGGAACGAGCCATTGACCTGCGGGCGCGAATAGGTGCCGAACTGGTTGAGGCCGCCAACGCCGGTGGGCATCAGCGCGCCCTGCGAGCCGGTGCCCGCATGATGGTTGCCCGAGCGCATCAGATCGTCGAAGGCCACCGGGCGATCGAACTTGGTGCGCGAATAGGAGCCGCTCAGCAGGAAGCCCATTTCACCGACATCGGTGTCAAAACGGTCCGCAATCAGCAGGCTGACGGCGGGATAAACCTGCTCCAGATTGCTGGAGCGCGACAGCTTGGCGCTGCCCGCCAGCGTGAATTTCTTGAAATCGAACGGACGGTGCAGGTCCATGTTGATGACGCCGGCGACGCCGCCCTCGATCATGTTCGCGCTGTTGTTCTTGTAGACCTGCGCGCCGGCCAGCGCCTCGGCGGGCACGTCCTGGAACGAGAAGCCACGGCCCGCGCCGGTGAAGACCTCGCGCCCGTTCAGCGTGGTGAGAATATCGCCGAGGCCGCGCACCAGCGGGTTCACGATCTCATTGTTGTCGCCGACGGACACCTGCACGCCCGGCACGCGCTGCAGCGCGGCGGCGACGGTAGGATCAGGGAACTTGCCGATGTCCTGAGCGACGATGGCATCGACGATCTGGTCGGAATTGCGCTTGATGGTCTCGGCGGCCTTCATGGAGCTGCGGATGCCGCTCACAATGATCTCCGGCGTGTCAGCGGCAGGGGCCTGCGCGGCTTCGGCGGGGGCCGGAGCACCTTGCGCATGAGCATTCGCGGCCACGAGCCACATCGCGGCAAACGACACCGAGCACAGGAAATTCTTCCGATTGGTCATCTTTACAACACCCTCCCTTGTTCCGGCCTTCGGCTCGGAGATTCGCCACCAGTCCGCTTTCGTCGCGGCCGCGTGGCAGGTTGAGGTCGCATTTATACGACAATTACTCTCCCGCCAAGGGGGTGTTGCTCACTTATTTCAATTATTCCGCCAGAAGGATTGCAGCCCTTGCCGACACGCCTTCACGGAAGGCTGCGCGCAGCGCCTATTCGCGATCAAGATCGATGAGGGATGCTTGTTGATTCTTGCGCAATCAAACGATTTCATTGAGCCATCGGCCCTGTTGATCATCGTGAAACCAGGTCACTTCAGGCCTGATCGCCGCATGTTTTGCTTTTGCGCACAACCTCTGGATTCAGTTCGGGCAGCGAACGCCATATCAGTCCGAAGCACTCGCCAGACCGGGAAAGTATTATCATACATTTTTCGCCGTCAGCCGGGCAGCATGTCTGAGGTCAAGGCCTGGAGACCGGAGCCGGAAAAGCATGGCGACGGCCGAACAAGGGCAGTAGAGTCCGCAAGACAGACGCGACCGCTCCAGACAGGCGTTATTCAGGGCTTTAGGGGAAAGTGGTCGGGGAGACAGGATTCGAACCTGCGACATCTTGCTCCCAAAGCAAGCGCGCTACCGGGCTGCGCCACTCCCCGACGCGACACCGCCCTTAGGTTTGCCGAACAAGCAGCGCAAGCGTAAAAGCGACATGTCTGTGACAGACCTTCACGCAAAGCCCGCAAACACCTTGGGCCATCGCCCTTGTCCATCCTGACATTTGCCCGTCACGCAATTGCCGCTACACCGGACAGGAAAGGATTCTTCCCCCCTCATGACCCATCACTCGCTGCTTCACGACGGTTTCCTGCTGCTTGGCTTCGCCATGGTCTTTGTGCTGCTGTTCCGGCGGCTGGGTCTGGGCGCCACGCTGGGCTATCTCGTCGCGGGCGCAGTCGTGGGCCCTCAGGTGCTGGGTCTGGTGGGCGAGGCCGACCAGAAAATGGGCATCGCCGAGCTGGGCATCACCCTGCTGCTGTTCCTTGTCGGGCTGGAGCTGAACCCCTCGCGCTTGTGGCGGATGAAGCGCGATATTCTGGGCCTTGGCCTGCTGCAGGTCACCTTCTGCGGGCTGGCGCTGGCCGGCATGATCGCGCTGGGCACCGGCTTTTCCACCACCGCCGCTCTGGCGCTGGGTCTGCCCTTGGCGCTGTCCTCCACGGCGCAGGTGCTGCCGATGCTGCAGGCCTCGGGCCGGATGCGCACGCCCTTTGGCGAGCGCACCTTCGCCATCCTGCTGTTTCAGGATCTTTCGATCATCCCGCTCATCACCATCATCGCCACGATGAGCCGCAACCCGGCCGATGCCAACGGCCCTCCCGGCTGGCAGCTGGCGCTCTTCACGCTGCTGGCGGTGGCGGGTCTGATTCTGGCGGGCCGCTATCTGATCCGGCCCCTCTTCCGCCTGATCGGCAATCTGGGCGAGCGCGAGATGTTCATCGTCGCCGCGCTCTTCACCGTGATGGCCTCCGCCGCCGTGATGGAAACGCTGGGCCTCTCCACCGCGCTGGGCGCCTTTGTCGCGGGCGTGATGCTGGCCGACAGCCCCTATCGCCATGAGCTTGAGGCCGATGTCGAGCCCTTCCGCTCGATCCTGCTGGGCCTGTTCTTCCTGACGGTCGGCATGATGCTCAACCTGCATGCCATTGCCGAGCGCCCGCTTTTCGTCATCGCCATGGCGCTGGCGCTGGTGCTGGTGAAGACGCTGGTGATCTTCCTGATCGGCCTCGCCTTCCGCATGACATGGCGCGGCGCGCTGGCGCTGGGCCTGCTGCTGAGCCAGGGCGGCGAATTCGGCTTCGTGCTGTTTGCGCAGGCCCAGAATGCCTATCTGATCGCCCCGGATGCGGCCAGCCTGTTCGGCGCCATCGTCACCGTCTCCATGGCCACCACGCCTTTCCTGATGGCGCTCACCAAGCCGCTGCGCAAGGAGCCCGCCAAGCCCCAGGGCGAGCGTGAAGGCCCCGCTCAGGCCGATCAGGCCGCCGCCATCATCGTGGGCTATGGCCGCTTCGGCCAGACGGTGGCGCAAATGCTGATCGCCAGCGAAATCACCGTCACGCTGGTGGACCGCGACATCGAAATGATCGACATCGCCGAAAGCTTTGGCGCCAAGGTCTATTTCGGCGACGGCACGCGTCTGGACCTGCTGCGTCAGGCCGGAGCCGAGGAAGCCCAGCTGATCCTTTTCTGCCTCGATGGCGATCAGATCTCGCCCGATCTGGTCGAGGCGGTGCATCAGGCCTTCCCTCAGGCCGGGATCTATGTGCGCGCCTATGACCGCCGCGCGCTGATCCGTCTGAAGAAGTCGCCGGTCAGCCGAGTGGTGCGCGAGCTGATGGAATCGGCGGTGAAGATGGCCCGCCTCGCGCTGGAAGACAGCGGCGTGAGCATCGACGCCATCAACCGCGCCGAGGACATGTACCGCACCCGCGATCGCGAACGCCTGAAGATCCAGATCGAAACCGGCGATATCCGCGCCTCACGCGACAGGATCATCACCACCCCGATCAGCGACATGCCCGCCGTCGCCACCGAAAGCGAGCGCTGACGCCTTACCGGATCAGGCTGAGAAACAGCGTCACCGTCCCCAACGACAGCACGGTGGAGATCAGCACCGCCCGCGCGGTGATGCCCGCCTCGCGCCGGTAGAACTCGGCCACCATGAAGGGCCCGGTGCCGGTGGGCAGCGCGGCCAGCAGCGTGGCCATTTCCGCCAGCGGTCGCGACAGATGGAAGACATAGGCGGCCAGAACCCATGTGACGGCGGGCTGGGCGATCAGCTTCAGCGCCACCAGCAGGGTTGTGGCGCCGCCCTCCCCAGCCCCGCCCTCGCGTTTTTCCGCCAGAAACAGCCCCAGCGCCACCAGCGCGCAGGGCGAGGCCGCCGCGCCGAGCAGCTTGAAAAACGCATCGACCGGCCCCGGCAGCGCCAGCCCGAAGGCCAGCGGCACCCCGCCCAGCACCGGCGCCACCAGCAGCGGATTGCGCGCCAGAGACAGCGCCACCTTGCGCGCCATATGCAATGGATGCGCCTCGGCCTGCAGCCCCAGCTCGATCAGCACCAGCGCCACGGCGAACAGCACGCAGACCGTCAGGATCGCCGCGATCAGCGTGGGCGCCATGGCGCTCGGCCCGAACACGGCCAGCAGCAGCGGAAAGCCGATGAAACCGGTGTTGGCATAGGCCGCATTCAACGCATCGATCGCCGCATCGGCCAGCGGACGCCCCTTGCGCCAGCGCAGCGCCAGAGTCAGCGCGAAGACCACGCCCATCCCCAGCGCGCAGGCCGCCACAAAGCCCGGTTGCCAGATGTCATGCCAATGCGCCTTGGCCACGATGTCGAACAGCAGCGCGGGCAGCGCCAGCCACACCACGAAGCGGTTCAGCTCCCCGGTGGCATGCGGCCCCAGCACGCCGCTGCGCCGCGCGCCCCATCCGGCGAAAATCAGCGCGAAGATGGGCAGCACAATGCCCACGACCGACAACATTCAACGTCTCCACTGGCCAAGCTTGGGCGCTTAGACACCCCGCCCCCCACTGGCCAGCGCCTTTCCACGCAGACTTTCGTCGATAACGCCCCCTTGCGAGGCCGCCGACGCTTACCCTTGCGGCTCCGCCGCCTGTGCCCCACAAGCCCCTGATGAAACCGACCCGCCCCCTCAACGAAGGCCCGCCGATCACCCCCGCCGGCTTTGCCGTGCTGCGCGCCCGCTATGACCACCTGCTGGGCACCGAGCGCCCCCAGATCGTCGAGGTCGTCAGCTGGGCGGCGGGCAATGGCGACCGCTCCGAAAACGGCGACTACCTCTATGGCCGCAAGCGCATGCGCGAGATCGACCGCGAACTCGCGCACCTCGCCCGCCGCATGAAGGCCGTGCGCGTGGTCGATCCCGCCGGGCAGCAAGACCAGTCGCGCTGCTGGTTCGGCGCGACCGTGACCATCGCGGATGAGGACGACAACCACCGCAAACTCACGCTGGTCGGCGATGACGAGCAGGACGCGGGCAAGGGCATGATCGGCTGGTCGGCGCCCTTGTCGCGGGCTTTGCGCGGGGCGGCTGTGGGGGATCTGCGCCGGGTCGTGCTGCCGGGCGGGGATAAGGAGTGGGAAGTGATCGGGATCGAGTACCCGGTTAAGGGGTGAAGAAAGATCGATGCGAGGGGGTTACCCCCTCGCGCTCCCATGACGTCTTCCGGCGCATGGGCCGTGGCACCCGGTCGTAGCGCTCAGACTATCCACCTGCGGCGCCGCAGGCTCTAACCCGATAGCGCCCCGCCGCGAATCCAGCCTGCGGCGCGGCGACGTTGCTCCAACGCTGACCCCGATGCGCCACGCAGACAGCAAATGGGAGCGCGAGGGTGTAACACCCTCGCCTTGTCTCTTCTTAAAGTCTTGAAAAGAAATCGGGCCACAAGGAGCTTCCCTTCTCCTTGCGGCCCGCTCGCTTGAGACATGGCGCGGACAGGCTTGACTGCCCGCGCCTCTCGCTGACTGCGTCTCGCTTACGTATGCTCTCTAACCCGATTCCCTCGGCTTGGATGCTCTTTAAATGCGGGGCCCGTCACTTTCCCGCAACAGCGTATCTTTCCCGCCACAGGCACCCCCGCGCAATTTTACGCCTACAACGTATTCCATCACAAAAATGTCATTGCGCGATCTTTTCCAACATCACAAAGGCACTTCAGGATGAAAAACGTCGCTCCGGCTGGCCCGGCGCGAATCTGGAGGGATTTCGATGCAACTTCGCGCGGTCTGGCGGCCGGGATTCGTGGCGTCCCTGGCGGGCGCTCTGGCGCTGTCGTCGCCAGCTCAGGCCGCGGCGGCCACAACGGGGCCCAGCGGGTCGGATACGGTCTGGATCATGACGGCCTCGGCGCTGGTGATGCTGATGTGCCTGCCGGGGCTCAGCCTGTTTTACGGCGGTCTTGTGCGGGGGAAGAACTTCCTCTCGGTGCTGGTGCAGGTGGGCGCGATTGCGGCGGCGGCCTCGCTGCTGTGGGTGCTGGTGGGCTACTCGCTGACCTTCAACGGCGACATCGGCGGCTGGATCGGCGGCCTCGGCCAGTTCGGCCTTGCCCATCTGGCCCCGGTGCGCAGCGGCACCAACCTGCCTGAAAACAGCTTCGCCCTGTTCCAGCTCTGCTTTGCCGCGATCACGCCGGCGCTGATGGCCGGCGCATGGGTGGACCGCGCGCGCTTCGGCTGGGTCGTGGGCTTCTGCGCGCTGTGGGGGCTGGTGGTCTATGTGCCGGTGGCGCACTGGATCTGGGGCAATGGCTGGATGGTCACGCGGTTTGGCACGCTGGATTTCGCGGGCGGCATCGTGGTGCATACCACGGCGGGCGTCTCGGCGCTGGTGGCCGCATGGCTGCTGGGGCCGCGCATGGGCTGGCCCAAGACGCTGATGCTGCCGCATAGCCCCTCGCTGACGATGATCGGCGCGGGGCTGCTGTGGGTGGGCTGGTTCGGCTTCAACGGCGGGTCGACCTTCACCGGCAATGGCGCCGCCGCCAGCGCGATCCTTGCCACGCATACCGCCGCCGCCACCGCCGCCCTCACCTGGCTGGCGCTGGAGCGGATCGTGGTCGGCAAGCCCACCAGCATTGGCTTCGCCACGGGCGCTGTCGCCGGTCTGGCCACGGTGACCCCGGCGGCGGGCTTTATCGCGCCGGGCGCGGCGGTGGTGTTCGGCGCGCTGTCGGTCGCGATCTGCTTCCCGATGATCCATCTGGTGAAGAACCGCTGGCGCATCGACGATTCGCTCGACGTCTTCGCCGTGCATGGCGTGGGCGGCATGACCGGCTCGATCCTGCTGGCGATCTTCATCGCCCCCTCGCTGGGCGGCGCCGGTTATGCGCCGGGCATGGATTTCACGCGGCAGCTTGAAGGTCAGGTGCTGGGCGTGGTCGTCACGGCTGCGTGGTCGGCTCTGGCCAGTCTGGCGCTGGGCTGGGGCGTGGCCAGGATCCTGCCCATGCGCGCCGACGCCGATGAAGAGCGCGAAGGCCTCGACATCACCGCCCATGGCGAACGCGCCTGGGAGATGGATTGAAATCATGCGCTGAAACACGATGAAGTTGCTAAGGGGGCGGTCGATGCGACTGCCCCTTTTTCTTGCCCCGATTCTGGCCCTCTTCGCCGCGCCGCTGCTGGCAGCCCCGCCCGCCAAGGATGTGGTGCGCGAGGAACGACAGGTCATCATCCACGGCGTGAAGGAAACATGGCGGCTGATCTGGCGCGGCAAGCCCAAGGATAGCACCTGCAGCCCGCAGGATCTCGACACCGCCGTCGCCTGCCCTTGCAACAGCTTCGCCTATGCGCAGGAGGGCGTTCTGATCCTTGAACGCCAGCGCCCCCACGCCAAACCGGAACGCCTGCCCCTGGCCCCTTTCTTCGCGCAGGCGGGCTTCAGCCCCAGCGACGCCCCCACCGCCCTGCTGCAACGCTGGCCCTTCGACGTGGCCGACATCGGCCGCATGAGCCGCGACAACACCGCCCTGCGCGCCGAAATCCACGCCCGCCCGGCCCCCGCCATCATGCATCTCGTCGATTACAACCATGACGGGATCGCCAGCGAATTCCTGCTGCCCATGGGCAACTCCACCTGCGGCCACCGCTACGCCATCGTGGTGGGCATCACGCGCGACAACCCGCACCTCCACGCCTTCACCAGCAAGGCCCACCCGCGCCGCCCGCTGCTGCTGCAATTCCACGAGTGGCAGGCGCTGGCCACCTCGCCTCACCCGGCCCCCATCATCGACTGGCAGTGCAACGATCACGGCACGGACCGCCGCTCCATGCTGACCATCTCCGCCGACAAAGGCGAAATCCACGGCACGCTGGACCAATACGCCTGCAAGGCGCCGCCCCCGGCAAACCACGCCGCGAAGCCCAAAGGCAAACCCCGCCGCCTCTCCCGCAAGGTGATCTAGCCCCCGCGCGCCCTTTCTGTCATGAGAGCGCGATGAAGCGCCTGCTCCTGCTGCTCCCTCTTCTGGCCCTGCCCTCTTCCGCCCTCGCCCGAGACAGCCTCGGCATGTTCGGCGCATGGGGCGCCTTCCGCGACGCCGCCGTGCCCCGCTGCTACGCCATCGCCATGGCCGAGCCCGGCAGAGGCCCCCGCGCCTTCACCCCCTATGCCGATGTCGGCTCATGGCCAAAACGCGGCATGCGCGGGCAGTTCCATATGCGCCTCTCCCGTCACCTTGAGGCAGGCCGCCCCGTGGTGCTGAACATCAACGGGCAGAAATGGCGCCTCGCCTCGGGCGGAGGCGACGCATGGGCCCCCTCCCGGCGCGAGGACGCCGCGATCACCGCCGCGATGCGCTCGGCCAGCGGCATGGTGGTGAGCGCGCATGGGGCCGATGGCCATGTGTTCAGCGACAGCTACGTGCTGGACGGGGCGGCGACAGCGATGGATGCCGCGTTGTTGGGGTGTGCTTCGGATCGTTAAGAAGGGAAAGGAAGATGCGAGAGGGTGTAACACCCTTGCATGTCCTGCCTTCCTCCCCACCTATCTTTTTCCCGCAAAACGGCGTACAGGCCCGCGCCATGGCAGACATCGACATCCAGCTTCCCACCTCCATGCCCATTGCCGGTCACATCGACCCGGTGGTGACGCCGCGTGCCGTCACCGCGCGCCCTGATGGCAAGATCGACCTTCTGGGCCTGCCAAGGGCCGAGATCACCCGCCTGATGACCGAGGCCGGGCTGGATGCGAAGGCGGCGAAGCTGCGCGGCAAGCAGGTGTTCCACTGGATCTACCACCGCGGCGTCAGCGAGTTCGAAGCGATGACCGACATCGCCAAATCCATGCGCCCCTGGCTGGCCGAGCGCTTCGTGGTGGGCCGCCCGGAGATCGTCGTCTCGCAGCACAGCGAGGATGGCACGCGCAAGTGGCTGCTCAGCACGGCGGATGGCCATGAGTTCGAGATGGTGTTCATTCCGGACGCCGATCGCGGCACCCTCTGCGTGTCGAGCCAAGTCGGCTGCACGCTGAACTGCCGCTTCTGCCACACGGGCACGATGCGTCTGGTGCGCAATCTGACCCCGGGCGAGATCGTGGGCCAGGTGATGCTGGCGCGCGATGCCCTGGGCGAGTGGCCCAAGGGCGCGATGAACGGGCTGGATGACGAGGAAACCGAGGGCGACTACTCCGCCGATGGCCGCCTGCTGACCAACATCGTGATGATGGGCATGGGCGAGCCGCTGTATAATTTCGACAATGTGCGCGATGCCCTCAAGATCGTGATGGATGGCGACGGGCTGGCTCTGTCCAAGCGCCGCATCACGCTGTCCACCAGCGGCGTGGTGCCGATGATGGCCCGCGCGGGTGAGGAAATCGGCGTCAATCTGGCCGTTTCGCTGCATGCCGTGAACAAGGATGTGCGCGACGAGATCGTGCCGGTCAACCGCAAGTATGGCATCGAGGAGCTGCTTCAGGCCTGCGCCGATTACCCCGGCGCCAGCAACGCTCGCCGCATCACCTTCGAATATGTGATGCTGAAGGACAAGAACGACAGCGACGAGGACGCACGCGAGTTGGTGCGCCTGCTCAAGCAGTACAAGCTGCCCGCCAAGGTCAATCTGATCCCCTTCAACCCCTGGCCGGGCGCGACTTACGAATGCTCGACGCCCGAGCGGATCCGCCGTTTCTCGGAGATCGTCTTCGAGGCGGGCATCAGCGCCCCGGTGCGCACGCCGCGCGGCCGCGATATCGACGCGGCCTGCGGCCAGTTGAAGACCGCTGCCAAGAAGATGAGCCGCGCCGAGCTGGACCGTCTGGTCGAGGAAAAGCAGGCCGCTCTGGGCTGATCGCGCTTGGCTCGATGCGGGCGCGGGTCTAGCCTTACGCCCGCATGGACACGATCGCCTACGACCACTGGTTCACGCCCGCCGAGCTGATCGCGCTGACGGATCGCGTCGGCGCGCAGCTGGCCGAGACCTGCGATATCCGCTCCCAGATTGGCAAGCCCTATCGCGAGGCGTGGATCGCGGCGCGTTTCGCGGCGATGCGCGGTGCCCAGGCCGTGCGGCTGATCGGCGAGAAGCACTGGCAGACGCCCGATTTCGCGATCCATCTCGACAATCGCACCCTGCTCTTCGAAAACACCGAGGCCGACGACCCCACCCGCCAGCGCAACCGCGATTATCTGGACGCCTGCCACCTCTTCCTCTCGCAGGCCGATTATGCGGTGCTGGGGCCCGGACCCGTTGCGCCGGAACTTTACGCCCAAGAGATAGCCCGGCTGGTCGCGAAGAAATGCGCCAAGCATTATGCGCGCTGCGACGGGCTGGTGCTGCTCTCTCACGCAGCATGGATTGCAGGGATGCCCACGCCGCCCCAGAGCTGGTGGGAAGCGGCCTGCGCCGAGGCGCAAACCCACTTCCCCGAGGTCTGGATCTTCCACGACCGCGCCTTCCAGCGCCTTTTCGTCGAGGCTCAGACGCCCGTCAGCGTGCCCCCCACCGACACCGCCGCGACCTTGCCACCGACCCAGACGTCATCGCCCTCACGGCTGACATAGGCGCGGCCATCGGCGCCCACGCAGCGGCCCTGCGCGGCGACATAGGCCTCGCTCGCCAGCCCGGTTTCGAACAGATACTGCCCGAGACTGGCGTTCAGGCTGCCCGTCACGGGGTCTTCGATGATCGCGCCGGTCGCACCGGCGAAGAACGTGCGCACCTCCCAGTCGATCCCGGGTTCCTGCGACGGCCCGACAAGCGCCAGATCGGTCGGCACCGGACCGCGCGCGGGGCACTCCACCGCCAGCACCGCCCCGGCGCTGGCCAGTCGCAGCAATTGCCAGCCCGGCCCATTGTCGGCCCAGACGGCATCCAGCACGGCTTCACGCGGGAGATTGAGCAGCTTGAGCGCCTCGGCCAGCTCCGTTTCACCCAGCGGCCCGGAGCGGATCAGCGGCGGCGCGCGGAAGGCCAGCTTTTCTCCCGTGAGGCGCACCTCGACCAGACCCACGCCGCATTGCTGCATCACCACGCCTTCGCGAGCAGGCTTGCCGCCGGCGTTCAGCCATGCCCATGCGGTGCCCAGCGTGGGATGACCCGCAAAGGGCAGTTCCCCACGCGGGCAGAAGATGCGCACATGGTAATCCGCGCCCGGATCGGTCGGCGGCAGCAGGAAGGTGGTCTCCGAAAAGCCCAGCCAGCGGGTGAGCTTGATCATCTGCTCATCGCTCAGCCCCTCGCCGCCATGGACCACGGCCAGCGGGTTGCCCGTGAGAGGCCTGTCGCTCGGGAAAACATCGACCAGATCGAAATTCATGGGTGAATATCCTTTCAGGGGATCAGTTTAGGGCGAAAAAAGAAAGATGCGAGGGGGTAACCCCCGCGCGCTCCCATTTCGTCTCCCGACGATATCGCAGTGGTGCCGCAGGCATCAGGAGTCCTGCTTGCGGCGCAGCGACGTTGCTCTTTGGCCGAACCCTTGGCGCAACGCAGACATTCAAGGGCGCTTATGGCCCTCGCATTCTCCTTTTCCTTCTTGCCCCTATCCTCCCCTCCCCTTACCCAAACACAAATGACCACTCCCACCGTCCTCATCACCGGCGGCGCCAAGCGCATCGGAGCGCAAATGGCGCGCGCTTTCGGAGCGGCGGGCTGGCATGTGATCATCCATTATGGGCACTCGCGCGAGGACGCCGAGGCCTTGGCTCAAACGCTGCCCAGCGCAGAAACCGCGCCATGCGATCTGGCCGATGGCGATGCGGCGGTGGCCATGGTGCGGCGCCTGTCCGCCACACATCCAAACCTGCGGCTGCTGGTCAATTCCGCGGCGGTGTTTCGCTATGACGGGGGCGACGCCCTCGATCCGGCAATCTTTGCCGAGGCGATGCAGGTCAATGCGCAGACCCCGGCGCGGATGGCTCAGGTGTTCCTGAAGGGTGCCGATGATGGCCGCATGGTCATCAACATGCTGGATATGAAGCTGGCCAACCCCAACCCGGATTTCTTCAGCTACACCATGGCCAAGCATGCGCTTTCGGCCACGGTGCGAATGCTGGCGATGGCCTATCCGGCGCATCGCGTTTATGGGCTAGCGCCGGGCGCGATGATGCCGAGCTGGGACCAGCAGCCCGACGAGCATCTCACCAGCGGGCGGATGAACCTGCTGCAACGGCTGACCGATCCTGCGGAACTGGCCGATGCCGCGCTGTTCATGGCCGACGGGGTGCTGGCCAGCGGCGAGACGCTGTTTATCGATTCGGGGCAATTCCTGCTTTCCCAGCCGCGCGACGTGCTTTACCTGGCCCGCGCATGAGCCCGCTTTTCATCCTCCCCGGCCTGTTGTGCAATCTGTCGATGTTCTCGGCCACGATGGAGGCCTTCCCCGGCGCCAGCGGAATCGACGATTTCTACGGGCGCGAAACCAGCCTGAGCGCGATGGCGGAGTATGCTCTGGCGCGCGCGCCGGAGCGCTTTGTGCTGCTGGGCCATTCGATGGGCGCGCGCATCGCGCTGGAGATCATGCGCCGCGCGCCCGAACGTGTCGAAGCGCTGGTGCTGGCCGACACCGGCATCCACCCGATCCAGCCCAAAGAGCGCGAGAAGCGCTATGCCCTGCGCGACATCGGGCGCGAACAGGGCTTTGCCGCGCTGGTCGATACGTGGCTCCCGCCGATGTTGACGCCTGCCGCCTTGGCTGACACCGCGCTGGTGGCCGATCTGCGCGCCATGTGCATTTCCGCCGGGCAGACCCGCTTCGAGGAGCAGATCGAGGCCCTGCTGGCCCGGCCCGAGGTGGAGGGCCTGCTGCCCTCGATCGCCTGCCCCACCCTCTCCATCGTGGGCGAACTGGATCGCTGGAGCCCGGTGGCGCAGCATGAGCAGATCGCGGCGCTGATCCCCGGCGCGGCGCTGTCGGTGATTGCTGGCGCGGGCCATATGCTGCCTGCGGAAGATCCTGCGGCTTTCATCGGCGCAATCCGCAACTGGCTGGCCTGATCCCAGCGAGGAGCACAGGGCATGAGGCTTCGGCCCCATGCGTCGCTCTCGCCGGAAGACGGAATGGGAGCGCGAGGGTGTAACACCCTCGCACCTTCCTTTTCCTTCTTGCTTCCCGCCCCCTTCCTCCTTGCCCCTGCCCCCCCCGCCTGCTAGTCGCCCGCGCTGATCCTATCCCTCCCAGCGGAGCGCCTGCCTCATGTCTGACATCAAGCGCGTCGTTCTCGCCTATTCCGGCGGCCTCGACACTTCGGTCATCCTCAAGTGGCTTCAGGTCACCTACAATTGCGAGGTGGTGACCTTCACCGCCGACCTCGGCCAGGGTGAGGAACTCGGGCCGGCGCGCGCCAAGGCCGAGCTGATGGGCGTGAAGCCCGAGCATATCTACATCGACGACCTGCGCGAGGAATTCGTGCGCGATTTCGTCTTCCCGATGATGCGCGCCAATGCCCGCTATGAAGGCGACTATCTGCTGGGCACCTCCATCGCGCGCCCGCTGATTTCCAAGCGCCTGATCGAGATCGCGCGTGAAACCGGTGCCGACGCCGTGTCGCATGGCGCCACCGGCAAGGGCAACGATCAGGTCCGCTTCGAGCTTTCGGCCTATGCGCTGGAGCCGGGCATCAAGGTCATCGCCCCCTGGCGCGAGTGGGACCTGACCAGCCGCACCGCGCTGATCGCCTGGGCCGAGCAGCACCAGATCCCCGTTCCCAAGGACAAGCGCGGCGAGAGCCCCTTCTCCACCGACGCCAACCTGCTGCACACCTCGTCGGAGGGCAAGGTGCTGGAAGATCCGTGGTCGGAAGTGCCCGATTACGTCTACTCGCGCACGGTCAACCCCGAGGACGCGCCTGACGCCCCCGAATACATCGAGATCGAGTTCGAGAAGGGCGACGGCGTGGCCCTGAACGGCGAGGCGATGAGCCCCGCCACCCTGCTGGCCGCCCTGAACGATCTGGGCCGCAAGCATGGCATCGGCCGTCTCGATCTGGTCGAGAACCGCTTCGTGGGCATGAAGTCGCGCGGCATGTACGAAACCCCGGGCGGCGAGATCTATGCCCGCGCGCATCGCGGCATCGAATCGATCACGCTGGATCGCGGCGCGGCTCATCTCAAGGATGAGATCATGCCCAAATATGCCGAGCTGATCTACAACGGCTTCTGGTTCAGCCCCGAGCGCGAGATGCTGCAGGCCGCCATCGACCATTCGCAGGCCAAGGTGTCCGGCACGGTGCGTCTGAAGCTCTACAAGGGCGGCGCCTATGTGGTGGGCCGCAAGTCGCCCCACTCGCTCTATTCCGAACGCCATGTGACCTTCGAGGATGACGCCGGCGCCTATGACCAGAAGGACGCGGCTGGCTTCATCAAGCTGAACGCGCTGCGTTTGAAGCTGCTGGCGAACCAGAAGTAAGAAGAAGGGATAGGTGCGAGGGTGTTACACCCTCGCGCTCCCATTCCGTCTCCCGGCGCAAGGTTTGCTCTGTGCCGAAGCCGAATGCCCCGCCCTCACCGGCGGGGTTTTCATTTGTCGGTGGCAGGTGCCGCATTGCCGATCATGTCGATCTTGAAGCTTTTGTCTCTGGCGCTGACATAGATCAGCTCCGCCACAAGGCAGGTCATTTTCCCAAATCGGGTTTCGTCGAAAGCCTCGGGCGCGGACCGCAGCATCACGCCATCGCGGCTTGCCATAAGAAACTCCCCCGGCTTGCCGCCGCACCGCTGTTCCAGCGCCTGAGCAAACAGACCGTTCGAGGCAAAATCGGATCTTGCGGGAAAGCCCGCCAGCAAACCGCGCTTTTCCAACGCCGTGGTGGCGTAAGCCAGCATCTTCTGCCGATCCAGTTCCTCCTGCTGATCGGCATAGGCTTGTTGCATGGCCGCATTTTTGTAAGTGACCACCTCAGGCCCGGCAGCCTGCCGAATACAGCCGAACATATCCTTGGTGGCGCCGGCTGGTTCATCGATGATGATCTCGATGCTCTGCAACTCCTGCCGATAGACGACAGTCAGCCCTCCGGCCTTCAACCCGCACTGCTGCAGCTTCTGTTCAATCGCATAGGTTGAGGGCGGCGGAGCAGGCGCATCAATCATACCAACCCCCATATGTTCAACGAAGACGACAACCTTCGCAGCCCGCTGCCTTGGCGGGATATCAAACCCCGCCAAGGCCCGGCCTACTTACTTCCGCTTCAACAGCGGCTTGAGATAATGCCCGGTGAAGCTGGCCTTGTTCTTGGCCACCTGCTCTGGCGTGCCTTCGGCCACGATGGTGCCGCCGCGCACGCCGCCTTCCGGGCCCATGTCGATCAGCCAGTCGGCGGTCTTGATGACGTCGAGATTGTGCTCGATCACCACCACGCTGTTGCCCTGATCGACAAGGCGGTGCAGCACCTCCAGCAGCTTGCGCACATCCTCGAAATGCAGGCCGGTGGTGGGTTCATCGAGTACGTAAAGCGTCTTGCCGGTGGAGCGCCGCGCCAGTTCCTTGGCCAGCTTCACCCGCTGCGCCTCGCCGCCCGAAAGCGTGGTGGCCTGCTGCCCCACCTTCACATAGCCCAGCCCCACTTCGTTGAGCATATGCATGCGCTCACGGATCGGGGGCACATTGGCGAAGAAGCTTTCGGCGTCCTCGATGGTCATATCCAGCACATCGGCGATGGAATGGCCCTTGAACTTCACCTCCAGCGTCTCGCGGTTGTAGCGCTTGCCGTTGCACTCCTCGCAAGTGACGTAAACGTCAGGCAGGAAGTGCATCTCGATCTTGATGAGGCCATCGCCCTGACAGGCCTCACACCGCCCGCCCTTGACGTTGAAGCTGAAACGCCCGGCCTTGTACCCACGCGCCTGAGCCTCGGGCAGACCCGCGAACCAATCGCGGATCAACGTGAAGGCACCGGTGTAGGTTGCCGGGTTAGACCGCGGCGTGCGACCGATAGGCGACTGGTCGATCTCGATCACCTTGTCGCAGTTTTCCAGGCCCACGATCTTGTCATGCGCCCCGGCGATCACCCGCGCGCCATTAAGCGTGCGCGAAGCCCCGGCCTGCAGCGTATCAAGCGTCAACGTTGACTTGCCCGAGCCAGACACACCGGTCACGCAGCAGAAGGTGCCCAGCGGGAACTTTGCCGTCACACCCTTCAGATTGTTGGCCCGCGCATTCTCGACCACGATGGACAGGCCATTGCCCTTGCGGCGCTCCTTGGGCACCTCGATCTTGCGCGCGCCGGTCAGATACTGGCCGGTCATGCTGTTCGGGTTGGCCAGAATATCGGCCAGCGTGCCCTCGGCCACCACCTCGCCACCATGCACACCCGCGCCCGGCCCCAGATCGACGACATAATCGGCGGCGCGGATCGCGTCCTCGTCATGCTCGACCACGATCACCGTGTTGCCCAGATCGCGCAGGCGCTTCAAAGTCGCCAGCAGCATGTCATTGTCACGCTGATGCAGGCCAATGCTCGGCTCATCCAGCACGTAAAGCACGCCCGAAAGCCCGCTGCCGATCTGGCTGGCCAGACGGATACGCTGCGATTCACCGCCCGAAAGCGTGCCGCTGGTGCGATCCAGATTGAGGTAATCCAGACCCACATTGTTCAGGAAACCAAGCCTTTCGTTGATTTCCTTCAAGATGGCCTTGGCGATCTGCTTCTGCTGATCGGTCAGCTTCTCCTCCAGCGTGGAGAACCACGCCAGCGCATCCTGCACGCTCAGCCGCACGCCATCGGCGATATCGCTGCCCGCCACCTTCACGGCCAGCGCTTCCGGCTTCAGGCGCTTGCCCTCGCAGACCTCGCAAGGCTGGGCGGTCTGATACTTGCCCAGCTCCTCGCGCATAAAGGCGCTTTCGGTCTGCAGCATGCGGCGGTTGAGGTTGCCGATCACGCCCTCGAAGGGCTTGGTGACGGTGTAGAGCTTCTTGCCATCCATAAAGGTCAGCGGCACCGGAGTCTTGCCCGTGCCATAGAGGATGACGATCTTGGCCTCGGCGGGCAGATCGATCCAGGGCGTTTCCAGCGCGAAACCGTAATGCTTGGCCAGCGAAGCCAGCACCTGCATATAATAAGGCGACGGCGGGTTCGACTTGGCCCAGGGCACCACCGCCCCCGCCTTGATCGACAGGCCTTCATTGGGCACCACCAGCTGCGGATCGAACAGCAGCTTCTCGCCCAGACCATCGCAGGCCGGGCAGGCACCCTGAGGCGCGTTGAAGGAGAACAGACGCGGCTCGATGCTCTCAATCGTGAAGCCGCTGACCGGACAGGCAAACTTCTCGCTGAACACTATGCGGTTCAGCGGCACACCCGCGCCCTTCAAATTCTTCGACTTGGCCTCGCCCTCGCGCCCCGGCACCACGCCATCGGCAAGGTCAATGTAGGCCAGCCCATCGGCCAGCTTCAAAGCCTGCTCGAAACTGTCGGCCAGACGGCTCTGGATGCCATCCTTCACCGCCACGCGGTCGACCACCACCTCGATGTCATGCTTGTACTTCTTGTCGAGCGTCGGCGCGTCCTCGATGGCATACATCTCGCCATCGATGCGCAGGCGCGTGTAACCCGCCTTCTGCCACTCGGCGATTTCCTTGCGATACTCGCCCTTGCGGCCGCGCACGGCGGGGGCCAGCAGATAGGCGCGCGTGCCCTCGGGCAGGGCCATCACGCGGTCCACCATCTGGCTGACCGTCTGCGCCGCAATCGGCAGTCCGGTGGCGGGCGAATAAGGCACACCCACCCGCGCCCAGAGCAGACGCATATAATCGTAAATCTCGGTCACCGTCGCCACGGTGGAGCGCGGGTTGCGGCTGGTGGTCTTCTGCTCGATGGAGATCGCGGGGCTCAGCCCGTCGATATGCTCCACATCGGGCTTCTGCATCATCTCCAGAAACTGGCGCGCATAGGCCGACAGGCTCTCGACATAGCGCCGCTGTCCCTCGGCATAGATCGTATCGAACGCCAAAGAGGATTTCCCCGAGCCCGAAAGCCCGGTGATGACGATCAGACTGTCTCGCGGCAGCGTGATGTCCACGCCCTTGAGGTTATGCTCACGCGCGCCGCGCACGGTAATATGGGAGAGACTCATAAAGGCCCGTGTTCCAGATTTGTTCGATTGTGGCAAGTACGAAGCGGTGTTCCGAAACCTTGGCCGAAAGGGCAATAGGCACAGGCCCGCGCGCATCCCCCATCATGTGGTAACGAGCAAGGATAACGACAAGCCCTTCTTAACCATGCAAGGCGTGCCCGCGTTAAGCGATTAACGGTTAAGGCCCCCGTCCGTGCCGCTTTGGAACGGCGGCAAATCGACAGATGCGACGGATGGTTGAACCGTCTAGGCGACAGGCTGTCCTATTTCTGCAAAGGTCTTACGGATGCAACCGCGCCCGGGTGACATGGCTGAAACTCCGCTCCACGCGCTGGCAGACCTGCCGCGCGCGGCGGATTTCCATGCCCGTTTCTCGCGCCGCAAGCCGCTGACCATCGCCCGCGCCCGTCGCCATCATCTGCATCAGGCCGTGGGGCTGCGCGCCGCCGCGGTCTCGATCGCCGCCGTGGTGGTGATGGCGGCCAGCTGGCAGGTGCAGGCCCAGCAGCATGGCAATGGTTTCGCCGCCCTCACCGAGGACGACAGCGCCCAGCAGATCACCCCCATGCCCTTCGAGCGCCCCGGCGAAAGCTTCCCCGGTTCGGCCTGGTACTATCTGGCCGCGTGGGACCAGCTGCCCGGGGATGGCCAGCAGACCCTCACCCCCGGCGCGCATAATGATGGCGATCCCGATCCGCTGCCCACCCTTGCCGGCCCCGCCGGTTCGGCGCGCGCCCTGATCGCGGCGGCGGCGGGTCAGGACCACGACCGCGCCCTGCAATGCCTGACCAGCGCCATCTATTACGAAGCCGCCAGCGAGCCTGACGATGGCCAGCGCGCGGTGGCTCAGGTGGTGCTGAACCGCGTGGCGCATCCCAGCTTTCCCAAGACGGTCTGCGGCGTGGTGTTTCAGGGTTCGGAGAAGACCACCGGCTGCCAGTTCACCTTCACCTGTGACGGCGCTCTGGCCCGCCTCCCCAACCGCTATTTCTGGGAACGGGCGCAGGCCGTCGCGCGCGCGGCGCTGGCCGGTTACGTCTTCCGCCCCGTCGGGCTGGCGACGCATTACCACACCTTTGCCGTTCACCCCTATTGGGACGCGGCGATGAATTTCATCGGCCAGATTGGCGCGCATCGCTTCTACCGCCTGCCCGGACCTGCGGGCGAAGGCGCGGCTTTCCGCTTCGCCTACGCCGGCGGCGAACCGCTCGCCGCCCCCCACGCCCGCACCGGCCAGAGCGCCGATCTGCTGGCCACCGCCGATCCGCTGGCGGTGGAGCGCGCCTATGACGCCAGCCTGAAACAGGCCGGAGGCAGCCCGGCGCAAGTGCAGGTCGCCGCCGCCAGCGCGCCCGTCGAGCCTGCGCCCGCCTACACCGATGACGTCATCCGGCGCGGCGGCGACAAGGCCTATCGCGCCACAAGCCTGCCCGGCAGTGAAGGCATCCGCGAGGACTACCGCAACAGCGGCCAGTGGATCGGCACGCCGCAGTAAGCGGGCCGATCCATCGTTTCGGCGCAATTTACACAGCGCAACATTTCGATAACCAAGCCGGATCACAAAGGTTTAGGCCCTTGGAGCTAGACCGACCGCGTCGCCAAGGTTCACAAACAAGCAAATCCAAGGAAGTCGTCCCCCATGTCCATTCGTTTCGCAGCAGCAGGCAGCGGGGAATGTAAAGCAGTCGCGCGGGTGCTGTGCACCCCGGCCCTGACCATGGCGGCCAACGATGCCGATGCACCGATCAGCGCCGATGCCCTGCTGATCAGCACGCTGCGCCATTTCGCCCTTCACGGATTGAACGCCGCCGCCGAGGCGCGCCGCCTGACCCTGCTGGCCCAGCAGCGCGGCGACCGTGATCAATCGCACCACTGGCGCGCCGTCTGCCGCCAGCTCGACCGCCGGATGGCCGATGCGATCGGTTCGCCGCGCCGCCGCTAAGGCGCCCGCCATCCAGCATCGGGCCCGGTCGGCAGACTCGGGCCCGTTAGCGTTACGAGTCGGCCTTCATGGCCGCCCGCCTAACCGTCCTCGATGCGTTTTCCGCATCGAGCGATGCGCCAAGCGCAAGCCAAACCTTCGGTTCACGTACCAGACAGGTTCATTTTTGTAACGAAACGTGCATTTTCCCCGAGTTATCGCTATTGCGAATGAATTGCGCAAACTCTTTGCATCCCTATGTGTTTCGTGCCTTGCAATGGCCTGCGCAGAGGAATAGGGCACCCTCCAAATCCAACCAAGGGCCCCCGCGCGCTTGCGGGACTGTGCGGGAAGCCCGGATCGATCAAGCTCTGTCAGCGCCTCACTCCCGGGGCGCCGGTGGAAGCCCGCAAGAGCGTAGAGGACTGGAAGTTCATGGCACGCAAGAAGATCGCCCTCATTGGCGCCGGCAACATCGGTGGTACGCTGGCTCACCTGGCCGCGCAGAAGGAACTGGGCGACATCGTCCTCTTCGACATCACCGAAGGCATCCCCCAGGGCAAGGCGCTTGACCTGTCGCAGTGCGGCCCGGTCGAGGGCTTCGACGCCAAGATCACCGGTTCGAACGACTATGCCGACATCGCCGGCGCCGACGTCATCATCGTGACCGCCGGCGTGCCCCGCAAGGCCGGCATGAGCCGCGACGACCTGCTCTCGATCAACCTGAAGGTGATGAAGGCCGTGGGCGAAGGCATCAAGGCCAACGCGCCCGACGCTTTCGTGATCTGCATCACCAACCCGCTCGACGCCATGGTCTGGGCGCTGCGCGAGTTCTCGGGCCTGCCCGCCAACAAGGTCGTCGGCATGGCCGGCGTGCTGGACTCGGCCCGCTTCAGCACCTTCCTGGCCTGGGAATTCGGCGTCTCGATCCGCGACGTGAACACCTTCGTGCTCGGCGGCCACGGCGACACCATGGTGCCCGTCACGCAGTACTCGACCGTCAACGGCATCCCCGTGCCCGACCTCATCAAGATGGGGCTGAGCACCAAGGAAAAGATCGACGCCATCGTGGCGCGCACCCGTTCGGGCGGCGGCGAGATCGTCGGCCTGCTCAAGACCGGTTCGGCCTTCTACGCGCCCGCCGCTTCGGCGATCGCCATGGCCGAGGCCTATCTGTTCGACCAGAAGCGTATCCTGCCGATCGCCGCTTACGTTGACGGCGCTTACGGCGTTGACGGCCTGTATGTCGGCGTGCCCGCCATGATCGGTTCGGACGGCGTGGAAAAGATCGTCGAGATCGAGCTGGACGAGGAAGCCAAGGGCAACCTCCAGATCTCGGTCGATGCGGTCAAGGAACTGCTGGTGGCCTGCAAGAACATCGATCCTTCGCTGGCCTGATCCAATCGCAAAGGTGTCCGCTTTGCAAAGCGGGCACCTTTTGCCAATCTTTTCTTATTATAGGCCGCCTGCCTCTCTATCGGAGACA
>NZ_BCZE01000009.1 GCF_001598555.1 Novosphingobium rosa NBRC 15208
GCCGCCGGTGAGACCGTTCACGGCGTTGCCGAGCTGGCCGGTCAGGCTGTTGGCCGCGTTGCCGACCGTGCCGTTGAGGGCTCCGGTCAGGCCGCCCAGAGCGCCGTTCAGCGCAGTGGTGGGATCGCTCGCCAGGGTGCCCAGCTCGCCGTTCAGGGCGTTGGCCACCGAGCCCAGCGTGTTGCCGACCGAACCGGTCGCGCCGTTCACAGCGCCGGTCAGGCCGCCAAGGGCGCCGTTCAGGGCGGCAGTCGGATCGGTGGCGCCGCCAAGGCCATTGCCCAGCGCGCCCGTTAGGCCGTTCACGGCGTTGCCGACCGTGCCGTTCAGGGCGTTAGTCACCGTGCCCGTGGCGTTATCGACAAGGCCGTTCAGCGTCGAGGTGGGGTTGGCGCCGCTGCCCAGGCCGCCCGTCAGGCCGCCCAGGGCATTGTTCAGCGTGCCCGCCAGATCGCCGGTGCCAACGCCGCCGGTCAGCGCGCCAAGCGCCTCGTTCAGCGTGCCGGTCACGGGGCTCAGCGCGCCGTTGACGGCATTGGTGGCATTGCCCAGCGCGCTGTTCAGCGCCGAGGTGGGATCGGTGGTGCCAGCGCCGCCCAGAGCGCCGGTCAGGCCACCCAGAGCGCCTTCAAGCGCATTGCCGACACCCGTGCCGCCCGCGCCATTAAGGGCGCCGGTGACCTGGCCCAGCGCGCCATTGACCGCGCTGGTCAGATCGGTGCCGCCAGCAGCACCCGTCAGGCCGCCCAGAGCGCCGTTCAGCGCGTTCTCGACCGAGCCGACCGTGCCGTTGACCACATTGCCCACGCCGCCAAGGGCGCCGTTGATCGCGGCGACCGGATCCGTCGCGCCGCTTCCGCCGGTGAGGGCGCCCAGCGTGTCGCCCAGCGCGGTAAGGGGCGCCGAAGCGCCGGTGTTGCCGGCCGCGCCGGTCAGCTGACCCAGCGTGTCGCCCAGCGCCTGACCCACCACGCCGGTGACAGGGGCCAGCGCTTCGTTGAGCTGGCCGGTGGTGCTGCCCAGCACGCTGCCCAGCGTGTTGCCGATGGCGGCCGTGGGGCTGCCTGCGCCGTTGGGGATGCTGGAGAGGACATTGCCGACCAGCTCATTGGCCACGCCGTTCAGCCCTTCCACCGCTTCACGCACGGGGCCGCTCGAATTGACGAGGTTGGTGACGGGCGAAAGCGCCCCGGTCACGGGCGAGAGCGGGGCGGCAAGGCCGTTCAGGATGCCGGCCACGCCGCCGGTGGCGGCGGTGGCATCGTTCAGCGTGCTCAGCGTGTCGCTCAGCACCTGGCTCACCGGGGCCGTGACGGGCGAGAGGTCTTCGGTCAGATTGTTGACCGCCTGGCCCAGCGCGCTGTTGCCGGTGCTGCCGGGCAGGTTCAGCGAGCCGGTGACTGCGCCGCCGGTAAGGCCGCCGACCGTGCCGAGCAGGCTGTTCGCCACATCGCCGACAGGGCCGGTGACGGGGGCGAGGGCCTCACCCAGCGGGGCGGTGATGTTGGTGATGGCGGGCGTGAGGTTGCCGGTGAGGTTGGCGACATCGAGCGCCGAGCCCAGATTGATGTCGATGTCCTGACCCAGCAGGTTCTCGACCGGATCGAGATTGACGTTGGCGTTCAGGCCCGTGGTGCCCAGACCCGGGATCGCGGTGGCGGTGTTGACCACCAGATCGGTGTCGGTGGGGCTGTGGTCCACGGTGGGGCCGGTGGTGATGTTCAGGCCCGTGCTGCCGCCGGTGCCAAGGCCCGTGCCCAGACCACCCAGCACATCGTTCAGAGCGCCCGTGATGGGCGAGGTGTTGACGATGCTGCCCAGATTGAGGTCGATGTCCTGACCCAGCAGATGTTCGATGGGGTCGAGGTTGATGTTGGCGCCAAGGTTCACATCGCCCACGCCGGGCACATGATTGACGTCGACATTGGCGATCAGATCGGTGTCGGGCGTGGTGACGGGGCCGGTGGGATCCGTGGGGCCGGTGGGGCCACCGGGGCCATCGGTCGGGCCGGAGGGACCAGACGGGCCAGACGGCCCGGGGCCGCCGGGCGTTCCGGGCGTGCCATCATGGCCGTTGGTGCCGGGAGCGCCGGGATTGCCGTTCAGGCCGGGCGCACCGGGGGTGCCATCCGTGCCATTGCCGCCGCCGCCATTGCCGCCGTTCGAGCCGTTGGCGCCATTGGTGCCGCCGCTGCCGGGGACTTCGATGACCGTGGTGGTGCCCGGAGCGCCGGGGGCACCCGTGCCGCCGGTGCCGCCATTCACGCCGTCAGCGCCGTTCGTGCCAGTGCCGCCGATGTTGTTGGTGACGTTGGTCACCGAGGGGCCGGCGCCCTGAGCTGCCGCGGTGGCCTGATTGATCGCGTTCTGAACGTTCTGCGTCGCGGCGTTGAGCTGCCCCGCGCCGACTTCGGGCGTCAGATTGCCGGGCTGGCCCAGCGAGGCGGTCTGCTGCACGGGCTGAACGGCTGCGGTCAGGCCGCCGACCGTGCCGCCCTGCTCGGCCTGGTTGAAGTTCAGGCCGGGCAGGTTGCTGAAGGTGTTGCCGCTGCTGAGCGGAGTTGCTGCCAGATTGTTAACCGGACCAAGGCCGCCCGTCAGGCTGCTGTCGAGGTGATTCGCGATGCCGCTTGCAACCGTTTGCGGGGTCGAAGCGAGGCTGCCTGCAGCCTGATCGAGACTGCTCAGGGGCGAGAGGTTTCCGCTAAGGCCAAGGGTATCAACCGCTTCGTAGACCTTGGCATCAAGATTGGTGTCAGGATCGGGCATCGTCTTCAAGCTCCTAAGCGGCACACGTGAGGTTCCGCACTCTTCCAACTTAGCCCTTCAGGCCTATTGGGCCGTGAAACGGGGCCTAGCTGATCGCGCAGGGAGCGCGCATGCAAAGGATTAACGATAAAAATCCCTAGTTGCGGTGGCGGCGAGATTGCCGGTGGAAATGGCGGAAGTCCGGGCGTCTGGCGTTGGCGGCGTGACAGGCGGAGACGCCTGGCTGACGGCGGGCGTTGAGACCGGCGGTTGCGTGCTTGCCGTGGGTGGCGCCATCTTGCGATGCAGGGGGGACGAGGGCGTTGAAGGCGCCGCATCGCTCGGCGTGACCGGCAGGATCGTGGGGATGGGGGCCACAACCTCTGCCGGGGCGGGCGGGCCGCCCATGGCGCGGTAAATGTCGATGGTGGCGTTCATGCGGTCGCGGCGGGCCTCGATCAGGGCGCGGCGGCTGGCGATTTCATTGGCGCGGGCATCCGTCACCACATTGATCGGCACTTCGCCTTCCAGATAGGCCGCCTGCGCCACACGGGCCGAGCGGCCCACCGCATCGATCGAAAGCAGCCACAGCCTTTCGCGCGCCTGCGCCGAGGATTGCGCGGCCAGGCCGCTGACAGCCTCACGCAAACCGTTAAGCTGGGTTTTACGATAGGCGGCCAGCGCATCGTCGCTGATGGCATGGGCCTCCTGATTGCGGGCGGTGATCGCGCCGCCCTGGAACAGCGCGGCAAACAGCGTGCCGCCCGCGCTGGCCAAGGCCGCGAAGCCGCCCCCCGTGGCGATGCCGACCACGCCGCTGGCGCTCAGCTTGACGCTGGGCAGGCGCGAGGCGCGCACCGATTTCTCGTCGAAGCGCGCGCCTTCCAGCCGGTCGGCGGCGGCGAGGATATCGGGGCGGCGGGCCAGCAGGTCGCTGGGCTGAACCTCACCCAGCGAAGGCAGGGCCAGATTGGTGAAGGGCATGGGCGAGAGCTGCATCTGCCCCGGCTCCTGATTGACCAGCACGGCGAGGCTGGCCAGCACCTCCTGCCGGTTTTCCCGCAGCACTTCGAGCTGGGCCAGCAGGCTAGCCTGCTGTTGCACCACAAGACCGGATTCGAAGGCGCCGGATTCATGCTCGGCGGTGCGGATCAGGATCAGCCGGGCGAGGTTGTCGACCATGCCTTTTTGCGTGCTGAGCGTGGCGAGTTCGGCGTCGATCGCGGAGATGGCGATATAGGCCCGCGCGATCTCCGAGGAGAGCGAGAGGCGCAGCGCGGCAAGATCCTGCTGGCTGGCCTTCAAGCGCGACCTTTCGCCGCGGCGGGCGGCGCGGTTGGCGCCGAACAGGTCGAGATCGTAGCCGATGTCGATCTCGGCGCTGGGCAGCAGGCCCGATTGCAGGATGTCACCCACCACCGTGGTGTTTTTGGTGCCATTGGCCGAGGCCGAGACATAGGGGAAGAATTTGGAACTGGCCGCCTTGAGCCGCGCGCGGGCGACAGTGAGGCGGGCCTTGGCGCTGGCCATATCCTGGTTGGCGGCAAGGCCCTGCGCGATCAGCGAGGACAGTTCGGGCGAACCGAAACCGGCCCAGAATTCGGCGTCCGCGGTGGGCAGGGCGATAAAGCCCGGTTGGGGCGGGCAGTCTTGCGTGCAGGGGGGCGGGGTCTTGGAGTGCTTGGCCAAAGCCGGTTGCGGCAGGGCGCAGGCCAGCGTGGCGGCACTCAAGGCGGTGCCGAGTTGTCCCTTACGGTGTCTCAAATTTTGGAAAAAAGAAACCATAAGCAGCTTTTAACCACGAAGCCGATACGATCCGGCAAATGGAGCCTGCGGGGAAATGCTGAGGGGAAAGTTCCTAGTTAACCCGCCATTTTCTATTCTTGGTCTTGTTTTTTCACGTCTTGGAGCATTGTTAATCTTCTCCGGCCTTTACAGAATGGCGCGGTCCAGATCGCCGTGCGAAGGCAGCTCCATCGGCATGCCGTAATAATAACCCTGCGCCTCGTCACAGCCTTCCTGCGCCAGCAGGGCGACATGTTCGGCGGTTTCCACGCCCTCGGCCAGCACGGGGATGCCCAGATTGCGGCCCAGACTTGCCACGGCGCGGATGATCATCACCGCCTGATGACTGGTGGAGGCCTGCAGCATGAACGACTTGTCGATCTTGATCTTGTCGAAGGGGAAGGCATGCAGCGTATCGAGCGAGGAATAGCCCGTGCCGAAATCATCCATCGCGATGGAGATGCCCAAAGCCTTGATCTGGCGCAGCACATGCAGGGCGCGGGCCTTGTCGGCGATGATCGCGCTTTCGGTGATTTCCAGCACCAGGCGGCGGGCAGGCAAGCCGCTGTCGATCAGGATCTGGGCGACATGGCGCACCAGATCGGGCTGCATCAGCTGGATCGCGGAAAGGTTAACCGCCACGCTCAGATCATCGGGCCACCCTGCGGCATCGTTGCAGGCGCGGCGCAGCACCCATTGGCCGATGGCGATGATCTCTCCGGTTTCCTCGGCCACGGGGATGAAGACATCGGGCGAGACCACGCCCAGCCTGCTGTGGTTCCAGCGGATCAGCGCCTCATAGCCGGTGAGGTCTCCCGTCGCGACGCGGTGCTGGGGTTGGTAGAGCAGGTGGAACTCGTCGCGCACGATGGCCATGCGCAGATCGGCGGCGATCTGGCGACGGGTGCGGGCGGCGCGATCCATGCCGCTTTCGTAATAGGCGATGTTGCCCGCCACGCTGGCTTTCGCGCGCTGGGCGGCCAGATCGGCGTTGTTGAGCAGAGCCTCGGGCGTTTCGGCATCGAGCGGGGCCACCGCGATGCCGAAGCGGGCTGTCAGGACGATGGGGGTTTCCTCGCTGTCGAAAGGCTGATCGAAGCAGGCGGCGAGGCGGCCCACAAAGACATCGAGATCGCTGTCGCCTGTCAGCTGCTTGCCTGCCGCGAATTCGTCACCGGCAAGGCGGGCCACCATTTCTCCTTCATGCAGCACCGCGTTAAGGCGCGCGGCAAGCTCCACCATCACCCGGTCGCCCACGGCTTGGCCGCGCAGATCGTTGACCTCCTTGAAGCTGTTGAGGTCGAAGGCGATCAGGGCGAAATGCTTGTCCTGCGCATGGGCACGGGCCAGTTCCGCCTCCATCCAGGCGCTGAAGCGGGCGCGGTTGGGCAGGTCGGTGAGCGCATCATGGCTGGCGAGATAGGCGATGCGCGCCTCGGAGCGGCGGCGGTCGGTGATGTCCTCGAAGGTGGCGACAAGGCCGCCATCGGGCAGGGTGCGGCTGACGATGGACAGCACCAGATTCTCGTCGAATTCGCCGATGGTCGGCCCGGCATCGGCGCTGCGCACGGCCTGGCACATCATGGCGGCCATCGCTTGCCCATGCCCGCCGTCATGAAGGGGCGGGGTCAGGCGGGAGGCCAGCGCCCGGGCGCATAGAAGGTCCAGATCGAGGCCGGCGGGCAGATCCTCCTCGTCCAGCTCCCACATCTGCGCGAAACGCCGGTTGTGCAGCACCAGACGATGCCGCGCATCGAGCAGGCACAGGCCCAGATGCATGTTGTCCAGCGCGGTGTCGAGCTGGGCGGTCAGCCTTTCCAGCCGGTCCTGATCCTCTTTCAGGCGGGTCATGTCGCGGGTGATCTTGGCCAGGCCGATGGGGCGGCCATCGGCATCGGCGATCAGCTCCAGCGAGAAATGGGCCCAGAAGGAGGAGCCATCCCGCCGCCGCCGCCAGCCTTCGCCGGTGTATTTGCCGCTTTCCAGCGCCGTGGTCAGGATTTTGGCGGGGGTGCCGCGCGCGCGGTCGGTCGGCGTGTGGAAGATCGAGACATGGCGGCCCACCACCTCGGCCTCGTCATAGCCCAGCAGGCGCTGGGCGCCCGCGTTCCAGTTGGCGATATGCCCGTCAAGGGTGAGCATATAGAGCGCGTAATCGGAAATGCCGCGCGCCAGCAGGGCGAAGTCGCGCTCACTGGCGTGGATCGCCTCGCGGTTGCGGCGGCTGGTGATCAGCACGATCAGGCAATTGGCCACCACGATCAGCGCCGCCACCGCGATGGCCGCCGCCATGGTCTGGGTGGAGAGGATCAGACCGTCGTTGACGCTCAGGCGCTGCGGGGTGAGCCGGATGGCGGCCACGCCGGTAAAATGCAGCAGCAGCACCGCAAGGCAGGCCAGCGAGGCCGCTTTCAGGCTGCTGCGATACCCGTGACCATCAAGGCAAAGGATCATCGCCGGATAGAGCGGCGCGACGGAAAAGATCAGCGAGAGGGCGACAAAATGCCAGTCCAGCGCGATGCGCATCGGCAGGGCCAGCGCCATCATGCCGACATAATGCATGCCCGAAATGCCCATGCCCACCGCCACAGCGCCCAGCGCCTGCATGGCGCGCTGGCGAAAGCGCAGCGCCAGCGAAAAGCCCAGCCAGGTGGAGATGGCGGCAATGCTGAGCGAAGCCAGCGTGGGCCCCGGGCGGAAGCCGATGGCGGCGCCGGGCAGATAGCCCAGCATGGCGATGAAATGGGTGGCCCAGATGGTGAAGCCCGCCGTCAGCCCGGCCACGGCCACCCAGCGCGTGGAACGCTCGGGCCAGGAGTCACGCGCCTGCCGCATCAGCAGCACGGCGCAGAGCGCGCCGACCATGCAGACCAGCCCGGCGAGCAGGATCAGCCGATGGTCGTGTTGGTCGCGCAGGCACATCCAGAAAGAGGTCATAGGCGCCCTGTTGGGGGATTCTGTTCGAGGTCTGGTCCCGCTGCCGCTCGAAAAGTCCCGGAATTTCGGTGATCCCGCTTTAGCCCATCGCGGTGAACGGCCTGCTAAGCCTGATATCCGGGGAATGAGGGATGACCCGTAAAAGGCGGTGGCCGCCGCAGGCCATCATGCATCGGGCATATAATGGATATGACGCCAGGGATATGTCGGGTTTTGCTTGCGTTCTGATATTGCGAATCTATATCAATATCTCGAACGCAGGAGCCGCCGATGATCTTCTCTTCCCTCACCGGTTTTCATGCCGGAAAGATTGTCTGGTCCGCGGGCCTGTTTCAACCCTCGGGCCGGTTCCCTTCGCCAGCCCGTTCCCTTGCTGCGGCTGAGTGGGCCATCGCTCAGCCTCGGTGGGCACCCCAGCCGCTCCCCGCTCCCTCGCCCGGCGCGTCTGGAGCGGCTGCGGGTGCCGCACCTTCCCTTGCGATGGCGCTCTGAGGTTTCCATGGCGACCCATCCTCTCTCTCATCAGGCGCTCTGCGGCGCCTCGGGCGGGTTTCATCCCGCGACGGTGGACCTCAATCTGCTGCGCATTCTGGCGGTGGTGCTCAACCGCCGCAACGTGACCGGCGCAGCCGAGCATCTGGGCATGAGCCAGCCGGCCGTCAGCCGCTCGCTGGCGCGGCTGCGCAATCTTTTCGGCGATCCGCTGCTGATCCGCGCCAATGGCCGCATGCAGCTGACGCATTACGCGCAATGCATCGCCGAGCCGCTGACCTCATGGCTGGAGGGCGTGTCCTCGCTGGTCAGCGTGGCGCCTTTCGTGCCCGAAACGCTGACGCGGCGCTTTCGTATCGCCACCAGCGATTATGGCGCTTTAACCGTTGTGGGTTCGGCGCTGGGCGCCGTGATGGATCAGGCCCCGCATGCCGCCATCGACATCCTGCCGCTGTCCCGCGACAGTTATCGCGCTCTGGCGGCGGGCGATGTCGATCTGATCCTGACGGGCGGCGAGGCCGATCCGACCCAGCATCACCAGCGCCAGCTCTTCGCGGACGATCTGGTCTGCGTGATGGCCCCCGATCATCCATGGCTGGCAAGCCCGCAGGCTGCCTCAGGCCGGATGGCGCTGAGTGAATATCTCGAATGCCCCCATATCGCTCTGGTCCCGACGCATGACGGCAAGGATGCGATGGAAGGGCAGGGCGGCGCCATCGGCAAGGCTCGCCGCGTGGTGATGACGCTGCCCTATGCCCATCTGGCGCCTGCCATGCTCACCGGACCTCTGCTGGCCACAGTGCCAAGGCGCCTCGCCATGGAGCAGAATTGTGGCCTGTGGCGCATCGTCGAAGCGCCCCGCGAATTGGGCCACTTCATCTATCGCGCGCTCTGGAGCGAGCGCAGCCGGGGCGATCAGGCCTTGTCCTGGCTGATCGATCTGCTGGCGCAAACATCTGAAAAGCCTGCTCTGCGTTAAAAGAATAAAGAAAACGAAGCCCGGTGCAGCTGGTGGGTCAGCGCCAAGGGCTTCGCTGCGAGGCATCGGTTCGAATCTGGCTCGGACCGGTGCCTCAACCGCCCGGGCGTCATGTCTCCACCATGGCGTCCGGGCCCTTGGCCGACCTTGGGCCGAGCAACTGGGGGTGTGTGGAGTGGGTCCGCACACCCCTTCTTCTTTGGTCAGATGCGAACGCCCTGCACGGCGGCGCCCCAGGTGGTGCGCCAGCGGCGCTTCACGCTGGTCAGCCCGGCCAGCGCCACCAGAGCCAGCGCGGCGAAGATCAGAAAGCCCATCGACTGCGTGCCGGTGAACTGCTTGGCCAGACCCAGCGACGACGCCAGATAGAACCCGCCCACGCCGCCGCCGAAACCGACCAGCCCGGTCATCACGCCGATCTCCTGCCGGAAGCGCTGAGGCACCAGCTGGAACACCGCGCCATTGCCGACGCCCAGCGTGGCCATGGTGGCGAAGAAGAGCGGGAACATCACCGGGAAGGCCACGGGTGCGAAAGCGATGATCGCCAGCAGCATCGCCGCCACGGCATAGACCATGCTCAAGGTGCGGATGCCGCCGATGCGGTCAGCCAGAGCGCCGCCCAGCGGGCGCACCATCGATCCGGCAAAGACGCAGCTGGCGGTGGCGTAACCGGCGTAGATCGGGGTGAGGCCCAGCTCGGTGGTGTAGAAGATCGGCAGCGAGGAAGACAGGCCCACAAAGCCGCCGAAGGTCACGCCGTAGAACAGGATGAACCACCAGGCATCGGCCTGGGCCAGCATCTTGAAATAGCCCGCAACATACTCGCCCAAGGGTTTGGGGGCGGGCTGGTTGGGGCTGTCCTTGGCGAAGATCACGAAGGCGATCAGCACGATGGTGGCCGGGATGGTGGCCAGCGCCAGCACATCGCTCCAGCCGAAGATCTTCGCCAGCAGCGGCGCGAAGATGGCGGCAAAGACCGTGCCCGAATTGCCCATGCCGGCAATGCCCATCGCCTTGCCCTGATGCTGGGGCGGATACCAGCGCCCGGCCAGCGGCAGCGCCACCGAGAAGGAGGCCCCCGCAAAGCCCAGCACGACGCCCAGCGCGATCAGCCCGTCCATGGTGGTGACGCCCAGACGCCAGGCGCCCAGCAATCCGGTGATGACGATGATCTGGCTGATGATGCCGGTGGTCTTCTGCCCGATGCGATCGGCCAGAAAGCCGTTGACGAGACGCAGCACCGCGCCCGCCAGCGTCGGCACCGCGACGACAAAGCCCTTCTGCGCCGGGCTGAGGCCCATCACCTTGGAGAAGATCGGCGCCAGCGGGCCCAGCAGGTTCCACACCATGAAGGCCACGTCGAAATAGAGGAAGGCCATGATCAGCGTGGGCCGGTGGCCGGATTTCCAGAAAGTGTCGTCAGTCATCGGTCGATGCTCCCCCCGGGGCGTTTGGATTGATGGATGAAACCGGCTTGACGGGCCGGGTGAAGGGCGGTCCCAATCGCGTGCATACGGGCACGGGAGGGACGCACGTGGTTCAGGACGGCAGATTGTGGGTCGCGGTGGGTTGGGCCAGCGGTCAGGGCCCGCGCGCCGACAATCAGGATTTCGCGGGCGCCTGGCTGGGCAGCGAGACCGAGCGGGCGCGCCACGGCATGGTCGCCGCTCTGGCCGATGGCGTCAGCGGCGGCAGGCAGGGGCGCGCGGCGGCTGAGCTGGCAGTGCGCACGCTGATCGAGGGCTATTACGCGCAGCCCGACACCATCGGCGTGGCGGCGGCGGTGGAGCGCGTGATGGCCCCCTACAACCGCTGGCTGGCCGCGATGGGGCGCGGCGAGACCATGGCTCACACCGCCACAACTTTCACCGGATTGGTGATGCGTGGCCGCAAGGCGCATGTGCTGCATGTGGGCGACAGCCGAGCGTGGCATCTGCGCGGTGACACGCTGCGCCAGATCACCAGCGATCACACCCATTCCCATCCGGATCGCCGCCATATCCTGCTGCGCGCTCTGGGGCTGGAAGACCAGCTGCGGCTGGATCATCATGAACTTGCACTCGCCGAGCATGACCGCCTGCTGCTGACCAGCGATGGCGTTCATGGTCTGCTCAACCCGCGCCGCCTGAGCGCCTTGCTGGGCGTGCGCCATTCGGCGCAGGCCGATGCCGAGGCGATTGTCGAGGCGGCGCTGGCAGCCGGCGGGCAGGACAATGCAACCGCTTTGGTGATCGATGTGGTCAGCCTGCCGGCGGTCAGCCATGATGCCATTGCGGGCGGTCTCGCCGCTTTGCCGATCCTGCCGCCGCCGCATGAGGGCGAAAGCGTCGATGGCTTTGCGCTGGAGGCCTTGCTCTCCGACGGGCGCTACACCCGCCTGTTCCGCGCCCGCGATACGGCGGGCGGGCAGGCGGTGGTGGTGAAGTTTCCCAAGCCATCTTTGCTGTCCGAAAGCGGGGCGCGGGCGGCTTTCGCGCGCGAAATGCTGGTGGGCAGCCGCGTGGCCAGCCCCTTTGTCGGCGCGGCCTATCCCGTCGCCGCCGAGCGCCAGACCCGGCTCTATGGCGTCCAGCCCTATTACGAGGGGCAGACGCTGGAGGTGCGGCTGGCGCATCCCGTCTCGCTGCGAGAGGGGATGCGCATCGCCATTGCCCTGACGCGCGGCGTGGCAGCGCTCCATCGCCTGGGCATCATCCACCGCGACATCAAGCCCGAGAATGTGATCCTTGGGGAGGATGGCAGCGTGCGGCTGATCGATCTGGGCGTCGCCCGTCTGCCGCGCGTCGAGGATTTCGCCCATGATGAAATCCCCGGCACGCCCTCCTTCATGGCGCCCGAAATGTTCGGCGGGCATGCTGGCGATGAGGCCACCGACCAGTTCGCGCTGGGCGTCTGCCTGTGGCGCCTCTTCGCGCAAAGCTGGCCCTATGGCGAGGTGGAAGCCTTCAGCCGCCCGCGTTTCCGCCGCCCCGATGCGCCCGGCAAGGCCCGCCCCGATCTGCCCGCATGGGCCGAGGCGGTGCTGATGCGTTGCGTCGCCATCGAGCCGGGCGAGCGTTTCGGCGATGTGGTCGACCTGCTGCGCGCGCTGGAAGGCGGCGCCGCGGTCGAGCGTCGCCCGACGCGGCCCTTGCCACTGATCGAGCGTTATCCGGTGCGCTTTTGGCAGGCTGTCAGCCTTGTACTGCTGATCGCGCTGGTTGCGTCTCTGGTGCTGAAATGACAACGGCGTACACAACGACATGGGCCAATCTCCCGAAGGAAGGACCGATCCGATGGACCGGCGGCGCCATTGCCGAAGCGAGGATGGAAAAGCGGTGAGGCGTGGAGCCATCACCATGGCCGGGCGCGTCTTTGCGCATGGCCTTGCAACCGAGAATGCCGATTCGCGCCTTTTGATGCAAGTGCGAAATCACATCCCGATGCCCCATTGCCAAGCGGCGCCGCTCGCGCCACCCTCGCACGCATGCGTGTAGCCATCGTCGATGAAAGCGCCGTGCGGGCCTCGGTGATCCGGGAAGGCCTTGCCGCGCTTGAGGATTGCGAGATCTTTGTCGTCACCGAAAGGCGGGGCCTTGTCGCGCGCATGGGCCAGATCGATCCCGACATCGTGCTGATGGATCTGGGCAACCCCAGCCGCGACGTGCTTGAGGAATATTTCGCTGTCAGCCGCGTGCTGGACCGGCCCATCGCCATGTTCGTGGACGAATCGGACGAGGAATCGATCGGGGCCAGCATCGATGCCGGGGTTTCGGCCTATGTGGTCGATGGGTTCGCGCCCCATCGCATCCGCACCATCCTCGATCTGGCGATCCGGCGGTTCCGTGCCTATTCCCGCCTGCAATCGGATCTGGCCGAAGCGCGCGGGCGCCTTGCCGAGCGCGAGGCCGTCGATGCCGCCAAGCGCATCCTGATGACCAGCCGCCGCATCAGCGAGCCGGAGGCCTATGCCGAATTGCGCAAGACGGCGATGAACCAGGGGCGCCGCATCGCCGAGATCGCCGATGCCGTCGTCACCGCGCACAGACTGATGGGAGGCCATGCGTGAGCGAAGAATTTTCCATCGGTTTCCTGCCGTTGGTCGATGCGGCCCTGCCGATCCTGGCGCATGAGGAAGGCTTTGCGCGGGCCGAGGGCCTGTCGCTGCGGCTGGTCAAGGATGTCAGCTGGGCCACCGTTCAGGACCGGTTGCTCTACGGGCAGACGGACGCCGCGCATATGGTCGCGCCGCTGGCCATCGCCACCACGTTGGGGCGCGGGCGGCCCGCCCAGCCGCTGTCGGTGCCCTTTGTGCTGGGGCTCAACGGCAATGCCATCACGCTGCGCAGCGATCTGGCGGCAAGGGTCAGCCCGCAAGGCCAGCTGGGCGATCCGGCGCTGGTGGGCGCGGCTCTGCGCGCCGTGGTGGAGGAGCGTGTCGCGGCGGGAAAACTGCTGCGTTTCGGGGTGGTGCATCGCTATTCCAGCCATAATTACATGCTGCGCTACTGGCTTTCGGCCTGCGGTATTCGGCCTGACAAGGATGTGGAGATCGCCACCGTGCCGCCGCCCTTCTGCGCCGATGCGCTGGAGGCGGGCGAGGTTGACGGCATTTGCGTGGGCGAGCCCTGGAACAGTGTCGCGGTCGAGCGCGGGGCAGGGACCATCGTGCTGGCCACGGCGCAGATCTGGCGGCGCGGCGTGGAAAAGGTGCTGGCCATGCGTGAGCCGGTGCTGGAGGAACGGCGCGCAGAGGTCGAGGCGCTGGTGCGCGCGCTGCGCCGTGCCGCGCAGCATTTCGTCGATCCCGCCGCGCTGGGCGAGCATGCGCGTATTCTGGCCCGGCCCGAATATCTCGGCGGCAATGCCGAGCTGATCGAGCGGGCTCTGGCCGATCGTCTGCTGCTGCATCGTGGTGACAAGCTGATCCACTTCCCTGATTTCATGTTCCAATATCGCGAGGCGGCCAACTTCCCCTGGGTCAGCCAGGCGCAATGGCTCTACAGCCAGATGGCGCGTTGGGAGGGGATGGCGGTCACGCAGGAGGATGCGGCGCGTGCCGGCCGGGTGTTCCGCCCGGATGTCTATCGGGCCGCGCTGCTGGGCACCGATGAGCCGCTTCCGGGGGCCAGTTCCAAGGTGGAAGGCAGCCTCAACCAGATCACCGCCGTCTCCACGCAGCAGGGCAATATGATCCTGGAAGACAACCGTTTCTTTGATGGGCGCATCTTCGATCCGCTGGATGTGACAGGCTATGTCGCCGATTTGCCATAACGGTGCGTTCTAAAAATTAGTCTTCGCGCTCGCAAAAATAGGGTTTGCCAGAAACGCGGCTGATCCCCTAGCCTTCTTCGCAGATGCAAGGTGCGGCTCAAGGATGAGCCGCGAGGAACCTGCATCGGACAGCAACAATGCGTGGCAAGGACGCCGCCCGGTTAACCCCATCAGGGGCTGATCGAGGCGGCTTTTTCGTGTTGAGGCGATGATCTGCCAGGCTTGCGGTGAGGGCCGCATGTCTGAGGGCATCGCTGCGTCCTGCCATCGCCATATCGAACAGGGGGATATGATGGGGACGTTCAAAACCACCCGTGCTCTGGCACTGGCCGCGATGGCCGCACCATTGGCCTGGGGCGCGCCTGCACGGGCCGATGGCACGCCTGCGCAGCCGAAATTTGGTGATCCAATCACCGTCGGCGATGGCGTCACCTTCGATCCCATGCTGGATATGCGGCTGCGCTGGGAGGATGTCGACGCCACCAGCAAGAGCGCCGATGCCGTCACCCTGCGCACCCGCGCCGGTTTCGAGATCAGGGACGCCTCCACCCATCTGGGCTTTTTGGCCGAGGCGGTGGGCACGCTGGCCTTCGATAAGGGCTACAACGCCTTTCCCTATGCGGTGCCCGGCAACAACCAGTATCGCCCGTCGCTGGCGACCATTGCCGATCCGCAGACTTTGGGCCTCAACCGCGTGCAAATCCAGTACGCTACAAAGGCGTTGACGCTGACCGTGGGCCGCCAGCG
This sequence comes from Novosphingobium rosa NBRC 15208, assembly GCF_001598555.1. Lineage (GTDB taxonomy): Bacteria > Pseudomonadota > Alphaproteobacteria > Sphingomonadales > Sphingomonadaceae > Novosphingobium > Novosphingobium rosa. The sequence continues at coordinate 14,942 of NZ_BCZE01000009.1, forward strand.
CATCAACCTTGATGATCAGCGCTTTGTCGGCTCGGTGGGCTGGCGGCAGAATGAGCAGGTCTTCGATGCAGCCCGCGCGCAGGTGCATCAGGGCGTGTTCGATCTGGATGCCACCTATGCCATCCAGCAGCATTCGATTTATGGGGCCTATGGCAATCCGCGCGATTACTATTCGGGCAAATTCATTTTCGTGAATGGCGGGGTGAAGGATGGGCCGATCACGCTGAAGGGCTTTGCCTATCTGCTCGATTACGACAAGACCGGCTTTATCAACCTGCCTGCCGCGCGCGGCCAACTCGACAGTTCTCAGACCTATGGCATGCGCTTCGCCACGCTGCTGCCTCTGGCGAAAACAGTCTCTCTGGGGTTGACCGGCAGCTATGCCCGCCAATCGAATTACGGCAACAACACAAGGGGTTATGGTGTTAACTATTTCCTCGGCGATGCCGCGCTGACAATCCACAACCAGACCGCCAATGTCGGTTATGAGCTGATGGGCGCCGATGCCAATGCGGTGGGCGGCACATGGTCGATGCAGACGCCGATGGCCACGCTGCACAAGTTCGACGGCTGGGCGGACATCTTCCTCACCACGCCCAATGCGGGCCTTGGCGACACCTATGTGGGCCTTTCGGGGAAATTTCCCAAGGTGAAGGTTCTGCCCGGGCTCACCTATGCCGCCAGCTATCACTGGTTCGGCAGCGATGTGGGCAATGTGAAATTCGGCAATGAGTTCGATGCCTCGGTCGGCCTCAAGACGGGCAGGGTGGGATGGCTGGTGAAATATGCCAGCTATGTCGCCAAGGGCTTTGGTGTTGATACCAGAAAGTTCTGGCTGGAGGCCGATTTCGGCTTTTGAAACCTCTGCTTCCCCCCATTTCGCTGCGCTGCAAAAAAGTTGCTTGGCGAAAGCGGGTGGAAGCGGTAAATTGCTTTCACACCATCTGATCTCGCCGCCCAAAGAGGGGCGATTCGCCGGGGTCGGGTGCTTCATCATTTCATTTGCGTGGCAACGTCGCCGCCTCGATCCAGCCTTTCGGCTTGGGTTCGTGGCGGCTTTTTGCGTTGGCGCGTCTGTCCGGGGAGCTACGCCATGACCGCCCTTCATCCCATCCCGACCGACCGGCCCGAAAGGCTGATCGTCATCGGCAACGGCATGGCCGGATGCCGAGCCGTCGAGGAGATTCTGGCGCGCGATGCCACGCGCTACACGGTGACGATCTTCGGCGCCGAACCCCGGGTCAATTACAACCGCATCATGCTGTCCCCCGTGCTGGCGGGCGAGAAGACCTTCGACGACATCGTCATCAACGGCGCCGACTGGTATGCGCAGAACAACATCACCCTGATTTCGGGCGATCCGGTGGTCTCCATCGATCGCGCCGGTCAGACGGTCACCGCCAGATCGGGCCGCACCGAACCCTATGACCGCCTGCTGATCGCCACCGGCTCCGATCCCTTTATCATCCCGGTGCCGGGCAAGGATCTGCCGGGCGTCGTCACCTTCCGCGATCTCGACGATGTCGACAAGATGCTGGCCGCTGCCGAAAAAGGCGGCCATGCGGTGGTGATCGGTGGCGGGTTGCTGGGGCTGGAGGCAGCACACGGCCTTGCCTTGCGCGGCATGGATGTGACGGTGCTGCATCTGATGCCCACGCTGATGGAGCGCCAGCTCGATGAGGCCGCCGGCTGGCTGCTCAAAAGCGAGCTGGAGCGCCGTGGCCAGACCATCCTGACCGGCGCCGACACCGCCGCGATCCTTGAGAAGGACGGTCATGTCGCCGGTGTCCGCCTGAAGGACGGCAAGGAAATTCCCGCCGACATCGTGGTGATGGCGGTCGGCATCCGGCCCTCCACGGGCCTTGCCAGGCTGGCCGGGCTGGAGGTGGAGCGCGGCATTCTGGTCGATGACCATATGCTCACCAGCGATCCGGCGATCATGGCCGTGGGCGAATGCGTGCAGCATCGCGGGGCGTGCTATGGTCTGGTCGCGCCGCTGTGGGAGATGTGCCGCAGCCTTGCCGATGCCGCCACCGGCACGCCCAGCGGCTATGAGGGGTCCGTCACCTCCACCAAGCTGAAGGTGTCGGGGATCGATCTGTTCTCGGCGGGCGATTTCTCCGGCGGGGAGGGCTGTGAGGACATCGTGATGCGCGATGCCGCGCGCGGGCTCTACAAGCGGGTGATCGTCAAGGAGAACAAGCTGGTCGGCGCGGTGCTTTATGGCGACACCGCCGACGGCAACTGGTATTTCGACCTGCTGAAGCGCGGCGAGGATATTGCCGACATCCGCGAGGCGCTGATCTTCGGTCAGGCCTTCGCTATGGGCGGTGGTGCCTCGAATGATCCGCATGCGGCGGTGGCGGCGCTTTCCGAGGATGCCGAGATCTGCGGCTGCAACGGCGTCACCAAGGGCATGGTGGTGTCCACCATCCATGGCGGGGCCTGCTCGCTCGATGCGGTGCGCAGCCAGTGCAAGGCCTCGGCCTCCTGCGGCAGCTGCACCGGGCTGGTGGAAAGCCTGCTGGCCATCACGCTGGGCGATGAGGTGAAGGCGGGGCCCAAGACGCTCTGCAAATGCACCAAGTTCAGCCATGACGATGTGCGCCGCCTGATCCTCGAAAAGGAATTGAAGGCCATCCCGCAGGTCATGCAGGAACTGCACTGGACCACGCCCGATGGCTGCGCCTCCTGCCGCCCGGCGCTCAACTATTACCTGCTCTGCGCCTGGCCGGGCGTTTATGTCGACGATCAGCGCAGCCGTTTCGTCAATGAGCGCATGCATGCCAACATTCAGAAGGACGGCACCTATTCGGTCGTCCCGCGCATGTGGGGCGGGGTGACCACCCCCAACGAGCTGCGCGCTATCGCCGACGCCGCCGACAAATATGGCGCCCGCATGGTGAAGGTGACGGGCGGGCAGCGCCTCGATCTCTTCGGCATCAAAAAGGAGGATCTGCCCGACATCTGGGCCGATCTGAACGCCGCCGGGATGGTCTCGGGCCATGCCTATGGCAAGTCGCTGCGCACGGTGAAGACCTGCGTGGGTTCCGAATGGTGTCGCTTCGGGACGCAGGATTCCACCGGGCTGGGTATCAAGACCGAGCAGATGACCTGGGGCAGCTGGATGCCTCACAAGTTCAAGATCGCCGTCAGCGGCTGCCCGCGCAATTGCGCCGAGGCGACGATCAAGGACTTCGGCGTGATCTGCGTGGACAGCGGCTATGAGCTGCATGTCGGCGGCAATGGCGGCATCCATCTGCGCGGCACCGATCTGTTGTGCAAGGTGGCCACCGAGCGGGAGGCGTTGGATATCTGCGCCGCCTTCATCCAGCTCTATCGTGAGCAGGCGTGGTATCTGGAACGCACCGCGCCGTGGATCGAGCGTGTCGGTCTCGATCATGTGAAGGCCGGGCTTTTCGATGATCCCGAGGCCGTGCAGCACCTGGCTGCCCGCTTCCGCTATTCGCAAAGCTTTATGCAGGACGACCCATGGGCCCGCCGCGCCAAGGGCGAGGATGCCGAATTGCACCAGCATCTGGCGGAGTTCCGCCCCTTTCCCACCATGCAGATCAAGGAGGCCGCGGAATGATCGGCGATTGGCTCGATATTGGCCCCGTAACCCAGATCAGCCCCGGCAATGCCCGCACCCTGCCGGTGCAGGCCCCCAACGGTGAAAACCTTGAGGAGATCGCCATCTTCCACACGATGGGCGGCGAGTTCTTCGCGCTGGTCAACAAATGCCCGCACAAGCATGGGCCGCTTTCGCAAGGCATCGTCCATGGCACGGTGGTGACCTGCCCGCTGCACAGCTGGAACATCAGCCTGAAAACCGGCCATGCGCTGGGTGACGACAAGGGCTGCGTGCCGACCGTGCCGCTGAAAGTCGATGCCGGGCGCCTCTATCTGCTGCGCGAGGCGGTGATCGGCGCCATGGCGCCCGAGCGCGCCGCCTGAGTATACGCCCGGCGCTTTTGCCGCTATCATGACCTTTATGGAGACCAGCCATGAGTGATGATTTCCCTGCCGGCATGGTCTGGCTGGTCGGCGCGGGGCCGGGGGATGCAGAGCTGCTCACCCGCAAGGCCGAAAGGCTGATCCGCGCCGCCGATGTCATCTTCTACGACGCGCTGGTCGGTGCGGGCGTGCTGGCGCTGGCCCGTGCGGAAACGCGGCTGGTCGGCGTGGGCAAGCGCTCTGGCCGGCACAGCAAGGCGCAGGAAAGCATCAACGATCTGCTGCTGGAGGCCGCGCGTGAAGACCTGAAGGTGGTACGCCTGAAAGGCGGCGACCCCTCGATCTTCGGCCGCAGCGCCGAGGAGATGGATCACCTTGCCGCCCATGGTGTGCCCTTGCGGGTCTGCCCTGGCGTGACCACGGCCAGCGCGGCGGCGGCGGGCGGACAGGCCTCGCTCACCCTGCGCGGCGCGGCGCGGGGGATCACCTTCGTCACCGCGCATCTGAAGGCTGGCGAACCGCTCAAGCTGGATTGGGAAGCTCTGGCCCGCCCGCATGCCACGCTAGGCATCTATATGGGCCGCGCGGCGGCGGGCGAGATTGCCCGCCAGTTGATCGCCGCCGGGCGCGATCCGGAAACGCCGGTGATGGTGGCGGTGAATGTCTCGCGCCCCGATGAACGCCTGATCCGGGGCAAGCTGGCGGCCCTGTCTTTCCTTGTCGCCACGATCAGCGATGATGACCCCACCCTGCTGCTGATCGGTGAGGCTGTCGCCCCGCGTGGACAGGGCCGTTTCGTCAGCGTGGAAGAGGTGCTGAAGGCGGAGCGTTAACCAGCGCGTCCAGATCGCTGGGCCGGTTGATGTTGGGCAGCACCAGATCGGGCATGGTGACGATGCGGGGGCCAACCCGCTCGATCCAGCCATGGATCGAATGCTTGCTGGTTTCGGCCAGATGCCGGTCCAACAGTTCGGCCAGAGTGGCGGGCCACCATGCGGCCAGCGGCTGGCCTTCCAGCACCGCCGCGCCTTCACCGATCAGCGCATGGGCCAGAGCAGGCGGAAAGCTGGGCATATCGCAGCCGGTGACCAGCACGCCGTCGAAACCACCCGCCTCGGCTTCATGCAGCGCGGCGTTCAGCCCACCCAGCGGACCCATATCGGGCGCGGGGCGATCCGCCAGCACGCGGGCGCCGGGATGGGGATGGCCGCAGACCACCACCTCTTCGCAAAAGGGCGCTAGCGCCGCCCGCGCATGATCGAGCAGGCTTACGCCCTCCAGCAAGGCCTGCGCCTTGTCGCTGCCGAAGCGCGATGAGCGCCCGCCCGCCAGAACGGCGCCCAGCACGCGCATCCTCAGTTCGCGCCCGGCGGGATCTGCTGCACCACCGGTTGCGAGACAAAGCCATCGGCCGGCGCGCTATCCACCGGAGCGGGGGGCAGGGCGGTGACGGGTGCTGGCGCGGGCACCTTGATAAAGTGGCTGAGCGGGGTGTTGCCCCGGCTCATCTTGGCGCGGGACGGGTTCATCGCCTCATAAACCACGGCGTTTTCCAGCACATGCTGCACATAGCCGCGCGTCTCGCTGAAGGGGATCTTCTCGATCCAGTCGACCCAGTTGTCGGTCGAGCCGCCGCGCGGATCGCCGCGCGCCGCCAGCCATTTGCGCACATTGCCGCCGCCAGCGTTATAGGCCGCGATCGCCAGCGGATACGATCCGTTGAAGCCCGCCAGCACCCGCGCGAAATAGGCGTCGCCCAACTGCAGATTGGCCTGCGGATCGCTGCTAAGCGTGGATGGGCTATAGACCATGCCCAGCTTGCGCGCCTGATCGGCGGCGGTGGCGGGCATCAGCTGCATCAGGCCCCGCGCGCCGGTGCGGCTGATGGCATACTGGCTGAACTGGCTTTCCTGCCTTGTGATGGCATGGTCGATGGTCCAGTTGGCCCCGGCGGGCACCGGCATCAGCGGGAACGCCATGGCCCGGAAACCGGGAATATCGAGGTTCTCCGCCGCTTGCCCTCCGATCACGCCCAGATCGCGGCGGCCGATGCTGTGGGCGAAATCCTCCAGCAGCACGAAATCCTGCTCGGTTTTCGCCTGATCGGCCAGTTCGCGGAAGAATTTGATCGCGGTGGTCCAGTCGGTGTCGCGCGCCAGTTCGCGCGCGGCCTGAGCGATGGGGCGGGCGGCAAAAGCGGCGCGGGCGCGGGCGTCGGGCGTGGGGTGACGCGGATCGCCCAGCGGGGGCAGCGGCAGGCCAAGGCGTTCGAGCGAGAGCATGCCATGATACTCATCGGCAAAGGCCGAGGCGGACTGGAAATAGGTGCGGGCCTGAGAGGATTGCCCCGCCTTTTCCAGCGCGCGACCGGCCCAATAATAGCCCTTGGCGCGGGTCTGGGGCGTGCGGGCGGCTCCGGCATAGCGGGCGAACAAGGTCGAGGCCGACATGTAATCGCTCTGCGCCCACATCGCCTGCGAGGCGCCCAGCCACATCAGCGAGGTGTAATCGTCACGCACGCCAAAGGCCTGCCGCGAGATGTCTGTGCCCGGGGCGAAGCCGTTCTGCGCGTTCAGGGCCACATTGATCGCGGTGCGCGGATCGGCGGCGCGGGCGGCCATCAGGTTCGATTGCACCCAGCGGCGGGCGTCCAGCGCCGCCTTTGTCGGCGTGGGGCGCTGGGCATACATGCTGGCCGCCTCATAGGCGCGGCTCTGGCGGAAGAGCATGCGGGCGCGGTCGACCAGATAGCCGGGATCGGACAGCATTTCCGCGCTGGGTGGCGGCACCACCGGCGCGGGCGGCGGCGGGGGCGGCGCGTAGGAGGAGGTTGGCACCGGCGTGGTGAACAGGCCAGGGTTGGCGGCGCGGGTGGCGGCCTCCATCGCGGCGGCATCGTCGGAGGGCTGGACGCTGCCATTGGGCGCGTCGCTGCCGCCATTGGCGCTCTGGATGGCGAGGCGCGCCTGAGCCACCGCCTGAAGCGAGGGGCTGGCATAGGGCAGCACGCGTTGGGCCTGCGTGCGGTTGCCGTCCCACAGCACGGCATCGAGGCGGGCGTTCTGATCGTCCTGCGTGAAGCTGTTGCCCCAGCGCTGCTGGATCGCGGTTTCCGCCGTGTCGGCCATGGTGCCGCCGCGCCATGCCGCGCGGGCCACCTGCGCGGCCTCGGGGCGGCCCACCTGTGCCAGAGCCAGCGCATATTGCGCGCGGGCCGGGTTGGTGAGCGGGGGGAAGCGGTCGAAGAAGGCCACAAGGCGACCGGCATCCACCGGATAGAGCGCGAGGGATTTCTCCGCATTCATGCGCATGCGGGTCTCATCGGGCAGGCCGGGCCATGCCAGCAGGAAGCTGGCATAGGCATCGAAGCCCGCCGAATCGGTGCCCACCAGCTGGCGCCAGCGGCTGATCGCCGGGCCGATGCTGCCCGGCGCGGTGCTGAGAAGCTGGGCGCGGGCGCGGTCCCATTCCGATCCGTCCTGACACTGCGCGGGGGCGGCCATGCAGACCAGCACGGTCAGCGAAAGCGCGGCGATCCGGCGGTGCAGGCGCGCTGCCTTCGCGCGCGGAGAGGGGGAAGCCATGACAGGAGCGGGGGCGAAGGAAGGGGTGGACATATGGGGCAATGGCTCCCTATCAGGCTGGCGAGTGATCGTAACGGCTCGGGTCGGGTGGATGCCGGAATGGCAGGCGCCCTCAGGCTGGGGCATAATCAGGAATACAAGTCCATGTTCTCCGGTTCCATTCCCGCTCTGGTGACGCCTTTTAGCGACGGGGCGTTTGACGAGGCCGCCTTTCGCCGCCTGGTGGACTGGCAGATCGAGAACGGTTCCTCGGCCCTCGTTCCATGCGGCACCACGGGAGAAAATTCCACCCTTTCCAACGCTGAACACCATCGGGTCATCGAACTCTGCGTGGAGCAGGCGGCGGGCCGGGTTCCGGTGATCGCGGGCTGCGGTTCGAACGACACGCAGAATGCGCTTCTCCACATGAATTTCTCCAAGAAGAGCGGGGCCAGTGCCGCCCTTCTGGTCGCGCCTTATTACAACCGTCCGAGCCAGGCGGGGCTCATCGCGCATTTTTCCTATCTGGCCGAGCATAACGACCTGCCGATCGTGCTCTACAACGTGCCCGCGCGCACGGTGACGGACATCAAGCCGGAAACGGTGTGCGAGCTGGCGCGGCGCTATCCCGACAAGATCGTGGCCATCAAGGACGCCAGCGGCGATCTGTCGCGCGTGACGGACCACCGCATGGGCATCGGCAAGGACTTCTGCCAGCTTTCGGGCGACGACGAGCTGGCGCTGCCCTTCTTTGCGGCGGGCGGCGTGGGCTGCATCTCGGTGACGGCCAATGTGGCGCCCGCGCTGTGCGCCCAGTTCCAGGCGGCCTGCGCGGCGGGCGATCTGGCCGAGGCGCGCCGTCTGAACGATGTTCTCTATCCGCTGCATTACGCAATGTTCGAGGATGCCTCGCCGGGCCCGGTGAAGTACGCCCTTTCGCGCGTGCATCCGTGGTTCAAGGATGAGCTGCGCCTGCCGCTGGTGGAAGCCAGCGCCGAGGCGAAGAAGGCCGTGGATGAGGCGCTGGAACACGCCGGGTTGATCTGACCAGAACAGGTTGTGAGGTGGCGCGCGACGATCGTGTGCCACTGTCCTTTCGCCGATAGACGTCATGGGAGCGCGAGGGTGTAACATCCTCGCATTCTTCCTTTTATACCTTTCCCTTTCTGCCCCTGCGGAAAAAGACAAAAAGTGTCGCAACCGGGGCAGGGCACCCACGCCTTTCACTTGGCGTTCAGCCAAGGGCTGGTTATAGGCGCTGGTCATGGATCATGCATCGCCCCGCATTTCGCCCTTTGCTTCCCTGTCGCCGATGCGTGCGCTTGCTCTGGCCGGTTGCGCCATGGCGGTCGCTCTGACGGCGGGTTGTGCCGGGAAGGGCGGCAAGGCGAAGGACACCGCCTATGTGGCGCGTGACGTCGATTCGCTCTACCTGGCCGCCAAGCGGAAGCTGGATGATGGCGACGCCAAGGTGGCGGGCGCGCTGTTCGACGAGGTCGAGCGCCAGCACCCCTATTCGCCCTGGGCCCGCCGCGCCCAGCTGATGAGCGCCTTCTCCTATTACAGCGGCAAGGATTACACCAAGGCGATCCAGGCCGCGCAGCGCTTCCTTTCGATCCATCCGGGCAACAAGGATGCGGGCTACGCCTATTACCTGATCGCCCTGTGCTATTACGAGCAGATCCAGGACGTGACGCGCGACCAGAAGATCACGCTTCAGGCGCTGAGCGCGATGAACGATGTGGTGCGCCGCTATCCCGACACGCGCTTCGCGGTGGACGCTCGCCTGAAGATCGATCTGATCAACGACCACCTCGCGGGCAAGGAAATGGACATCGGCCGTTTCTATGAGCGCGCCGGTCGCTGGCTGGCGGCTGACATCCGCTTCCGCAATGTGGTGGATCACTACGGCAACACCAGCCATGCTTCGGAGGCGCTGTTCCGTCTGGTGGAGAGCAACCTCTCGATCGGCCTGCCCGAAGAGGCGCAGAAGTATGCCGCCGTGCTGGGCGCCAACTATCCCGGCAGCGAGTGGTATGAGAAGGCCTACAAGCTGATGAACAAGTATGATCCGGGCCTGAAGGTCAGCTGAGGCTTTCAGGATCGATGGCATGAAAAAGGCCCCGCGGCATCGCCTGCGGGGCCTTTTTGCTGGTCTGCCGAAGGCTTATTTCTCTGCGGGCTTTTCCTTGCCGCAGAACTGGTCACGCTTGTGGCCGAAATCGATCCGCTCGAAGATCGCCTTGTCGCTGGGGGTGCCGGTGAAGATCGAGCCGAAGAAGTGGTTGATCTCTTCGTTCTTGGAGGCGTCACCCTTCTGGGCGACATAGCCGCGAAACAGCCCGTTCGCCAGGGCGCTGCGCACGGTGACGCCGTCACGCTCCAGCAGCACGGGGCCATTGCCGCTCACCTGCGGGTGATTGCCGCTGTAGACGCTCCACCAATTGTCTTCCGGACCCAGCGGACCAGAGAAGCGCAGCACTTCGAAATCGGGGCCAGGATCGACAGTGGCGGTTTCTCCCGGCGCCAGCGTGATCCAGGACAAGCCTGCGCAGACCCCGCCATCGTGGCTGGGGACATTGGTCGGGCCATCGGCCATGAGGGCGAGGGCCATCAGAAGGGGGAGCATGACGGTCATCCTTGATTGGCGCCCTTTTGCCATGTCTGGCTGGCGTCGTCCATTAACTTAACCCTTGCCTGCGGTGAGGTGATTGTTTGCGCCGGAAAGCTCTACCTTGATCGATTGTGTCGATCACGCGCGCGTCAATGTTAAAAATCTAGCGCCGAGGTTGACATTTCTCGCCAAGAAGCGCTTCAAGAGACGACAGAGGGTTGCGCGTGTCGCGCCTCCCCCGGCTGACCAGACCCATGCTCTCGCAAAAAACCCGCTATACGATCCGTGCGCTCCAGCATCTGGCTGATCGCTATCGTCAGGGGCCGATCCGGCTCGACGATATCGCGCAGACCCAGAACATTCCGCGCAAATTCCTCACCGTCATCCTTTCGGAGATGGTGCGTGAGGGCGTGGTGATCTCGCATCGCGGGCGTGAGGGCGGCTATGAGCTGGCGCTGCCTCCCTGCGACGTGCGTTATGGTGACATCATTCGGCTGACGCGCGGCTCGCTGGCGCTGGTGCCCTGCGCCAGCCGCTATGCCCATGAGCATTGCACAAACTGCCTGCCGGAGGCTGAATGCCGGCTGCGCGGGGTGATGCTGGCCCTGCGCGACGAAATGGCCGCCATGCTCGACAGATTGACTCTGGCCGACCCCATCGAGGTGGAGGCTCCTTTCGAGCAATCACCTGATTTACCAAGACCTTCTCGCGTCAATAAGGGTCTTCGCTAGGGTGTGCCGCTAGGATTTTATTAACGATGCTCAAGTGAACATCTGTTAATGTCCAAGCCCTAGAAAAGCTCTCAGCGGGCCGACTGTCGAGCCCCGAATCGGGGCTGACGTCCATGGGTTATTCACCGCAATTTTCGTCTTCTGCACCGCTGCTGGATGAACAGGCTGCTGCTGAACTGGCGCGTGAAGTGCTGGACTCGGCCCGCCGCGCTCCGGCCAATGACGTGCTCGAAGCCATCTGGCTTTCGCCGGAGGATATCAGCGAGCAGCTCTCCGTCGCCGGTTCCGATCGCACCATCCATATCGAATATGTGCTGATCGCCGCCGTGTGGCTGGTCGCCGTGGGCGCGGGCCTCTATCGCTTCCTGATGTGATGGTTAATATCACCGCAGCTTTTACGAAAATCGTAATAGCGGGGTGACGCGCCAGTCTGGCTGCGCTAGAACAGCGCGCGAACATGCTGACGACCCTATCCATCCGCAACATCGTGCTGATCGAGGCGCTTGACCTCGATTTTCATGCTGGCCTGGGCGTGCTGACCGGTGAAACCGGTGCGGGCAAGTCGATCCTGCTCGACGCGCTGGGGCTGGTGCTGGGCGCGCGCGCCGATCTCGGCCTGATCCGCGCGGGTGAGACCGTCGCCAGCGTTGTCGCCAGCTTTGACGGCGCCCATCTGGCTCAAGGCCTGACCGCCACGCTGGGCGAGGCCGGGGTGGAGGTGGAGCCAGGCGAGCCACTGATCCTGCGCCGTCAGTTGAAACAGGATGGCGGATCGCGCGCCTATATCAACGACCAGCCGGTCAGCGTGGCGCTGCTGCGCGAGATTGCTCCCTTCCTCGTCGAAATCCATGGCCAGCACGATGATCGCGGTCTGGTCAATCCGCGCGGGCACCGTGCCTTGCTGGACCGCTATGTCGGCCATGGCGCCGGGGTGGATGCGGGCGCGGTGGAAACCGCATGGCGCCGCTGGCGCAAGGCCGAGGATGCGCTGGCCACGGCCCGCGCCCGCCTGGCAAAAGCTTCGGAAGATCGCGATCTGCTGCTGGCCCATGTCGCCGAACTGGCGGCGCTGGCCCCGGTGGAGGGTGAGGAGGATGACCTCGCCGCCGCTCGCGCCGATATGCAGAAGGGCGAGCGCCTTTCGGGCGATCTGGCGGAACTCTCGCATCTGTTCACCGGCTCGGACAGCGCTTTGGCGCAATTGCGCGCCGCCTCGCGCCGCCTCGACCGCATTGCTGGCGAGCATGAACTGCTGGGCGAGGCGCTGGAAGCCCTCGACCGCGCCATGATCGAAGCGGGCGAGGCCGAGGAGCGCATCGAGCGCGCGGTGGAAGCGCTGGCCCACGATCCCATGGCCCTCGACCGCATCGAGACCCGCCTGTTCGACTTGCGCGCCGCCGCCCGCAAGCACAGCTGCGCGGTGGACGACCTGCCCGGCAAGATGCGCGACATGCGTGAGGAACTCGAGGCCATCGAGGCGGGCGAGGAAGGCCTCGCCACGCTGGAAAAGGCGGCGCACGAAGGCGGTCTGGAATATCGCGCGCTGGCCGAAGCACTGAGCGTCGCCCGCGTGGAAGCTGCCGCAAAGCTGGACGTGGCGGTGAAGGGCGAACTTGCTCCGCTGAAACTGGATGCCGCCCGCTTCCGCACCGCTGTCCTGCGTCTGCCCGAGGAGCGCTGGGGGGCCGGCGGCGTCGATGCGGTGGAGTTCATGATCGCCACCAACCCCGGTGCTGATTTCGCGCCTCTGGCCAAGATCGCCTCGGGTGGCGAACTGTCGCGCTTTATCCTCGCGCTGAAAGTTGCGCTGGCCGAAGAGGGCGGCGCGGCCACGGTCATCTTCGATGAAATCGACCGCGGCGTCGGTGGTGCGGTGGCGCAGGCCATTGGCGAGCGTCTGGCGCGTCTGGCTGGCGGGCAGGGCGGGGGGCAGTTGCTGGCCGTCACGCATAGCCCGCAGGTCGCCGCGCGCGGGGGGCAGCACTACTTTATCGCCAAATCGAGCGATGGCACGGTGACGCGCACCGGCGTCCAGCAGCTGGACGAAGACGGGCGGCGGCATGAGATCGCGCGCATGTTGTCTGGGGCGGAAATTACGCCGGAAGCTCGGGCTCAGGCTGAGAGGTTGCTGGAAGGGGTTTGAGGGAAAAGCGAGGGCCATCCCGCGCGTTCCCTTTATGCCTCCCGGCGATCAGGCAGTGGCCCCCTGATCGTTGCGCCCGGTCTCTCCACCCGCGCAAGCCAAGGCGTCGCAGGCAATCCTCTTCAAATCCGTGCGCTGTCCTCGAAATTTTAAAGCCTGCGGTGCTCAGAACCCGTGCCTGCCCGATGGTCAGGGCGCGACGAAGGCATTAAAGGGAGCGCGAGGGCGCCATAGCTTGTCGCTCGCGACAAGCGCTCGCTAAGAGGCCCTCGCATATCTCTTCTTGAAGGCTCTTCATGTCCCCTTTGGATCGCCCTGTCTGGTCTGCTCTTAACGGCCCACAAGCTGCTCTGGCGCAATGGAATGCCGCGAAAACCGCGCTCAGGATCGACCCCGGCTATGGCCCCTTCGCCGCCGCCGCGCCCGGCGAGGAGCACACGTTGATCGATCTGCTGCAGCGTGACGAGGATGAAATCTGGCTGGTCGAGCCCGAGGCTTTCGTCCCGCCCCAAGGCTTGCGCGTGGTGAAGCAGGGCGTGTTGACGCAGATGGTGGCGCAGGGCGCTCCTCCGGCTTTCGATCCGGAGGGCATCGAAGCTTTGGGCGAAAGCGACGTGGCAGACATGACCTCTCTCGCGCTGGCCAACCAGCCCGGGCCTTGGGGCGCGAAAACCCATCTCTACGGAGCCTTTTACGGCATCCGGCAGAACAACCGCGTCATGGCCATGGCCGGAGAGCGCATGCGCCCCGTGGAGGGACTCGCGGAGGTCAGCGGGGTGTGCACCGATCCGGCGTTCCGCGGGCGTGGCTATGCGGCAAAGCTGATCGGCAAGGTGATGGCGGGGTTCGCGGCACGCGGCGATGCGGCTTTTCTGCACAGCTGGGCGGATAATGCCGGAGCAATCGCGCTTTATGAACAGTTGGGTTTCCATCAGCGCTCAAGGCTGGTGGCGATGGCGCTGCGGCGCGGCTAAGGGACGGCTATGAGTGACCCGCAAGATCTTTCCAGCCTGACCGATGCCGATGCCGCCAATGAGCTGATGCGGCTTGCCCGCCAGATCAACCGCGCCCGCCAGAAATACCATCTGGATGACGCGCCCGAGATCGAGGATGCGGCCTATGACGCGCTGATCCGCCGCAATGAGGTGCTGGAAGAGGCGTTCCCGCATCTGAAGCGCGCCGATTCGCCCACGGACAAGGTCGGGTTCGAGGTGGCGGCGTCTCCCCTCTCGAAGGTCACGCATGATGTGCGGATGATGAGCCTGGACAATGCCTTTTCCGACGAGGAACTGGCCGAGTTTGTCGCGCGTGTCCGCCGCTTTCTGGCGCTGCCCGAGGATGCCGCCGTGCCGATGACGGCGGAGCCCAAGATCGACGGACTGTCCTGCTCGCTGCGCTATGAGAAGGGCGTGCTGGTGCGCGCCGCCACGCGCGGTGATGGTCAGGTGGGCGAGGATGTGACGCCCAACGTGGCCCATATCGCCGATATTCCCCAGCAGTTGCAGGGCGATAACGTCCCGGACCTCTTCGAGGTGCGCGGCGAGGTCTATATGGAGAAGGCCGCCTTCGCCGCTCTGAACGCCGCGCAGGAGGAGAAGGGCGAGAAGATCTTCGCCAATCCGCGCAATGCCGCTGCTGGCTCGCTGCGGCAGAAAGATGCCAAGGTGACCGCCAGCCGACCGCTGCGGTTTTACGCGCATGGTTGGGGCGCGTATTCCGCGTTGCCTGCTGCCACGCAGGGCGGCGTGATGGAGGCCATTGCGGGCTGGGGCTTCGACACCGCTCTGGAGGAATGGCATCCGCGCGATCTGGACGGCGCGGTCGGCTATTACAACGATCTGGCCCGGCGCCGCGCCGGTCTGCCCTATGAAATCGACGGCGTGGTCTACAAGGTCGACTCGCTGGAATGGCAGGCGCGTCTGGGTTTTGTCGCCAAGGCGCCGCGCTGGGCCATCGCCCGCAAATTCCCCGCCGAGCGCGCCGAAACCACGCTGGAGGCCATCGACATTCAGGTCGGCCGCACCGGCAAGCTGACCCCGGTGGGCCGTCTGGCGCCGGTGCTGGTGGGCGGGGTGACCGTCACCAATGTCACGCTGCACAACCGCGACGAGATCGGGCGCCTCGGCGTGCGCGTGGGTGACCGCGTGGTGCTGCAGCGCGCGGGCGATGTGATCCCGCAGGTGGTGGAGAACGTCACCCGCGACGAGGAGCGCGAGCCCTTCATCTTCCCCGATCACTGCCCCGAATGCGGCAGCGAGGCCGTCGCCGAAGAGGGCGAGGTCGATGTGCGTTGCACCGGCGGCCTGATCTGCCCGGCCCAGCGCACCGAAAGGCTCAAGCATTTTGTGAGCCGTGGCGCTTTAGACATTGAAGGGCTTGGCGAAAAGACCATCGATGAGTTCTTCGGCCTTGGCTGGCTGGAGAGCCCCGCCGACATCTTCCGCCTGAAGGCCCGCCGCGACGAGATCGTCGGCAGGCCGGGATGGCAGGATAAGTCTGTGGATAACCTGTTGAAAGCTATCGAGGCCAAGCGCCAGCCCGATGCCGCGCGGCTGCTGTTTGGCCTGGGCATTCGCCATGTCGGCGTGGTGACGGCGCGCGATCTGCTCAAGCGCTTTGTCACGCTCGATGCGCTGCGCCGCAAGATCGAGGTGCTGTCCCGCCACCGTGACGAGAAGGAAGCCACCTACCACGCCGAACTCGCCGAAGCGGTCGAGGATGCCAAGACCCCCGATCAGGCGCGCTTCATCCGCAAGCTGGCCAATGAGATGGCGGCCCAGATCGGCGTGCCCGGCGTCGGCCCCGAGGTGACCGTCGGCCTGATCGACTTCTTCCACGAGATGCACAATGTCGATGTGTGGGAGGATCTGATGAACGAGGTCAGCCCGCCCGACTACGTCGTGGAGACCATGGCCAGCGAGGTGGCGGGCAAGACCGTGGTCTTCACCGGCAAGCTGGAAACCATGAGCCGCGACGAGGCCAAGGCGCAGGCCGAAAGGCTGGGCGCGCGCTCGGCGGGCTCGGTCAGTGCCAAGACCGATCTGGTGGTGGCCGGGCCCGGCGCGGGCTCGAAGCTGAAGCAGGCTGCCGCGCTGAACATCCCGGTGATCGACGAAGCCGAGTGGGCGCAGATCGTTGCGCGCGCGGGATAATTCTTCATAACCCTATACGGCAATTCCCTCTTGGGGCCCGGGCGCGATTGGATTAGCCATAGCGCCGCGACGCTCTCGCTTTGACGGCGTCCCAAGGGAGAGTGCGATGATAAGCAAGTCTGTAGGACGCGGCGCGGCTTTGGCCATGGCGCTGAGCTTTGGCATGCTGGGCGCGGGGCTGGCTACCGCCAAGCCGACCCATGCGGTAGGCGCATCGCCCGCCATCGCCGCCGCTCTGGCCGACAAGGCGCGCCCCGAAACGGACACCTCGCGCGATGAGGCACGCAAGCCCGGCGCCCTGCTGGCCTTCGCCCGCGTTCACCCCGGCGAGAAGGTGGGTGAACTGCTGCCCGGCGGCGGCTATTTCACGCGGCTGATTTCCAGGATCGTGGGTGAAAAGGGCGCGGTCTATTCGTGGATCCCCGGGGAAGGCCCCACCCGAGGCACCGCTAACTTCAAGGTCGTGCCCGATGTGAACTACACCAATGTCTCGCTGGTGCGCGGCCCGGCCTTCTCGGCGCCCGAGAAGCTGGATCTGGTGTGGACCAGCCAGAATTACCACGACCTCCACCACCACGGCGGGAATGCCGAAGCCACCAATGCGGCCGCCTTCGAGGCTCTGAAGCCCGGCGGCTACTATTTCGTGACGGACCACGCGGGGGCTGCTGGCACGGGTGACAGCCAGACCGACGCCCTGCACCGCATCGATCCCGCGCTGGTGAAGAGCGAAGTCGCCAAGGCCGGGTTCAAGCTGGTGGGTGAAAGCAAAGCGCTGGCCAATGCCGCCGACGATCACACCGTCAGCGTGTTCAAGATCCACGACAAGACGGATCAGTTCGTGTTTCTGTTCCAGAAGCCCAAGGGGAAGTAAGGCAGAAGGATAAGCGCGAGGGTGTAACACCCTCGCGCTCCCATGACGTCTTCCGGCGATAGGATCGTGGCACGCGATCCGAGCGCCCAGCCTCTCCACCTGCGGGTGCTATGGCGCCAAGAACCCGCACCTGCTGGACAGGTTGTGCGCAAGGTAGACATTAAAGGGAGCGCGAGGGCGATGGCCCTCGCATTTCTCTTTATTCTTTAATCCCTTACTTCCAACTCTTCGCCCAATCCGGCAACTGTCCGGGCCTGCTTGCCCGCACGCGGACATCGGCCCGCTTGCGCAGCCACAGTACGGACCAGTCCCCATGCACGGCCCGGCGCGCGATCCTCAGTCCGGCGCGACGGCAGGCGGCGCGCACTTGATCCTCTTGCGTGGAGAGCAGCCCGGCCAGCAGCAGCGACCCGCCCGGCACCAGCGCCTTGGCGAAATCGGGCGCGAGTTCGATCAAAGGCCCGGCGAGGATGTTGGCGATCAGCAGATCATAGGGCCCGCGCGATTGCAGCACGGGGTCGTCCATGCCGTCGGCGATCAGCATGGTGAGCTGGCCGGGGCTGGCACCGGGGGCAATGCCGTTGATCTCGATGTTATGCTCCACCACGCCGAGGCAGGCGGCATCGATGTCCGAGGCGGTGGCCAGCGCGCGGGGCCACAGGTGCAGGCCCGCAAAGGCGAGAAGGCCGGTGCCGGTGCCTATATCGGCGATGTTGCGCGCCACCATACCCTCGGCCTTCATCAGGCTGAGCATGGTCAGGCATCCGGCGGTGGTGGCGTGATGGCCGGTGCCGAAGGCGCGACTGGCGGGGATGGTGAAGGCGCGGATGCCTTTGGGAGCCTCCACGGGGAAGTCAGGCGTGTGAACGATAAAACGCCCGGCGTGGATGGGTTCGAGGCCGGATTGCGAAAGGGTGATCCAGTCCTGGTCGGCCAGGCATTCCTCGATCATTTTGGGGGCCTTGCCCCCCCCTTTGTTTCCGGCGCCGTTTTCCCCGGCGAACAGCGCCTTGATCGCGCTGCGGTCCTGCGCGGTGGGCTTGCGGGGCAGGAAAACGTCCATGCGCCAGTCTTCGGGCTTGTCATCGGCGATTTCGCAGCCGGAAAGGATGACCTCATCATCCCAGTCCCAGGCGTCTTCATGGGCGATCAGTGCTGCCTCGATCTGCCAGCGCGGGCCGAAGAGGGTGATCTGCCAGCTTTGCTCCTGCGCTTCATTGGCGGGAGGTGTGACGGGGTTCTGGGATGCGGGTTTACGGGCCATGCGCGCGGCATAGCGCCAGTGCCCGGCCGCGCCAAGGGGCAGTCGGCTTACCGGCTGATATGCGTCGGGAGTGCATGCGTATGGCAAGAAGCTGAACGGCAGATGGTCGTAAGGCCTTTCTGACGCTTGCATGGTGTCACGTTTTGGCTATGGGAAGCATTCGCGCGGGATATGTCCCGCAATGCAGCAACGTGAATGCAGCAAACACAAAGGATTCCACCGATGGCCCAAGGCGCCACTGGCAAAAAGGCACGGCCGCTTTCCCCGCACCTTTCGATCTGGCGCTGGGGCCCGGCAATGTTCACCTCGATCATGCACCGTGTGTCGGGCAATGGTCTGGCCGTGGTCGGGCTGGGCGCCCTGCTGTGCTGGCTGGGCACGCTGGCCGCCGGTCCTGAAGCCTATGCCAAATATGCTGCCTTCGCGGTGAGCCCGCTGGGCCGCATCGTCTTCGTGGGCATCAGCTGGGCCTATTTCAACCATCTGTGCTCGGGCCTGCGCCATCTGCTGATGGACATCGGCGGCGGCTTCGAGGTGAAGACGAACAACATGTGGTCGATCCTGACGCATGTGTTCGGCGTGCTGCTCACCGTGGCCTTCTGGGCCATCCTGCTGCTGCGCTGAGGGAGAGAAACGATGGGTAACGGAACCTCGATCGGCCGCGTTCGCGGGCTGGGCTCGGCGCATTCGGGCGCGCATCACTGGATCGTGCAGCGCGTCTCGGCCATCGGCAATCTGGTGCTGACGGCATGGTTCGCCGTCTCGCTGCTGCTGATGCCCAATTTCAACTACATCACCGTGCATGACTGGATCGTCAGCCCGGTGTCGGCGGTGGCGCTGTCGCTGCTGATTATTTCCGTGTTCTGGCATGTGCGCCTGGGCATGCAGGTCCTGATCGAGGATTATCTGCATGAAGCCGGCACGAAGTTCGTCGCGCTGGCCGCGCTGAACCTCGTGGTCTTCGGCGCCGCCTTCTACGGCGTGTTCACCATCGCCCGCCTCGCTCTGGGAGCTGCTTGAGATGTCCGCCCCTTCCTACAAGATCATCGACCATATCTATGACACCGTGGTGGTTGGCGCGGGCGGTTCGGGCCTGCGTGCCACGATGGGTGCTGCCGAAGCCGGTCTGAAGACCGCCTGCATCACCAAGGTGTTCCCCACCCGCAGCCACACCGTGGCGGCGCAGGGCGGCATCGCGGCCTCGCTGCAGAACAACACGCCCGACCACTGGACCTGGCACATGTACGACACCGTCAAGGGGTCGGACTGGCTGGGCGACCAGGACGCCATCGAATATATGGTGCGCGAGGCCCCTGCCGCCGTGTACGAGCTGGAGCACGCCGGCGTGCCCTTCAGCCGCAACGCCGACGGCACGATCTACCAGCGCCCCTTCGGCGGCCACATGCAGAACATGGGCGAAGGCCCGCCGGTGCAGCGCACCTGCGCCGCGGCTGACCGTACCGGCCACGCCATGCTTCACGCGCTGTATCAGCAGTCGCTCAAGTATGACGCCGACTTCTTCATCGAATATTTTGCCATCGACCTCATCATGGACAATGGCAAATGCGTCGGCGTGATCGCGCTGTGCATGGATGACGGCACGATCCACCGCTTCCGCTCGCAGGCCGTGGTGCTGGCGACCGGCGGCTATGGCCGTTCCTATTACACCGCCACCTCGGCCCATACCTGCACCGGCGACGGCGGCGGCATGGTGCTGCGCGCCGGCCTGCCCCTGCAGGACATGGAATTCGTGCAGTTCCACCCCACCGGCATTTACGGCGCGGGCGTGCTGATCACCGAGGGCGCGCGCGGCGAGGGCGGTTACCTCACCAACTCCGAGGGTGAGCGTTTCATGGAACGCTATGCTCCCTCGGCCAAGGATCTGGCCTCGCGTGACGTGGTTTCCCGTTCGATGGCGCTGGAAATCCGCGAAGGTCGCGGCGTGGGGCCGCACAAGGATCACATCTACCTGCACCTCGATCACATCGATCCCAAGGTGCTGGGTGAGCGTCTGCCGGGCATCACCGAGAGCGGCAAGATCTTCGCCGGTGTCGATCTGACCCGTCAGCCGCTGCCTGTGGTGCCCACCGTGCACTACAACATGGGCGGCATCCCCTGTAACTATCACGGCGAAGTCGTGACCATCGGCCCGGACGGCAATCCGGACCATGTGGTCCCCGGCCTGTTCGCCGTGGGTGAGGCGGCCTGCGTTTCGGTGCATGGCGCCAACCGTCTGGGGTCCAACTCGCTGATCGATCTCGTGGTCTTCGGTCGCGCCACCGGCCACCGCCTGAAGGAGCTGATCAAGCCGGGCAGCGCCCAGCCTGAACTGCCCAAGGATTCGGCCGATCTGGCGCTGGGCCGTCTGGATCACTTCCGCAACGCCAATGGCGGCAGCTCGACGGCGGAAATCCGCACCGAGATGCAGCGCGCCATGTCGCAGCACGCCGCCGTGTTCCGCACCGACGAGCTGATGGCCGAAGGCAAGACCAAGCTGGCCGACACTTATGCCCGCATGACGGACATCAAGGTGACCGACCGCTCGCTGATCTGGAACAGCGATCTGGTCGAGACGCTGGAGCTGGACAACCTCATCAGCCAGGCTTCGGTCACGCTGCATGGTGCCCATGCCCGCAAGGAAAGCCGCGGCGCCCACGCGCATGAGGACTTCCCCGATCGCAAAGATGCCGAGTGGATGAAGCACACCGTCGCCTGGTTCGATGGCTGGGGCGGCAAGGGCGGCGGCGTGAAGCTGGATTACCGCCCGGTTCACGAATACACGCTGACCGACGACGTCAGCTACATCAAGCCCAAGAAGCGCGTTTACTGATCGCTTCCTGCGCGGTTTGAACAGAAGGGGCTGGAAGGCGCAGGCTTTCC
Organism: Novosphingobium rosa NBRC 15208; assembly: GCF_001598555.1. Taxonomy (GTDB): domain Bacteria; phylum Pseudomonadota; class Alphaproteobacteria; order Sphingomonadales; family Sphingomonadaceae; genus Novosphingobium; species Novosphingobium rosa. The sequence goes on from NZ_BCZE01000009.1 coordinate 36,117, forward strand.
GGCCCTTTTTGTTGCGCGCCTGTTGCCGGATGACGATGCTGTGTGTCCTTCGCTCGTGCAGCAGGAAGCATCTTGCCGGGCGGCCCAGTTTGTGATGGTTTACGTGCCGATGAAGTGGGTCACGTCGGCGACGAATCGAAACTTGCGGGTCAGCCGTATCTCCCTGTCTCTCATGGCGATGGTTTGCGCTGTGTTTGGGCAGCCGCTGGGGGCTGCCTCCTCGCGCCATGATGCCGGGCTGGAGCAGCAATTGCTCGCCAGCATCACCCAGCTGGCCAGCGACGATTTCGCCGGGCGCGAGCCGGGCACGGAGGGTGAGAAGAAGACCCTGCGCTATCTGGCCAAGCAATGGTTCGATATCGGGCTGGTCTCGGGCACCAATGATCCGGCCCATCCGTGGTTTCAGCCAGTGACGCTGGTGGGGCGCGAGCCGGTGGGATCGCATGCGGATTTCGCGCGGCGCGGAAGGCCGGTGCTGCTGCCGCCCGGGGATGTGCGGGTGATGACCTTCGGGCGGCGCGGCATGGTGCGCAATGCGCCTTTCTATTTCGTGGGGCGGATGTCGGGCGATCTGCCCTCGCGCACCGAGCTGGCGGGCCGGGTGGCGGTGATCTTCGACAAGCCCGCGCCGCGCGTGGGCGGCGATGTGCTGCCGCTGGCGGTGCGTCAGAACGCCTTGCTGGAGGGCGGCGCGGCGGCGGTGTTGACCATTCTCGACAGCTATCGCACGCTGGCTTCGGTCAGCGAGCGGCGGCGGCATCAGGGCTTCGCCCTGGCTGACGATGCGCCCGAGGGCGATCTGGAAGCCTATATCACCATGGAAGGCATGGCGCGGCTGCTGGGCGGGCGCGAGGCGCTCGAAGCGCTGTCCAATGAGGCCAATCGCCCGGATTTCGCGCCGCATCTGCTCGATCTGACCGCCAATTTCGAGGCGACCACCCGCCAGACCACGATCCGCACGCATAATGTGATCGGCCGCATACCGGGCCGCCACCCCGAGGAAGGCGCGGTGCTGTTGCTGGCGCATTGGGACCATTTCGGCACCTGCGGCACGGGCAAACCCGGCGAGCATCTGATCTGCAACGGCGCCATCGACAATGCCAGCGGCATCGCGGGCCTCACCGAGATCGCCCGGCGTCTGGCGCATAATCAGACCGGGCCGCTCGATCGCGACGTTTATATTCTGGCCACCACCGCCGAGGAAATGGGCCTGCTGGGCGCGGAGGCCTTTGCTGAAAGCCCGCCGCTGCCGCTGGGCAAGATCGTGGCGGCCTTCAACCTCGATTCCATCGCCATCGCTCCTGCCGGAGGGCCGCTGGGCGTGGTGGGGGCGGGAATGACGCGGCTCGATTCCGGCCTGGCCACCGTCGCGCAGGAGCAGCATCGCAAACTCGCCAATTCCGACTGGCCCAACACTTTCCTCAAGCGGCAGGATGGCTGGGCGCTGATCAGCCACGACATTCCCGCCGTGATGGTCACCTCTGCCTATGGCGACAGGCCGCGTTTCCAGCATTATCTGGAGACCGACTATCACCGCCCCGGCGATGTGGTGAAGCCCGGACTGGAGCTGGGCGGCGCTGCCGAGGATGTGTGGTTCCATGTGGCTCTGGTGCATTTCTTCGCCGATCCGCGCCGCTGGACGGCGGCGGTCTCCACTGTGGAGCGTTGAAAGTGGAGCGTTGAAAATCGTTACGTAAATTGTTGTTGTCGCGTTGCTGTTCATTGACGGTTCGGTCGCCGCGCAATAGTTTCCGCATCGGCGCTCGCGGCTGTGCTTGGCGCTGCTTGTCTCTTGAGGAGGGATGACATGAAGAAACTGATTTTGCCCATGGCGCTGCTGGCTCTGCTGGCTGTTCCCGCCACTGCCGAAGCGGCCACCTGCCGCAATGCCAAGGGCCAGTTCGCCAAGTGCGGCACGCCCGGCGCCAAGCCCGACGGCGCTGCCAAGGCTGCCCCCGCCATGAAGGCGGCTCCGGCTCCCGCGATGAAGGCCGCGCCTGCTATGACGGCCGCTCCGGCGATGAAGCCCATGGCCAAGGCCGAGCCTGCCGCCGCCCCCGCCAAGAAGAAGGGGCCCTGCAAAGACGCCAAGGGCAAGTTCGTGAAGTGCTGATCGGCGCCTGACGATCTGAAAGAAAAAACCGGCGGGGGCTGCGATCATGCCCCCGCCGGTTTTCTTTTGTCTGTTTGAAGGAGCGTGGCGAACCACGCTCCTTTAACGCTTACTTCTCGGCGCGCGCGGCCTTGGGCGCGAAGAGGTTGCCGAAGAAATCACCCTTGTACCACAGCGGGGGCGTGTCCGAATCCGCCATGGCGCTGGTGATGCGCCAGTTGGCCTCGGCAAAGCGGGCGCCCGCGCGCCAGTTGATGGGCTGGGAGAGGTCGTCGCCCGGCTTGTGGTAGGTGGTCTTCATGAACTGGGTCCACTGCGCCGCGCCGCCATTGCCATAGCCGGTGGCCAGGAACACGGCGGGCACGCCCTGCTTCACGAACATATAATGGTCCGAGCGCACGAAGATGTTCTCGGTCGGCATGGGATCGGGGCTGAGCGAGAGCTGCATCGCCTTACCCGAATTGGCCACGATCTTGCCCAGCGTGGAGTGATCCGCGCCGAAGGCCACCAGATCGGTGAAGGGATAGAGCAGCACCGGCATGTCGAGATCGACATTGCCGACGATCTTCTCGACCGGCACGGCGGGGTGGCGGGCGAAGAAATCGGCGCCCAGCAGGCCCTTTTCCTCGCCGGTGGAGACCAGGAAGATCACGCTGCGGCGCGGGCCCTTACCCTGCTTGGCCTCCTGCGCCATCACATGGGCGACTTCCAGCAGGGTGGAGGTGCCTGCCGCATTGTCGAGCGCGCCATTGTAAATGCGATCCTTGTCCGCCGGTTCGCCGGGCTTGGGGGCATCGACGCCGAGGTGGTCGAGATGGCCCGAGAGCACCACATACTGGTCCTTCAAAGCCGGATCGCTGCCGGGGATCATGCCCGCGACATTGGGGCTGGTCACGCGGGTCGAGGCGAAGTTGCCATAGATGCGCGCGCTGCCCTTCAGCGCAAAGCCCTTCACGGCCACCGGCTTGCCCCCAATCCAGGGCTTGTCGGCCAGAGCGCGGATCTGCGGCAGCGACTGCGGCGCGCCCGCCAGCAGGGCCGTGGCGGCCTCGTTGTCGATCGAGGCGCTGGCGCGCAGGCCCGTGGCATTGTCATGCGCCTTGCCCGCGTTGGGGCCGGTGGTGTCGACCCAGTTGAAGCGCGGGGTGCCGGCATATTGCAGGCTGCGCTCCCACGGGCGGACCTTCAGCGAGGCGTTTGTGCCGATGGTGATGATGCCGATGGCGCCATGGGCGGCGGCGGCCTCCCCCTTGGTGGCGCCGATATGCGCGGCTTCCTCGGAAGGGAGCCCGCTGGGGAAGCCCGAGAGCAGGACCACGATCTTGCCCTTCACATCCAGCCCCTTGTAATCGTCGAGGCCGTATTGCGAGTTCTCAAGCCCATAGCCCACGAAGACCAGCGGGGCGGAGACGTCCAGCTTGCTCTCGGTGACCGAGATGCCGACCAGCGCGTCCTTGCCCTGAGCGAAGGTGACCGGCTTGCCATTGGCGCCGGTGAAGTCCACGCCCGAGGGGCCGTCGGCGCGGGTGGTCTTCTGGAAGGTGATGCGCTGGAGCCAGCTGCGACCCTTTTCCGTAGTGTCGCCCATCGGCGTCAGGCCCAGGCCGGTGAAGCGCGCGGCGACATAGCGCGCGGCGATCTCATGGCCCTGGCTGCCGGTGTCGCGGCCCAGCAGCAGATCGTCGGCGAAGAAGGTGACATCGGCCTGAATGCGCGCGGGCGAGAAGCGCGGGTCGAGGGGCAGGGCGGCCTCGGCGATGGTCGGGCCGGCCATGGAGACCGGGGCCTCCTTGGCGGGGGCCTGCGGGCCCATGCCCAGCGTCATGCCCGCGATGTCCAGCGCATCATCATCGTCATGCGCGGCGACAGGGGCGGCCAGCGCCAGCGAAGCGACAGACACCAGCGCAAGAGAGCGCAGGGCGGAGCGGAAGGTGGTCATAATATCAGGCGGCTCCCAGAACTGTTCGGCGCGCTTTAGAATCCTTGCGCGAAAGGGTATCTTTATTACGGGAGTTGGATGCAACGGCAAGAGGCCCCGTGCAAGGGATGAGTTGCGCCGACTTGGGGGATTTGACGTATCCCGCCATCCTCTGGCCATAGAGGCACACCCTGTGGCCAACACGCATCAAAAGCATATCGTCGATCAGACAAATCGCCCTTTAAGGCTTGCCCGCCCGTGGCGCATCGCCCACATTGATCCCACGATGCTACGCCAATACGAACTTGTCGAAAGAGTGCTTGCTTACGCCCCGGACGCGGACGAGGCGATGCTGAACCGCGCCTATGTCTATACCGTGCAGAAGCATGGCAGCCAGAAGCGCGCCAGCGGTGACCCCTATTTCAGCCATCCGGTCGAAGTCGCCGGGCTGATGACCGAGCTGAAGCTCGACATCGAGACGATCATCACCGCGCTGCTCCACGATACGGTGGAGGACACGCTGGCCACGGTTGACGAGATCGAGAAACTGTTCGGGCCCGCCGTGGCGCGTCTGGTCGATGGCGTGACCAAGCTCTCCAAGATCGAGGCGATGACCGAGAAGGAGCGCGCGGCGGAAAACCTGCGCAAGTTCCTGCTGGCGATGAGCGAGGATCTGCGCGTGCTGCTGGTGAAGCTGGCGGACCGGCTGCACAACATGCGCACGCTGCACTTCATCAAGAGCGAGGACAAGCGTCGGCGCATCGCCAAGGAAACCATGGAAATCTATGCCCCGCTGGCCGAGCGCGTGGGCATGTATGAGTATATGCGCGAAATGCAGCTGCTGGCCTTCCAGCAGCTGGAGCCCGAGGCTTACGAGACCATCACCGCGCGCCTGTCGCAGATCCGCGAGACCGATGGCGGGCAGGTCGACGAGATCGCGCTGGCCATCAGCCAGACGCTGACCTCGATGGGGGTGAAATGTCAGGTCTGGGGGCGCGAGAAGCACCCCTATTCGATCTGGCGCAAGATGGCCGAGCGCCATGTCTCCTTCGACAGCATCACCGACATCATGGCCTTCCGCGTGCTGGTCGAGAATGTCGAGGATTGCTACCGCGCCATCGGCCTGTTGCACACCACCTGGCAGATGATCCCGGGGCGCTTCAAGGATTACATCTCGACCCCCAAGAGCAACGGCTACAAGTCGCTCCACACCTCGCTGATCTATGAGAACTCCATGCGTATGGAGGTGCAGATCCGCACCTGGGACATGCATGAGACCAATGAATATGGCCTCGCCGCGCATTGGAGCTACAAGCAGGGCGGCGTGGCGCCCGATGGGCAGGTGGGCTGGCTGCGCGACCTGATCGAGGTGATCGACGACAGCCACGATGCCGAGGAGCTGCTCGAAAACACCAAGATGGCGATCTATCAGGATCGCATCTTCGCCTTCACCCCCAAGGGCGCGCTGCATCAGCTGCCCAAGGGCGCGACGCCGATCGATTTCGCCTATGCCGTGCATACCGATCTGGGCAGCATGGCGGTGGGCGCCAAGATCAATGGCCGCCATGTGCCGATGCGCACCGCGCTGGGCAATGGCGACGTGGTGGAGATCATCAAGAACCGCAGCGCCAGCCCGCAGCTGGCATGGCTGGGCTTTGCCGTCACGGGCAAGGCGCGGGCCGCCATCCGCCGCGCGGTGCGCGCCAAAGAGCGTTCGGAAATCGCCGCCATCGGCGCGGATCTCTTCGACGAGCTGGTCGAGCGCCTGCCGACCAAGGTGGGCAAGAAGGCGCGCGGCGAGGCGGTGAAGCGCCTCGGCTTCAAGACCGAGGAAGAGATGCTGGTCGCCATCGGCAGCGCCAAGCTGGACGATGCCGCGGTGATGGAAGCCGTGCTGCCCGGCAGCGCCAAGACTCTGGCCGAAACCGACCAGTGGCCCAAGCAGGAGCGCGCCATCTCGATCAAGGGGCTCACCCCCGGTCTGGCCTTCCATCTGGCCGAATGCTGCCACCCGGTGCCGGGCGACCGCATCGTGGGCGTGAAAAAGCCCGGCGTGGGGGTGGAGGTTCACTCCATTTCCTGTGACGTGCTGGCCAGCGGTCAGGACAGCGACTGGCTCGATCTTTCGTGGGGCGCGCGCACCACCGGGGCCATCGGGCGGGTGCGCTGCGTGCTTTATAACCGCCCCGGCACGCTGGCCGAGGTGACCGGCATTTTCGCCAGCACCAAGGCCAACATCGTCAGCCTGAAGATGGCCAGCCGCGACGAGCTTTTCGGCACCTATGAGGTCGATCTGGATGTGGCCGATCTGGCGCATCTGACGCGCATCGTCTCCTCGCTGCGGGCCAGCGGATCGGTGGCTCAGGCCGAAAGGCTTTGATCGGCAACGCTCCGGAAAGCTTTGCGCAACACTCTGTCTCTAGGAAGCCTGCACCGGGCGGAAAAATTTCACCGCTTGGTGGATAGATGCTTGTCTCGGCGGCCTTGTCTGGCTTAGCCTCCGCAGTTGGAAGTATGGGAAGAGGAGAGGGCTGGCCGGGGGTGTGCAAACACCGCTGGACCAGCCCCACCGCCGCGAAGGGCATCAGGAATAACCGGTCGCGCGGAGTGCTAGATGCGCGCGGCCCCGTCTGGGAGTGCAGCCTTTGCCCGACACCGCCGTTGCTGACGATATCCATGAGCTGGTGCTCGATGTGCTGCGCCATCGGATCGGCAAGGATGAGCGCGCCGCCAAGCCGCATGACTGGTTCCATGCCGCCATCCTTTCGCTGCGCGACAAGATCGTCGACGCGTGGATGGATTCGACGCGGCGCACCTATGATACCGGCGGCAAGCGGGTCTATTACCTCAGCCTTGAGTTCCTGATCGGGCGGCTGATGCGCGATGCGCTGTCGAACATGGGCCTCACCAATGAGATGGCCAAGGCGCTGCGCGACCATGGCCTCGATCTCGCCCAGCTGGAAGAGCTGGAGCCCGATGCCGCGCTGGGTAATGGCGGCCTTGGCCGTCTGGCCGCCTGCTTTATGGAGAGCCTCGCCAGCCTGGACATTCCGGCTTACGGCTATGGCATCCGTTACCTCAACGGCATGTTCCGCCAGCGCATCGATGATGGCTGGCAGGTCGAACTGCCCGAAACCTGGCTGAGCCACGGCAATCCCTGGGAGTTCGACCGGCGCGAGAGCAGCTATTTCGTCGGCTTCGGCGGCGAGGTGGGGGAAACCGCTTCGGGCGGCGTCACCTGGCACCCCAAGGAGCAGATCGAGGCCAGCGCCATCGATACGCCGGTGGCGGGCTGGCGCGGCAAGCGCGTGAATACGCTGCGCCTGTGGACGGCCAATGCGCCCGATCCGCTGCGCCTCGATGCCTTCAACGCGGGCGACCATGCTGGCGCGCTTCAGGCGCAGGTGCGTGCCAACAGCCTCGTGCGCGTGCTCTATCCGGCTGACAGCACGCCCGCCGGGCAGGAGCTGCGTCTGCGGCAGGAGTATTTCTTCTCCAGCGCCTCCATTCAGGACATCGTGCGGCGCCATGTGCAGTATGACGAGGACATCCGCACCCTGCCGGACCGCGCCGCGATCCAGCTGAATGATACCCACCCCAGCGTGGCCGTGGCGGAGCTGATGCGCCTGCTGGTCGATGTTCATAATCTGGACTTCGACGAGGCATGGGACATCACCAAGCGCACCATCGCCTACACCAACCATACGCTGCTGCCCGAGGCGCTGGAAAGCTGGCCGCTGCCGCTGTTCGAGCGGCTGCTGCCGCGCCACATGCAGATCATCTATTCGATCAACAGCCGCGTGCTGCGCGAGGCGCGCAAGGCGGGCATGAGCGTTGAGCAGATCGCCGCGATCAGCCTGATCGATGAAGGTGGCGAGCGCCGCGTGCGCATGGCCAATCTGGCTTTCGTGGGTGCGCACAGCGTCAATGGCGTGGCCGCGCTGCACACCGATCTGATGAAGACCACGGTGTTCGCCGATCTCCACAAGCTCTATCCCACGCGGATCAACAACAAGACCAATGGCGTCACCCCGCGCCGCTGGCTGCAGCAGTGCAATCCGGGTCTGACATCGCTGATCAAGGACGCCATCGGCCCCGATTTCCTCGACGATGCGCAGAAGCTGACGGCTTTGAACGATCTGGCCGAAGATGCCCAATTCGGCGAGCGCATTGCCGAGGTGAAGCGCGCCAACAAGGTGGCGCTGGCAGCGCATCTCAAATCATTGATGGGCGTGCGGCTGGATCCCGATGCGCTCTTCGATGTGCAGATCAAGCGCATCCATGAGTACAAGCGCCAGCTGCTCAATCTGGTGGAGACCGTGGCGCTCTATGACCAGATCCGCAGCCATCCCGAAAAGGACTGGGTGCCGCGCGTGAAGATCTTCGGCGGCAAGGCGGCGTCGAGCTATCACAACGCCAAGCTGGTCATCAAACTGGCCAATGACATTGCGCGCCGCGTGAACAGCGATCCCACGGTGGGCGGGCTGCTCAAGGTGGTCTTCGTGCCCAACTACAACGTCAGCGCGGCCGAGCGCCTGATCCCGGCGGCGGACCTCTCCGAGCAGATCAGCACGGCGGGCATGGAAGCCTCGGGCACGGGCAACATGAAGTTCGCGCTGAACGGGGCGCTGACCATCGGCACGCTCGATGGCGCCAACATCGAGATCAAGGACCATGTGGGTGACGACAACATCTTCATCTTCGGCCTCACCGCCGCCGAGGTGAACGAGAAACGCGCCAATGGCTATGATCCGCGCGCGATCATCGACAACAGCCGAGAGCTGCAGCAGGCCGTCCATGCCATTGCCAGCGGCGTCTTCAGCCCGGACGATCCGGACCGCTATGCCGGGCTGATGGGCGGGCTGCATGACCATGACTGGTTCATGGTCGCCGCCGATTTCGACTCCTATGCCGCCGCCCAGCGCGATGTCGATGCCCGCTGGCTCGACCAAAAAGCATGGCGCGCCAGTGCGATACGGAACATTGCCAATGTTGGTTGGTTCTCTTCGGATCGGACCATCGCAGAATATGCAAAGGACATTTGGGGCGTTTTGTGAACCCAGACCAAGACGCCATCTCGGCCCTGATCGAAGGGCGCCACAGTGATCCTTTCTCTTTGTTGGGGGTGCATCGGGGGCCTTTGGGCGCCTTCGCCCGGGTGATCGTGCCGGGGGCGCAAAGGGTTGAAGCGCAAAGCCTGTCCGGCATGCCTCTGGGCGTGCTGGAGCAGGTCGATGGGCGGGGCCTGTTCGAAGGGACGCTGGACGGCGCCCCTCAACCGGTGCGCTATCGCGCCAGCGGCCATGGTCACGATTGGCTGGTCCATGATCCCTACAGCTTTGGCCCGGTGCTGGGGCCGATCGACGATCATCTGATCGGGCAGGGCAGCCATCTGCGCCTCTTCGACAAGCTGGGCGCGCATCTCATCGAGCATGAGGGCGCGCAGGGCGTGCATTTCGCCGTCTGGGCTCCGCATGCGCGGACCGTGGCGCTGGTGGGCGACTTCAACCATTGGGATGGCGCCCGCCATGTGATGCGCCGCCGCGCCGACACCGGCATCTGGGAAATCTTCATGCCCGCTCTGGGCGCGGGCCACGCCTACAAGTTCCGCATCGTGGGCGAGGATGGCACGCTGCTGCCGCTCAAGGCCGATCCCTTCGCGCTGGCCAGCGAGTTGCGCCCCGCCACCGCCAGCATCACCGCCCATCCGGTGAAGATCGACTGGCGCGATGAAGCCCATATCAAGCACTGGGCCAGCGTCGACCCGCGCCGCGTGCCGATCTCGATCTACGAGGTCCATCCCGGCAGCTGGCAGCGCGACGATGACGACTGGTTCCTCACCTGGGATGCGCTGGCCGACCGGCTGATCCCCTATGTGGTGGATATGGGCTTCACCCATATCGAGTTCCTGCCGATCTCCGAACATCCCTACGATCCCTCATGGGGCTATCAGACCACCGGGCTTTACGCTCCCTCGGCCCGCTTCGGCGATGCGGAGGGCTTTGCCCGCTTTGTCGATGGCGCGCATCGCGCGGGGGTGGGCGTGATCCTCGACTGGGTGCCCGCCCATTTCCCCACCGATGCCCATGGGCTGGCCCGCTTCGATGGCACCGCGCTCTATGAGCATGAAGACCCGCGGCTCGGCTTCCATCCCGACTGGAACACGGCCATCTACAATTTCGGGCGGCGCGAGGTTGCCGCCTTCCTCGTCAACAACGCCCTGTTCTGGGCCGAACGCTATCATGTCGATGGCTTGCGCGTCGATGCCGTGGCCTCGATGCTCTACCGCGATTACAGCCGCGAGGGTGGCGACTGGCTCCCCAACGATCAGGGCGGGCGCGAGAACTGGGAGGCGGTGGATTTCCTGCGCGCCATGAACCGCGCTGTCCATGCCACGCACCCCGGCTTCCTCACCATTGCCGAGGAAGCGACAAGCTGGCCCGGCGCCACCACGCCCGCCTATGAGGTGGAGGCGCCGTCGCCCGCCGGGCGCCCTTCCGCATTGGGCTTCGGCTTCAAGTGGAACATGGGCTTCATGCATGACACGCTCCGCTATCTGGGGCGCGCGGCCGAGCATCGCAAATACCACCATGACGACATCACCTTCGGCCTGATGTACGCCTTCGACGAGAATTTCGTGCTGGCGCTCAGCCATGACGAGGTGGTGCATGGCAAGGCCAGCCTGATCCACAAGATGTCGGGCGATGACTGGCAGAAATTCGCCACTCTGCGCGCCTATTACGCGATGATGTGGGCCTATCCGGGCAAGAAGTCTCTGTTCATGGGGCAGGAGTTCGCGCAGCGCCGTGAATGGTCCGAGGAACGCGCGCTCGACTGGGACATGCTGGACTACGCCCCCCATCGCGGCATCCGCGATGTGGTGCGCGACCTCAACCGCACCTACCGCGAAAAGCCCGCGCTCCACGCCCGCGATTGCGAGCCGGAGGGCTTCGAATGGCTGATCGTGGATGACGCCGAAAATTCGGTTTTTGCCTGGCTGCGCAAGGCGCCGGGGGAACATCCGGTCGCGGTGATCGCTAACATGACGCCGCATGTGCATGAAAACTATCGCGTCCCTCTGCCGCATGACGGCATCTGGGCCGAGATCGTGAACACCGATGCCATCGAATATGGCGGCAGCGGCGTGGGCAATATGGGGCGCGTGGTGGCGCGTGATGGCGCTGCCACGATGGTGCTGCCTCCGCTCGCCACGGTGATGCTGGAATGGACCGGCAAGAAGGATACCGCCAGGGCTGCCGTGCGGGCGGCTTCTGGCAAAGGAACGGGTCAGAAGACCAAAGGGGAGAAGGCTGCATGAGGGACACCTCCGGACAACCACTGGCGCGCGAGGCCATGGCCTATGTGCTGGCGGGCGGCAGGGGAAGCCGCCTGAAGGAGTTGACCGACAACCGCGCCAAACCTGCCGTCTATTTCGGGGGCATGAGCCGGATCATCGACTTTGCGTTGTCCAACGCGATCAATTCGGGCATCCGCCGCATCGGCGTGGCGACGCAGTACAAGGCCCACAGCCTGATCCGCCATATGAACCGCGCGTGGAACTTCATGCGCCCCGAGCGTAACGAGAGCTTCGACATTCTGCCCGCCAGCCAGCGCGTTTCCGAAAGCCAGTGGTACGAAGGCACGGCGGATGCGGTCTATCAGAACATCGACATCATCGCGGCGCATGCCCCGAAATATATGGTCATTCTGGCGGGCGATCACATCTACAAGATGGATTACGAGCTGATGCTGCGCCAGCATGTCAACAGCGGCGCGGATGTCACGATCGGCTGTCTGGTCGTCCCGCAGAAAGAGGCGACGGCCTTTGGCGTGATGCATGTCGACGAGAGCGATACGATCACCGATTTCGTCGAAAAGCCCGCCAATCCGCCCGAGATCCCCGGCATGCCTGGCTGGTCGCTGGCGAGCATGGGCATCTATGTCTTCGACACCAAATACCTGTTCGACCGGCTGAAGGAAGACGCGGCGGACCCCAATTCCAGCCGCGATTTCGGGCATGACATCATCCCGCGCATCGTCAAGCACGGCAAGGCGGTGGCGCATCGCTTCACCGAAAGCTGCGTGCGCGCGGCGGAGGAAATTGGCGAATACTGGCGCGATGTCGGCACGCTGGACGCCTATTTCGAGGCCAATCTGGACCTGACGGACGTGGTGCCCCGCCTCAACATGTATGACCGCGACTGGCGCATCTGGACCGATCAGGTCGTCGCCAGCCCGGCCAAGTTCGTGCATGACGAGGAAGGGCGGCGCGGCTCTGCCGTGTCCTCGCTGATCTCGCAGGATTGCATCGTCTCGGGCGCCACGGCGCATCGCTCGCTGCTGTTCACCGGCGTGAAGATGGGGTCTTACTCCAGCGTCAGCGAAGGGGTGATCCTGCCCTATTGCAACATTGGGCGGGGGGCCTCGCTCAAGCGTGTCATCGTCGATTCCGGCGTGCGCATTCCGGAAAATCTGGTGGTGGGCGAAGCCCCTGAACTGGACGCAACCCGCTGGCGCCGCACGGAAAATGGTGTATGCCTCATCACCAAGGCGATGATGGATCAATATCTGGCGGGGCGATAGAATGATCCGTGTTCTCTCGCTCGCTTCGGAGGCTGTGCCGCTGGTGAAAACCGGCGGCCTTGCCGATGTGGTGGGCGCTCTGCCCCATGCCATCGCCGCCCATGGCGTGCAGATGAGCGTGATGATCCCCGGCTACCCACAGGTGCTCACGCGCCTGAGCCCGCCCGTCGCCAAGGGCGTCAAGGGCAAGGGGGGAAAGGCCAGGAAACCCGCCGCGCCGCCGGTGGTCCATGAATGGAAAGACCTGTTCGGCGGCCCGGCGCGCCTGCTTTCGGGCCACCTCGATGGCGATCAGGCGGGCGATCTGCTGGTGCTGGACGCGCCGCACCTCTTCAACCGCGACGGCAGCCCCTATGCCGATGGCTCCGGGCGCGACTGGGCCGACAATTGGCGCCGCTTTGCCGCCCTGTCGCGCGCGGGCGCCGATGTGGCGGGCGGCGCGGTGGAGGGCATGACCTTCGATCTGCTCCACGCCCATGACTGGCAGGCAGGTCTGGCCCCGGCCTATCTCAAATTCGCGCCGCCTGCGGGAGGGCGCGCCGTGCCCTCGATCATGACGATCCACAACATGGCCTTCCAGGGCTATTATCCGGCGGACGTCTTCCCGCGTCTGGGCCTGCCGCCCGAGGCATGGGCGGTCAATGGCGTGGAGTATCACGGCGGCGTCGGTTTTCTGAAGGCCGGGCTGGAATCGGCCTATGGCATCACCACCGTCTCGCCCACCTATGCGCTGGAAATCCGCAGCCCGCAGTTCGGCATGGGGCTGGAAGGCCTGATCCAGAGCCGGGGCGACAATGTGCGCGGCATCGTCAACGGCATCGACGCCCAGGACTGGAACCCCGCCGAAGACAAGACCATCGCCGCCCGGTTCTCCGCCCGCGCGCTGGCGAAGCGCGTGGCCAACAAGCGCGCGCTGGAAAAGGAATTCGGCCTCGACCGCGATGATGGTCCGTTGTTCATCGTGGTCAGTCGCCTGACCTGGCAGAAGGGCATGGATGTGCTCTGCGAGGTGCTGGACCATCTGGTCGGCCTTGGCGGGCGTCTGGCGTTGCTGGGCACGGGTGACGCCGCGCTGGTCAGCGAACTGCACAGGGGCGCCGCGCGTCATGCGGGCCGGGTTTCGCTGCGCATCGGCTATGACGAGGCACTGGCCCATCGCATGCAGGCGGGTGGTGACGCCATTCTTGTGCCCAGTCGCTTCGAGCCTTGCGGGCTCACCCAGCTTTATGGCCTGGCCTATGGCTGCGTGCCCGTGGTGGCGCGCACCGGGGGCCTTGCCGACACCGTGGTCGATGCCAATCTGGCCGCGATCAAGGCGGGCGCCGCCACCGGCATCCAGTTCGCCGGGGTGGATTACCAGAACTTCGCGCTGGGCATCACCCGCACCGTCGATCTTTATCGCCAGCAGGATGTGTGGACCGAAGTTCGCCGCGCCGGCATGCGCATGGATTTCAGCTGGAACCAGAGCGCGGCGGCCTATGCCGCCCTCTACCGCACCTATGTTCAAGAGCCCTCGGCTGAGGGCGCCCTAAACCTCCCGGGGGACCAATGAGCACGCTGACCGTCATCGCCAAGCCCACCACGCCTTTTGCGGGGCAGAAGCCGGGCACATCGGGCCTGCGCAAGAAGGTGAAGATCTTCGCTCAGGAAAACTACGCCGAGAATTTCATTCAGAGCGTCTTCGATGTGGTGAAGCCTGAAAAGGGCGCGACTTTGGTGATCGGCGGCGATGGCCGCTATCACAACCGCACCGTGATCCAGCAGGCGATCCGCATCGCGGCGGCCAATGGCTATGGAAGGGTGCTGGTGGGGCAGGGGGGCATTCTCTCGACGCCCGCCGCCTCGCATGTGATCCGCCATTATGGCGCCAGCGGTGGTCTGGTGCTGTCGGCCAGCCACAATCCGGGCGGGCCGGATGAAGATTTCGGCATCAAATACAACATCGCCAATGGCGGCCCCGCGCCCGAGGGGATCACCGATGCCGTCTATGAACGCACCACCAACATCGACCGCTGGCTGACGGTGGAAACGCCCGATGTCGATCTGGATGTGCAGGGCAGCACCGATGTCGCGGGGCTGACCGTCGAGGTGATCGATTCCGTGGCCGATTACGCCACGCTGATGGAAAGCCTGTTCGATTTCGACGCGATTCGGCGCGCGGTGAAGGAGGGCCTGTCGATGACCTTCGACGCCATGCATGCCGTCACCGGGCCTTACGCCCATGAGATCCTCGAAAAGCGCCTCGGTTTCCGCCCCGGCACGGTGCGCAACGGCACGCCGCTGGAGGACTTCGGCGGCCATCACCCCGATCCGAACATGGTCCATGCCAAGGTGCTGTTCGACACGATGTTCGATGCCGATGCGCCTGCGTTCGGCGCGGCCAGCGATGGCGATGGCGACCGCAATCTGATCCTGGGCAAGGGCATCTTCATCACGCCTTCGGACAGTCTGGCGATGCTGGCGGCGAATGCTCATCTGGCCCCGGCCTATAAGGGTGGTTTGAAGGGCATCGCGCGCTCCATGCCCACCAGCGCGGCGGCCGATCTGGTGGCCAAGGCTTTGGGCATTCCCGCCTTTGAAACGCCGACCGGCTGGAAGTTCTTCGGCAATCTGCTCGATGCGGGCATGGCCACCATCTGCGGTGAGGAAAGTGCGGGGACCGGCAGCGACCATGTGCGCGAGAAGGACGGGCTCTGGGCGGTGCTGCTCTGGCTCAACATTCTTGCCGTTCGCCAGATCCCCGTCTGCGATCTGGCCGCCGAGCATTGGGCGACCTATGGCCGCAACTATTACGCCCGCCACGATTATGAGGCGCTGCCCACAGAAGCGGCCAATGCTTTGATCGCTGAGCTGACCGCCTCGCTGCCCGCGCTGCCCGGCAAGGCTGTGGGCCCGCTGACCATCGCTACGGCAGACAGCTTCGCCTACACCGACCCCGTCGATGGCTCGGTCAGCAAGAATCAGGGCCTGCGCATCCTGTTCGAGGGCGGGTCGCGCATTGTCTTCCGCCTGTCCGGCACCGGCACGGAGGGCGCCACTCTGCGCGTCTATCTTGAGCGTTATGAGCCGGTCGGCGGCGATCTGGCGGCTCAGACGCCCGATATGCTCGCCGATCTGATCGCGGCGGCTCAGGAACTGGCGGGCATCACGCGCCACACGGGGCGCACGCAGCCCGATGTGATCACCTGAGCCAAAAGGGACCGAACCATGGATGACGCCGCGACGATTGCCCTGGAGGCCCAGTTGGGCGCCCATGTCATCGCCGGCGAGGGTGGGGCCTATACGCATTTCGCGGTGCGCTCCCCCCGGGCCAGTGGCGTGTCGCTGTGCATCTTTGCTCAGGGTGAGGAATATCGCACGCCGATGCACCGGCAGGGCGAGTTCTGGCGCACCACGCTGAAAGGCGATCTGGCAGGCGCCGCCTATGGCTATCGCGCCGATGGCGAATGGGCGCCGGAAAAGGGCCTGTGGTTCGATTCCAGCAAGCTGCTGGTCGATCCCTATGCTGTCGAGCTGGATCGGCGGTTCGTCCATGATCTGGCGCTGTCGGATTATGGTGTCGATACTTTGGGGCTGGTGCCTCACGCCATCGTGCCGGGGCAGAGGGAGGCGGCGCCGCATGAAGCACCGCTCTTCAGGCGCGGCGGGCTGATCTATGAGCTGAATGTGCGGGGCTTTACCCTGTTGCATCCCGACGTGCCGGAAGGTTTGCGCGGCACCGTCGGCGCTTTGGCCCATCCGGCGATCATTGCGCATCTGAAGAAACTGTCGGTCAGCGCGGTGGAGCTGATGCCGATCACCGCATGGGTGGATGAGCGGCATCTGCCGCCGCTCGGGCTGCGCAATTTCTGGGGCTACAATCCGGTGGCGATGATGGCGCTCGATCCGGGGCTTTGTCCGGGCGGGGTGGCTGAATTGCGGGCGACTGTCGCGGCGCTGCATCGCGAGGGGATCGGGGTGATCCTCGATCTGGTGTTCAACCACAGCGGGGAAAGCGATGAGGAGGGGCCGATCCTCTCACTGCGCGGGCTGGACAATGAAACCTATGCCCATGACGGCGATGGCCAGCTGGTCAACATCACCGGTTGCGGCAACACGCTGGATTTCGCGCAGCCGCATGTCCGCACGCTGACCCTGGCCAGCCTGCGCCATTTCGTCGAGCAGGTCGGCGTGGATGGCTTCCGCTTCGATCTGGCGCCGGTGCTGGCGCGGAGTCCCGATTACGATCCCCATGCGCCGCTGTTCAACGAGATCGCCGCCGATCCCGTGCTGGCCGACCGCATCATGATCGCCGAGCCATGGGACATCGGCGCGGGGGGCTATCAGCTGGGGCAATTTCCCGACAACTGGCTGGAATGGAACGACCGTTTCCGCGACGATCTGCGCCGCTTCTGGAAGGGAGAGGGCAGCATCGGCGCTCTGGCCACGCGGCTGGCGGGCAGCAGCGATATCTTTGGCGAACAGGCCTGCCGTAGCGTCAATTTCCTCGCCGCGCATGACGGTTTCACGCTGGCCGATCTGTTGTCCTACGATCAGCGCCACAATGAGGCCAATGGCGAGCATAACCGCGATGGCCATGGCGACAATCACAGCTGGAACCATGGCGTGGAAGGCCCGAGCCAAGACCCTCAGGTGGTGGAGGCGCGCGCCAGGGATGCCCGCGCCTTGCTGGCCACGCTGTTCGCCAGCACGGGCACGATCATGCTGACGGCGGGTGATGAATTCGGTCGAAGTCAGCAGGGCAACAACAACGCCTATTGTCAGGACAGTCCCATCGGCTGGATCGACTGGCATGCCCGCGATCTGGCGCTTGAGGGGTTTGTGGCTGGCCTGTCGGCATGGCGCGCGGCGCGGGTGGAAAGTTTCGAGCAATTCCCAGAGGATGGCCTATGGCTGAACGCGAAAGGCGAAGCCATGAGCATCGCCGATTGGGAAGTACCTGAGGCCGATGCCCTGGCCTACACCAGCTCGGCCTATCGCTTTGCCATTGATCGCAAAGCGCACAGCGTTCGGCTGGATGACAGGGATGCGGAAGCCTGAGGCATTTACCCCATCCCCTGCTGGCGAAGCGCATGGGGCAGTCTGCCACCATGCGCGACAGAACGGCGTTTTCCGGCCAAAAGAACGGCTTTCCTTGCCATCCGTCACCGAATTGTCTTGTCTTGTCGCCACAGGGCAGGGGAATCACCCTGCCTGACCGGAAAGCTTGAGTTCAATCGGGCTGACGCATAAGGCAGTGTGGCTTTGGCAAAATCTGCCGGAATCTTCCCGGCGATTTTGGGGATAGGAATTGGAATGTCTGCTGACCACGTGTCTGGCGGGCATGATGGTGTTGGCCATGATTCGGCCGACGCTCGTCATGCTTTGCCCAAATCGGTGCAAGTGCGTTATCTGATCCTGGCGGGGGCCGGGATTGCTGGCATCGCGGCTTTGGTGATGCTGGGGAAAACCCTGTTCCATCATGAGGACAAGCCCGCGGCGCCGCTCCCGCCCGGCGTGGTCCAGTTGTCGCAGAGCCAGATGGCTAGCGTGAAGCTGGAACGCGTGGACGCTGGCGACGATTACCAGCGCACCAATGCCACCGGCCAGATCGCGGCGGATGATACGCTCTCCACGCCGGTTTTCCTGCCTTACTCCGGGCAGGTGACCGATGTGTTCGTGCAGGCGGGCGCTCAGGTGACGCCGGGCCAGCCGCTGCTCAGGGTGCGCACCGGCGATGTGGTCGATGCGCGCAACACGCTGTTTGCCGCCACCGCCCAGCATGCCAGCGCCAACGCGCAGTTGAAGCTGGCGCAGGCCAACCTCGCCCGCGCCGAGCAGGTCTACAAGACCGCCGGCGGCGCGCTGAAGGATTATCAGCAGGCGCAGAACGATTTCGTGGCGGCTCAGGCCGCCCAGCGCAGCGCCGAAAGCGCCCTTGCCGCCGCGCGCGACAAGCTGGTGGTCTTCGGCAAGACCGGCGCCGAGATCGGCAAGCTGCAGAATGCGGGCGACATCGGCGGGCTCCACGCCGAAACCGTGTTCCACGCCCCCATCGCGGGCGTGATCGCGCAGCGTTCGGTCTCGACGGGGCAGTATGTGCAGTCGGGCGGCTCCAGCCCGGTGCTGACCATCGCCAATCCCAGCCGCGTATGGCTGGTGGCGCAGCTGGCCGAAAGCGATGCCTCCGCCGTCCATCTGGGCGACGGGGTGGATGTGACGGTGCCGGGCCTCAAGGACCGGGTCTTCCATGCCACCATCGACAATGTGGCCCAGCAGCTCGATCCCACCACGCACCGCCTGCCGGTGCGCGCCACGATCGCGAACGCTGATCGTGCGCTCAAGCCGCAGATGTTCGCCAACTTCACCATCCGCCATGCCGTCAACACGGGCAACCGCCCCGATGGCGTGACGGTGCCGGCCCAGGCTGTGATCCATGAGGGCGATGCCGCCCGCGTGTGGATCTCGCAGGGCAATGGTCGCCTCGTCTCGCGCGAGGTGCAGGTGGCGGACAGCAGCGGCGGGCGCGTGCGCATCACCGAAGGGCTGAAGGCGGGCGAGGTGGTGGCCACCACCGGGGCGATCTTCGTCAACGAAGCCGGGCTGGACAACTGATACGCTCATGAACAGTCTGATCCGCCTGTCGCTGCGTAACCGCATGCTGATTATCGGCTTCCTTGTCGCCTTGCTGGCGGCGGGCGGCATTGCCTTTTCACAGCTCAACATCGAGGCCTATCCCGACCCCGTTCCGCCGATGGTGGAGATCGTCACGCAGACCTCCGGGCTTTCGGCCGAGGAGATGGAGCGCAACGTCACCATCCCCATCGAGGTGCAGATGGCGGGCATTCCGCATCTCAACACCATCCGCGCGATCTCGCTCTTCGGCCTGTCCGACGTGAAGATCCAGTTCACCTACGACTACACCTTTCAGGAAGCCCAGCAGCAGGTGATCAACCGCCTGTCGCAGATGGGCACGCTGCCGGGCGGGGCCCAGCCGGGCATCTCGCCCACCAGCCCCATCGGCGAAATCTTCCGTTACCGCGTCGTGGGCCCCAAGGGCTATTCGGTGATGGACCTGAAAACGCTGCAGGACTGGGTGCTGGAGCGCAAGTTCAAGGCCATCCCCGGCGTCATCGATGTGACCGGCTGGGGCGGCAAGATCCGCAGCTATCAGGTTACGGTCGACACCAACAAGCTCAACGGTCACGGCGCCACGGTGGCGCAGGTGATGCAGGCCATCGGTCACTCCAACGCCAATGCGGGCGGCCAGACGATCAACTTCGGTCCTCAGGCGGCCATCGTGCGCGGCGTGGGCCTGATCCAGTCGGTCGAGCAGATCAACAATGTGCTGGTGACGACCAATGGCGGCGTCCCGGTGCTGCTGAAGGACGTGGCGCAGGTCGAGATTGGCAATGAGCCGCGTCTGGGCATCGCCGGTTTCGGCCAGGATGACGACATCGTGGAAGGCGTGGTGCTGATGCAGCGCGGCGCCAAGTCGATGCCGACCATCACCGCCGTCAAGCAGCAGATGGCCGATATCAACGCCAGTGGCATCCTGCCGCCCGGCGTCCATCTCGAACGCATCTATGACCGCTCGGATCTCATCAACCACACCACCTCGACCGTGATCGAGAACATGGTGGTGGGCATCATCCTGATCTTCGTGCTGCAATGGGCCTTTCTGGGCAACCTGCGCAGCGCGATCATCGTGGCGATCACCATCCCCTTCGCGCTCTCCTTCGCGGTGCTCATCATCGTGCTTCAGGGCGAATCCGCCAATCTGCTCTCGGTGGGCGCGCTGGACTTCGGTCTGGTGGTGGATGCGACCGTCATCATGGTGGAGAACATTTTCCGCCATATGGTCGAACGATCCGAGCATGTGAAATCTGGCCATGGCCACTTCTCGCTGGCGACGCGTTTGTCGTCGGTGCTGCATGCCTCGTCCGAAGTGTCGCGCGGCATCTTCTTTGCCGCCGCGATCATCATCGCCAGCTTCCTGCCGCTCTTCACGCTGACCGGTGTGGAAGGGCATATCTTCGGCCCGATGGCCAAGACCTATGCCTATGCCATTCTGGGCGGTCTGATCGCCACCTTCACCATCGCGCCGGTGCTGGCCACTATGCTGCTGCCCGATGATCTGGATGAGGTGGATACCTGGCTGGTGGCGCGCATTCGCGGGCTTTATGTGCCTGCCGCGCGTTTCGCTCTGGCCAACCGTCTGCTGACATTGGGCGGGGCGTGTCTGCTGTTCATCATCGCGATGTTCGGCATGCGCTCGCTGGGCGTGGAGTTCCTTCCCCATCTCGAGGAAGGCAACATGTACATCCGCGCATCCTTGCCTGCCTCGATCAGCCTTGAGGGCGGCCAGCCGACGGTCAACGCCATCCGCAAGGTGATCGCCACCTATCCCGAGGCCGAAAGCGTGCTTTCGGCGCAGGGGCGGCCTGACGATGGCACTGACGCCACCGGCTTCTTCAACGCCGAATTCTTCGTGCCGTTGAAGCCCGCCAAGGAATGGCCCGGCGGCATCACCAAGGAAGAGCTGACGCAGCAGATGAACGCCGATCTGCAGAAGCGCTTCCCGGGCATCGAGTTCAACTTCAGCCAGTATATCGAGGACAACGTCGAGGAGGCCGCCTCGGGCGTGAAGGGTGCCAATTCGGTCAAGATCTTCGGGCCGGATCTGGCAACGCTGGTGCAACTGGGCGACAAGCTGAAGGCCGAGATGCAGAAGGTGCAGGGCATCACCGATCTGGGCGTGTTCCAGTCGCTGGGCCAACCCACTGTGCGCATCGACATCGACCGGGTGAAAGCCAGCCGCTACGGCATCCTGCCCGACGACATCAACGCCGTGGTGCAGGCCGCCATCGGCGGGCAATCGCCGGGTGACCTGTATGAGAAGGGCACCGACCGCCACTTCTCGATCATGGTGCGTTTGAAGGCCGAGCAGCGTGACAGTCTGGAAGCGATCCGCCGCATCCCGGTGGGCGTCACCAATCCCAATGGCGGGATGATGCAGGTGCCGCTCTCCGAACTGGCGGATATCAAGCTCACCACGGGTGCCAGCTTCATCTATCGCGAGCATCAGGAGCGTTACGTTCCCATCAAGTTCTCGGTGCGCAACCGCGATCTTGGCAGCGCGGTGGGCGAGGCGCAGGCCCGCATCCAGAAGAACGTCATCCTGCCGCCGGGCTATCATCTGGAATGGGCGGGCGAGATGGGCAATCTGACCAACGCCGTGAACCGTCTGGAGATCGTGGTGCCGATCAGCCTGCTGATGATCTTTGGCCTGCTGATGGCCAACTTCCGCAGCTTCCGCGACTCGATGCTGGCCTTCAGCGTGATCCCCATGGCAATCATCGGCGGCGTGATGGCGCTGGCCCTGACGGGCACGGCCTTCTCGATCTCGGCGGCGATCGGTTTCGTGGCCTTGTTCGGCATTGCGGTGATGGACGGCATCCTTGTGGTGACGACCTTCAACCAGGCGCTGAACGAAGGCTCCAGCCGGGCCGAGGCGCGTCATGTGATCGTCAGCAACTGTCTGCGCCCGGTGGTGATGACCTGTCTGGTCGCCGCCATCGGCCTGCTGCCTGCCGCCGTTGCCACCGGCATCGGCTCTCAGGTGCAGAAGCCGCTGGCTCTGGTGGTGGTGGGCGGCATGACGCTGGCCCCGATCCTGATCTTGCTGGTGCTGCCGGTGCTGGTCGAGAAGTTCAGCCGTCACGTTGGTCCCAACGATCGCGGCGCTCATGGCAGCGATCCGCATCACACCATCGAAGCGCAGGGGGAGGGCGCGTGATGAAACGTCTTTTCCTTATGATGCCCCCAATGGCTTTGACTCTGGGGGCTGTGGCCGCTTGCACGTCGCTCGGCCCCAAGGCTGAAACCCCGGTCTCGCTGGCCCCCACCGGGGCCGGCAATGCCGAGATCCTGCCGGTCGATCCGGTCAGCGGTGAGCCGCAGCACTTCACCCAAGGCGCCAAGGTGCCCACGCAATGGTGGAAGGGCTTCGGCAATGCCGATCTGGATGCGCTGGTCGAGTCTGCGCTGAAGGCCAACAATGATGTGGCGGCGGCTGACGCTGCCCTGCGTCAGGCCAAGGCGCTGGCCGGGGCGGCTGCGGGTGATCGCCTGCCTCAGGTCGATGTGGGCTATGGCGTGCAGCGCGCGCAGGTCTCCAATGTGATCTCGCCGCCTTTGGCCGATCCCAACCAGACGCTTTATACGCTGCATACGGCGACGGCCTCGGTAACCTTCCCGCTCGATGTGTTCGGCGGGGTGGCCAGCAAGGTGAAATCCGCGCGTGCTGCCGCTGCCGCTCAGGCATGGCGGACGCGCGCTGCCCGTACCACCGTGGTGGCCAATCTGGTGCTGGCGGTGGTGCAGCAGGCGGCTTTGGCCGATCAGGTGGCGGCGCAGCGTGAGGCGATTGCCTCGGCGCGCGGCGTGCTCGATCTGCTGAAGAAGCGTCAGGCGCTGGGCGCGGTGGGCGCTTCGGACATTGCCTCGCAGGAAACCCAGCTGGCGACGGCTGAAACGGCTCTGCCCGCACTGGAACGCAGCCAGCTGCACCAGCAGGCGCTGATCGCCGCGCTGATGGGCGTGGCGCCGGGCACGCCTTTGCCTACGCTGCCCAAGCTGTCCGAACTGCATCTGCCCGCCGACCTGCCGGTCTCGGTGCCTTCAGTGCTGGTGGCGGAGCGGCCCGATGTGCGCGCGGCTCAGGCCGCGATGCAGGGCGCGGCAGCCGATGTCGGCAGCGCCATTGCGGCGCGCCTGCCGGCGCTCAGCCTCGCAGCCAATGTCGGCGGGCAGGGGGAGACCTTCTCGCAGATGTTCCAGGGCGGCAATCTGTTCTGGACGCTGATGGGCAATGTCGCCCAGCCGATCTTCCATGGCGGGCAGCTGCTCAACCAGCAGCGCGCGGCCAAGGCGGCCTTCGACCAGTCCAAGGCGCAGTATCGCGCCAGCGTGTTGCAGGCCTTCGTGGATGTGTCGGATGCGCTGGCGGGGCTGTCGGGCGACGGGCGGGCGCTGGACGCCGCCGCGCGGGCCGACGATGCCGCCTCGCGCCAGCTGACCTTCACCCGCCGCCAGCTTGAGCTGGGCGGGGTGGGCACGCTCGACCTGCTCAACGCGCAGAGTGCGCGGGCACAGGCGGCGGCGGCGCTGGTGGTGGCGCGCAGCAGCCGCTTTGCCGATACGGTGGCGCTCTATCAGGCGCTGGGCGGAGGCGTTTCCGCCGAATAACAACAGCTTGGCGCAACAGGACAGGCGGCGTGGGGATCAGCCCCGCGCCGCCTTTCTTGTGCCTCTAAAAACCATTCAAGATATATCTTGAAAGATCGTGAGTAAGGCGTATCTTCTCCTCATGACAAGACTCACAGGAGAAAGAATGATGAGGCATTTTCACGGACGTCGCTGCGGCGATGGTGAAAGGCATGAACGCCATGCGGAGCGACACGGCGAGCGACATGGCCATGGCCGCGCTGCCCGCATGATGCATATGATGATGGAGCGCGGCTTCGGCGAGCGCTTCGCCGGTCGCTTCGCCGGTCGCTTCGGCGGCGGTTTCGACGGCCCCGATGGCGAAGGCTTCGGGCGTGGCTTTGGTGGCCCGTTCGGGGGTGGTTTCGGCGGTGGTGGTCGGGGCGATGGTTTCGGTCGCGGCCGTCGCGGCAAGATGTTCACCGGTGATGAACTGCGGCTGATGCTGCTCGCCCTGCTGGTCGAAAAGCCCGAGCATGGCTACCAGCTCAAGCGCCTCTTCGCCGAGCGCAGCAATGATGCCTATACGCCCAGCCCGGGCGTGCTCTACCCGCTGCTCTCGCTGCTCGAGGATGAAGAGATGATTGAGCATGCCGAAGGCGGCACCGGCTCCAAGCGCCAGTGGGTGCCGACCGATGCAGGCCGCGCCGAAGTCGAGACCAACAAGGAGGCTATCGAGGCGCTCTTCGCCCGTCTCGCCAAGCTGGGCGAAGCCAACAGCCGCACCGACAACGCTCCCGTGCGCCGTGCGGTCCACAACATGAAGGCCGCTCTGATGGAGCGTCTGAGCCGCGAAGGCGCCGACAGCGACATCGGTTTCGACATCGCCAAGATCATCGATGAGGCGACGCAGAAGATCGAAAGGCTCTGAAGAAAAGAGAAATGCGAGGGCCCCTTAGCGAGCGCTTGTCGCGAGCGACAAGCTATGGCGTCCTCGCGCTCCCTTTAATGTCTACGTTGCGCCCTGACTATGCGGCGGGGCACGCATTCTTGGCGCCGCAGGCATCAAAAGCCTGCGGCGCTTTGCGCAGGTGGAGAGGCTGGGCGCAACCTCTCGGTGCCGCCGCCCCATCGCCGGGAGACGGAATGGGAGCGCGAGGGGGTAACCCCCTCGCATGTTCTTTTTCGATCTCCCCCTGCAATCCGCAGGATAGATGATATGCATGCCGCAGGTGAATAGCGGATTGATCCCGGCCACCACCCTGTGACACTCCCCGCCACAACGCGGAGGCATTTCCGCATGATTCGGAGAGTTTGCAATGTTTGTGTCACTGCGTTCGGTTGCTCTGGGTGGTTTCGTGTCTGCCGCTTTGCTCTCTGCCATGCCGGCCTATGCGGCGGGTGACGCGGCGGCGGGGGCGGCGCTGGTCAAGGCACGCTGCCAGATGTGCCATGTGCTGAACAAGGGCCAGAAGCCCACGGCGCTGGCGCCCAATCTCAATGGCGTTGTGGGCCGCAAGGCCGGTTCGGCCGGCGATTTCGCGCTCTATTCGCCCGCGCTGAAGTCCTCGGGCATCGTGTGGACGCCTGCCAAGATCGATACGTTCCTGCAGGCTCCGGGCAAGCTGGTGCCGGGCACCAAGATGGTGATCAGCGTGGCCGATGCGAAGGACCGCGCCAACATTGTGGCCTTCCTTGCCAGCAACAAGTAATTAACCAAAGGCTCATCCCCTGCGTGCTAGAAGCGGGGGATGAGCCTGAAGGTCGATCCGGTCCCTCATGATCCGGGCCATTGGCACGGAGCCAATGGCTGGCAGGCGCGTGCGGGCAGCGCCGCGCTGGCTTTCGTGGTGCAGGCTCTGGTGCTGGCCGTGCTGCTGCTGGGCCTGAGCCCGGCGGCGCGGCAGGCGGTCAGGCAGAATGCGCTCGCGGCGTTTGTGGTGGAAGATACGCCGCCGCCCCCGCCGCCATCTCCGACAAAAACGCTGCTTCATGCCGCGCCGCAAGCTGCGGCCTTGAGCGGTGCCGCCGGTGTCCATGCCGTGCCGCGCGCCGTGATCGCGCCTGTCCCCCTTGTTCCTTTGATCCGCCCGCCCGCGCCTCAGGTGGCTGCCTCTGGCGCTGCCGACACCTCGGGCATGCGCGATGCGGGAGCGGGCACGGGCGCTGGCGCAACCGGCGCCGGCGGTGGCAATGGCGCCAGCGGAGCCGGGCAGGGCGGTGGCGGCGGATCGGCGCTGGTGCAGACCGCTGGCAACATCGATTCGGCGAAGGACTATCCGCGCTCCGGGCGGGACGCGCGCATCGGCCATTCCGCGCTGATCGTCTTCACCGTGGGCGTGGATGGCCGCGCGCATGACTGCCATGTGCGCGAAAGCTCGGGCGATGCCGACAGCGATGCTATCACCTGCAAGCTGGCGCAGGACCGCTTCCGCTTCCGCCCGGCCACCGACAGTTCGGGCCGCCCTGTCGAGCAATTGCACGGTTGGCGGCAAAGCTGGTTTTACGGGGCGGCTCCAAGACCTTGATCCCCCTTGACGCGGGCGTGGCAACCGCGAAGACTGCCCCATGCCGGTTGACGGACCGTTCCAACCGGCGCGCATAAGAATGGGAGCCTGATCGTGTCCACCACCTACCCCGTGCCCGCCGAATGGGCGGCGCGCGCCTTGATCTCGGCGGAAGCCTATGCCGACAAATACCGCCAGTCGATCGAGGAGCCCGAGGCCTTCTGGCGGCAGGAAACCGCCCGGCTGGACTGGATCAGGCCCTGGACGCAGCTCAACACCTCCAGCTTCGATGAGGCCGATTTTGGCATCGGCTGGTTCACCGACGGCACGCTGAACGTCTCGGCCAATTGCCTTGACCGGCATCTGGCCGAGCGCGGCGAGCATACCGCCATCATCTGGGAAGGCGACGACGCCAGCCAGACCGTCCGCCTGACCTATCGCCAGTTGCATGCCGAGGTGTGCCGCTTCGCCAATGTGCTCAAAAAGCTGGGCGCCAAGCGCGGCGACCGCGTCACCATCTATCTGCCGATGATCCCCGAGGCGGCCGTCGCCATGCTGGCCTGCACCCGCATCGGCGCGATCCATTCCATCGTCTTTGCCGGCTTCAGCCCGGATGCTCTGGCCGGGCGCATCCTCGATTGCGGCTCCACGCTGGTGATCACCGCCGATGGCGGCAACCGTGGCGGCAAGCTGGTCCCCCTGAAGGCCAATGTCGACAAGGCGCTGGAGCAGTGCCCCGATGTGTCCGCCGTGCTGGTGGTCGACCACGCGCAGAACCCGGTGGAGATCGTGGAAGGCCGCGATGTCTGGTGGCTGGACGAGCGCGACGGCGTGTCTGCCGATTGCCCGCCCGAAGAAATGGGCGCGGAAGACCCGCTGTTCATCCTCTACACCAGCGGCTCGACCGGCAAGCCCAAGGGGGTGATGCACACCACCGGCGGCTATCTGACATGGGCCGCCATGACCCATGAGTATGTGTTCGATACGCGCCCTGACGACATTTACTGGTGCGCCGCCGATGTGGGCTGGGTGACGGGGCATTCCTATCTCGTCTATGGCCCGCTGGCCAATGGCGTCACCACCGTGATGTTCGAGGGCGTGCCCAATTACCCCGATTTCAGCCGCTTCTGGCAGATCGTGGACCGCTATCAGGTCACCACCTTCTACGGCGCTCCCACCGCCCTGCGCGCCTTGATGCGCGAGGGCGACGAATGGGTGAAGAAGACCAGCCGCTCCAGCCTGCGCCTGCTTGGCAGCGTGGGCGAGCCGATCAACCCCGAAGCCTGGGAATGGTACTATCACGTGGTGGGCGAGGGCCGCTGCCCCATCGTCGACACCTGGTGGCAGACCGAAACCGGCGGCCAGATGATCACCCCTCTGCCCGGCGCGACGCCGCTGAAGCCCGGCAGCGCCAGCTGGCCGATGTTCGGCGTGGTGCCCCAGATCGTGGACGCCGACGGCAAGGTGCTGGACGGCGCCACCGAGGGCAACCTTGTCCTCGCGCAAAGCTGGCCGGGCCAGATGCGCAGCGTCTGGGGCGACCACGAGCGCTTCTTCCAGACCTATTTCACCACCTATCGCGGCAAGTACTTCACCGGCGACGGCTGCCGCCGCGACGAGGACGGCTACTATTGGATCACGGGCCGCGTGGATGACGTGATCAACGTCTCGGGCCACCGCATGGGCACTGCCGAGGTGGAAAGCGCGCTGGTCGCCCACACCAAGGTGGCCGAAGCTGCCGTCGTGGGCATGCCGCATGAGATCAAGGGGCAGGGCATCTATGCCTATGTCACTTTGAACGCGGGCGTTGAGGGCGATGAAGCCACCCGCAAGGCTTTGATCGCATGGGTGCGGCAGGAGATCGGGCCGATTGCCACGCCCGATGTGATCCACTTCGCGCCGGGCCTGCCCAAGACGCGCTCGGGCAAGATCATGAGGCGGATTTTGCGCAAGATCGCCGAGGGGGATACGTCCTCTTTGGGCGATATTTCCACCCTTGCCGATCCGGGGGTGGTGGACCATCTGATCAAGACCAAGGCTTGAAGGTTTAAAAAAAGTATAAGTGCGAGGGTGTTACACCCTCGCGCTCCCATTAATGTCTACGTTGTGTTCAAGGTTCGGCCTTGGAGCAAGGTCGCCCGCCGCAGGCAGATACTGATTTGAAGCCTGCGGCGCTTTGGGTGGCGCAGGTGGAGAGGCGAGGCGCTTCAATTCGGCGCCGCTGCCCTGTCGTCGGAAGACGTTATGGGAGCGCGAGGGGGTAACCCACTCGCTTTTCTTTTTATCCCTTGGAAACCTCATCCCCACCGTACTTGTAATCCAGAAACCTTGTCTGGATGGCGAGATTGTCGATCGAACCCTCGGCCAACTGACGGGTAACGCTGTCGATCTCGGTGCTGATCCGCCCAAGGCTGGCGGCCAATTGCTCGTCAGGCGAGGCATCGCCCTGCTTCTGGCCCCGCAGTGGCTGAGGGATCGCGGTGTAGGCATTCACCAGATCAGGCAGGTTCTGGCCGACCAAAGTGCGGACCTGCGCCACAGCGGGCGTGCTTTCGTCCAGTTTGTCGAGCTGCGTGCCCAGCAGATCCAGCTGCCCGCCAATCTGGCCGACCAAGTTCAGCGCTGGCGCGGGCAGGGCTGGGCGCTGGGCCTCCAGCCAGAGCTGCGTGTTGCCCACCAGCGTCTTGGCCGGAGCCTTGCGCAGGTCTTCAAGCTTGGGGATTTTGACAGTCACCTGTCGCCCCAACGCCAGCACGGTCACGGCAATCAACGCCAGCACGACCACCACAAGAACGGTGCTGATGGCATGCAGGATAAACGACCCCATGCCGATCAGCGCCAGACCCGCGATCAACGCCACCATGATCTTGCGCAGCTGGCGCCACTGCGCCTCACGCCGGATTGCGGCCGATCGCTGGCCGATCGCTCCTTGCACGCGGCGGCCACCGGCGCGCTGCTGGTTCAACGTCGAACGCGCGGCGGCCAGAATCGCATCGGAATCGCGGGCTGAGTCCGCCATGGGTCAGCCTTCCAGCGAGAGCAGGTTGGGCGTGTCATGCGCCACCTGCGCCTGGGCGGTGCCTTGCGCGCGGGCGATATAGGCGCGCGATTTCTCCACCTCGCCCGAGAGGGTGTTGACCGTCTGCTTCATCGAATCGAGCGCCTTCAGCTTGAAGGTGTCGATCGTGTCCATCGTGTCATAGATGTTCTGGAAGGCGCGCTGCAGCGTTTCCACGGGGATGGTGCTGCTGGCG
Organism: Novosphingobium rosa NBRC 15208; assembly: GCF_001598555.1. Classification (GTDB taxonomy): domain Bacteria; phylum Pseudomonadota; class Alphaproteobacteria; order Sphingomonadales; family Sphingomonadaceae; genus Novosphingobium; species Novosphingobium rosa. The sequence goes on from NZ_BCZE01000009.1 coordinate 65,679, forward strand.
GCCTGCTCGTGGATCTTGCTGGTCTGGTCCTTCAGCAGGGCGCTGGTCGAATCGATGATGTTGGCCGTGGTGGTGTTGAGCGCGGTGATCTGCCCCAGCACCAGCCGCTGGTTGGTCATGGCCTGCGCCACGGTCACGGCGGTACGCAGCGCGCCCACGGTGGTGGTGCTGGCGCGCTCGACACCCTTGATCAGCTCGACATTGTTCTTCTTGACCAGATCGAGCGCCAGATAGCCCTGCACCGTCACTGCCATTTGCGTCAGCAAATCCTGCGTGCGCTGGCGGGTGTAGAACAGCGCCGATTCGCGCAGCGCCTTGGCCTTGGCGGGATCGGTGGCGTCGAGGTCGTTGGCCTTGTCCTCGATCTTCTCGTCCAGCTTCTTGGAGATGTGGATCATCTGTTCGAGGCTGCCCATCGCCTCCCACAGCTTGCCGCGCTCCACATCGATGGCGGCATTGTCCATCAGCAGCTCGTCCTTGCCGCTGGCAAGCTTGTCCAGCACGGCCTTGATATGGCCCTGGGCTGAAACATAGCCGTCGAAATATTTCTTCACGCTGTTGCCGAAGGGGATGATCCCCAGCAGCTTGCGCGGCTTGCCCATAAGGCCCGACTTGCCCGGATCGAGATCCTCGACCGTCTTGCGCAGCGCCAGCAGATTGGCGCCCACGCCGCTGTCCTTGTCCATGGCGCGCACGGGCCGGTCGAGGAAGCGGTTGGAAAGCCCTGCCGCCGCCGCGATTTCCTTGCGGCCCATGGAGGTGAGCTGATCGACACGCTTGCCGAATTCCGGGCTGGCCGAATCCTGCGCCACCAGATCGGCGACAAAGGCATCCACCTTCTGGTCCAGCTTGCTGGTCTGCTCGCTCGACAGCGGCACAAGCCCGGCGGCCTGAGCGGGCGCCACCACCGGCACCGGATCGGGCGGGGTCAGCGTGATGGCGGGGGCATCGAGTTGCGTGGGCGTGGAGGCCATGGGCACCTGCTTTTCGTCAACGACATGAATGGCCTTATGATGTGGGGCATCACGCCGTTGACTGCAAGCTGTATTGCAAGACTAAGGCGCTTGACGGAAGGTAGGGCGGCTCCGCGTTGCGATCCGTCCCTGCCTCTCGACAGGCTGCGTGGCGGCATGATCGCCCAGCGCCAGCAGATTGCTCTGAGCCCGTCGCGCGATCCGCAGCATGGCTTTTTTCCGGGCCTTGCGGTCGAAATTCACGGCTGCTGCCACGGTTCTGCCGATCAGGTCGGCATCGGGCGGCCCGCTGATCCGGATCGAGGGAATGGCAAAATCGCGGCACAATGCGCGCATCTTGTCCGATCCATCATCCACCACCAGCAAGGCTCCGCCAGACAGTAGGGTGAAGATGCTGGCATGGAGCCGGTTGGTGACGGTCAGCACCGCCTCGCGATAGGCTTCGCACAGGGTTGCAAGCTGTCCGTCATCCAGCTTCCGGGCATCATTGAGGTCGTAATAGGCGATCAGCCAGTCGGCGGCTCCCCCATCGACTTCTGGCCTTGGATCATGACAAGCCAGCACCAGCGGAGCCTTGGGCATCTGTTGCCTGACGCAGGCCAGCAGGGTGGGAAAACCCTCGCCATCGATCGAGCGGCCCTCGCTGCCCTCGATGCACGGAGCGATCAGCACGCTGGTGCGCTCGCTTTCTTCTGCCGTGAGATCGTGATGCAGAGCGCCTGCCAGAAAGGCCATATCGGCGCTTTGCACTACGGCGCGGGCGGGAAACAGGCGTCTTGCATGATCGAGAGAGAGGGGATCACGCACCGCGATCCGCTCGCCGGGGCGGAACACCAACCGCCAGAGAAAGCGCGTTCGCCATCCGCGCACCGGCCCCACGCCCATGCCCCAGCCCGAAACCCTGCCGCCGCCGAGCCGCACCAGCGTCAGGGCCCAGATCATGGCGATCAGGCTGGCAAGCGAGACATTACTGCGCACGATTTGTCCGCCACCGATCACGGCATCGCAGCGCGACGCCAGCCGCAGCAGCGCCGCTGGAGCGCGGCCCGAGACAATCGAAGCCCCCAGCGCCTCCACCTGCCGGGCAATGATGGGCGGCGGGGGCGCCCATTGGCGGACATAGACCTGCCGCCCCTGATTGCGCCCCGCCGCCACGCTTTGGGCCAGCAGGGCCAGATCGCCCAGATTGACCAGCGTATCGCAAAAGATCAGCAGAGGGCGTTTGCTCAAGGCCGCTTCCTTTATGGCGGGAACCATCGGCGCCAACCATGCGCAGCGGAACCTTGATCGCCAAGGCGGCGAAGCAACCGTTACGAAGGCAAATCAGGGCCCAAGAGTCGCCACGCCGTAAATCCGGGCCTCAGCCCCTCCATTCCGGATGCACCCAATCAGGACAGCAAAACGGCCCGGTGCGTTTCTCGCACCGGGCCGTTCCACGAGCCAGTCCTCAGCGGGGCGCGATCATGCCGCCAGCTGCAACGGCTCGATCTCGCCCGAAAGGTAGAGCTTCTTGGCCTTGGCGCGGCTCAGCTTGCCCGAAGAGGTGCGCGGCAGGGTGCGCGGCGGCACCAACTCGACCACCGCCGGGTGGCCCAGAATGGCGCGGACCTTTTCGGCCACGGCATTCTTCAGCTTCAGGCGCTCATCGGGGTCGGAGACGCGGCAGTGCACCAGCACGGCGGCGGTTTCCTCGCCGGTTTCGGTTTCCAGGCTGAAGGCGGCGATGTCGCCCTGATGGAAGCCGGGCAGCTGCTCCACGGCCCATTCGATGTCCTGCGGCCAGTGGTTCTTGCCGTTGATGATGATCATGTCCTTGGCGCGGCCCACGATGAACAGATAGCCGTCCACGCTGTAGCCCATGTCGCCGGTGTCCAGCCAGCCATCGACCATGCAGGCCGCCGTGGCTTCGGGATCGCGGAAATAGGAGTGCATCACGCTGGGGCCCTTGCACCACACCTTGCCGATGTGATGGTCGGCCTGGATGCGGCCGGCGCCGTCGCGGATCTCCACGAGCATGTCCTTCACCGGCTTGCCGCAATTGACGATGGCGCGGTAGCGGGCAGGACGCGAGAGATCGCGCGGCGTGCCCGACAGGCGCTCTTCCTCGACCAGCTCGACACGGATGCCTTCGCCCGGCGGCATGATGGTGACCGAGAGCGTGGCCTCGGCCAGACCATAGGAGGGCAGGAAGGCATTGGCGTGGAAACCGGCGGGCGCAAAGGCGTTGACGAAGCCTTGCATCACGTCCGGGCGGATCATGTCGGCGCCATTGCCGGCCAGACGCCAGCGATGGAGGTCGAAACGCTCGTCCACATGGCTCTGGCTGGAGATGCGGCGGGCGCAGATGTCATAGCCGAAGGTGGGCGAATAGCTGATCGAGGTGCCGGGGTTGCGGCTGATCATGTCAAGCCACGCCAGCGGGCGGCGGGCGAAATCCTCGGTGCGCAGATAGTCGGTGGAGACCTGATTGGCGATCACCGAGAGGAAGCAGCCGACCAGACCCATATCGTGATACCAGGGCAGCCAGCTGATGCAGCGGTCGCTCTCGATCAGATGCATCGCCTCGCCATGGCCCGCCAGATTGTTGAGCAGCGAGGCATGGGTGACGGCAACGCCATGGGGAAAGCGCGTCGAGCCGCTGGAATATTGCAGGTAACAGATGTCCTCGCCCGAAACCTCGGGCAGGGCGGTCTGCGCCGGGGTTTCGGCGTAAAGCACATCCCAGCCTTCGCCCTTGCAGGCGGCGCCATTGGCTTCGTTATGGGCCGCCGTGGCGGCATCGCCCATCGCCGCGATCTCTGGCGGATAGAAGAACAGCGACGGGTCCGAGCTGCGCAGCTGCACCGCCAGCTGGTCGATGTAATTGTCCTTGCCGCCAAAGCTGGTGGGCAGGGGCAGCGGCACCGGCCAGGCGCCGGCATAGACCGTGCCGCAGAACAGCGCCGCGAATTGCGCGCCGGTCTCGGCCACCAGGGCGATGCGGTCGCCCTTCTTCACGCCGCGCGCGATCAGGCGATAGGCGACATCCAGCGCATCCTGACGCAGCTCGCTGAAGGGATAGGGGCGCGTGAGGTTGCCGCGCGGATCGTGGAAGTTCAACCCACGCGTGCCCGTGGCCGCGTAATCGAGCGCCTCGCCAAACGTGCCGAAATCGGAGAGGCGGCGCGGCAGGGCGCAGCCATTGGGGGTGGCCTGAAGGGTGTCACTACGATCAAGCACGTCTTGCGTCATGGGTCTCGGGTCCATCGGTCTCGGCCCTCCTCTCGCATCCTCCGGCGGGGCGCTGGGGGCAGCGTCCCTTGAATTTACCGGCTGATTCGGCCGCGAGAGACGGAAGGCCGGTGTCAAAAACTGTCTGTTGCCATCCGGTGAAGGCGGCTTCAGCCTCCCCCTTGAGGGGCGACTGTGGCACGATTATGGCCAAGCGCAGGTGAATGAGGCAGTTATGGACAGCGGTGAGGATTTACCATCACGCCACAGGCAGGGCCGGGAGCGCAAGGCGCCGCGCCCTCTCACGGCCACGAAGCTGGAGGAGATGGCGCTGGCCTATGTGGCGCGTTTCGCCACCAGCGCGGGCAAATTGGAGGCCTATCTGGCCCGCAAGCTGCAGGAGCGCGGCTGGGATGGCGAGGGTGACGGGCGCGCGGCCATCGCCGCCGTAATCGCCCGTTTCGCCGACCTTGGTTACGTCGACGATGCGGGTTTTGCCCGAATGCGCTCCACCAGCCTGCTGCGCCGGGGCTATGGGGCAAGGCGCATCGCTCAGGATTTGAATGCGGCGGGCATTGGCGAGGCGATCCGCTCCGATTGCACCCCCGACGAAAGTGCGGCGCGGCGCGCGGTGCTGGCTCTGGCGCGGCGCAAGGGGCTGGGGCCCTACACACGGGGGCTGGGGGAGGGGGAAAGGCTTGATCCGGCGCTGCGCGAAAAGCAGATGGCCAGCCTGCTGCGCGCCGGGCATGCGATGGGCGTGGCGCGTGCCCTGCTGGCGCAAACCTCTCCCGACGAGGCGGAAGAATGGGCGGCAGAAGCCGGAGAGGCACCCTCTCAAGGTTTTTGGGATTGATCCTGCTCTTTTTGACGCCTCTTTCGCCTTATCGCCTATTGCCCTTGCCCCCTTTCCTCCGCTAGGCGGCGGGGGTAATGCTTGGCGTTCCATAGCGCCCAAGCCCTGTCTTCGTTTTTGAAGGATGTGTCCGATGCTCTTCACCTGGTGGAACGGTTCGACGTTCGGAACCTGGCTCAACAACAAGCGGCACGGTGAGCATGTCGGCACCGACTTTCAGGGCAACAAGTATTACCGCAGCACCAAGAAGATTCCCGCTGGCGCCAACAGCCCGTTTGCCGGGCGTGAGCGCCGCTGGGTGATCTACAACGGCAGCAATGATTCCAGCCGCGTGCCCGCCGAATGGCACGGCTGGCTGCACAATTCCTATGATGGCGTGCCCGAGAGCCATCTGCCCCCGCCGCGCATCTGGGAGGTGGAATACACCCCCAACGCCACCGGCACCGCCAAGGCGCATCACCCTGCCGGTTCGCTGGCTGCTGGCGGTCATCGTCCTGCTTCGACGGGCGATTACGAAGCCTGGTCGCCGGACGCCTGAGCCCAAGCTGAGCCCGGCGCCCTCACGCATGTCTTTTTCCGTCCTGCGAGTGTCCGGTTTGCGAATCGGGGCGCCGCTGGCTTTCGGCTGTGCCGCTCTGGCGCTGGCCGGGTGCCAGAAGATCGGCATGGGCGGCGACAGTGCGGACAAGGATGCGCCCAAGGCCGTTGCGCGCCCGGCGGGCGGCACGGTGGAAACGCAATATGGCACGCCGGTGAAAGACCGCGTCGCCACGCTGGGCATCATCAACAAGCGCAACAATCTCACCGAAGAGTTCAAGCTCAAATCGGGCGAGCAGCGCACCATCGGCAATGTTGTGGTCCGTCTGGCCACCTGCGAGAAGACCGCGCCCTGGGAGAGCCCTCAGGAAATCGGCGCTTTCGTACAGGTGCTGGTGCATGAGCGGACCAGCGTGTCGCAGCCTTTGGTGTGGCGCAAGGTCTTCTCGGGCTGGCTGTTCAAGAACAGCCCTTCGCTCAATGTGGTCGAGCACCCGGTCTATGATGTCTGGGTCAAGGACTGCGCGATGAAGTTCCCCGGCGAGGAAGAGGCGCCCGAGGATTTCAAGGCCGCCTCCAAGGCGCCGAAGGCTTCGGGCAGCGCCAGCGCGCCGCCGGTCGTCACGCCGCCGCCGGTGCTGCCGGGCGGCAATGAGGCCGATGGCGGCGACGCTCCGCCCACCAACTGAAGCTCCGGGTGAGGCTCTGTGCCGCGCTGGGCGTGGCGCAGCAGGGTGAGATAGCGCTTCTGGCTGATCTCGATCGCGCCAAGGGACGCCAGATGCGGCGTGATGAACTGGCAATCCAGCAATTCCACGCCGCCCATGCGCAGCGCCACCACCAGCCAGGCCAGCGCCACTTTCGAGGCTTCGCTCACGCGCGAGAACATGCTCTCCCCGCAGAACACCCGGTCGAAGCCGACGCCGTAAAGCCCGCCGACCAGCGCGCGCTTGCCCTCTTCATCCCGCTGCCAGCATTCGATGGAATGGGCGGAGCCGAGCGCATGCAGCCTTTCATAGGTGCCCGCGATGCGATGGCTGATCCAGGTCTCGCCCTCTGATGTCTCGCCCCCCGATTCGTCCGAATCATTGGCCGAGGCCATGCGCGGCGCGGCGCAGGCCGCCAGAACCTGCGTGAAAGCCTGATTGCAGGTAACCTCCAGCTTCCCCCGTCGCAGCGTGCGCGCCAGCGAATGCGAACAGCGAAAGCCATCGAGCGGCAGGATGCCGCGCCGCTTGGGCTCCACCCAGAAGATATCGGGATCGTCGCGCCGGTCGGCCATGGGGAAGATGCCGCTGCGATAGGCCAGCATCACCAGCGATGGGTCGATAAGAGGGCTTTGGCGATCGTCCATATGCCTCATCATAGCATTTTGCCGCGTCCGACCCAGCCATGAAGCGCACCGAAATGGAGGCAGCCTGTGGGTAAGGCAGGAAATTTATGCCCATGCCCTGTCTTTGCCCTTGCCATCCCTGCCACTCCGATCTAGAGGCCGCCCACCCCACAGGAGCGTAGCTCAGTTGGTAGAGCATCGGTCTCCAAAACCGAGGGCCGTGGGTTCGAGTCCCTCCGCTCCTGCCATGTTTCATGGCGATGTGGGTTTTATGAGGCGGTTTGCACAAGTTGCAAACCGCCTCATCCATTTTTAGCCCATGATGGTGTCAGGTGAAGGCTGGTGCGCCCACAGCGGTGGCATCTGGCGCGGCCTCGCGCCGGCGCGGCGACATCTCAGAAACGCTGAAGCGCTGGCTGACGGCAATGGCCAGCAGGGCAACAAGGACGCCCGCGATCACATCGCTGAAATAATGGCCGCCATGGATCGGCGTCGACAGCAGCATCGCCATGTTCACCGCGAGAAAGGGATAGCGCAGCTTGCCCAGCGGCCATGTCGCCCAGGCATAGAGCGTGCAGGCCGCGGCGTGGAAGCTGGGGACGGCGATCAGCCCGGTCAGGGCGCTGAGATCGATGGTCGTCTGCGTGCCCGAGCGCAGGCCCTCGATGATCGCGACATGGGCAAGGCCCGCCATGGGAAAGTTTGGCAGGTCGTGCGGAAGGAAAGAGGCTGCCGCCGAGGTGGCGGGGGCAAAGGCCAGCGAGATATCGGTGACGAGCAGACTCAGCAGATCGGCAGCCAGAAAGCGGTAGAGGCGATCGAACCTGCCCGTCAGGGCCAGCGCGGCGATGATGAGGGCAGGGCTGGTGATGATCGAGGTGTAAGCCTTGAGAAGCATCGCGTTCAGCAGCGGGTGGTGCTGAACAAAATTCCAATAATCCAGCCAGTTCAGGCCGATGATCCGGTCCGCGGCCAGCAGATGCTCATCGACCCAGCCATGGCTCAGCGCCGCCATGCCGTAGGAGGCGATGCAGCCGGTGAAGGTGATCAGGATGAACAGGCCGAAGCAGGCAAAGCCGCAGACCACGCGGTCCAGCCAGACGATGCCTTCGGAGCGATAGACCGCCAGCGGCAGGAATGGCGTCACTGCCAGCAGCGGCAGGCTCATCGACATATGGCTGGCATCGAGCGAAAGATGAGTCGCCGTCAGCAAAGCGCTGGTTCCGGCCACGCACAGGGCGGTGGCGATAAGGACGAATCGTCTGGCATCGATCATGGGCGGGGGGCTCCCTTGCGGCGCCTGCTGGCTAACTTCCTCTGGTTAAAGAGGCGTTTACCCCGGCTTGGTCGTAAAATCAGCGAGATGCCTGTTGCGAGCGGTTCAGTCGCGCCTGTTGCCCCAACAGCCCCTCCGCATGAATACCGGGCAGGCCGACGGTGTCGCCGTTTGCCGCCAGGGATCCGGACGATCCGCAAGGTGACAGGCGGTGGACAACATGCCACTTTGGCACGGTGATCACCGCCGTGATGCAGCCGATGGCTTGATTTCGGCAGGCTGGCGGCTAACAGGCGTGGTTTGCGGATCGCTCTTGCGATCCCGCGTGGTCCGAATGGAGGCGGCGCCAGCCTTGTGGCAGCGCCGGAGGGATGGGTTGCATGTTGCTTCGCACGGCCGATGAGGCATTGATCCGGTCGCGATCCTGGTATCGCTCGGCATCGGTGTGGGCGGCGCTGATCCTTGCTTTGGCCTCGGCGCTGCCGGTGCTGATGGCGCCGCATACCGAGATGATCGATTTTCCCGCGCATATGGCGCGCTATGCGGTCATGCTCGATCATGGCGCCAATCCATGGTTCGCGCGCTATTACAGCTTCGACTGGAAATGGACCGGCAATCTGGGCGTGGATCTGCTGATCTTCCCCTTTGCGAAGATGTTCGGGCTGGAGACGGGCGCGAAGATCATCGTCGCGCTGGTGCCGCCGCTGACGGGCATCGGCATCGTCTGGAGCGAATGGGCGCTGCGCCGCCGGATCGGCGTGGGCACCTTGCTGGGCCTGTCCTTCATCTGGTCGCCGATGCTCAATCTGGGGCTGGTCAATTACGCGCTGGGGCAGGCGCTGGCGCTGATCTTCTTCGCCGCCTGGGTAGAGATGGGCCCGCGCGGCGCCTGGCAGCGCGCCATGGACTGGCGCTGGCTGCTGTTGCTGGTGGCGGGTTTCGCGGTGTGGGTCAGCCATATCTCGGCCTGGGCCGTGCTGATCGTGATGGTGGCGGGCGCCGATTTCAGCCAGCGGCTGGACGAGGGCTGGCGCCGCTGGTGGCGCCCGGCGCTTACCAGCCTGCCGATGTTCGCGCCGATCATCGTGATGGTGCTGATCCCCGGCACTTCCAGCGACAACAGCTATGGCCGCTTCTGGTGGCTCTACAAGACCTCCACCTGGGAACGCGCGATGCGTGATTCCAACTGGTGGCTCGACCATATCTCGCTGGGCGTGATGGGGGCGGTGATCGCGCTGGCGGTGCTGTTTTCGGCCCTGTCATGGGCGCTGAAGCGCTGGCGCGGGGGCTGGGGCTTCCTCGATGGCCGCTTCTGGATCGATGGCCGACTGGGCTGGGCGGGTCTTGGCCTCATCATCCTGAGCTGGGTGGTGCCGCGCCATATCTCGGGCGGCGATCTGGCCGATTACCGCCTCATCACCACCGGACTGATGGTCTGCGTGATGGCCATCGACTGGTGCGCCCCGTGGTGGGTGCTGAGCGGCCCTGTTGGCCTGTATGCCGTGCGTCTGGCCACCACCACGCTGAGCTGGCAGCAGGATTCCGCCGATACGGATGAAATCCTCAAGGCGCTGGATGTCATCCCCGAAGGCGCCAAGGTGGCCAGCGTGGTGCTGACCCCGCGTGAATTCTGGTGGTTCAACAAGCAGGAGCATGTCGGCGGCTATCTGGTGATCCGCCGCCACGCGCTGGTGAACATGAATTTCGCCCTTCCGCACATCCATATGCTGCATGTGAAGGAAGGTGGGCCCGGTTTCGCCGATCCCTCGCACCGCCTGCTGCAGTCGATCCATCAGCCGGTGCGGCTCGACTGCATCCGCCCGGCCTATCATGCCGACTGGCTGCTTTATGTGGGGGCCAAGGCGCCCGAAACGCTGCCCGACAAGGCGAAAGTGGTGTGGCAGGGCAGGGGCGTGTGGCTGGCCAGACTGCCCAACACCGGTGTGGTGCCGGACCGTTGCAGCAAGCCGCGCCTGCCCGATTCGCCCGCGCAGCGCGCCATCGACCGCAAGCTCTCGCACATGCCCGACCTCAAGCTTGAGGGCAGCCCCTATCAGCGCGGGATGCATGACGCCAATTGACGGCAGCTTTGGCAGCGCCGGGCTTACCTTGCGTCATGCGCTTGCAAAATCCGCGCGCGCGCATTAAGTCCTGTGGAACTTCCCGACATGGATGTTCTTAAAGCCCCTCCCGGACCTGATCCGGGGCGGCGCGGAGCCCATGGCGGAAGGCAGGATTAATCGCCAAGGAATATGACAGGCATGAACGACCGCGCCGCCAATGACGGAGCCAAGACGAGCCCCGGCGAATTCATCAACCAGGTGAAGGTCGAGGCCCGCAAGGTGGTGTGGCCCACCCGTCAGGAAACGCTGACCACGGGCATCTTCGTGGGCATTCTGATGCTGATCCTGGCCGTGTTCTTCCTGGGCATCGATACGGTGTTCGGCAAGCTGGTGCAGTTCCTGCTGTCTCTGGCGTAAACAGGTTGGCCTGATACGGCCCGCCTGACTTCACCCGATTTACGCGCTTTATGGCGCAAACCATTGACGAATAAGAGGCAAGCATGGCCCGCTGGTATATCATTCACGCTTATTCCGGCTTTGAGAGCAAGGTCAAGGAAGCCATCATCACCGAGGCCGAGCGTCTGGGTCTGGAGCAGCTGGTCGAGCAGATCGAAGTGCCTTCCGAGCAGGTGACCGAGGTCAAGCGCGGCAAGAAGGTTCAGGTCGAGCGCAAGACCATGCCCGGCTATGTGCTGGCCAAGCTGACGATGAACGACGACATCTACCACCTCGTCAAGAACACCGCCAAGGTGACCGGCTTCCTGGGCCTGAACGGCAAGCCGCAGGCCATCAGCGAGCGCGATGCCGAGCGTTACTTCGGCAACCGCGAGCAGGTCGCCACGCAGGTCAAGAAGCATGTCGCGGTCGATTACGAGATCGGCGATTCGGTCAAGGTGCTCGATGGCCCGTTCAGCAGCTTCACCGGCATCGTGGAGGAACTGGATTTCGACAAGAACCGCGTCAAGGTTTCGGTTTCGATCTTCGGCCGCGCCACGCCGGTCGAGCTGGATTTCGAGCACGTCGAACTCTCGAAGTAAGCTTCGCTGCGGTTTCTTTGCAAAAGGCGGGCCACCGATGGGTGGTCCGCCTTTTTGCTTTGTGCAGGCGGGGGCGTGCAGGCAGGGGATTTCCGCTTGCTTTTCCCCGTGATCCGTCTAAGGGCACCGCTTCCCGGTGGCATGCGCTGCCGGGTGTCCGTGCGGGAGGGGCCTCGCCCCGCTTGACCGCTTGACTTGAGGGGGCTGGCCCAAACCATCCCCGACAGAGTGAAAGGAGGCCACTGTGGCCAAGAAAATTGACGGTTACATCAAGCTGCAGATCGCAGCTGGTGAAGCAAAGCCCAGCCCGCCGATCGGCCCCGCACTGGGTCAGCGCGGCGTGAACATCATGGGTTTCTGCAAGGAATTCAACGCCGCGACTCAGGAAGTCGAAAAGGGCACCCCGCTGCCGACCATCATCACGGTCTATTCGGACAAGTCCTTCTCCTTCGTGACGAAGACCCCGCCCGCCACCTTCTTCATCAAGAAGGCTCTGGGCCTGAAGTCGGGTTCGAAGGCTCCCGGCAAGGACAGCATCGGCCAGATCACCCGCGCTCAGCTGGAAGCGATCGCCGAGTCCAAGATGAAGGACCTCAACGCCAACGATATCGTCGCCGCCGCGAAGATCATCGAAGGTTCGGCCCGTTCGATGGGCCTGAAGATTGTGGAGGCCTGACATCATGACCAAGCTGACCAAGAAGCAGAAGTCGCTCACCGAAAAGCTGGGTGACAACCAGAACCTGCACGGCATCGACGATGCCATCCAGTTCCTGAAGGACCTCAAGAGCGCCAAGTTCGACGAGACCCTCGAGATCTCGCTGAACCTGGGCGTTGACCCCCGCCACGCCGACCAGATGGTCCGCGGCATGGTCACCCTGCCTTCGGGCACCGGCAAGGACGTCAAGGTTGCCGTCTTCGCCCGTGGTGACAAGGCCGAGGCCGCTCTGGCCGCCGGCGCTGACCGCGTGGGCGCCGAGGATCTGCTGGAAGACATGCAGGCCGGTAACCTCGACTACGGTCGCGTCATCGCCACGCCCGACATGATGGGCGTCGTGGGCCGCCTCGGCAAGCTGCTGGGTCCCAAGGGCCTGATGCCGAACCCGAAGCTGGGCACCGTGACCCCGAACGTCGCTGAAGCGATCAAGGCTGCCAAGGGCGGCCAGATCGAGTTCCGCGTCGAGAAGGCCGGCATCATCCATGGCGGCATCGGCAAGCTCTCGTTCTCGAACGAAGCGCTGCGCGCCAACTTCGACGCCTTCGTCGATGCCATCGTCAAGGCCAAGCCGTCGGGCGCCAAGGGCAAGTACCTGCGCAAGATCGGTCTCTCGACCTCGATGGGCCCCGGCCTGAAGGTCGACCTGAGCCAGGTGCACGGCGGCTGATTTCAGCCCCTTGCTGACAAGATTGGGCCGGGAGGGAAACCTTCCGGCCTTTTCTTTTGGGTTTTGGGAAGGAAGAGGAAAAGCGAGGGTGTTACACCCTCGCGCTCCCTTTACGTCTCCCGACGAGAAGGCAGTGGCGTCGAAATATGGCGTCCAACCTCTCCACCTGTGCGGGGCAAGGCGCCGCCGGCAATCATGGTCTGGATGCAGGGGGATGCTGGCAATTGATGCCTGCGGCGCAGCGACGTTGCTCTATGGCCGAACCCGAGGCGCCACGTGGACATTAAAGGGAGCGCGAGGGTGATGACCCTCGCATTCTCTCTTTTCCAAATCTCTTAAGCCCGGCCTGTCTGCCCCGATAGATGCGAAGGATCGATCCCTTCCGCCACCCAGATCGCATGCCAGCGATCATCCACCGGTGTGTCGAACAAGATTTCCGCATGGCTGTCCGCCGCGAACCAGCCATGCTCGCGCATTTCGTCTTCCAGCTGTCCGGCGCCCCAGCCGGAGTAGCCCAGCGCGATCAGCCACTGCCTGGGCCCTTCGCCTTGCGCGATGTTGGTCAGGATTTCCCGGCTCGCCGTCACCGACCACAGGGGGCTTGGTGTAATCGTGCCCGCGCCGGTGTAATCGGGCGAGTGGATGACGAAGCCGCGCTGCGGCTCGACCGGGCCGCCGAAATGGATCGCGGCGTCGGGAGCCTCGCCCGGATCGATATCCAGGTCTTTCAGCAGCATATGAAGCGAGATGCCGTCCAGCTCATGCCCCACGCCGATGCCCATGGCACCCTCTTCATTGTGGAGGCACAGGGCGATCACGGCATCTTCGAACCGGGTGTCGGGCATGCCGGGCAGGGCCAGCAGCAGGCGTCCGTCGAGGTGTTGGGCGTCGAGTGTAGGGGCCACAGTCATCCAGCCAAGGTAAGGCGAGCTGTTCGCCGGTGCAATGGGCAGTCGCGCCGTATCAGCGCAGATTGGCCGATGTATAGCACTCCAGCACCAGCGCGAGCACGCGATTGTCCGGCAGGCGCAGCAGGGCGCGGTTGGCCAGGATGGTGTCGGCGGGGCAGCCGGGCAGCGGGCCACGGCGGGTCGCCAGCTTTTCGCGGCGGAAATGCAGGGCGGCCACGGCCTTGCCGAAGGGCGTGTCGGTGGTGGCCAGCACGCTGTTCATGTCGGGGGTGAGCAGCGCGGGGTTGTACCAGTTGTGCGCCTCGGACAGCACATGGGGGCCGCAGCTGAGGCGCACATGGCGATAGCCGGGGTCTTCGGTGCCCAGCGTATCGGGCAGATCGGGGGCGGGCAGGGCGTCCTCGCCTTTCACCAGGGTGGCGGCGATGCGCGGCTCGGGGGCCAGCTTGCGTTGCTCGCACCATTGGGTAAGGGCCATGGTCGCGCTGTCCGTGCTGGAGAGCGTGGCCTCGAACTGGTCGATCAGCTTGGTGTGAGGCGCTTCGGGAGCGGCCTGCAGCGTCATCAGCAGGGGGAGCAGCATCAGATGCCTCCCTCGATGGCGGGATGGCCCAGAGCGGCCAGATCCTGCGCCAGTTGGCTGGTGCAGGCGGTCAGTTCCCCGGCATCGGTGGAGCGGATCACGAAGTTCACGCCGGTCTTGCCTTCACGAAAGAAGGGGTAGCTGCCGATCTGCACGCCGGCGAAGGCCTTTTCGGTGTTGCCCAGCAGGTCTGCGACTTCGCTTTCGCCCACCCAGCAGCCCAGCGTGGCGGAGAGCACCGGGGCGCCGCCTTCCAGCGATCCGGTCAGCGCGTCGAGCATGCCCGCGGTGATCATGGGCACGCCCGCCATAATGTAGATGTTGCCCCAGCGGATGCCGGGCGCGCCGGAATAGCGGTTGGGGATCAGATCGGCGCCTTCGGGCACGCGGGCCATGCGCAGGCGCGCCTCGGTCAGCGTGCTGCCCTTGCCGGTGTAATAGGCCTCAAGGATGGCGCGGGCTTCCTCATGGATCACCACGGGCACGCCCAGCGCTTCGGCGATGGCATCGACGGTGATGTCGTCATGCGTGGGGCCGATGCCGCCGGTGGTGAAGAGGTAATCGTTGCGCACCCGCAGGGCGTTCACCGCCTCGACGATGGCCTCGGTCACGTCGGGCACGACGCGTACTTCGCGCAGGCGGATGCCCTGCACGCCCAGCCAGCTGGCGATCTGGGCGATGTTCTTGTCATGCGTGCGGCCCGAGAGGATCTCGTCTCCGATCACGATCAGGGCGGCGGTGTAGATGCGGGACTCTGACATGGCGGCAAGGACTAGCGGGGCTTCGGCCCGCTGGGAAGGGGGGCTGGGGCTGGATCGCGGGCCGGGCCCTCATCTCCGACAAAGCCGATGTGCAGATCGGCAGCGGAGGAGAATTTCAGCAGGCAGAGAAAGGCCTTATCAGTCTCGGCGGCGTTCTGGCCGTGATTGGCGATGCGGCCAAGCGCCAGGCTGGGGCGCGCCGCGCCGGGAGGCGTGACCAGCTTGAGCATGGGTTTGCTGGAGGGGCCGCAAAACTCGCTCAATTGCCGGGCCAGAGCGGGCGCGTCGTCGCGCACAGCCTCCAGCCTGGTGATCTGGGGGGCGAGCTGGTCGCGCTCGATCATCTGCTGGCGCGTGTCTTCCCCCGCATTCAGCATGGCGGGCAGCAGGAAACGGCGCAGCTGCTGGGCGAGGGCGGGAGGATTGTCGCCCGGCCAAAGCTTGTCGGCCACCATCAGCTTGGCGGCGCATTCGAGCTGCTGATCGCTGGGCGGCGTGGCCGGGTTCAGCGTGACCGCAAAGCTGTCATAGGCTTCCTCGACCTGAGCCTTGGGAAAGCCGCAAGCACCCATCTGCGCCTTGATGGCGTCCTGAGGGATGGGCGGAGCGGCCTGCATCAGCAGGACAAGGGCTGAAAGCAACATGGGCCACAAGGTGACATGGCTTGGCCTGCGCGGCAATTGCCCGGCGGTATGATGTTTAAAAAGAAGGCCGGACCTTGCCTGCCGGATGCCCATAAAAAGAAAGCCCGGTCTTGCGACCGGGCTATGAAAGTTTTGGGAGAGGATGCCTGAAAGGCACCTTCCTTAGACATGAAAACGGTTGTTGTTGCAAATGCGAAAATGACGTAGTGCAATGCAAAAAATGCAACTCAGGATTTCGTTCCCTCAGTTCGTCCTATGATAAAGCACGCTTCGTCGCGGTATAGCGTTAGCCTTCCACGATCACACCGAACAAATCATGCGCATCGGCGTCCTCGATGTGGACGCGGACGATGTCGCCCGGCTCCAGATCCGCAGGCACGTCGCGCAGCAGAACCTGCCCGTCGATCTCCGGCGCATCGGCTTGGCTGCGGCCCGTGGCGCCGCGATCGCCTTCTTCATCGGCCTCGCCCACCTCGTCGATGATGACGGGGATGGTACGGCCGATCTTGGCGGCCAGACGCGCGGCGCTGATCGCCTCGGTCTTTGCCATCAGGCGCATGTAGCGTTCTTCCTTGACCGCTTCGGGCACGGCGCCGGGCAGATCATTGGCCGTCGCGCCCTCGACAGGCTCGAAACGGAAAGCCCCGACGCGGTCGAGTTGCGCTTCATCCAGCCAGTCGAGCAGATACTGGAAATCTTCCTCGGTCTCGCCGGGGAAGCCCACCACGAAGGAGGAGCGGATCGCCAGATCGGGGCAGATCTCGCGCCATGACTTGATGCGTTCCAGCACCTTGGCCTCATTGGCCGGGCGCTTCATGGCGCGCAGCACATTGGGCGCGGCATGCTGGAAGGGAATGTCGAGATACGGCGTGACAAGCCCCTCGGCCATCAGCGGAATGATGTCATCCACATGCGGATAGGGGTAGACGTAATGCATGCGCACCCAGGGCGGCGTGCCGTCAGCCATGCGCAGATTGCCCAGCTCGCGCGCCAGATCGGTCATATGCGCGCGCACCTCGCGGCCCTTCCACATGCGGCTTTCATGGCGAATATCCACGCCATAGGCCGAGGTGTCCTGGCTGATGACCAGCAGTTCCTTGGTGCCCGCCGCGACCAGCTTTTCCGCCTCGCGCAGCACGGCATCGATGCGGCGGCTCGCCAGCTTGCCGCGCAGCTGCGGGATGATGCAGAAGGAGCAGGAATGGTTGCAGCCTTCCGAAATCTTCAGATAGGAATAGTGGCGCGGCGTCAGCTTCACCTCGCCATCGCGGCTCGGGATCAGATCGACGAAAGGCCCCTGCGAGGGCGGCGCGGCGGTGTGCACCGCATCGACCACCTGCTCATACTGATGCGCGCCGGTCACGGCCAGCACATCGGGGAAGCGGGCGCGGATCACATCGGCCTCATTGCCCATGCAGCCTGTCACGATCACGCGGCCATTTTCGGCAATCGCCTCGCCGATGGCGGCCAGCGATTCTTCCTTGGCGGAATCGAGGAAGCCGCAGGTGTTCACCAGCACCACATCGGCGCCGGCATAGTCTGGGCTCATCGCATAGCCATCGGCCCGCAAACGCGTGAGAATCCGCTCGGAATCGACAAGGGCCTTGGGACAGCCAAGGCTGACCATGCCGACCTTGGGAGCATCGGGAAGAACGGTGATCGTGTTTTCGCTGGACATAACGGACGGGCCCCTACACCCAAAGCGCCCAAAACGCTACTGCTGGCGTTATATCGAGAATGCGCGCGAAAGGATTGCACCCATGGGCCCCGTCAACTGGATCGCGGTGATCCTCGCAGCGGCGGTGGCCGCAGGCATCGCCTGGCCATGGTATGCCCTGTTCCGCCGGTCAGTTCCCCCAGCGTGGCGGCTGCTGGCGCTGTTCTTCCCGGCTTCGCTCATCGGGCATAATTTTGCGCGGGTGGGCGTGGATGCGCTGGCGGTGAAGCCGTGGCTTTACTGGATGATGAGCGGGGGCTTTGCGCTTTCCATCATCATCCCCGCACAGGTGGTGGCCGATGGGCGGCATGGCGTGGCCTGGAAGGAAACGCTGGTGGATGCCGGTTACTGGCTGGTCGGGTTCCTCGGGATGGGGACGGTGTTTTGGGTTTTGAAGTAAGGGATTAGGAAGAATAAAAGCGAGGAGGTTACCCCCTCGCGCTCCCATAACGTCTTCCGACGCACGGTCAGCGTTTCCCCATCGGAGTGCCCTGCCTCTCCACCTGCGCAAGAAAAGGCGCCGCAGGCAGCTATGCCCTGGCGCCTTTTTCTCGTTTCAAAGCCTGCGGCGCGGCAATCTGGGCGCAAGGCTGAACCCGTGGCGCTACGCAGACACTCATGGGAGCGCGAGGGGATAATCCCCTCGCATTCTCACTTCTTCTTCACGACCTTTTTAGCGGCGACTTTCTCGTCCACCTTCTTCTCGGCAAGATGCTTGGGCAACAGCCCTGCCGGATCGACGGGATGATTGTCCTGCCTGATCTCGAAATGCAGCTCGTCGCGCGTGGCCTTGCCCGAATGGCCAACCAGCCCGACTCGCTCATGCGCCTTGACGGGATCGCCTTCCTTCACGGTGATCTTGCTCAGGAAGCCATAGGCCGACTGCCAGCCATTGCCGTGATCGATCACCACGAGCCGCCCGAAGCTGTCCGGCTCTTCCTTGGCGAACAACACCGTTCCCGAGGCAACAGCACGCGCGGCGCTGCCTTCGGGCGCAACGATATCGAGCCCGTCGTGGAAGTTGGGTTTGCCGCGCGCGGTGTAGCCACGGCGCACCGGCCCATTCAGCGGCCATGAGAAGCGCGGCGCTGCCTTGGCCGAACCGCCGTCGCCATGATCCGCCTTGGCCTCGCGCGGGGAGGGGGTGTCGGCGGCGTCGCTCTCGGCGGCGGGCTTGTCCTTTTTGGCGGGCTTGTCGTCCGCGGGCGCGGCGGGCTGCTTGCCCGAGGACAGCATCGTGGGGATCAGCAGCGATTGGCCGACATCCAGCTTGGTGCCGTCCTTCAGCCCATTGGCCACCAGAATGGAGGAGAGCGGCACGCCATAGCGATAGGCGATGTCGAAGCCGGTCTCGCCTTCCTTCACCGTATGGCGGCGGGTGCGGGGCAACATCAGGCGCTGCCCGGCATGCACGTCATAGGGCGGCTTGATGCCATTGGCCTCGATGATCAGGATGCGCGGCACCTTGGCGCGGTGAGCGATGCCGCCCAGCGTCTCGCCGGGCTTGACCATATGGACATGCTCGCGGTCGAGCGGGACGTCGCTTTCGCCCTTGGCTTCGGCCTTGGGTTTTTTCGCAGGCGTTTTTTCAGGCGCAGCGAAAGCAGGGGCGGCGATGACCAGTGCTGCTGCCAGCAGCGGCAGCGCCCTCACGCCTGGAACCGGGCGCCCAGCGCCGCCAGAGAGGCCTCATGCGTCAGGTCGAGCTGCAGCGGCGTCACCGAGATGAAGCCATCGGCAATCGCCTCCAGATCGGTCTTGTGGCCGGTGGTGTGCTCGATGCCGTGCAGGCCGAACCAGAAGTAGCGATAGCCGCGAGGATCGGTGCCCTCGACCACCGAACCGCGCGCGTAATCATGGAAACCCTGCCTCACCACGCGAATGCCCCCTACCTGATCGCCTGCGATCGGAGGGAAATTTACGTTAACCAACGTGCGTGGCGCAATCGGGGCATTCACCAATGGCTGTAAAACTTTGTATCCCCATGCTTCCGCCGCCGAGAAGGACACCGAATCGCCCATGCCTTCCTTGGAATAGACCTGGCTGAGCGCGATCGAACGGATTCCGGCCAGCGCGCCCTCCATCGCGGCGGAAACGGTGCCCGAATAGGTCACGTCATCGCCCAGATTGGCGCCGCGGTTGACGCCCGAGAGGATCAGGTCCGGCTTTTCGGGCAGGATCTTCTTCAGCGCCATGGTCACCGAATCGGTCGGCGTGCCGCTGACGGCAAAACGGCGCTCCTCATACTGGCGCAGGCGCACCGGGCGGCTGAGCGTGAGCGAGTGACCCGCGCCCGACTGTTCCTCCTCGGGGCAGCAGATCCAGATGTCGTCGGAGAGCTGGCGGGCGATGGCTTCCAGCACCTTCAGGCCGGGGGCGTGGATACCATCGTCATTGGTCAGCAGGATACGCATGGGGGCAACTTTCGTGTAAAATCAGATCAGGGGCGCAGGACGTCGAGGCCGCCCATATAGGGGCGCAGCGCCTCGGGTACGGTCACGCTGCCATCCTCGTTCTGGTAGTTTTCCAGCACAGCGACCAGCGTGCGGCCCACGGCCAGGCCCGAGCCGTTGAGCGTATGCAGGAAGCGCGTGCTCTTCTGGCCTTCGGGCTTGTAGCGCGCATCCATGCGGCGGGCCTGGAAATCGCCGCAGTTCGAGCAGGAGCTGATCTCGCGATACTTGCCCTGACCCGGCAGCCAGACCTCAAGGTCATAGGTGCGGCGCGCCGAGAAGCCCATGTCACCGGTGCAGAGCAGCATGCGGCGATAGGGCAGGCCCAGCGTTTCGAGGATATGCTCGGCAGCGCTGGTCATGCGCTCATGCTCGGCATCGGATTCTTCGGGCGTGGTGATCGAGACCAGCTCCACCTTGTCGAACTGGTGCTGGCGGATCAGGCCGCGCGTGTCCTTGCCGGCCGCCCCGGCCTCGCTGCGGAAGCACGAAGTCAGTGCGGTGAAGCGCAGGGGCAGGGTGGCGGTTTCCACGATCTGGTCGCGCGCCAGATTGGTCAGGCTCACCTCGGCGGTGGGGATCAGCCAGCGGCCATCGGTGGTCTGGAACAGATCCTCGGCGAATTTAGGAAGCTGGGCGGTGCCGAACAGCGCCTCGTCGCGCACCAGCACGGGCGGGGCGACCTCCTCATAGCCGAACTTGCTGGTGTGGGTGTCCAGCATGAACTGGCCCAGCGCGCGGCTCAACCGCGCCACACCGCCGCGCAGATAGGCGAAACGCGCGCCCGAAACGCTCTGGGCGCTTTCGAAATCGAGGCCCAAGGGCGCGCCGATGTCGAAATGCTCTTTCGCGCCCTCGGCAGGCTTGGGATTACCCCAGCGCTTGACCTCGACGTTCTCGTCCTCATCCTTGCCTTCGGGCACGCCCTCGGCGGGCAGGTTGGGCAGGCCGGCCAGCAGCGCGCTGACAGCTTCCGCCGCCTCGCGGTGCTGGGCTTCCAGAGCAGGGATGGTTTCCTTCAGCGTGCCGACGCGTTCCATCAGCTGGGCGGCCCGCGCCTCATCCTTCTTCGCCTTGGCCTGACCGATGGCCTTGGAGGCCTCGTTCCGCTCGGCGAGCAGCTCCTGCAGACTGTTCTGGATCGAACGCGACTGGGCGTCGGCGGCCAGAATGCTGTCGGCCAGGGGAGCCAGTCCGCGCAGGGCGAGGCCTGCGTCAAAGGCTTGCGGGTTTTCGCGGATGAATCGGATATCGTGCATGTTTGCGGGGTATTGGCCCGCCCTCACCGGGTCAAGCGCTGGCTTGCCGCCATGCCCCTAAAGTCCATCACCTTCGACCCAGTGCGTGTCCGTAAGCGTGCGGGCCAGTTGCCAGACCTGACGGCGGATATCCGGCACGGCGATGGTTTCCCACGCTTCGCCGCGCGTCATGGGGCCTACGGCGAAGAGGCGCGGCTGGGGCTGGCCCGCCGTGTTCAGCACATGGCCCAAGCGGTCGACATCCAGCCCCATGCGATGCGCATCGGGGCGGGCGCGCTTCTGCGCCAGCAGATTGGCCAGCAACGGGGCGGGCTTGACCGCAATATCGCCCTGAGGCCCCGTGCAGGTGATGATCCGTGAGACGTTCAGCGCCTCCACCCGCTCCGTGCCGCGCGGCTGAAGCGTGACATGCACGCCATGGCCCTGTTGCTCCGCCGTCTGGATGCGCCCGGCGATGGCGGTCAGCCGCCCCTCGCGATGCATGGCCGCCAGACGCTGCGCCACCTGAGGCGCCATGCGATGGCGATGCACATCCCACCAAGGGCGTAGATGGCGCAGAAAACGGGCCTGTTCGTTCTTGTCATGCAGCCGCCACAGGCTCTGGGCATGGGGGCGGATTTCATCGACGGCCTGCCGCCAGTCGACCTGCAGAGACCTCTCGCGCAGATAGCGCAGCAGCCATGACCCATGCTTTTGCGGCGGGAACACCGGCGGCGCATGCGGCCCGGTTTCGGCATGCACGCGCGGCAACAGCCCCCGGCGCGAGCAGGCGGTGATCTTGCCCCGCCAGCCCGCTTCCTCCAGCGACATGGCGACATCCACCATCGTCAGCCCGGTGCCGACCAGCAGCACATGATCCTCGGGTCCAAGCCCGGCGATGGCGCGGGGCGACCATGGATTGCTCACCGCCAGATCGGGCGGCAGATGGGCCAGCACGGGCAAAGGCTGCGGTTCGATATGGCCCGTCGCCAGCACCAGCGAGGCGGCATGCACCACCTCGCCACTGTCGAGTTGCAGCACGGCGCGGTCCTGCCGCCATTCCACGGCGACGGCATCCTGCTCCTTCAATGTGAAGCGCGCCGGGGCATTGGCCATGGCCTTCATCAGCTGCTCGCGCAGATAGCGGCCATAGAGGACGCGCGGAACGAAGCGATTGGCCTGTTCCTCGCTGAGCGTATGCGGCTGCTTATCGGTGGAGAGCAGATCGGTTTCGCGCCCTTTCTCGGCATGGTCCAGCCAGCGCAGAAAATGGTCCGGATCGTCGGCATGGGCGCTCATGTTGTTGGCGCGGACATTGAGCAGATGCTCGGGCTGATGCGTCTGATAGGCCAGCCCGCGCGCCAGCTTTTCGCGCTGGCGCTCCACCAGGACGACATGCGCGCCCTGAGCCAGCAGATTGATCGCCAGCAGCGTTCCGGAAAAGCCCGCGCCGACAATGGCGATGGGCAGATGGGGTGAGGAAGGAAAGGCGGCAGGCAGAGGATGGGCAGCGTTGTGAACCATATCTTTCCATCCTGAGGGTCGTGACCGGGCTGCGATGAATTTCATTTAAACTCTATTGATATGGTAGTCTTACAAGAAATTCTTTGCCCCGCTATGCCGCGCCAAACGCAAGCGAGCGGCGCCCATTGGGGCACCGCTCGCCTGAAGACCGGGAATGGGAAGAAGGCTCAGACCTTGCGGTCCGGCGAGACGGGGGCCTCTCGCTGCGCGGGGCCGGAAGGCGCAACCGGCTTGGCCTCGCAGCCATGCGAGGCGGCCTCGGTCACCTTGGGCGCGGCCTGCGAACCGTCCGAGGAATAGGAGGTGGTGCGGGTGCAGCCATTGGCATCGGTGGTGGTCGAGACATAGGTCATCTGCACACCCTCAGGCATCTTGCCCGTGCCGGTCATGGTCATGCCTGGCACCGCGCCATGCGCCGCCGCCTGTTGCATGGCCGAGGCCTGCTGCATCATGGCATCGGCCTGGCGGTCCATCATCGCCGACATCAGCGCCATTTGCGCAAAGGGATCGGCCATCGCCATGTTCGCCTGATCGAGGGGCATGGCGGCGTCCTGCCGGGCGTCGATGGGCTGGATGGCAATGCGCGGCGCCACATCGCCGGCATAGCTGACCTGCGCCACCGAGCCGTCAGGCAGATTGACCAGCATCGTGTGCAGCTTGGCGGTCGCCGCCTGAGCCGCGCAGGCGCCCGCCAGCGAGAGCGCTGCGGCGCCGATCAGGAATTTGGGTGACAGTCGGATCATCGAAAGGCGGATCATCAGAAAGCTCCTCGTCCACACTTGCCCTGCAGGGAAGATCAATGGGGGAAAACCTATCCCTTTCGGCTGAACCGTGGATGAAGCGTTTTGTCAGCCTTCTGCCCCTGCGGGCAGGGGGGGCATGGCGTGGAACAAAGCCCTGCGCGCGGCGCTTTCGAAAGGGAAGATCAACCATAAAGGGTCGTGATATCATGAAGAAAGAGCTTGTCCTCTGGCCGCTGACCCTGCTGGCTTGCGCTTGCGACAATGGCTCGGGGCAGGCGGCAGGGCAGGCCCAGCAGAGCTCTCCATCGGCTGGATCGAGCGCCGCGCCCGCTGCCGATCCGCGCGCGGGCGATCTGGCGCGGATCAATCAGGCGCTGCCGCTGCCAAGCGGCGTGGCGCCCACACCCGCCCCCACGCCCGCCAGGACCGGCACGCAGCCCGCGCCCGATCCCTTTATCATCCGCGCCGAGGTGCTGTTGGCCCGGGCGCGCTTCTCGCCCGGCGTGATCGACGGCAAGCTGGGCACCAATCTGCGCCATGCCGTCGCCGCCTTCCAGAGCGCGCATGACCTGCCCGGCAATGGCGCCATCGATGGCAAGACATGGCAGGCGCTGCTGGCGCAAGCTCAGGGTGGGCGCGGGGTGGCGCAGATCTACACGCTGACGCCTCAGGATGTGCAGGGGCCTTTCGCGCCCGATGTGGGCGAGGATTTCGTCAAGCTGGCCGCTCTGCCCGGCGGGCCGCAATACAGCACCCCGCTCGAAGCTTTGGCCGAGCGCTTTCATATGAGCCAGGATCTTCTGAAGGCGCTCAACCCCGGTGTCGATGTCACCAAGGCAGGTCAGCGCCTGCTGGTGGTGGATGCCAATGCGCCCGCTTTCGCCAAGGGCGATGTGGCGCGGATCGAGGTGGCCAAGGCGGAGGAATCCGTGCGCGCCTATGGCAAGGATGGCACGCTGATCGCCTTTTATCCCGCCACCGTAGGCTCCACCGAGCGTCCTTCGCCCAGCGGCGATCACAAGGTGGTGGGCGTGGCATGGCACCCCGATTACACCTATGATCCGGCCAAGCTGAAATGGGGACCGCGCTCGGCGGGCAAGCTGGTGATCAAGCCGGGGCCGAACAATCCGGTCGGCGCGGTGTGGATCGATCTCAACGCACCCAGCTATGGCCTGCACGGCACGCCCGAACCCGACAACATCGGCAAGACCGCCAGCCACGGCTGCGTGCGCATGACCAATTGGGATGTGCAGGCGCTGGCAGGCGGCGTGCTGCCGGGCATTGCCGTGAATTTTCTGGGAAGCCGGGAGGCGGCCTGATCCTTTCAGACGAAGCGTTTTTTCTCCGTAACATCGATCTGCACCACTTTGCCCGCGTGGATGGTGATCGCAATATGGCCATAGTCCAGCCGCTGGAGGGCGCCGCGCACCTCGGCCAGCGTGGTGTCCAGAGCGTTCACCTTGCTGTCCAGAGCGGCAGAGGCCACATCAAGGCTCTGGATGGGAATGGTCATGATTGTCTCCATCGGGCGGGATCGCCATGGCCAGATTATATCCTACTTTTTAAATAGGAATAAAGATGTTCTGTCAGGCGAGGAAACAAGCGTTGCGGGACAATCTCCTACTCGATGAATAGGAAACAAGGCGTCGACGCGGAAGGCGGATTTTGCCCATCCCACCTTTCCGCGTCGCTTGCATGCGCCTTATCGTATCCGCGCTTCAGCTGCCGATCGACTGGCGCTCCACGGAGAGGGCGGTCACGGCATCCCCATCATGGCTGACATGGATGGTCCAGCTGACGTCATGCAGCATCTCGTCCACCGCTTCGAAGGAATTGGCGACGCAGGTCATGCGGTCTGCCTGATGCTGCGTGCAGCGGGCCCCGGCATGGGTCAGCAGCGCGCGGGCGTTGGACAGGGCCGAGCCCTGCGGAATGGCCGCATGCAGCGCGGCTCTGGCATAATCGACGCGCTCCTGCCCGGCATGGTTGAACTCCAGACCACGGAAGCTGAGCGGCTGGGCCGACACCACGATGGGCGAAGCCATGGCGGGGGCGCTCACCCCCAGCAGCGCGGCGGCGAGAAGGAAAGCATGGTTCATAACACATCTCCAAAGGCGTTGTATCGCCGAGGTCCGGAATAGGCCCGTGGAGGGGCGGGGGACAGGATCGTCTCGATGTAAAAATATACCAGATGGGTATAATGATGGTGGAAATGGCCAGGGATTTGGCGAATAGTGGGAAGATGAAGGGCTTTCATGTCGAGGAAGCATGAACATCGATATCCGCCACCTGCGCTATTTCCGGGCCGTGGCCGAGGAACGCAGCTTCACCCGCGCCGCTGAACGCCTGCATATGGCGCAACCCCCGCTCAGCCGCCGTATTCAGGAGCTTGAGGCGGAAATCGGCGCGCTGCTCTTCGAGCGGGAGCAGCGCCCGCTGCGCCTCACCGCCATCGGCCAGTTGCTCTATGAGCAGGCCAGCATGGTCACCGAAGCGATGGAGCGCCTGCAGGCCGTGGTCCATCAGGCCACGCGGCGGCCCCGCACGCGCTTCACCATCGGCATGGTGCCCTCCACGCTTTATGTGCGTTTCCCGCAAATCGTCGCGCGTTTTCGCGAGCGCCATCCCGAGATCGATCTGCGGCTGGCCGAAATGGACAGCGCCGAGCAGGCTTCCGCGCTGGTCGATGGCCGCCTTGATCTGGGCTTCGACCGCATCGCCATCGAAGATCCGCTGATCCGCCATGATGTGATGCGCGAGGAGCCCCTGTGGGTGGCCCTGCCGGAAAGCGATCCGCTGCTGGCGGAAGGGCGCGCGGTGGCGCTGGCCGAACTGGCGCCGCGCCCGCAGCTGCTCTATCCCAAGCGGCCGCGCCCCGGCTATGCCGATCATGTGCTCAAAGCGTTTCGCGAGCGCGATCTCACCCCGCAATCCATCACCGAGTTGCGTGAATTGCAAACGGCGCTGGTGATGGTGGCGGCGGGGGGCGGCGTCTGCATCGTGCCGGATACGGTCAGGCTGGCGGGCAGGCCCGGCGTGGGTTTCGCGCCGCTGGTCGAGGATCTGCGCGTGCCGCTGCTGATCCGCTTCCGCAAGCATGACCGTTCCCCGGCGCTGCGGGCCTTTATGGAGGTCTATGCCGAACTGCATCGCGAATGGGGCTGGCCCTTTCCCGATGCGCTGGCCGGGGTCTTATAGGATCAGGCCGCGATGGCCAGCCGGTTGCGCCCGCCATCCTTGGCGCGATAGAGCGCGGCATCGGCGCTGCGCAGGATCTGCTCCACGCTCAGGCCTGCCGTCAGCGGCGCCAGACCCGCGCTGACGGTGACCGACACCGTCTCGCCGGTCAGCGAGCGGCTCTCGCTGTCCGCCAGCCGCAGTCGCACCCTCTCGCACAGCAACTGCGCCTGATCGAGCGAGGCATGGCGGAACAACACAGCGAATTCCTCGCCGCCCAGCCTTGCGACCATCGGGCCGGCACGGTCGCCATGGGGCGCGGTGCCGCGCAGCACGGCGGCAAACAGCGTCAGCACGCGGTCGCCGGTGGCATGGCCGTAGCGGTCGTTGATATGTTTGAAATGGTCGAGATCGAACAGCGCCAGACAGCCGCCATGGCCACTGCTCACCGCCGCGTCCAGCGCGGCATCGAAAGCGCGGCGGTTGGCCAGACCCGTCAGCGGGTCGGTCATGGCCTGACGTTCCAGCTCGTCCATGGCCATGCGGCGGCGGGTGGTGTCGCGGATGATCGAGATCGTGCCATTGGGCCGGCCATCGGCCCCCGGCGCGGCGCACATATGGCTTTCCATCCAGACCGCGCTGCCGTCCTTGCGGATCAGGCGATATTCCACGCTGATGGTCTGTTCGGGGTTGGCGAGACTGCGGTGGCGCGCCTCGACCACGGCGGGCAGATCGGCGGCCAGCACGATGTCATAGGCGCAGCGGCCCGTCAGCTCTTCGGGGCGGTAACCCCATTCGCGCAGCGCGGCAGGCGAGACATAGCGGATCGTGCCCTCGGCCCCCAGACGCATCATCACATCGCTGGTGCGCTCGATGATCAGGCGGTGGAGGGCGTGGGCGGCGCGGAGCTGCCGAAGCAGGCGCTGGCGGGCCTCCAGCTCTCCGGCCAGCGGCAGCAGGATCACCACCACCGAGGCGAAATAGATCTGCAGCACCTCCAGTCGTAGCGTCATGGTGGCATGCAGCAGCATCGTCGGCCCCATCCCGGCCAGCGAGCAGCCAAGGCCCACCGCCAGCAGGATCACCACCGAGGCGACAGCCCCGAAACGCCCCAGCCGGAAGGTGGCCGCCACCATCGGCACGATGGGCAGCACCACCAGCGGCACCACATCCTGCCCGAAGGTGATCGCCGCGCAGAGCGTGACAGCACCCAGCAGAGCGGCGGCCTCCAGCGCCTGAGCGTGGCGCACGCTGCGCAGCCAGCTGCCGATCTGTCCGCGCATGGCCAGCAGCAGCGGCGGGGAAAAGACCACGAAGCCCAGGGCGTGGGCGGTGAACCAGTCGCGCCACGCCGCGCCATAGGGGATGCCCTTGGCCAGATGCGCGCAGAGCGCCCCGGCCAATGCGCTGACGGCAGGCACCAGCAGGCCGACGATGAGGATGAAGCGCAAGGCCTCGGTCACCGACTCGAAGCGGCCGAAGCGGGGGTGGGCGCGCTTCATCAGCCATGCTGCGCCCCAGGCCTCGGCCACGCCGATCAGGGCGAGAGGCAGGGTCAGCCAGCCGCCGAAGCCAAACAGCCCGATCGCCACGCCGCCTGCGGGCAGGCAGGTGAGCAGCAACTGCCACCAGCGGCGGCGCGGGGTGATCGACAGCAGCGAAAACAGCGCCGCGCCCGCCAGCCAGACAATGGCGACGCCGCCGTCAAAGCGCGTCAACTGCAGCGCGATGGCGCTGCACAGGAAATAGGCGCCCGCTGCGAAGAGCGCCTTGAACAGCGGAGAGGAAGCAGGGGAGCGGGGCGACACCGACATGCCCATTCTCTGCCCGAAAACGGTTAATGAATGCCTCGCAGGCGGTGTAAAGAGGTGTTTCAGGCGGGGCCGGGGCCGTCCTGATCGGGCAGGGGATCGTCCAAAGGCGTCTCTCTGGGCGGCCTCGGGCTATAGGGCACGCCCGAGGGATGCGGCACCTGCGGTGCATCCGGCTGAGGGCCGTTCGGCGGTTCGGGGGTGGTGGCCATGGTGGTTCTCCTGCCTGGCATCTTGAGGGCTTCTGGCGTCAGCGGCCCAGCAGGGCCCTGACCTCATGGATCACATCGCCCTGCGAATAGGGCTTAGGCAGGAAGCGCCCGTCTTCGGGCATATCCTCGCCGCTCACCTTCTGCTGGCCCGAGGTCAGCAGCAGGCGGATGCCCGGCCAGCGGCGATGCACCAGCTCGGCCAGTTCGACGCCGTTCATGCTGCCGGGCATATCGATGTCGCTGAAGATCAGCCGCACATCGGGGGCCTGCTCCAGCAGGGCGATGGCCTCGTCGGCGCTGGCGGCTTCCAGCACGCGGTAACCTTGATCCTCGAGGAGGTCGACGCCGTTCATGCGGATCATCGGCTCGTCCTCAACCACCAGCACCATCGTGCTTCCATCGGTTGTCTGGCCCATAACCGTTCTCCTGCCTGTGTGGCCAAGCCCCGGTCAGGGCGTGGGTCTGGACTGTTGCGAACGCCTGAGACGGCGTGAGGATGCATCGCGCCTTAACTTTATTCCGCCTCTCTTGGCGTGGCGTGACGCTGAAGCTCGCAATTCAGCTCGGCGCCGAAGAGCAGCACATAGATCGAGAGATAGAGCCATGTCAGCAGCACCACCGGCGCGCTGAGCGAGCCATACGTGGCGCTGTAATTGCCAAAACGCGCGACATAGACGCCAAAGCCCAGAGCCAGCAGCATCCAGCAGACGGACGCCAGCAAAGAGCCCGGATTGAGCCACACCCAGCGCGCATGACGGCGCGATGGGCCATAGCGATACAGGATCGCCGAGGCCGCCGTGCCGCTCAGGCCAAGGATGCCATAGGTGGTCAGCTTGCCCAGCACCAGCAGTACGATGGGCGCGCCGGGCACCAGTCTTTGCAGATGCCCCAGCGCCGTGATCGCCACCATGGCCACGATCACGGTCAGCACCGCCAGCCCGGTGGTGCCGATGGCCAGCAGGGTGACGAGAATGTAGCTGCGCCGCTCCTTCACCTCATAGGCGATGTTGAGCGCGGTGATGATCGACCCGGCGCCGTTGCGCGCGGCAAACAGCGCCAGCGCCAGCGCGAAAATCGCGCCAAAGCCCTTCTTGCCGCTGGAGGTCTGGACCACCTCCATCAACTGCTGCCCCACGAAATGCGAGGCATCGGGCGGCATCACCGATGTCAGCGCCTTCATGTCACGCACCACCGTGTCCGGATCGGCGACCAGCCCATAGGTCAGCACCACCGCGCCCAGCAGAGGCACCAGCGCCAGAAAGGCGTAAAAGGCCACGCCCGCCGAGATCAGCGCGATGTTGTCATTGCTGGCTTCCTGCCAGCTGTCCCACAGGGCCTTGCGCCAGGCTTTGGGGGAAAGCCGGCGGAAGGTTTCGGCCTGCGTTTCGTGAGCCGGTGCCCCTTCGCTCCTGTCCATCGATGGCTGCCCCTGTTGTGATCGCTTGGTGGCATCGCCCCGATGCCTGTCCTCTCTTCAATGCCGGGGGGCGGGTTTGGGTTCCATTTCATGATATTGCGCTAGGATCATCGCTTTCACGCGCGATGCGCCTGCCGTTCCGACCGCTGGCGGATGACCTTGAGCACCACGCCGTGGAAGTCATTGAGGAACAGATGGCCCCACAGGTCGCAATAGGCGTTGATGGGGGTGGCGATGCGGTAGCGGGTGGTCAGCGTCAGCCGCGTGCGGTTTCCGGGCAGGGGAGAGAGCCGGTATTGCCCGCCCAGCAGCTTGAGATAGGGGCTGTCCACCTTGATATGCCCCTCCACGGCCTTGGGGATCGAGGCAGGGCCGAAGCGGAAGGTCCAGTCGAGCGCGCGATCCTGCTGCCAGCCGGTGACGATTTCCTCGAAGGTGACGCCCTTGGTCCAGTGCAGATGGCGCACCGCGCCAATGCCTTGCCCGTCGATACGGGCATCGACGGGGCGGGGCACGCCGACGATGCTGTGGCTGAAGGTCCAGCTGCGTTCCTCCGGCCTGATGTCGGGGATTTCCACCGTGTTGCGCCAGACCACCTGAGGCGGGGCGTCGATCTCCATCACCGTTTGCACCTGATCCTCCAGCGGCGGCGCCGGAGCCGCCGGCGCGCCCGGCAGGCCGAAGAGCGGCAGGGCCATGAAGCACGAGGCCACCGAGCGTGAGCGCAGCTTGCGCAGGCACAGAAAGGTCAGCCACGATCCCAGCGCCGCGCCCGCATAGAAGAAGGGGCTGGCCATCGCCACGCAGATGCCCCCTTCGCGCAGCACCACGAAGGAGAGCACGATGAACAGCGTAATGCAGATCCAGCCGATCTTGATATGCCGCTTGAGGCGGCCTTCCCCGCGCGGATCGGCGGCGATGGAGGCCACGCTGGCAATCGCCATGGGGAAGAACAGCAGCCCGCCGAAGAAGGGCAAAGGGTTGTTCGAAGCATCCCCGCTCCAGATCAGCGCGTACATGATCAGGCCATAGACCAGCGCGGCGGGGATCGCGAAAAGCAGCCTCTCGGTGATGGACGGGCCGGGGCGGGGCGTTGCGGGATCTGGAGCGGGCGCGTCTGGCGGGGGCATGGGGGGATTGCTTTCCATCTGTCAGGCCGGCGGGCCGCCAGTGTGAAGCAAAGGCCGGAAGACAGGCAACAGAAAAGCCCAACAAAAAAGGCGGTGACCGAAGCCACCGCCTTTCCTGTTCGTTCCGAAAAGGAAACCGAAATCTTAGCGCGAGTAGAACTCGACGACCAGATTGGGTTCCATCTTCACGGGGTAGGGCACCTCGTCCAGCGTGGGGACGCGGACGAAGGTCGCCTTGTCGGCCTCGGCGGCCACATAGTCGGGGATTTCGCGCTCGGGCAGAACCTGAGCTTCGGCAATCAGGGCCATTTCCTTGGCCTTCTTGCCGAGCGAGATCACGTCGCCGGGGCGCACGCGACGCGAAGCGATGTTGCACTTCACGCCGTTCACGAAGATGTGACCGTGCGACACGATCTGACGGGCCGAGAAGATGGTCGGCGCGAACTTGGCGCGGTACACGACCATGTCCAGACGCTGCTCCAGCAGACCGATCAGGTTCTGGCCGGTGTCGCCCTTCAGGCGCGCGGCTTCCTGATAGGTGGCCTTGAACTGCTTCTCGGTCACGTCGCCGTAGTAGCCCTTGAGCTTCTGCTTGGCGCGCAGCTGCAGACCGAAGTCCGAAACCTTGCCCTTGCGGCGCTGGCCGTGCTGGCCCGGGCCGTAGCTGCGGCGGTTGACCGAGCTCTTGGGACGGCCCCAGATGTTCTCGCCAAGGCGGCGATCGATTTTGTACTTAGATGCGTGGCGCTTCGACAAAGGCCATTCCTTCCTATTTGCATGCCCGGCCGATGCTCTTTGCAAGCACCGGGCGCCGGTCTGTTTCATCCGGCGCGCACCCTGCGAGCGACTCTCGCAGGCGGCCACCGCTTCACCGGAGTGCGGGGCCAATGGAAAGGCCCGCCGGTAAGGGCGGGCTCCATGTAGGGACGGGCCGTTAGCGGGATGTTGCGCCCGCGTCAAGCGCCTTGAACGTGTCAGTCGCGGCGTTCGCGCCCCAAAGCGGAGAGGATGCCGCGCATGGTGCGCACTTCCAGATGATTCCACTGCGGCTTGGTCAGCATGGAGCGCAGGGTGCGATGGGTGGCGGCGGCGCGGCTTTCGGGGAAGAAATAGCCCTTGGGCTCCAACAGGGCCTCGAAATGGCCGATCATGCCTTCCAGCTCATCCTGCGGGGCAGGGGGGAGCAGCTCTTCCTGCGTGGGCTGGGCCAGCTCTCCGCCGCGCCCGATGCCCTTGGACCATTCATAGGCGCACAGGATCACCGCCTGCGCCAGATTGAGCGAGGCGAACTCCGGGTTGATCGGCACGGTGATGATGGCGCGGGCCAGCGCCACATCGTCGGTTTCCAGACCCGAACGCTCGGGGCCGAAAACGATGGCGCTGCGTGCCCCAAATTCCTGGGTATGCACAGCATTGGCGTGGATCTCGCGCGAGGCTTCCTCGGGCGTCAGCACCGGCTTGGTCACGCCGCGCTTGCGCACGGTGGTGGCATAGACATGGGCGCAATCATGCACCGCCTCGGCCAGCGTTTCGAAGACCTGCGCCCGTTCCAGCACCACATCGGCGCCCGAGGCTGCAGGACCGGCGCTGGGGTTGGGCCAGCCGTCACGCGGGGAGACCAGCCGCATGTCGGTCAGGCCAAAGTTGAGCATGGCGCGCGCGGCCTTGCCGATGTTCTCGCCCAGCTGCGGGCGCACCAGCACGATAACGGGCTTGTTAGTCATGGGCCCGGCTCCCGATATCGCGCACATTGCTGGCGAATTCCTCGAAGTCGCGCGCTTCGGAGAAATCGCGATAGACCGAGGCGAAGCGGATATAGGCCACGCTGTCGAGCTGGCGCAGGCCCTCCATCACCATCTCGCCGATGGTGTGGCTGGGGATCTCGTTTTCGCCCATGGTCTCGATCTGACGCTGGATGCCGCTGACCAGCTGGTCGAGCCGCTCCTGCGCGATGCCGCGCTTGCGGCAGGCCAAAGAAACGGACTTGTCGATCTTGGAACGATCAAAAGGCTCGCGGCGGGTGGGGGCATCCGAGACGCCCCCACTCTTGATGACGAAAACCTCACGCAGCTGCACGCGCTCAAAGGTGCTGAACCGGCCGCCGCAGTTTTCACACTGGCGGCGGCGGCGGATCGCGGTGTTGTCCTCGGCGGGACGCGAATCCTTCACCTGGGTGTTGTCATGGGCGCAGAAAGGGCAACGCAAGGTTCAGGCTTCCGATCAATAAGCCAGGTTGGGATAGATCGGGAAGCTGGCGCACAGTTCCTGCACCTTGGCTTCCACGGCGGCCTCGATCTGGGCATCGCCCTCGGCGCCGTTCTTGCCCAGCGCGGCGACCACTTCCGCGATCCACTTGCCGATCTGCGTGAACTCGGCCTCGCCGAAGCCGCGCGTCGTACCGGCGGGCGTGCCCAGACGGATGCCGCTGGTCAGCAGGGGCTTCTCGCTGTCGAAGGGGATCGAGTTCTTGTTGCAGGTGATGGCGGCGCGGTCGAGCGCATGCTCGGCATGCTTGCCCTTGGCGCCGAAGGGGCGCAGGTCGACCAGCATCAGATGGTTGTCGGTGCCGCCCGAGACGATGCCCAGACCCTCGGCCTGAAGGCTGGTGGCCAGCGCATGGGCATTGGCCTTGACCTGACGGGCATAGGCCTTGAACTCGGGGGTCAGCGCCTCACCGAAGGCCACGGCCTTGGCGGCGATGATGTGGACCAGCGGGCCGCCCTGCAGGCCGGGGAAGATCGCCGAGTTGAACTTCTTGGCCAGCGCCTCGTCATTCGTCAGGATGATGCCCGAGCGGGGGCCGCGCAGCGACTTGTGGGTGGTGGTGGTGGTGACATGGGCGTGAGGCACCGGGCTCTCATGCACGCCGCCCGCGACCAGACCCGAGATATGGCTCATATCGGCCATCAGATAGGCGCCGACCTCGTCAGCGATCTCGCGGAAGCGCTTCCAGTCCCAGGGACGCGAATAGGCGGTGCCGCCGCAGACGATCAGCTTGGGCTTATGCGTGCGGGCGATGTCGGCCACCTGATCCATATCGATCAGCTGGTTGTCCTCACGCACGCCATAGGCGACGGGGTTGAACCACTTGCCGCTCATGTTCACCGGCGAACCATGCGTCAGGTGACCGCCCGAGTTGAGGTCGAGGCCCATGAAGGTGTCGCCGGGCTGCAGCAGCGCCAGAAACACCGCCTGGTTCATCTGGCTGCCCGAGTTGGGCTGCACATTGGCGAACTGCGCGCCGAACAGCTGCTTGGCACGCTCGATGGCGATGCTCTCGATGTGATCGACATACTCGCAACCGCCGTAATAGCGGCGGCCCGGATAGCCCTCGGCGTATTTGTTGGTCAGGATCGAACCGGCAGCTTCCAGCACGGCGGTTGAGCAGATGTTTTCCGAAGCGATCAGCTCGATCTTGTCGCGCTGGCGCTGCAGCTCCTTGTTGATCCAGCCGGTGATCTCGGGATCACGCTCGGCCAGCGTGCCGGTGAAGAAGCCCGTGGGGCGAACATCGGTGATGGTGGCGGTCATGTGCGTGTCCTTCAGCAGGAGGGGTTCGAGAGCTTGTCGACGCGGGGGCCATGGCGGCCGCCGGCGAACTGCCCGGCAAGAAAAGCGGAAATGCAGGCCTTGGCCATGTCGATGCCGGTGAGGCGCGCGCCCAGCGCAATGACATTGGCATCGTTGTGCTCACGCGCCAGCGTGGCCGAATAGGGCTCGCTCACCAGAGCGCAGCGGGCCGCCGGGTTGCGGTTGACGGCAATGGAAATGCCGATGCCGCTGCCGCACAGGGCCACGCCGAAATCGGCCTCGCCCTTGGCGATGGCATCGCCCAGCTTGTAGCCGTAATCGGGGTAATCGACGCGGTCGGCGTTTTCAGGGCCCAGATCGCTCACCTCATGGCCTTCCTCGCGCAGGAAGGTGACAAGCTCGGCCTTCAGATCGAAGGCGGCGTGGTCGGACGCGATAGCGATGCGCATGGGGCTGCGGGTTCCTCTTGGCCGGGATTCGCAGGTGCCCATAGAGCGGAATGCAACAAAGGGCCAGTCTTGGCCGAGGCAATCGCTGTTTTAATGCTCTTGCGTGGCGGAAGGGCCTCCACCCTGGGGATGCCTCAGGGCAGGGGCGAGGGGCCGCCGAAGGACCAGGCGCGATTATGGCTCACGGGAGACCATTGAATGCCGTTCTGCCCGCTGGGCATCGGCCTGCTGCTGCAGCCTGCGTCGCGTTCGCACAAAGCGGCGGTGTCGGTGTAGGCTGTGGCGCATCCGCCCAGCAGAAGGCAGGGGGCGATGAGGGCAAAAGAAACGGTCCGGCGCATGGCTGGTCCTTGATCGTGGAGCCAGCCGAAGGGATCATTTCACACGTGAATGCCGCGTGAATAATGCAGGAAAAATACCGTATTTCAGAGGGAAGGACGGCAGCGATCAGTGCGCCTTCTTCTCGGCCTGCTCTTTCATCTTGGCCGCTGCCTCGGGGTGGGCCTCGAAATAGGCGCGGACCTTGCCCTGCATCTCGCCCAGCGACTGCATCGTCGCCTGTTGCGCGGCGCGCATCATCACCCCATTGGCCGCCGCCACATCCGGGTCTTGCAGCAAGGTGCTGGAACGCGAGAAGAATTTCCCGCCCGCAGGTGTATGCGCGAAGGCCAGAATCTGCTCCAGCTCCGGCATCGAGAAGTTGCGGGCATAGGCATGGGCCATCGCCTCGAACAGGGCGGGCATATGCTGCGCCATCACCGGAGCCATGGTTTCCGGCACATTGTCGATGTAATCCTGCAGGATTTTATGCAGGCCCGGATCGTTGAGTTCCGGCGGCAGCTGCATATTGGCCTTCATCGGCGCCAGGATGGCATCCTGCATGCGCCGCATCATCACCATGCGCTGATCTTCCGGCCATGCCACCGCGATGATCTCCCGCGAGAGCTTGAGGCTGGCCTCATTGGGAACAGAGGCCCCGGCAGCCGCAGCCGCCGGAGCCCCATTTCCCTGCGCCGCCACCGGCATGGCCTGAGAGGCCCATGCCAGCGCGGCAACAGCAGCGATCAGTCTGGCTGAACGCATCTTACTGATCGAGGAAGCTGCGCATCTTGCGCGAGCGGCTGGGGTGCTTGAGCTTGCGCAGCGCCTTGGCCTCGATCTGACGGATACGTTCGCGCGTCACCGAGAACTGCTGGCCGACTTCTTCCAGCGTGTGATCGGTGTTCATGCCGATGCCGAAGCGCATGCGCAGCACGCGTTCCTCACGCGGAGTAAGCGAAGCCAGCACGCGGGTCACGGTTTCCTTCAGGTTGGACTGGATTGCGGCATCCACCGGGATGATGGCGTTCTTGTCCTCGATGAAATCGCCCAGGTGGCTGTCTTCCTCGTCGCCGATCGGCGTTTCGAGGGAGATCGGCTCCTTGGCGATCTTCATCACCTTGCGCACCTTCTCCAAAGGCATGGAGAGGCGCTCGGCCATTTCCTCGGGCGTGGGCTCGCGGCCCTGCTCGTGGAGGAACTGGCGGCTGGTGCGCACCAGCTTGTTGATCGTCTCGATCATATGCACCGGGATACGGATGGTGCGCGCCTGATCGGCGATCGAGCGGGTGATGGCCTGACGGATCCACCAGGTCGCATAGGTGCTGAACTTGTAACCACGGCGGTATTCGAACTTGTCGACCGCCTTCATCAGGCCGATGTTGCCTTCCTGAATGAGATCCAGGAACTGCAGGCCGCGGTTGGTGTACTTCTTGGCGATGGAAATCACGAGACGCAGGTTCGCCTCGACCATTTCCTTCTTGGCGATACGTGCCTCGCGCTCGCCCTTTTGCACCATGTTCACGATGCGGCGGAACTCGGGCAGGGCCATGCCGGTGTTGGCGGCAATGTCCGACACTTCCGAACGGATACGTTCGGCGGCATCGCCTTCATTGGCGACGAAAGCCGCCCATTTCTTGTCCTTGGTCGCGACCGAGGACAACCACGCATCGTCCAGCTCACGCCCGACATAGAGGTCGAGGAAGTCCTTGCGGCTCACCTTGTGACGCTCGGCCAGACGCAGCATCTGACCGCCCAGCGCGGTCAGGCGGCGGTTGAAGGCATAGAGGTTGTCGACCAGGTACTCGATCTTGCTGGCGTGGAACTGCACGCTTTCCACCTGCGCGGTCAGATCCTCGCGCAGCTGCTGATAGGTCTGCTCGCGGTCCAGCGGGAAATCATTGCCCACGCTCATGAAATCAAGGCGTTCGGACTGGATCTTCTCGAAGGCCAGGAACAGATCGGTGATCAGCGCGAACTTCTCAAGCGCTTCGGGCTTGAGCTGCGCCTCCATCTGGGCGAGCGAAAGAGTGTTGTCCTCTTCCTCTTCCTCGGCGGGGCGGCGGGCGCGGCGCTCGATGCCGTCCTCATCCTCCTCATCGGCGGATTCCTCTTCCTCGACCTCTTCCTCCTCCTTGTAGGAGGGCCCGGCGGTCGATTCGCTGATCTCGCCGTTGTCGTCGTCCTCGCCGTCCTCATTGAGGTTTTCGGGCTGCGGCTCCTTGGAGAGCATGGCGTCGAGATCGAGGATCTCGCGCAGCTGCATCTCGCCATTGTTGAGCGCTTCGGACCACTGGATGATGGCGTGGAAGGTGATCGGGCTTTCGCAGAGGCCCAGGATCATCGTGTCGCGACCGGCCTCGATCCGCTTGGCGATGGCGATTTCGCCCTCGCGGCTCAGCAGCTCGACGGCGCCCATCTCGCGCAGATACATGCGCACAGGGTCATCGGTCCGCTCGACCGTTTCCTTCTTCTTGACCAGATCGGGGCGATCGTCGACCGCCTCCTCGTCCTCGGCATCCTCGGCCTTGCGGTCCTCGGGATCGGTCGCGTCATCGTCGCTTTCGACGATGTTCACGCCCATCTCGCTGATCGCGGCCATGATGTCCTCGATCTGCTCGGACGACATCTGGTCCTGCGGCAGGGCCTCGTTCAGCTCGTCATAGGTGATGACCCCGCGCCGCTTGGCACGGGCGATCAGCTTTTTGATCGAGGCTTCATTGAGGTCGATCAGGGGCGCATCGCCACCTTCACCCCGATCATTGCCCGACATTTCGGCGCCAGAAATCTCTTCGTCCATCATTTCGCCATCTTGAAGGGGGCCTTGCGGCTCCCATTTACGAATTCAAGCCGCCTGATACGTCATCGGCTGCGGATTGCGCGAGAGCCATTTGCCCGAGTCGCGCCTTCAAATCCAGTTCCCTTTTTTGCACATCGTTCAAACGCATGCGCAAGCGCTGCTGTTCGGCGAAGGCTGCATCGCTGAAAGCCGCCTGCGCCGAGGCCGCAGCCAGCGCGCGTTCGACCTGCGGCCTTTCGGTCAACACGGCGATCACGTCAACCAGTTGAGCCATGGCGCTGCCGCCTTCATGCTGCAGGGCATCCTCTTGCAGGAAGATAAAGCCCATGCCCTTGATCGGTTCCTGACGGGGAAGGGACCAACCCCGCTCAGCGAATATGGTAGCGATTCGTTCCGGTTCAAGAGCCTCGCCATGCATAGAGGCATCGATCAGCGCGTCGATGCGGGCATCTTCATTGGCAAGGCCGGTCAACGCCTCGATCTGGGCGCCGATCACGGCGGGCAGGCGCATCAGCCCCACCACCACCGCATCCAGCGCCGCCGCGCGCCATGGCGCCACGCGCGCCACCATGGCCGAAGTACGCGGATGCGGTACATCCGGCACGAAGTCCCGCCCGAAGCGGCCCCCTTTGCGCGGCGGTTGCCATTCGCGCGTGGCGCGTGGCGCCGGGCCGCCTCTGCCGAGACCCTGATCGCGGCGCGGGAAGGCATAGGCGGAGAAACGCTCCAGCAATTCGCTGCGGTAGAGCGATTTGATGTCCTTGTCGGCAATCGTGTCGACATGGGCCATCAGCCGCGCCTTCAGCCCGGCCTTGGCCTCGGGCGTGTCGGTGGGGATGGCGTCGCGCTCATGGACCCACAGCGTGTCGAGCAGGCTTTGGGACTCGCCCAGCATGGCCTCCATGGCTTGCGGACCATGGGCCTTGATGAGGTCGTCGGGATCTTGGCCCAGCGGCATCCGCACGATGCGCAGCGAATGGGCCGGACGCAGCAAAGGCAGGGCGCGGGTGACGGCGCGCATGGCGGCGCGCTGCCCCGCCGCATCGCCATCGAAGCAGAGGATCGGCGTTTCCACCATCCGCCACAGCATCTCGATCTGCGTTTCGGTCAGCGCCGTGCCCAAAGGCGCCACCGCATCGGCAAACCCCGCATTGGCCAGCGCGATCACGTCCATATAGCCCTCGACCACGATGATCCGCCCGCTCTGGCGCGAGGCGGGGGAGGCGCGATGCTGGTTGTAAAGCGTGCGCCCCTTGTCGAAGAGGGGCGTATCGGGTGAATTCAGGTACTTGGGCGCATCGGTCTTGGTCTTGTCGAGAATGCGCCCGCCAAAGGCGATCACCCGCCCGCGCGCATCCTGAATGGGCAGCATCAACCGGCCCCGGAAGCGATCGTAAGGCTCCTTGCCATCGACCACGATGCGCAATCCGCCCTCGATCAGCAGGGCCTCGGGCAAATCGGTAAGGGCACCCTTCAGCGCCTGACGCCCCTCGGGCGCATAGCCGAAACCGAACTGGTCGATGATGTCGCGCCGGAAGCCGCGCGTGGCGAGATAGGCGCGCGCCGTGGCGCCCTCGCTGCCCTCCAGCTGCCTCACGAAAAAGGCCTGAGCCGCGCCCATCGCATCATGCAGCCCGGCCTGCTTCTGCGCCCTTTCCGCCGAGCGCGGATCGGGAGCGGGGACTTCCATCCCGGCTTCCTCGGCCAGATCCTTGATGGCATCCATGAAGGAGAGGCCGCGCTGCTCGGTCATCCAGCGGATGACGTCGCCATGCGCCCCGCAGCCGAAGCAGTGGTAAAAACCCTTCTCGTCATTGATGGTGAAGCTGGGGGTCTTCTCTCCATGGAAGGGGCAGCAGGCCTTGAACTCGCGCCCGGCCTTGAGGATGCGCACGGTCCGCCCGATCACGCTGGAGAGCGTGATGCGGCTGCGCAACTCGTCGATCCATTGGGGGGAGAGGCTCATGGGGCGGGCTCGGCAAGGTCAGGGTGGCGGTAGAGGTGAAGCGGTGTCGGCTCGAACACCGGGGTCATGATCTGGATATACCATGCGGGGGCAAAGCCGAAATGCGCTTCCATCGCCTCGCGGACGGCGACGAAACCAGCCATCTGCTCATCCACCTCCACCACACCGTCCGGCGTGGCCAGCAACAGGCAGATGCAGTCGAAGGCATAGAGATCGCGCTTGAAGGCGGTGATCTGGCTTATATCCCGCCAAGCCACCACCCGGCTCGCCCGGCCATGCGCCAGGCGAAAGCCATCCGCCGTCAGCTCCAGAGCCGCGATATGGCGGCGGCGCCAGTCGAGATAGCGCCGCCAGAGCCCCATTTTACGCCAAAGCGGCCTTCACCAGACCGCTCGCCTTGCCCATATCCAGCACGGCGCCATGGCGCGCCTTCAGCTCGGCGATCACCTTGCCCATATCGCGGATGCCGGTGGCGCCCACTTCGGCCTTGATCGCCTCGATGGCGGCCTTGGTTTCGTCCTCGGAAAGCTGCTGGGGCAGGAAGCTCTCGATCACCGCCACTTCCGATGCTTCGGCGGCGGCCAGCTCGGGGCGGCCGCCCTGCTCATACATCGCAATCGATTCGCGGCGCTGCTTGACCATCTTCTGCAGCACATCGACCACCAGCGTATCATCGTCCGGCGTCTGCGCGGCGGTGCGCAGTTCGATGTCCTTGTCCTTGATCTTGGCAAGGATCAGGCGGACGGCGGCCAGGCGCTCCTTGTCGCCGGATTTCATGGCGGTAACCTGAGCGGCCTTGATCGAGTCGCGGATCATTGTCTCGTTCTTTCCTGAATTTCGTAACATTTCCGCCGCATTGCAGCGCAAGCGGGCCAGACTAGCGGGAAAATTCCCGATTTGATAGGCCTGCTGCCCCAAGTGTTACCCACGTGATGGAGGGTTGACGGATGGGGGTGCGGGGTCTAGCGGGCGGGCCTTAGCAACCATGCCCGAAACCCCTAGAACGGAGCGCCCCCTATGGCAGACCCCGCCCCTACGCTTGCGCCTAAACCTGCCGATGCAACGGCTGTCCTGGTGCTTTCCGATGGCAGCGTGCTGTGGGGCCGAGGTTTCGGTGCCGTGGGCAGCGCGGTTGGCGAAGTGTGCTTCAACACCGCCATGACCGGCTATCAGGAAGTGATGACCGACCCCAGCTATGCCGGGCAGATCGTGACCTTCACCTTCCCTCACATCGGCAATGTCGGCGTGAATGACGAGGATCTGGAATCGCAGGTCGATGGCGCGGTGGGCTGCGTGGTGCGCGAAGACGTGACCGCGCCCTCCAACTTCCGCGCCCAGGGCCAGTTCCCCGAGTGGCTGAAAGCCAAGGGCAAGATCGGCATCTCGGGCATCGACACCCGCGCCCTGACCCGCCGCATTCGCCTCTCTGGCGCGCCCAACGCCGTGATCGCCCATGATCCCGAAGGCAACTTCGACCTGCAGGCGCTGATCGCCCAGGCTCAGGCCTGGAGCGGCCTTGAAGGTCTGGATCTGGCCAAGGTGGTCAGCCGCACCGCCAATGAGGATTGGGAAGGCTCGGTCTGGCATCTGGGGCAGGGCTATGGCCGCCCCTCCGGCGACCCGCGCCCGCATGTGGTGGCGATCGACTATGGCGCGAAGGACAACATCTTCCGCAATCTGGTCGCCGCTGGCGCCAGCGTGACGGTGGTGCCTGCCCAGACCTCGCTGGAAGATATTCTGGCGCTGAAGCCTGCCGGTGTGTTCCTGTCTAACGGCCCGGGCGATCCGGCGGCGACCGGCGAATATGCCGTGCCCGTCATCAAGGGCCTGCTGGAGCGTGACGTGCCGCTCTTCGGCATCTGCCTTGGCCACCAGATGCTGGGCATCGCGGCGGGCGCCAGGACCATCAAGATGCATCAGGGCCATCGCGGCGCCAACCACCCGGTCAAGCGCACGCAGGAAGGCGTGGTCGAGATCACCTCGATGAACCACGGCTTCGCGGTGGACAGCGCAACCCTGCCCGAGGGCGTGGTGGAAACCCATGTCTCGCTGTTCGATGGCAGCAACTGCGGCCTGTCGATCACCGGCAAGAATGCCTTCTCCGTGCAGTACCACCCCGAGGCTTCGCCCGGGCCGATGGACTCGTTCTATCTGTTCGAGAAGTTTGTGGGGATGCTGGAGGCCAAGGTGTGAAGCACGCGGCGCTCGCTGCCATGGGGGTGGCACTGGCTTTCCAGCCGGTGTACTCGAATGCGCAGCCTGCGACGCAAAAGCAGATCGAGGGGCAGGACAATCAGGCCATGGCCGATGCATGTCATGTGAACCGATCTGCCGCCCGAAAGCACACCGCAC
This sequence comes from Novosphingobium rosa NBRC 15208, assembly GCF_001598555.1. GTDB lineage: Bacteria > Pseudomonadota > Alphaproteobacteria > Sphingomonadales > Sphingomonadaceae > Novosphingobium > Novosphingobium rosa. Next base: position 108,084 of record NZ_BCZE01000009.1, read on the forward strand.
CGACAGCGGCAGACCTTAAAGCAGCGGCCTGCCTATTGAAAAAGCTCAAGAATGCCGGTTATCCCAACTCGAAATGGGGAACGATCGGCGATCCAACTTATCTGCAGAAGGCTGACTGATGCCCAAACGCACTGACATCAATTCGATCCTCGTCATTGGCGCGGGGCCCATCATCATCGGCCAGGCTTGCGAGTTCGACTATTCGGGCACGCAGGCGATCAAGGCGCTGAAGGAAGAAGGTTACCGGGTCATCCTGGTCAACTCGAACCCGGCCACGATCATGACCGACCATGAGATGGCCGACGCCACCTACATCGAGCCGATCACGCCCGAAATCGTGGCCCGCATCATCGAGCGCGAGCGCGCCGAGCGCCCGGATGACACGCTGGCCCTGCTGCCCACCATGGGCGGCCAGACGGCGCTCAACACCGCGCTGGCGCTGTTCGGCGACGGCACGCTGGAGAAGTTCGGCGTGCAGATGATCGGCGCCGATGCCGACGCCATCGACAAGGCCGAGGACCGCCAGCGCTTCCGCGAGGCGATGGACAAGATCGGTCTGGAATCCGCCCGCAGCGGCGTGGCCCACACGCTGGACGAGGCTTTCGAGATCCTCAAGCGCACGGGCCTGCCCTCGATCATCCGTCCGTCCTTCACCATGGGCGGCACCGGCGGCGGCGTGGCCTACAACAAGGCCGAGTTCGAGGCGATTGTCCGCAGCGGTCTGGATGCCAGCCCCACCACTGAGGTGCTGATCGAGGAATCGCTGCTCGGCTGGAAGGAGTATGAGATGGAGGTCGTGCGGGATCGCAACGACAACTCCATCATCATCTGCTCGATCGAGAACGTCGATCCGATGGGCGTCCATACGGGCGATTCCATCACCGTCGCGCCGGCGCTGACGCTGACCGACAAGGAATATCAGATCATGCGCAACGCCTCGCTGGCGGTGCTGCGCGAGATCGGCGTGGAAACTGGCGGCTCGAACGTGCAGTTCGCGGTCAATCCCAAGGATGGCCGCCTGATCGTTATCGAGATGAACCCGCGCGTGTCGCGGTCTTCCGCTCTGGCGTCGAAGGCCACCGGCTTCCCCATCGCGCGCGTCGCGGCCAAGCTGGCCGTGGGCTACACGCTGGACGAGCTGACCAACGAGATCACCGGCGCCACGCCTGCCTCGTTCGAGCCTTCGATCGACTATGTCGTCACCAAGATCCCGCGCTTCGCCTTCGAGAAGTTCAAGGGCGCCGAGCCGCTGCTCTCCACCGCGATGAAGTCGGTGGGCGAGGTGATGGCCATCGGGCGCAACATCAAGGAATCGATGCAGAAGGCGCTGCGGGGGCTGGAAACCGGTCTGGATGGTTTCAACCGCGTCGATGCGCTGGTCGGCGCCGCGCGTGACGACATCACCGCCGCCCTCTCGCGCGCCACGCCCGACCGTCTGCTGGTCGCCGCGCAGGCCTTCCGCGAGGGCTTCACGGTGGAGGACATCCACGCGATCACGCACTTCGACAAGTGGTTCCTGCGCCACATCGAAGAGATCATTGCCGAGGAAGCCAATGTGGAATGCCACGGCCTGCCCACCGATGCGGCGGGCATGCGTCGCCTGAAAGCCATGGGCTTTTCGGACAAGCGCCTGGCCAAGCTGGCGGTCAAATCGGTGAATCCGGTGGCGGGTGCCAATGCGGTTCGCTCGGGCCTGCTGCACGATGTGGTGGAAGCCATGGCCGGCGCCACCAGCGAGACCGAGGTGCGCAAGCTGCGTGAGCGTCTGGGCGTCCACCCGGTTTTCAAGCGCATCGACAGCTGCGCCGCCGAGTTCGAGGCGATCACGCCCTACATGTACTCGACCTATGAGGCGCCGCTGTTCGGCGAGCCCGAGAATGAGGCTGCGCCTTCGGATCGCAAGAAGGTCGTGATCCTTGGCGGTGGTCCGAACCGTATCGGTCAAGGCATCGAATTCGATTACTGCTGCGTCCACGCCTGTTTCTCGCTGGCCGAGGTCGGCTATGAAACCATCATGGTCAACTGCAACCCGGAAACGGTCAGCACCGACTATGACACCTCGGACCGCCTCTATTTCGAGCCGCTGACCGGTGAGGACGTGCTGGAAATCCTGCGCGTCGAACAGTCGAAGGGTGAGCTGCTGGGCGTCATCGTGCAGTTCGGCGGGCAGACCCCGCTCAAGCTGGCACAGGCGCTGGAAGATGCCGGTATCCCCATCCTGGGCACCAGCCCGGATGCCATCGATCTGGCCGAGGACCGCGAGCGTTTCGCCGATCTGGTGGAAAAGCTGGGCCTCAAGCAGCCCGCCAACGGTATCGCGCGCAGCCGCGACGAAGCCGTCGCCGCTGCCACCCGCATCGGTTTCCCGGTGCTGATGCGCCCCAGCTATGTGCTGGGTGGCCGCGCGATGGAGATCGTCGACAGCCTGCAGCAGCTCGATGACTACATCACCACCGCCGTGCAGGTCTCGGGCGACAGCCCGGTGCTGATCGACCAGTATCTGCGCGATGCCGTGGAATGCGATGTCGATGCGCTGTGCGATGGTGAGGAAGTACGCGTCGCGGGCGTGATGCAGCATATCGAGGAAGCCGGCATCCACTCGGGCGACTCGGCCTGTTCGCTGCCGCCTTACTCGCTGCCCGCCGACATCATCGCCGAGATGGAGCGTCAGGCCCATCTGCTGGCGCTGGCGCTGGGCGTGAAGGGGCTGATGAACATCCAGTTCGCGGTCAAGGATGGCGAGGTTTACCTTATCGAGGTCAACCCGCGCGCCAGCCGTACCGTACCCTTCGTCGCCAAGGCGCTGGGTCAGCCGGTGGCCAAGATCGCCGCGCGCGTGATGGCGGGCGAGAAGCTCTCCACCTTCGAGCCCTTCAAGCGCGATCTGCCCTATGTGGCGGTCAAGGAAGCCGTGTTCCCCTTCAACCGCTTTGCGGGCGTCGATCCGGTGCTGAGCCCGGAAATGAAGTCCACCGGCGAGGTGATGGGGATCGACAAGGATTTCCCGACCGCGTTTGCCAAGGCCCAGCTGGGCGCGGGCACCAGGCTGCCCCAGAGCGGCACGGTCTTCGTCTCGGTGAAGGACAGCGACAAGCCGGTGATCCTGCCTGCCGCGCACAAGCTGGTGGCTCTGGGCTTCAAGCTGGTCGCCACGGGCGGCACGGCGAAGTTCCTGGCCGATCAGGGCGTGGCCGTGGAGCATGTGAACAAGGTGGCCGAAGGGCGCCCGCATATCGTCGACAAGATCGTCGATGGCGATATCGCGCTGATCTTCAACACCACCGAAGGCTGGCAGAGCCTGAAGGATTCGCAGTCGATCCGCCAGATCGCGCTCTCCACCCGGGTGCCCTCCTTCACCACGGCGGCGGCCAGTGTCGCGGCTGTGGATGCGATCGAGGCTCTTTCGCGCGCGAAACTTGAAGTTTGTCCGCTCCAGTCCTATTATAGTTGATCGATCACGCCCTCCCCACACCAGCGATCGGCTTTAACCCGTTGAGATTATCCAACGGGTTAGGGAAACCTGTCGCTGAAACGGGAGGGCCTTGAAAAGGACGATGACGGAACATGGCGAGTGTCGAAAAGCTGCCGATGCTGGCGGAAGGCTATCAAAAGCTGAACGCCGAGCTGAAGGCGCTGCGTGAGGAGCGCCCGCAGATCGTGGATGCGATCGAGGAAGCGCGCGCTCATGGCGACCTTTCGGAAAACGCCGAATATCACGCGGCCAAGGAACGTCAGGGTCAGGTCGAGGCGACCATCGCCGATCTGGAAGACAAGATCAGCCGCGCCACCATCATCGATCCCACCACGCTTTCGGGCGACAAGGTGGTGTTCGGCGCCACGGTGACGCTGCTCGACGATGACGACAAGCCGGTGCGCTATCAGATCGTGGGCACCTATGAGGCCGACGCCAAGGGCGGCAAGATCAGCTATAACTCGCCTCTGGGGCGCGCGCTGATCGGCAAGCGCATCGAGGACGAGGTCGAGGTGAGCGTGCCTGCCGGCGAGCGCTTCTATGTGGTGAACAAGATCGAATTTATCTGATCGCCACCGATATCTCGGGGGAGGGCAGGGCGTTTCCGTCCTGCCGCTGCCCATAAAAAAGGCCCCGGTTTCGGGGCCTTTTTCGTGTGGTTCGGCTCAGTCGTCGGTGGCCGGGTCCAGCAGGCGGTGGAGATGGACCACCACATACTTCATCTCGGCATCGTCGACACTGCGCTGGGCGGCACCGCGCCAGGCTTCCTCGGCCGAAGCGTAGTCGGGATAGACGCCGACATAGTCCAGAGCCTTGAGGTCAACAAAATCGAGGCCCTGCGGATCTTTCACGCGGCCACCGATCACGAGGTGTAGTTTCTGCATTGCATATCCCATGAATGGGGGAGAGGAAGCCCTTCTTAGCATCGCGCCGTAACGAAAGCCAAGCTCTCGCACCCCCGGTAATCACCGGACTAGCCGAAGGTCGGGGGCTGGGGCAGGGCAAGTGGGGGCTTCAATGCTTTTTGCGGAAGCGCGACCACATGCCGGCGGCCTTGTCCACCGCCTTGCCGCCCCATGTCTCGGCCCAGCCCGGGGCTTTTTCCACCAACGCCTTGCTGGCCTCTATCGCGCTGTCGCCCAGCTTGTGGCCCAGTTGCAGCGCGATCTGTCGCGCCACTTGCTGGCGCATCAGCCACAGCATCAGCGCCGAGGCCGTGGCGACCACGATTCCGCGGTTGTCATTGGCGATATCCAGCGCCTGAAAGGTGGCGCTGCGGGTGCCATGCTCAAGATCGGCGCGGGCGCGGCTGATCAGCGTGGCGGGGTTGGCGGCCAGATGCCGCACCTCGCCCACCCGTTCGATCAGATTGGCGCGCGAGATGTCGCGCCGGGCCTTCAGCACGGCCAGATCATCGTCCTCGATCATGGCTTGGCCTTTCCGGTCAGCACGCCTTTCAGGCGCCGCCATGCGCGCAGCGCGGCCCATGCCGCCAAAGCCATGCCCAGCAGCAGCGCCAGCACCACGATGCCCAGCGCCTGCCACGTGCCCAGCAGCGGGGCGAGCGCCAGCAGCAGCCCAACCACCAGCGCCAGCAGCAGGAAGAACACCAAAGCCGCCGCCAGCGCCGCCAGACCGGCGATCCGCCCGGCGATCTTGCTGGCCAGAATGGCGCGGGCGCGCTGATAGGCCACCTCGCTGGAGAAAGCCTCGCGCGCGGCGGCGATCAGCCCCTCGATCTCGGAAGTCAGGGCCATCGGGCGCTTGCCCTCGCCTTCATGCTGGTTGGTTTCAGGCGCTTCGGTTTCATCACTCATGCCCCACACTCATGCCTGTGCGCCATTCTTGCAAGCCCCCTGAACACACCCCATTGACACGCAGCAGCACGGAAGAGCGGCGCTGGCCGCCGCTCCCCCCGCGCGGATCAAGCTGCGGTCAGCAGTGCTCAGGCTTCTTCTGTCGCATCCGGCGTCGGCGTCAGAGCGCGGGCGACCAGGAAACCGGCCACGGCCGCAATGCCCAGCGCCACGAAGGGACGGGCGCGCACAAAGCCCTTGGCATCCTCGCCCAGCTCGGTGAAATCCTTGGATTCGAGCTTGGCGGCGGTTTCCTGGATCGAGCGCGCGGCGCCGCGGGCATAATCGCCGTATTTTTCGCCCAGCTTGTCGTTCACCACACCGGCATTGTCGGCCACCACCTTGCCCAGGCTGGTCAGCAGATCGCTGGCCTTGGACTTGCCGTCGGTGGCAAGCGCGGCGGCGCGACTGGCGGCGTCAGCAGCCAGTTCCTTGGCCGAATGGGTGAGATCGGCGGCAGCCAGCTTCTCGCGATAGGCTTCGGTCTGCTCCTGCGCCATCTTGCCGAGTGCCGACACGCTGGCCTTGGCTTCATCCAGCGCCTGCGCGAAGCGGGCCTTGGCGTGATCCTTGACATCTGCGGCGGCTTCCCCGGCCACATCCTTGGCGGCGTGGATCGTCTCGACGGCCGAGTTGGCGGTGTCCTTGGCGGACTGTTCAAGGTGTTCGGTAGCTTCGGTCTTGGCCATGGCTTTGTCCTCCTCATGCGGGGCATCGGTCTGGCGGGAATCGCCTGCTCGTTACAGGAACGCTGCAAAGGCTCCCTGGGTCCATCATGCTGCAATGCAGCTTGCCTGCCAAGGCTTGGCTGCTAAGGAGCAGTCACGAAAGACCCTTGAATTGGTCCAGAGGAGATGAACCCGCCATGACCGCGATTCTCGATATCCATGCCCGCGAAATTCTCGACAGCCGTGGCAATCCCACGATCGAGGTCGATGTTCTGCTGGAAGATGGCAGCTTCGGTCGTGCCGCGGTTCCCTCGGGTGCCAGCACCGGCGCGCATGAGGCCGTGGAGCTGCGCGACGGCGACAAGAGCCGCTACATGGGCAAGGGCGTGCTCAAGGCCGTCGATGCCGTCAACGACGAGATCAGCGAACTGCTCGAAGGCCGTGACGCCGAAGACCAGCGCGACCTCGATCTGGCCATGATCGAGCTGGACGGCACCCCCAACAAGGCCCGTCTGGGCGCCAACGCCATCCTCGGCGTCTCGCTGGCCGCAGCCAAGGCAGCGGCGGATGCGCGCGGCCTGCCGCTCTATTCCTATGTGGGCGGTGTTTCGGCTCATGTGCTGCCCGTGCCGATGATGAACATCATCAACGGCGGCGAGCATGCCGACAACCCCATCGATTTCCAGGAATTCATGGTCATGCCGGTGGGCGCTGACTCGCTGGCCGAGGCCGTGCGCTGGGGCAGCGAGATCTTCCACACGCTGAAGAAGGACCTGTCGGCTAAGGGGCTGGCCACCGCCGTGGGTGACGAGGGCGGCTTTGCCCCCAACATCGCCAGCACGCGCGCCGCGCTGGATTTCATCGGCGCCTCGGTGGAGAAGGCCGGTTTCAAGCTGGGCACCGATGTGCATCTGGCGCTGGACTGCGCCGCCACCGAATTCTTCAAGAACGGCAAGTATGAGATCAGCGGCGAAGGCCTCTCGCTCTCGCCGGTCGAATTCGCCGATTACCTCACCAAGCTGTCGCAGGACTATGCGATCATCTCGATCGAGGACGGCATGAGCGAGGACGATTTCGAGGGCTGGAAGGCCCTGACCGACAAGATCGGCGACAAGGTGCAGCTGGTGGGCGACGATCTCTTCGTCACCAACCCCAAGCGCCTGACCATGGGCATCGAGAAGGGCCTGGCCAACTCGCTGCTGGTGAAGGTCAACCAGATCGGCACGCTGACCGAGACGCTGGAAGCCGTGAGCATCGCCCAGCGCGCCGGCTACACCGCCGTGATGAGCCACCGTTCGGGCGAGACCGAGGATTCGACGATTGCCGATCTGGCCGTCGCCACCAACTGCGGTCAGATCAAGACTGGTTCGCTGGCCCGTTCGGACCGGCTTGCCAAGTACAACCAGCTGATCCGCATCGAGGAAGAGCTGGGCTCGGGCGCGCATTACGCCGGCAAGGGCGCTTTTGGTCGTCTGCTGAAGTGAGCTAAAGGGACAGTGCGGGGGTGTTACACCCTCGCGCTCCCATCACGTCTTCCGGCGCCAGGGCAGGGGGTGCCGATTGTGGCGCCCCGGCTCTCCAGCTGTGGGGGTTAGCCTGCCAGGAATTCCTGCATCAGGGCGCTGCCCCGGGGTGAAATGCGCACGAAGATGCGCCTTGCGTCGATTTCATCGACCTCGCGCTCGATCAGGCCGCGTTCTTCCAAAATCTTGATCCAGCGCAGCGCTGTCGTGGCGGGCACCGCGCTGCCGATGCAGGCGCTGGTCACCGCGATCCGCTTCTCATGGCGCGAGGCCACGAAGAGATCGAGCAGAATGTCCCATGCCGGTTCGCCGAACAGCGTGGCGTCGCCAAAAATCTGTTCCCGGCGGCGGCGGTCGCGATAGATCTGGATCGCGCGGTCCAGAGCATCGTCATCGGACCGGACAGGCGTTGTGGGGTGGCTGTCCGCCACCAATTGCAATTCGCCGACTAATAGTTCCAGCGAATGGGCGATGCCGCGCAGTCGCGCTTCAGTATCCTGCGGCGCTTCATGTTCCTGACGGTGACCGGGAAGACGTTTGAACGTAGCATTCATAACTCCTCCAACTCCCTTGGCCTTTCACGCCGTGATGAATTGCGCTCGAATCGCGAGGACTCGATCCGGAGTTAATATGGAGTTAAGCCGCGATACGTCCAACCGAAAATGGATGGAAAATTCATCCATTTTGACACGAGCAGTCAATTTGGTGGGGGTTTTCCACTGCTTTCCGTATGGCTTTGCGGTGCAATCGATCATCCGCGAATCGGTTGTTTCATATCAGTCGAGATGGAAATGCTGGGTCAGCGCATCGATGGTGGCTGCCAGATGCGCTGCCGCCAGATCGGCGCCCATGCCGTCCAGCTGCTGCAATCCGTCGCGCAGAGTCTCACGCAAGGCCACGGCGCGCAGCCATTGGCCGTTCGGCATGCTCTCTGGAAGATCGGTGTCGCGCATGGGATCGAGCATAGATCAAAGGGCTCCACAATTTCGCTGTGGTGCAGCTAAGTGCATCCACATAGCGGAATTCTGCCGTTTTTGCACGCGCATTTTGTCGCCCGACATAAGCCTGCCGCCCCGTATCGGCGCTCTGGCCGCGCGGCCAGCGGGGGTGGTTCACACTGTGATTGCATTGTTCACCCACAGGCCTAGGGACAGAGGCATTCAGGACCGGCCAATTGTCGCAAGCCGCTTGTTCTTCTGTGATCAAGCGTGCTTCCATGGCTGCAATGCGAAAGGAAATCTCTGGATGAAACAGCATGATGGCGCAAGGATGAGCCGGATCTTCATCCGCTGCGGAACCATGGCGGCAGGCTGCGCCCTTCTGTTCGCCGCGCTTCCGGCACAGGCTGGCGCTGCTCCGGCCAATCCCGGGGTGCAGGTGAAGGACATGGACAAATCGGTCCGCCCCGGAGATGATTTCTACACCTACGCCAACGGCGCCTGGTTGAAGGCCACCGAAATTCCCGCCGATCGCTCCTCGGTCGGCAGCTTCCTCGTGGCCTCCAACGCCACCGAGTCGCAGCTCAAGACGGTGATGGCCGAGTTGCTGGCCAAGCCGGTTGCCCCCGGCAGCGATGCCCAGAAAATCCGCGATTATTATCGCGCCTATCTCGACACCGCCGCCATCGAGGCCAAGGGCATGGCCCCGGTCAAACCCGACCTCGACCGCTTCGCCGCCATCACCGACAAGGCCAGCCTGAGCCGCGTCCTCGGCCAGCAGGTGCGCGCCGATCTCGATCCGCTCAACGCCACCAATTTCCACACCGAGAACCTGTTCGGCCTCTTCGTGACTCAGGCGCTGACGGGTGGGCAGGTGGTGCCCTATCTGATGCAGGGCGGCCTTGGCATGCCCGAGCGTGAGTATTACCTCTCCACCGATCCCAAGATGGTGGCCATTCAGGGCCAGTACCGCGCCTATATCGCCAAGCTGCTGACCGATGCCGGGCTCGCTCAGGCGGACGCCCAGACCCGCGCCGACGCCATCTATGCGCTGGAAATGAAGATCGCGCAGGCCCATGTCGGCCGCGAGGAGAGCGAGGACTTCCAGCACGCCACCACCCTCTGGACCCGCGCGGACCTGCCCGCCAAGGCCCCCGGTCTGGACTGGGACGCCTTCCTTGCCGGGGCCAACATCGGCTGGACGGGCAATTTCGCGGCCTATCAGGCCAAGGCGATCCCCGCGCTTTCGGCTCTGGTGGCCACCGAGCCGCTGTCGGTCTGGAAGGACTGGCTGGCCTTCCATCAGGTGAGCCAATATGCCGCCGTGTTGCCCAAAAAGCTGGATGATGACCGCTTCGCCTTCTACGGCACGGTGCTGAGCGGCGTTGCCCAGCAGCGCCCGCGTGACAAGCGCGCTCTTGGGGCGGTGAACAACGCTTTGGGCGATGCGCTGGCGCGGATCTATGTCGGGCGCTATTTCCCGGCTTCGTCCAAGACGCGCATTCAGGGCATGGTGGTCAACATCAAGGCCGCCTTCACCAACCGCATTCAGGCGCTCGACTGGATGGCCCCCTCGACCAAGGCCGAGGCCATCGCCAAGGTGAAAGGCATCATCGTCGGTATCGGCTATCCCGACACATGGGAGGACTATTCCGGCCTGACCGTTAGCCCGACCGATGCCTATGCCAATGCCGTGGCCGCCGGCAAGTTCGATACGGCCCACCAGTTGTCCAAGCTGGGCAAGCCGCTGGACCGCAATGAATGGTGGCTGACCTCCCAGACGGTCAACGCGCTCAACCTGCCGGTGCAGAACGCGCTGAACTTCCCCGCCGCCATCCTGCAGAAGCCTTTCTTCGATCCCACGGCGGATGCCGCCTTCAACTATGGCGCGGTGGGCGCGGTGATCGGCCACGAGATCAGCCACAGCTTCGACAACCAGGGCGCCGCCTTCGACGCCACCGGGCGCCTGCGCAACTGGTGGACCGATCAGGATCTCAAGCGTTTCGACGCGGCAGGCAAGATGCTGGCGGAAGAGTTCAACGCCTACGAGCCCTATCCCGGCCTGCACATCAAGGGCGAACTGACGCTGAGCGAGAACATCGCCGATGTGGCCGGGCTGGCGGCATCGCTGGATGCCTACCACGCCTCGCTGCACGGCGCGAAGGCTCCGGTGATCAACGGCATGACCGGCGATCAGCGCTTTTTCCTCGCTTTCGCGCAGACCTGGGCCACCAAGTACCGCGAGGCTGCCCTGCGCAACATCGTGGCGACCAACGGCCATGCTCCGGGTCAGTATCGCGCTCTGACGGTGCGCAATCTGGACGCTTGGTATGATGCCTTCGGCGTGAAGCCGGGCGACAAGCTGTACCTGCCGCCGGAAAAGCGGGCGAAGATCTGGTAAGAAGGTAGGAATGAAAGCAGGGGGCCATCGCCCCCTGCACCCCCTTTACGTCTCCCGACGAAAGGGCAGGTGAGGCCGCCAGGAAGCGCCACGCCTCACCGCCGGAGGCAATCATTCATGCCTGCGGCGCTGCAAACTTTGCGCAAGGCGGAGCGGGGGGCACCACGTAGACATTGATGGGAGCGCGAGGGGGTAACCCCCTCGCACTTTCCCTTTTAAATCTTAAGCCCCGAACTTCTCTTTCAGAGCCAGCAGTGCCAGAGCCGCCTTCGCAGCCTCGCCACCCTTGTCCTTCTGGGCCGGATCGGCGCGCACCAGAGCCTGCTCCTCGTTCTCGACGGTCAGGATGCCATTGCCGATCGGCAGGCCGTCCATCGACAGCGCCATGATCCCGCGAGCGCTTTCGCCCGCCACGATCTCGAAGTGGTAGGTCTCGCCGCGGATCACCACGCCGATGGCCACGTAGCCCTCATAGTCGCCGGTCGAATCCGCCAGCGCGATGGCAGCGGGGATTTCCAGCGCGCCGGGCACGGTGATGACGTCGGACTTATGGCCGGCCGCCTTGATCGCGGCCTTGGCGCCGGCGATCAGCTGGTCGTTGAGATGGTCGTAGAAGCGGGCTTCGACGATCAGAAACTTGGCCATGGGTCTTATCCTTGAATGCTGCGCTCACCCGCGATGGAAAGGCCATAGCCTTCCAGCGCGACAAGCGTGTGATGGGTGTTGGTGAGGAGCGTTATCTCGTGAACTCCCAGTTCCGCAAGGATCTGGGCACCCACGCCGTAATCGCGCAGTTCCTCCATGGGCTTCATATTGCCCGCCCGGGCCTGTTCGCGCAATTCGAAAGCGCGTGAGACATCGCTGTGGGGGCGATTGACGAAAACGATCACGCCGCTGCCTTCCTCGCCGATCAGTTCCATCGAGCGGTGGAGCAGATAGGTGCGCGGGGTTTCCTCGCCCAGCAGGTCGGCGAAGAGCGAGGTGGCGTGCATGCGCACCAGCGTGGGGGTGGTGGGGTCGATGCGGCCCTTGACCAGCACCATGTTTTCCTCGCCGGTGGCCTTGTTGTAATAGGCGCGGGCCGACCAGTCGCCGCCGTGGCGGCTGGTGAAGGTGGTTTCGGATTTCAGCGAAACCATGCGGTCGTGCTTGCGGCGATAGGCGATCAGGTCGCGGATGGTGGCCATCTTCACGCCATGCTGGCGGGCGAAGGCAACGCAATCGTCGAAGCGGGCCATGGTGCCGTCTTCGCGCATGATCTCGCAGATCACGCCCGAGGGGTTGAGGCCGGCGAGGCGCGAAATGTCGACAGCCGCTTCGGTGTGACCGGCGCGGACCAGCACGCCGCCCGGGCGGGCGCGCAGCGGGAAGACATGGCCGGGGCTGACGATATCGTCGGAACCCTTGGACCCGTCGATGGCCACGGAGACGGTGCGGGCGCGGTCCTGAGCGGAAATGCCGGTGGAGATGCCTTCGCGGGCCTCGATGGAAACGGTGAAGGCGGTGCCCAGCGGGGTGCGGTTGTGGCGGTGCATCGGCTCGAGACCCAGCTCGTCGATACGCTCGGAGGAGAGGGCGAGGCAGACCAGGCCACGGCAGTGAGTGACCATGAAATTGATGGCGGAGGGGGTGCACATTTGCGCGGGGATGATGAGGTCGCCCTCATTCTCGCGGTCTTCATCGTCGACCAGGATGTACATGCGCCCGTTGCGGGCTTCCTCGATGATCTCTTCGATCGAGACGAGGACGGGGGTTTCGTCATTGTCCGAAAGGAAGCGCTCCAGCTTGTTGAGCGTTTCGGCGGTGGGGTTCCACTCGGGCTCGCCCGCGTCGCGCAGGGTGTTGGCATGGAGCCCCGCCGCGCGGGCAAGGCCGGACTTGGTCATGCCACCATCGGTGATGAGGCGGCGGACGCGTTCGATGAGAGTCTGTGACATGGGCCTTTGATTATCACAGCATGATGTGATGGCAAGGCGGTAAATCACATTGGCAATTTTATCTGATGGCATGGAATGCGCGTTATTCCCCATGCGCATGGGGCTAGGCAGCCGGTAAGCCATCGCCTATTGAGTAACATTGTTACGCAGGGAAGAAAGATAAGGCGTCCGTCATGATTGGGGTTCGGGATCTGTTTCGCATCGGCATCGGGCCGTCATCCTCGCATACGGTGGGGCCGATGAAGGCGGCGGCGGGCTTTTCCAAGGCGTTGGAAGGGCTGGATTTCGCGCGGGTGCGCTGCGATCTGCTGGGCTCGCTGGCGTGGACCGGATCGGGCCATGCCACGGATAAGGCGGTGGTGCTGGGGCTGGCCGGTTTCCTGCCCGATGGCATCGCGCCCGAACAGATCGATACCTTGGTCGATCAGGCCCGCGCCACGAAGCATATGCGCATCGGCGGGCGTGAGATCGCCTTCGATCCCGACACCGATATCGTCTTCGACCGCGAGGGTGAAACCCCCGTCCACCCCAACACCCTGGCCTTCAGCGCCTATGATGCGCAAGGCGAGGTGGTGCTGGCCGAGCGCTGGTGCTCTATTGGCGGCGGCTTTATCGCGCCGGAGAATCTGGTCGGCGACTCCGCGCTGGAGGATGAGGTGGAGCCGCCTTTCCCCTTCCGCACCGCCGAGCAGCTGCTGCGCATCTGCGAAAACCATGGCCTCTCCATTGCCGAGGTGGTGCGCGCCAATGAAACGGCGCTGACCTCCGCCGAGGAGTTGTGCGATTACCTCGACCGCATCATCGACGTGATGATGAACTGCATCGACCGCGGCATGCAGACCGAGGGCATCCTGCCGGGCCGTCTGAAGGTGCCGCGCCGCGCCAAGGGCATCCGCCAGAAGCTGGATGCCGACCGTTTCCGCAACCGTCAGGCGCCCCATGCGATCATGGATCACGTCAGCCTCTTCGCCATCGCGGTGAATGAGGAGAATGCCGCCGGGGGCCGGGTGGTGACCTCGCCCACCAATGGCGCGGCGGGGGTGGTCCCGGCGGTGCTGCGCTATTACCGCGACTTCTGGCCCGAGGCGAACCGCAACGGCATGTATGATTTCCTGCTGACGGCCAGCGCCATCGGCACGCTGACCAAGCTGAACGCCTCGATTTCGGGGGCGGAAGTGGGGTGCCAAGGGGAAGTCGGCACGGCCAGCGCCATGGCCGCCGCGGGGCTGGCCGCTGCCATGGGCGCCAGCAATCGGCAGGCCGAGAACGCCGCCGAGATCGCCATGGAGCATCATCTGGGCATGACCTGCGATCCCATCGCCGGGCTGGTGCAGGTGCCCTGCATCGAGCGCAACGCCTTTGGCGCGATCAAGGCGATCAACGCGGCCTCTCTGGCGCTGCGGGGCGACGGGCACCATATCGTCTCGCTCGATCAGGTGATCGAGACGATGATGCGCACCGGGCGCGATATGAATGCGAAGTATAAGGAAACCTCGCAGGGTGGCCTTGCGGTGAATTTCCCCGAGTGCTGAGTTGCAGCGCGGCGATCTTTGAACGGATCGCCGCGCTGCCGGATCAGGGGTGCGGCGCTTCTTGCGGATAGAGCGCGATCAGGGCGCGGGTGACGCCATTGGTCCAGCCGAAGCCGTCCTGCACGGGGTATTCGCCGCCGCCACCGGCTTCTCCGGTTTCGATGTTGTATTTCTCGACCATGCGCCCGGTGCGGTTGTAGAAGGCCGCGACGGTGCCGATCCAGCGATGCGCCAGATCCCTCGCCAGTTCCTCCTGACCGTTGCGATGCAGGCCCGCGATGGCCACCCAGGTCAGCGGCGCCCAGCCATTGGGTTGATCCCACTGCTGGCCGTTCTGATTGGTGGTGGTGCGCAGGCCCCCGGGGGCGAGCAGGGCGCTGCGCGTCAGCCTGGCGGTGGCCTGCACCTGAGCCGGTGTCGCGAGGCCAACGAACAGCGGATAGAGCATGGCGGCGGAAACCACCTTGGTCGGCTGTTTGGTGCTGCTGTCCCAATCGACGAAGCGCTGTTCCGGCGCAGACCACAGCCATTTGCTGATTGCCGCCTTGCGGGCCTCGGCCTTGCGCGTGAAATCCTGTGCGCAGGCCGTATCGCCCAAAGCCTTGCAGCGGCGAGCAATCGAAACCTCCAGATTCCACATCAGGCTGTTGAGATCCACTGGCACAATATCGGTGGTGTGGATCGTCGAGAGCGTCTTTTCATCGCGCAGCCAGCGCGAGCTGTAATCCCAGCCGCTCTCGGCCCCGGCGCGCAGATCGCGGTTGGTCTGTCCCGCCGGACGGGGGGCGGCCTGCGCGGAGGTGGCGACATCCTCGGCATAGGACTCATCGCGCGGCGTGTCGCGGGCATCCCAATAGCGGTTGAGCAGGCTGCCATCGGGCATGCGGATCACATGCTGGCAGGCGCCCTCCTTGGTCAGGCAGGTGGAGCCGGCCATCCAATAGGCATGTTCACCCTTGAGCGCGGCAAGGCGCTGGCGGGCCAGCACCGGATCCTTATTGTCCGAAAGGTCCATCATCAGCGCCAGAAACGGCGGCTGCGAACGCGAGAGATAATAGCTGCGCGTGCCATTGGGAATATGGCCGTAACGCTCGATCATGCTGGTGAAATTGGCCAGCATGGAATCGATCAGCGGCTGCTCGCCATCCTCTTTAAGGCCCAGCATGGTGAAGTAGCTGTCCCAGTAATACATCTCCTGATAGCGGCCGCCCGCCACCACATAGGCATAGGGCAGCTGCAGCAGGGATGAGCCGGGCGTGGCGGCCATCGGCGGCTTGGCCAGAATGGGCCAGAGCGCGCGGATATGCTCCAGCATCGTCAGCTTGTGCTGATCCTCGCCGCCGATCTTGCGGAAATGCTTCGCGACGAAAGCGCTGAGCGCCTCCTTGCCCTGCGGATTTTCGGCCTTGTAGGCGGCCATGGTCGCTGCCGGGCCGTCGAGCGGAACCATATCGGCAAAGGTCTTGCTGTCAGGGAAGACGCGGGCGAGTTCCACGGCGCGATAGAGGTCGCCATAGGTGTCCTCAGGCGTTCCAGCCTTCTGCGAGATGGTTTCAACGCGCTGGGCGGCAACGGACAAAGGCTGGGCGGCGACAGGCGCACCGGAAAGCGCCAGCGCCAGAGCGGCGAGGGAGAGCAGGGGGGCTTTGGTCATGGTGCGGACACTCAAGGGAAAGGGCCGGTCGGACAAGGAAAATCCGACCGGCCCGCAGGTTTACACGATCAGAACTTGTAGGCGGCGGTGATCGTCCCGTGGCGTCCGAAGATCGGGCGGCCAAGGAAGTAGCCGTTGGTGTTGGCCGAGCCCACGGTGCGGACGTTGCCCTCGGTCAGGGCCAGCGTGTTGGTCACGTTCTCCACCGTCGCCTGGATCGAGAAGCGGTCGCTCACATCCAGCGAGGCGCCCAGATCCAGCGTGTTGTAGCTGCCCAGCGGCTGCTGGTTCTCCAGATCGGCGAAGCGGTTGCCGATATGGGTGAAGGTGCCGAAGATGCGCGCCTTACCCCATGCCGTGCGCTGGGTGTAGGAGGGCGTGAAGGCCACCTGGAACTGCGGCTGGCGGTTGACCTGATGCCCGGAATTGGTTCCGAAATCGAGGAACTTGCCATTCTGCCACACGCCGCGCGCGGCCAGCTGCAGACCCTCGACGGGGCGCAGCGCGCCTTCGAACTCCACGCCGTAAGCGCGCGATCCGCCGAACTGCACCACATTCTGCTCCACGCCATTGATGACGCGAATGTCCTGGAAGACCAGATTGTGGAAGCGGTTGTAGAAACCGGTCAGATAGAGGTCATAGAGCTTCTTGGAGGTCTTGATGCCGATCTCATACTGGTCGGCGGTCTGCGGCTTGATGTTCTGCAGGCTGGTGGCATTGCCGCGCAGATCGTCGAACTGGGGCATCAGGGCGCCATGGTTGGCGCGCAGGAAGCCGTTGAGCTGGCGGTTGAAGGCGTAATCGGCGCCGGCGGTCCAGCTCACCTGCGTCTTGCCGTAACGCACATCGCTATAGGTGCCGTTGAGATAGGTCGCGCCATTGTTGTAGGCCGTCAGCGGATTGTTATCGAGATCGCCCGTCGAGCTGTTCTCATAGTGATCGGTCATCGAGACATGCTCGACACGCACGCCGCCATCCAGACGCAGCTTGCCGATCTGCCATTCATCGCTGAGGTATCCGGCCACATTGTCGCTGACGTAATAGGCGTTCACGTCATAGCTGTTGGCGCTGGTGAAGCCGTTGCGCGTCAGGATCGTGCCGTTGTTGAGCGAGGCATTGAGCACGCGGGCCTGCGGCTCGAGCGCCAGCAGGATGTTGTTGCCCAGATACCAGACGTCATGATCCGTCACATGCGCGACATAGCCGCCCAGCGTCAGCGTGTTGCCCTCGAAGATCTTGCGCGAGAGCTTCAGCTCGTCGGTCAGGCTCTGGATATGCTTCTGCACCGACCAGATGCCAGCCTGAATGGTCTGCTGGTCACCCGAAAGCGCCACGCCGCTGTCGGCATAGCTGACCGTGCCCGTGCCGCCCGCCCCGGCGAGATATTGCGAGACGGTCTGCGGATTGCTGCCGGTGAACAGGGCAAAGGTGTTCGACGTGCCCTTGGTGAAGTTGAAGTTGTTTTGCAGTTGGAAGGCGCCGAAATCATAGCTGAAGGTGCTGCCCGCCGTCCACACATTGGCGCCTCGACCCTTCGACAGGTCCACGCCCAGCTTCTGCGTCGGCCCGCCATTGACGCTCGGCCCGGTCTCGATCAGCGTGTTGCGGATCTCGCGGCCCACCAGCGTGTCGGTGCGCGCGTCGAAACCGGGAAAGGTCGAGAAGGTGCCGTTCCCGGTCTGGAGCAACGGCATGGGTGCATAGAAAGCGTTCTGGTCACTGAGGTAACGGCCATAGACGTTCAGCTTGCCCGCATCGAAAGTGTGGGTCAGGCTGCCGGTGATCTGGCCGCCCTGATCGCCGTTGAAGCCGGTGTGGCGGAAACCGTCCGAATAGCGATAGAAGCCGCCGATCATATAGGTGGTGTTGTCGGTGATCGGGCCCTGGGCCACGGCATCGACGCGATAGGTGCCCTCGGTGCCATAGGTGGCGCGCAGCGAGAGATGCGGCTGGCTGGTGCCTTCCTTCAGGATGAAGTTGGTGGTAGCGCCGGGCTGGCCGTTGCTGAAGATGGGGCTGGGGCCGCCGCGCAGCACTTCCATGCGCTCGACCGTATCGTCGAGGCGGAAGATCGAGCTGTTCTCGAGGAAAGACAGCGAAGAGGGCGCGATGATCGGCGAGCCGTTCATCTGCACCGTCAGGAAGGGCGCGTCGCCGGTCGATGGGAAGCCGCGGATAAAGACGTTGGCGCCGGCCTGACCGCCCGAGGATTCCACCCAGACGCCCGGCACGATCTTGAGCAGATCGGCGGTGGAGGTGGGCTGCACCTCGCGGATCTGCGCCGCCGATGCGGTGGAGATCGAGTAGGAGGCGTCGATCTTGCGCTGGCCCTCGCGGTTGGCGTTGCCGGTGACGACGATTTCCTGCGGCTCGGGGGTGGCGGCGGCGTCAGCGGCAGGCGCGGGGGTCGCCTGCTGGGCATGGGCCGGGGCGGCCAGCGCCGTTCCGGCGAGCAGCATCAGCGCGAGCGCCTTGCGGGGTTGAGAGATGGCAGAGTGCATGGGTCTTCCTTCCTGCTTCATTATGGTTTTGTGCGCCCATGCCCGGGACGCGCGGGATCATGCCGTGCGGCACGCTGGCCGACGGAAAGTGTAAAATCAGTGCTGTGGTGGCTGCGGGTCTGAGCCTAGGGGGGAGCGCGGGGGCCTTGCTTCGTCATGGTCAGAACCCGTAACTGGCGGAGACCGCCACAGAGCGGCCAAGGATCGGGCGGGCAAACATCGCGCCGCTCGGCTGGGCGCCCAGCGTGCGGGGGTTGCCCTCGGTCAAGCCAATGGTGTTGGTGATGTTCTCGGCCCTGACCCGCAGGCGCAGGCGCTGCGTGAGATCGAGGCTGGCTCCGGCATCGAGCGTGACGAAATGCGGCAGCAACTGCTGGTTCTGCACATCGGACCAGCGGTCGCCCATATAGCTGATCGTGGTGAACAGGCTGGCCTTGCGGCGGCCAAGCTTCCCGTTCCAGCTGGGCGTGATGCGCCCTTGCCATTGCGGCTGGCGCTGCACGCGGTTGCCGCTGAGATCGGTGAGACCGTCATCGGTGAAGAAATGGCGGTAATGCGCATCGAGCCAGCTGCCCGAAAAGGCGATGGAGATGGCGGGCAGGGGATGCCACTGGCCTTCCAGCTCCACGCCCGTCGCGCTGGCGCCGCCGACCGAGGCCATGGGGGCGCCCTCGGTGATCACGGTGGTGACCAGACCCTGAAAGCGGTTGTGGAACAGGGTGGCGTAAAGGCTGAAGGGCGTGGTCGAAAGCTTGACCCCGCCCTCGATCGTATCGACCTGCGGGGTCAGGGTGATGCCATCGCGCAGATTGTCGAAGAAGGGGAAACTGTTGCCCCGGCTGAAGCGCATGAAGGCGCTCAGATGCGTGGTGGGGGCGTAATTGGCGCCCAGCGTCCAGCTCCATGCGCCGCCACGATAGCGCAAGGGCGTGGCTGTGCCGGTGAAGACCACATCATTGTTGTCGTAAAGCGTGCGCGGATCGCCATCGAGGCCGCCGGGGCCTGCCGGGCGTGTGTCGGCGATGGTGCCGTCCACGGCATGGCTCTGGTGGCGCAGGCCCCCATCGATACGCAGGCGGTCGGTGACCTTGAGTTCTTCCACGCCATAAAAGGCCAGATCGTTGCCGGAGTAGCTGGCATCCACCAGAAAGCTGGCGCCGCTGGTGAAGCCGTCGCGGGTGACGGCGCGGCCATCGGCCAGCACCATGTTGACGCGGCGGGCATGAGGCTCGGCGGTGAGCAGCAGATCATTGCCGATGTTCCAGCGGTCGCGCGAGCCATAGGTGGTGGCATAGATGCCGACGGTGGCCTTGCTGGCTCCGGTGGTCCATTCCAGCGTGGCATCGTTGACCAGAGCGTCGATGCGCTTGGTGATGGTCCAGATGCCTGCCTCGACCACGCTTTGATTGGCGGACATGGGCTGGCCTGTCGCCGTGGCCAGCGATCCGATGCGGCCACCCATGCCGGCGGCCAGATCGGCGGCGCTCTGGGGCGGGGTGTTGTCGGGCACCAGGCCGGTGGTGTCGGCATGGCCGGAGAGCCAGCTGATCTTGTCGCGCAGGATCAGGCCATGCGCCGGACGCAGTTCCAGATTGCCGCCCAGCTGCACGATCCGCGCGCCGCGGCCATCGGCCAGATCATAGCGCGTGCCATCGCCCAGCGTGCCGCGCTGCGTGTCAGGCCCGGCCAGCGTGCCGCTGCTGGCGCTGAAACCGGGGTAAGCGCTGATGCTCTGCCCGTTCTGCTGCAGCGGGATGGGCAGCAGCCACTGGCTGCGATCGTTGAGATAACGCCCGAAGACCAGCAGCGAGCCCGAGCCCAGATCCTGCCGCAGATTGGCGGTGATCTGCCCGCCGCGATCCGCGTCGAAACCGGGCGAGCGGATGCCGTCGCCGCGCGTGACATAGCCGCCGATCATGGCCCTGGTGCGAGGCCCCAGCGGACCGGAGAGATAGCCATCGGCGCGAGTCTCGCCATCGCTGATCAGCGTGGCCTTGATCATGCCTTCACGATGATCGCCACCCTCGCGCTGCACCAGATTGACCGTCACCCCCGGCTGGCCCGAGGCAAACAGCGCGCCCGTGCCGCCGCGCACGGCCTCGACCCGCTGCACCGTCTCATCCATCTGATAGAGCTGCGAGTTTTCAAGGAAAGACAGGGTGGCGGGCGGAAAGAAAGGCACGCCCTCGCTCTGTAAGGTGACATATTCCGCATCGCCGCCCGAAGGGTAGCCGCGCACGAAGATGTTGGCGCCATTCTTGCCGCCCGACGTCTCGACCGTCAGCCCGGGCACCAGTTTCAGCACCTCCGCCGTGCTGGAGGGAGCAAGCTGATCGATGGCGGGCCGGTCGATGGTGGTGACGGCGAAGGCGGCCTGCTGGCGACGCTGGCCGCCGCCCGGCGTGCCGACCACCACGATATCGCTGGTCACGGCGATCTGCGCCGGGGCGAGCGTTTCGGCATCGGTGAAGATGGGGCGCGGGCGCGGCGCGGGCGTGCGGGGCTCAGCCATGGGCGTCGCTTCCAGCAGATAGGCGCCGCCCGGCGCGGCGCGCGCCTGCCAGCCCGAGCCTTTGAGCAGCTGCGCCAGCGCCTTGTCCGGATCGAGCCGCGCATGCAGCCTTACGGAGCGTCGGCCCCGCGCATCGGTGGGCGCGAAAAGGATGGCGCGATGGCTCTGCTTGGCGAACAGCACCAGCGCCTCGGACAGGGGCATGGCGGGGATGTCGAAGGGCAGGGCCTGTCCTGCCAGCGCAACGCGAGGCATGGCGCAGAGCAGAAGCGCTGCATAACAGCCGATCCGCATCCTCCCGCGCAGCCATGGCATTCCCCTCTTCCCTCGCGGCTCCGTCAGATGCGGGGCCTTCAAGGGACAAGACGCAGGCTTGTCCAAAACCCGAACCCCCTTTTCATATTTTTTTGTCCGAATGTTTCGGATCGGTTGTCCCTGTCTGCGCCATGCCGGAAACCGGCGCGTTGCGGCGCGCCGTCAGAATGCCAGCCTCAGGCCCTGTCTGACAATGATTTAGAGCAGGGGGTCAGCGCGCGGTGACGGTGACGCCCTCATGCCCGTCATCCCGCACCCGCACCGGAAATCCGCTGGAGAGCGCATCGAGGAAGCGTGTGCTGTCCCCCGTGCGGAACGCGCCGGAGATGCGCAAAGCTCCGGCGCGCGGATCGGTCAGGCGGATCGGCTGGCGGCGATAGCGGTTGAACTCGCTCACCGCCTCGCCCAGCGAGAGGTTCTGGAACTGCAGCATGCCCTCGCGCCAGCTGGTGAGGGCGGACGGGTCGGGCAGATCGCGCACCACCCGGTCGCTGCCGCGCTGGGTGAGCAAGCGCCCCGGGGCCAGGGTTGCCTGCGTGCCGTCATCACTGATGTTCAATGTGCCGCTGGCGGCATAGGCGCGCAGCTGACCCGGATCGCCGCGCAGATCGAAGCTGCCCTGCGCGGCGGTGAAATCCTGCCCGGCAACGGCGATCCGCCATGGCGTGGCCGAGGGCTTGATCCGGAACCAGCCCTGACCTTCCAGCCGCATCGAACGCTCGCCCGAAGCAAAGCGCACTTCCAGCCGGCTGTTGGTGTCGAGCGTGACCAGCGAACCATCGGGCAGGGTCACATCGGCCTGCTGGCCCACATCGGTGTGGAAGCTTTCGATGGTGGGCGCCTCGGCGTGAGAGGCCCTCCATGCATGGATGCTGTAGGCGGCCAGCGGCGTGCCAACCAGCGCCAGAGCGCCAGCGACCATCATCGCCTGACGCCGCCGCGCCGCCGGGCGGACCAGCATGGTGCGGGCGAGGGTCTGCTGGCGCAGGGCCAGCAGCGGATTTTCCTCGGCCAGCAGGGCGGCCTGCGTCTGAGCGGCGCCGACCCGCGCATAGGCCTGCGCATGCAGCGGGCTCGCGTCATGCCATGCCGCGAAGGCGGCCTGTAGCGAGGGGCTGGGGGCGGGGCCGGGGGCCTGCATCCGCTCATGCCAGAGCGCCGCCTGCGTCAGGAGAGCATCCTCAGCGATGGCGCCAGTCCTCGAATGCTGCGGCGACATGCGCCAGCGCGCGCGCCTGGTGTTTTTCGGCAGCGCGGGTGGAAACGCCCAGCGCGCGGGCGACATCGGCCATCTTCAACCCTTCCATCACGCGCAAGACAAAGACATCGCGGCTGCGTTCGGGAAGCTCCAGCAGCACGGCCTGTAGCCGGATTGCCGCCTCCTTGCTTTCCAAGACGCGGTCCGCGGGAATATCCGAACTTGGCAGCACCAGATCGTTACGCAATTCGTCGTGAAATTTCGTGTCGCGCACGGCTGCCCGCCGCGCGCTGTCCTTCAGCACATTGGCGGCGGTGACGAACAGGAAATGCTCCGGTTTCTCGATGGCGGTCGGATCGTCCATCCGGCTGAGGCGCAGATAGACGTCCTGCACCAGATCGGGCACGTCCGCCTTCACGCTCACCCGCCGCTCGAAAAAGCGATGCAGCGCCTGACCATAGCCCTGCGCCAGACGCGTCAGGACCAGTCCGCGCTTGCTGTGCGCGGGCGGCGGGCCATCCTCTGCCTCTTGCGGACTCGGTTGCTCATCGCGATCCATCACGCCTTCTGGGCGCGCGCGGCGGCGATCTGTCAAGAGCGCGCCGAAGGCCTTCAGATTTTCGGCTGGATCTGCAGCGTCATCACATCGCTGTAATCGCCCGCCGCCAGACCATCCACGGCGCCCACCCGGATGCTGACCTGATGATGCTGGATGCCGCCCAGCGGCGGCGCGAACTGGGCCCGCATCGCGCCGCTGCTGTCCGCGCTGCTGAGCGAGGCATTGGCCAGCACGGGGCTGTAACGCACGCCGGGCGTGTTCGGGCTGCTGCGGCGCTTGATCTGGAAGCCGTTCTGCGAGCTGACGACCAGAGCGTAATCGTCATTGGCATAGGCGGTGAAGGCGAATTGCGCGCTTTCCTTGTTGTCCGTCAGTTCGCCCAGATCGATCAGCCGCATGTTGCCGCCCACCAGCCGCATCGAGGGGATGACCGAAAGCGAGAGCAGCACCGGCACCGTCATCTGCGAGTCCACATGGCCGTTACGGTCGACCAGCTGCGCCGCGATTTGCAAGGAGGCACTGTAGAAACCGGGCCGCGCCACCTGCCCTTCGCGCACGGACATGCCCAGCGTGGCGTTACCCGCAAGGCTGCCCGCATTGCCGACCGGCAGGCTGGCCGGATTGGCGGTGAAGGCCTGCGTTTCCTGAACCACCGGCGCGGCTTGCCCGGCGATGGTCACATTGGTGAGAATGGCGCTGCTGCCCTGCACCAGACGCGCGCTGGCGCCGGTTTCCGGGCTGGTCTGGCTGTTGACCAGCACCATCTGCAGGCGCGCCCCGCCGCAATCGCCGCCGCTGGTGCGCGCGCTGATCTGCACCGGCGAGATGGCCGGCGAGGGATCGAAGGGATCGTAGCTGGCCGAAATGCCCGAGACGATGAGGCTGGTCAGCTGGCATCCATCCGCCGCCCGGGCCTGCCCCGGGGCTAGCAGGGCGAGTGGCGAGAGGGTCAGCAGGGCCAGCATCTTGGGGGCCAGGGCGCGGTTGGACATCATGAATCCCTTTCGTGTCATGCCTTGGCTCATTTCGTACCATCGGGGCGCAGCGTCCCCAGCGTCACCAGCATATCGGGGGTCTTGGTGACGTTCAACGTGTAGACCAGCGCGGGCGTGCCGGGCATTTCGAGGCGATAGGTGCCCGGCCCGACGCCCGACAGGGCGAAACGGCCCTCGTCATTGGTGATGACCGTGACCGGCGGCTTGCCGGGCGCGTCCACATTGCGCGCCTGACCGGTGCGCAGGCCGACCGGCGCCCCTTCCGCGTCGCGCAGCGTGCCGAAGGCCGAGATGTTGTCGGGCGAGCCGACCTTGATGCGGTAACCGGAATGCAGCCAGGGATAGACCTCGGCCGAGCCGGTGCCCAGATCGTAGCCGGCGGGCAGGTCCGCCACGTCATAGGTGACCACCGCATCGGAGTAGGAGCCCAGCGGCAGCACCGCAGGCCCGAAGGTGCCCGAACGAGAGCGGACCAGATGGCCGTAGCGGTCGACGATGGTGAGTTGGTGCCCGTCGAGCGAGGGATCGCGGGTGAAGATCGCGAAGGCGTCGTCGATGCGCGGGCCGATGCCCACCGCGCCGCCGGCATAGACCAGACTGCCCAGCATATAGGCGCCGATCTGCTGGCTCTGCAGCTTGCCCGAGGAGGACAGGTTGCTGGTCGCGCTCACTTCCACGTCGCCACGGTTGGTCTCGTAACCGGCGACCATGCTGGCGGTGGTGTTGCGCGTGTCGGCGCCGGCGGTGTTCGATGTGTCGCGCATGGCGCTGGCGTTGAGATACCAGTCATCCACGGCCCGTGTTGGCGTGCGGCTGAAGTTGGCCTGCTGGTTGAAGCGGTCGCCACTGCCGCTCAGTACGGCATTGGCGCCAAAGCGCTTGGTCAGGCTGAACTGGAAACTGAGCCCGCGCGCCAGCACCACGCCGCTGCCTTCGGTGGGCCTGGGGGCGAAATTGTAATCCGCGCCAACGCCCAGCGTGGAACGGAAGGGGCCGGGGAAGACCAGCTGCGCGGAGAGCAGCCCGGTGTCGCCCAGGGTGCGCTGCATCGAATAGCTGCCGGTCAGGCGCAGGCTCACGCGCTTGATCAGGGGCACCGAAGCATTGACCGAGAGCTGGAGCGCCCGCGTGTTGTAGGTGCTCAGATCGAAGCTGTTCAAACCGGTGACGGGCAGGAAGGTCTGGGGCGGGGTCAGCGTGCCCGCCGCGCTGGGAACCAGGAAATGCGGCGAATCATATTCGACATAGATGTCGAGATTGGCGCTCTGACCGCCGTTGCGGGGCGGGCGGGCATAGGAATATTGCAGACGGACCGCGCCGCCGCTCATATTGCCATAGGCATGGCTGCCCGACAGGTCGAGCGAGATCAGCCCCAGCGGCAGCCCCATGATCGCCGAGGCGCCCACCAGCTGCATGCGCTTGGTGGCCTCGACATTGACGCCCATGGTCAGGGTCTCGGTCAGGCCGCGGTTGTAATAGCCCTGCATCGCCGGTTCGGAGGTGTAATGCGGGCCGCTCAGCCCCAGCGGGGCCAGCACGCCGACCGAGACATTGAACTCGCTCTGGCCGGGCGTCAGCAGCTGGGCGGAGTTGACCAGCGAGAAGGCATATTCGCGGCGCTGCCCGGTGTTGTCAGTGACAATCACCGTGAAATTGTTGGCGCCCTGCGTGATCGGCAGGTTGCGCAGATCGTAATTGCCGGGCGCCAGATGCATGGCGCCGATGATCAGGCCATTGACCATCACCTGAACGTCGGAATCGCGCTCGATCACCAGGCTGCGGCCATGCAGGCCCGGCGGTGTGGTCAGCCCGGCAAGCTGGCTGCGCAGATGGCTGGCGCTGATGCCCGAGATCTGCTGATCGGCCTGAAAGGCGGTGGTGGAGCTGACCAGATCGCCCGCCGTGACGCGAATGCCGTCATAGGGCAGATCGTAGATCAGACGGCTGGCGTTGCGCAGGAAGGGGCGGTCCGCCGTGCTGTCGAAGGTGAAGTAATTCTCGAAGCCGAGACGGTGCGACAGGCGCCCGGCCGCCTCGACATCGCCGACCACGCCCGGATTGTGCGAGCCATCGCCATAAATCCGGGAGATCACCCCCAGCCGGTAGTTGATGAAGGCGCTGACCGGCTGCGAGTGGTCGGGCTGGATCTTGCGAAAGCCTTCGCGCCCGAAATTGAGGTCGCGACTGCTCATGCTGGCCGGATCGATCTCCACCACCAGCTCGGCATTGCCCGCGTCGTAATGAACCAGATAGCCCAGCTTGAGGAGGGCGAAAGGCGTGATCTGCCCGTTGGGATCACCGGCGGCGCGCAGATCGTCCAGCTTGTCGGGCCGGACGGTGTGGGCCAGCGCGATGGCCAGATCCTCGGTCTTGATCGAGAGCGTGTCATCCGGGGCGATGGTGATGTCCACATCGCCCAGCGGCACCGTAGAGCGCAGCGGCACATTGAGCACGATCGTGCGCCCGGTGGGGTTGAGGCGCGACGCAGGCTTGCCCGCGGGCCCGCTGCTGCTCGTGGTGCTGCTGGCGGCGGCCATCATCGGCAGCAGCGGCGTGCCGCCGGGCTGGCCGTCCAGCAGGCTTGTCAGGATAAGAAACTGCAGCACGGTGGAGCGTCAGCCCTTATCGTCTTTGCGGAAGGTGATGGTGACAGGGCCGGTTTTGGGCAAGTCCTTCACCGGGATGAACATCTGGCGGCGGCCGCCCGGCGGCACCAGCCCCAGGCCCACCGCATGCTCCACATCCACGGGCGAGAGGTCCTGTTTGAAGCCCTTGTCGTCCTGCAGGCGCAGGCTGTAATCGGAGACGAACAGTGCGTTGTTGCCGTTGTTGCCGATCACCACATCCAGACCCACATCATGATGCGCGGGCCCCTGGGGGCTGGCGGGAATGTCATGCTCGGCAGGGGTCTGCGACACCAGCTCGGGCGTGGCGGTCATGCCGGGCGCGCTGACGGCCACCAGCGTCTGGATGGCATAGACCACCTGAACGCCGCTCGCCTGCTGGTCGACGGGCACCTCCTGCGACGTGATCATGTAAAGCTGGGCCTTGTCCAGCTTCGGCTCCCCCACCCAGCGGACGCGGAACACCTGCGTCTTGCCGGCCTCGATTGTGGCGATCGGCGGGAAGATCAGAAAATCGTCGCCCTTGATCGGCTCGACGACCGGGGCGCCGGTCTCGTTCACCGTCAGCTTGGAAACCTTGACCTGAATGGTGTCGGGCCGGTTCTTGTCGTTGACGACGGTGATGGCGGCATTCGATCCCTGACCGGCGGTGGTCATGCGGATGACCATGGGCTGGACCAGCATGGCCTGAGCCGGAGCGGCGGCGAAAGCGAGGGCCATGGCAGAGGCAGCGAAACCGCCACGCCTGAGAACTGTGAATCTCATTGATGAACCTTCGATCATGGCTGCTGCCCCCCTGCTCAGTGATGGTCGTTCAGTGATGGCGAGCGCTTTGGGGGAAATGTCGTTTAAATTTTGAAAAGAAGGGGCGGCGCGATGCCGCCCCTTGCTTCAGGCCGGACCGGAAAATCCGGCCTTTATTGTCCCATTACGAGACGCGCGGACCGATGGTGACCACGCCCACGTCCGAGTAGCTGCCTTGCAGCAGGTACTTGGTGGTGTCTTGCGCGCCGGTCAGCACGATGGTGGCGCTGCCGGCATAGGCCGAAGCATTGCTGGACGACACGCCGCGGCTCTGCAGGGCGGTCGAGGACTGGTTCACGGACACGCCGGTGCCGAAGGTGGCCTGGACGGTGTAGGGAACGTTGGTCGAGAAGTTGGTCGGGCCGTTCTCGCTGCCGACATAGTGCAGGCCGCCGTAGGTCGACTGGACCGTCAGGCTGTAGGCGTGGTTGCAGACCGAGTTGGGGATCGTGATGTTGGCCGACCAGGGCGCGATGTTGTCATTCACGTCCTGCAGGTTGATCGCCAGATTGACGTCCGACGTGTTGCCGGTGGGGGTGGTGGCGGTGGCGTTGGTGGCCTGCACGTTGGTCGAGTTGACCTGGCCCAGCTGGCAGTAGTTGCCGGCGGTGGCGCCCAGCACCAGGCCGGAGATGCCGTCACCGCCGCCCAGCGCGGTGGGGGTGGACTGGGCGAAAGCGGGGGTGGAGAGCAGGGCCAGAGCGGCCAGCGAGGTAGCGATCAGACGCATGATACTTCCTTTCGGTGCTGTTTCGAGCAGTGTTTGAAATTCGGTCGTCGTGAGAGCGGGGTCCGAACGGGCCTGCCGTGCGGGATACCGGTCCGACGATTGACCGGCATATCTGGTGGGATCAGCTGGAAAGCCTGGGGGTCAGGCGGATGGCGATGATGTCGGAATAGGTGCCTTGCAGCAGCGGCTGGGAGCCGGCCGCCGTGTTGATCACCAGCTCCGTGCGGCCGCCGCCCAGCCCGGTGCCCGGGGCCGAGGTGGCGTGGCAGCCGCTGTTGCCGCGCGCCATGTCGCCCTTCATCTGGGTGGCGGTGCAGCTGAGCGTGATGGCGCCGGCGGCCTGAAGGTCGATGGCCATGGAATAGCTGACCAGATCGACGAAATTCGTCACCCCGGCGCCCTGGAACCTCAAGCCGCCATTGAGCGAGGTCACGGAAGCGTCGAAAGGCGCATTGCACTGATAGGTGATGGGGACCGAGGCGCGGCGCGCGGCGGCGGCGCCATTGGCGGGATCGAGAATGTCACCCAGATTGACGTTGGGCGAACTGGCCTCCAGCGAGCACTTCGCGGTGATATGCCCCGTAACGCCGAACTGCACGCCATGGGTGGCGCCCTCGGGCACGTCGATCACGGGAACCGCAATGGATGCCAGAGCGGTTTGCGCTGAACACAGCATGAAGAATGCTGCTGCACAGGGGCTCTTCAAACGCCGCATGATGATGAGTTTGCGCAAGGAGCCCTCTTTCGATAATTCGGGATGACGTGAATGTCTGGAATGAAGTTTGCGAGGTGCAAGCGGCCTTCTTCACCGGCCCGATGCAGGCATCGTGCCGACTGGATGAATTTGGAAAATTTGGAAAAAGGCAGAAAACTTTCGAGGAAGAATGCTGCCTTGCCCCCTCCGATGACCCACTTCCTAATGGTTTATCAGATCTTAATCCATAATACAGAATGACCGGAATTGGTGGATGAAAACAGTCAAAATGTACTGTTTTGTCTATTTTCGAGACGACCCGTGTTTAACACGCTTTGTCGAATCCTGGTTAGCGGTTCGTTAACCATATTGGATGCATAGCTGCATTTTTCCGCGAAGAATCGCGGGGGTTTCACTGAAAATTTACGGGCGCAACGGTAGGGAGTGGTTCGCTTTCATCAGTCCGGGTGCGCCAAGTCATGAACACCACGATGTATGTCCTTCGGTCTGCGGCAGTTGCCGCCGCGCTGGCGACCCTGCCAATGGCAACGCCCGCCATGGCCGGAGAGTCCGGCTTCCATCTGCGGCTGACGGCCGTTGTGCCGATGTTCTGCAAGATCAGCTCCCCTGCGCCCGAGGGCGTCTATCTGCAGGATGGGCAGGCCTCGCTGGGGATGGTGCAGGAAATCTGTAATGACCCGAGCGGTTATCGGGTCAGCTCCAATTTCACCAATCTCGACTATGGTGCGCTGCTGGTCGGCAGCCGTCGTTTCGATATCGTCAACGGTCTGGCCCAGCGCACGGAAAGTGATGCGGCAGCCGTCCGCAATCCCTGGTCGCTGGTGCAGGCCAAGGCGATCGATGCCGCGCAGCCGATCCTGCTGACGGTGACCATCAGCCCGGCATAAAGGCAGGGCGAGTGCCCTTATGCCCTTACAGCTCCAGCGGATGGTGGTGCGGGAAGGGCAAAGGCGCTTCACGGCGCGTTTCAGCCAAAGGGGGCAATGAAACGGTATCTTCCATCGGCAGGGTCAGGCGAAAAACGCTGCCCTGATCGATGCGCGACTGCAGCGAGACCCTTGCGCCGATCACCCAGGCCAGCCGCTGCACGATCGCCAGACCAAGGCCGAGCCCCTGCCGCTGGTGGCCATGGCTTTGCTGCTGCGCCGGATCGTCGATCTGGCGGAATTCCTCGAAGATCGCCTCATGCTGATCTTCGGCGATGCCCCGGCCCGTGTCCCACACCTCGATCACCAGCTCCCCCATGCGCCGCCGCGCCGCGATCAGCACGCCGCCCGTCTGCGTGTAACGCACCGCATTGGAGAGCAGATTGCGCAGGATCGAATGGAGCAGCACCGGGTCGCTGTTGATCAGCGCCGGGGTTTCACGCGTGCGATAGACCAGCCCCTTGGCCTCGGCGCTGCCCGCGATCTCGATTTCCAGGTGGTTGAACAGATCCTGCAAGGGGAAGACGCGCTTCTGGGCGGCCATGCCTGTCTCGAAGCGCGAGAAATCCAGCAGCATGTCGAGCATGTCCGACGCGCCCGTGAGGGCTTCCTGCGCCTGACCGATCATGCGCAGGCGCAGGCTGCGCTCCGCAATGCTGTCGAGCGTGGCCAGAAACAGGGCGATGGCCTGCATCGGCTGGCGCAGGTCATGCGCCACCGCCGCCAGAAAGCGCGAGCGCGCCTCATTGGCCTCCGCCGCGAGCCGGTGCGCGGCGCGGGCGCTGGCCGCCTCCTGCTCCAGCTTGCGGGCGAGGCTGGCATTGGCCAGCCCCAGCAGGATGGAGTTGCGACAGGCCGCCGCATTCTTGTAGCCATTGTAGCCGATGCCGGTGATATAGAGCACGATCACCGTCGCGGTTTCGCCCAGATAGGCGGGCATGCCCTTGCCGGCCATGATGACGGCAAGGCCCGTCGCGGCGTAATAGACCGACAGATAGCTGGCCAGCACCCCGAAATGCGGGCCATAGGTGGTGGTGGAGGCCGCCACGATGCCGGCGAGGGAAATCAGCACGATAAAGCATTCCGCCGGATGCGAACTGGCGGGAATCAGGAAATACAGGCAGCACCATGCCATGGCCTGCGGAATTTCCCAGAGGATC
Source organism: Novosphingobium rosa NBRC 15208 (assembly GCF_001598555.1). Lineage (GTDB taxonomy): Bacteria > Pseudomonadota > Alphaproteobacteria > Sphingomonadales > Sphingomonadaceae > Novosphingobium > Novosphingobium rosa. Next base: position 139,104 of record NZ_BCZE01000009.1, read on the forward strand.
AGACGATAGGTGTAACGCTGGGGAGCCTGCTCGATCAGCGCATCGGACACGCGATATTTGAGGTCGATGACCTGCGTGACCTTGAAGGCGATCTGCCAGCCAAGCCACCACAGAATGACGACGCCCTCATGGCGCAGAAAAACGGCGATCAGCAGCGAGAGCAGCAGCGTGGAGGCATTGGCGTTACGCAGCATGCCATAGATCAGCTTGAGCCGTTCGACGAGGATGGCGTGTTCAAGCTCTGCATCCGCCGGTTCGGCGGTTGCGGTGGGCATCGGGATCATAGCAATCCGCGTTTTTGCGCTTCAAACGCCACTTCGGTGCGGTTGCGGGCGCCAAAGGCCTTCATCACCGTCTGCACATGGCCGCGCACGGTGAATTCGGAAATGCCAAGCACATGGGCGATGGCCTTGTTCGAATAGCCCTCACGCAAGTAGGTGACGATTTCGGTCTGGCGGCGGGTGAGCATGTCATTGGCCGCTCTTTCGCCCTGACCGCTGCTCAGGGTCAGGGCGCGGATGATTTCCACCACCCGCTCGGGCGGCTCGGCCTTGGAGATGAAGGCGTCGACACCGTGATCGTTGGCCGCCAGCATCAGCGAGATGTCGATCTTCGCGCTGACGATCACGATGCGACACTGCGGCCAGCGCAGGCGCAGCAGGGGCACGCCATCGATGCCGGACATGCCCGAAAGGTCGAGATCCAGAAGGATCAGGTCGGGAGAGAGGTCGGCTGCCTGAAGCGCATCCTCGATGCAGGAGGCCGCGCGAAAGGCGACGGACGGGAAATTCTTGATGATGAGCAGTTCAAGGCCGGCTTGAAACAGGCGGTGATCGTCGATTCCCAAAACCGTATATTGCGCCATCACCCGGAAGCCCCCAAACCTGTCCCACTTGGTATCATAGCCGAAAGGATGACGAATCCGACCGTTATGATGCAACAGGTTCCCCCGCCTCCATAGCTTCGGCGCATGATCTGTCAAAGTAAATGGCGAGGATATGAGGCGATTGTCCATCAATGGGACTGTGGCTTGCTTGAAAAATCCATCTTTGCAAGATGCTTATTGAAAACAATGAATTACAAATATCTGTAATGCAAAGATGGATTTTGTTGAATATTTTTCAGATAAAAATAAAAATCAGCGTTAATAACAATTTAACGATAAAATATTTTCAGATGATAAGTTGAATATTCTGCAATGATGCGGCGGGTTTAGGGATGAATATCGACGATCATCTTGCGTCGCCGATTGTATCGATATCCGGGGCGCATCGATCATTTCATCATTGGCGCATGCCGGGCGCGTCCATTGTTCAATGCTGCTTTCTCACCAGCCCAAGCCGTACCAGGCTTTCGGCGCGGGCCATGATCGCTTCTTCGCGAGGGCGGTCCGCGCTTTTCTGGCGCTGGTCGCCGGGACGCAGATGATGCTGGAGCGGGTCCCGTTGGCCAAGGCCGATCCGGCCGTGCCGGTCGATCTGTTGACGCCGCTGATCGCGAGACTGAGCGAACTTGCGCCTGATCGCAACCGATAAACCGTAAAGCTGCTTAGGGGCAGGGCAGGCCTCGGCCAAGAAAGGCTCTGATAGACCCTCCCGCGCAGGAGGCATGCCCGATGAGCGAAGAGTCCCAACGCGAAAAGCTGCTGGCCCTGTTCCGCACCCGCGCGGTGATGCGGGCGAGCGAATTGAAACAGGCCGGCGTCACTGCCGCCGCCCTCTCGCGCGCGGTGGAGGATGGCGATCTGGAGCGCCTGTCGCGCGGGCTCTATCAGCGCTGCCTTGTCGATCTTCACCACCATCACGAGCTGGCCGTGGCCTCCATGCGCGTGCCCAAAGGCGTCATCGCGATGATCTCCGCGCTGATGTTTCACGGTCTGATCGATGAGGAGCACCCGCGCGTCTGGATTGCCATCGGCCCGAACGACTGGGCCCCGGCGCCGTCCTGCCCGCCACTGCGGATCGTGCGTTTTGCGCCATCCTTTCTGCGGCAGGGGGTGGAAACGCATGTAATCGGCGGGGTGCATGTGCCGGTCTTCGGGCTGGTCAAGACGCTGGCCGATGTGTTCCGGCATCCGCGTCTGGTCGACCGCGAGACCGCCTCCCACGCCCTGCGCCGCGCCTTGCGCGAGGGGCGCGCGAGCCCGGCCGCCATCGAGGAAGGCGCCAGGGCCGCCGATATCTGGCCGATCATGCGCCCCTATCTGGCGCATTCTGGTGCGGCGGTTGGTTGAAGGGCTGGCCTGAAGGAAACATCGCGAAGCCTGAGCGCTTGCCTTCATGAGAGAGTGGCGACGTGAAAGGCATGTCTTGTGATCAATCTTCTGAACTGGCATCGCCTCGCCGCCAAGGCGCAGGCGCTCAGCCGATCCGCCTATGAAGCCCTGAAACGCCCTGCCTCGATGGAGAAAGCGAGGCAGGAAGCGCAGTCCACCTTCGATCATCTGGCCGAGATGGGATTCCGCAAATCCAGCGCGGATCATGTCAAAAGACATCATGATGGAAAGGCGTAGCCGCCCCGCCTTCACCACCCCTTGGTCAAGCATCGCAAGAACTTAACCGGCTTTCGAACGTTTCTGCGAAGACCAGGGCGGATCTGGCCATCGGCAGAGCGCCACGCCGCGCGCCGCATGTCCGGCACGCCATCGCAGACAAGACGAAGGTTGACGCATGCCCAAACCAAGCTCCCCCAAGGCTCCGCGCCGGACGCGGGCGATGGCCCGCTTTTCCGCTCTGATCCCGGGGGCGTTGATGGCGGCAGGTCCCGCGCAGGCTCAGGTGGCTAGCGATGTCAGGCTGTCGATCCCCGAGGCCTTGTCACGCGATGCGGGGACGGCGCTCTCGCTCATCACGCGGCAGCTGGCCATGCCCTTCACCGATGCTTTCGGTTTTCCGCTGCTGGTGGCGATGCTGGGGGCTGCGCTGGTGTTGGCCTGGCCGTTCCGGCTCTGGGCACTGGGACGCCTCGCCTCCATGCTGGAGGCGGCCTCGCTTGAAGAAAGGCTGGCGATCGCCCTGAAGGCGGTGGGCGCGGTGGTCATCACCACGCTGCTGTGGGTGCTGGCCGGACAGATCGCGCTGGGCGCGCTGGACCTGACGCTGACCCAGCTGCCCGAAACGCAAGTGCTGGCCCATGCATTGGCGGTGGCGATCGGCATGGCGGGGCTGGGGCTGGGCGTGGGCCGGGCGCTGCGCTCGCCGGAGAACAAGGCGCTGCGCCCTCTACCCTTGCCGCCCGGACTTGGCCAAGCCATCGGCTTCTACCCCTTTGCCGCCGCGCTGATGCTGGGCCTGACCCATGTGATCGACCAGCTGGCCCAACTGCTGCATGCCGCGCAGACCAGCTGGATCGTCGCGCAAGGCGTGATCGTGCTGATCGAGACCATCGTCATCGCGCGCTTCCTCATTCAGGCGGGCCATGCGCGGGAACGACAGGCCGAGGCTATCCCCGAAAGCGGCGCGGCCCCCGCCGTCCCCGCGATCTTCGGCATGACGGCGCTGGTCTGGGTCGCGCTGGCGGTGGGCTGCACCGCCTTTGTGCTGGGCCACACCCGCTTCGCGATGATGGTGCTCCAGGAGCTGCTGTGGGCCGGGCTGGTGCTGACCATCGCCTGGCTGCTGACGCGCTTTTTCGACGCCCTGCTCTCCCAACTCTTCGACACCGACCGCACCATCGGGCGCTTCGCCACCGGCGTGGTCGGGGTGAAGCGTGCGCGCATCAAGCAGCTGGCCTTGCTGGGCAGCGCCTTGCTGACGGTGATCGTCTGGCTCTTCGCCATCGGTCTGGTCACCGCGCCGCTGCATGGCGATCAGGCGGTGGTGGTGGATCAGCTGAGGCCCGCTCCCTTGCTGAGTTCGGTGCATTCGCTCCATTTATCTCCCAGCACGGTGGGCATGGCGGTGCTGGTGCTGATCGTGGGCGTGGCGTTGACGCGGATCATGCGCGGCTGGCTGGAAAACCGCTTCCTGCCCTCGACCTCGCTGGACATCGGCGTGCGCACCTCGCTGGTCACGGGGCTCAGCTATGTGGGCATCATCATCGCTCTGCTGAGCGCGACCAGCACGCTGGGGCTGCAGCTGGAAAAGATCACGCTGATCGCCAGCGCGCTGTCGGTGGGCATCGGCTTTGGCCTGCAGTCGATCATCCAGAATTTCGTGTCGGGCGTGATCCTGCTGATCGAGCGCCCGGTGAAGCAAGGCGACTGGGTTGCGGTTTCGGGCGCGGAGGGCACCATCCGCCGCATCCGCGTGCGCGCCACCGAACTGGCGACAGCCGATGGCGGCACGGCCATTGTGCCGAACTCGGCGTTTATTTCGTCGCAAGTGGCCAACAAGCCCGATACGCTGATGTCGTCCCGCCTCGATCTGGCGCTGACGGTCACCGGTTGCCCGTCAGCGACAGAGGCGCGCGATGCCGTGCTGGACCTCTGCAAGGATGCCAAGGGTCTGCGCGATGAGCCCGCGCCGCGTCTGTACCTGACCACGCTGGGCGAGGATGAGTGGACCTTCAACCTGAGGGTCTACGCCAGGCCGGGAACATCGGTGACGCAGGCCAAGAGCGATCTGCTCTTCACGCTGAGCGCTCACGCTGAAGGCCGGGGCATCAAGATCAAATCGAGCTAGCCGTCTCGGGGCAGGATGCTTCCGGCGCCCTTTGCAATCCCTTCGGTGTCGGTCTTTACGCCGGATTGGCGGGGCAGGCTTTCGAATTTGCATGGCAGCTTTATCAGGGAGAGCAGGCGTTACCTCTGCTGCATCCACCTGATAAGCGACAACCTGATTTGCAGCAGCCCTGCTAATCCGATCACCGCAATGACCGCCGTAGCGGGCTCACGCCGAAAAGCTGCTCCCGCACGCGATCCCTGAAGATATCCTCGAGGTTTACCGCAGCCCAGCCAGTTCCGCGCGATAATGCTGAACCAACTCCTGATCCGCAACGCTGCCATAGTGCGCGAGGAAAGTCTGCAACGCCTCGCGATATTCAGTCTTGAAACCGGCGTTATGCGGGCTGGCGGCCAACTGGTTGGCGGCGCGATCGACGGGGATGCGGGCCTCGGCCACCAGCAGGCGCTTGCCGAAAGGGGATTCATCGCGCATCACCGCGACATTTCGCTCGAAGCCCGGCACGTATTTGATCACAAAGCGCTCGCCGGTGGGCGGCACGTCGATTTCATTGCGCGGCGGATAGAGGCTGATCGACATGGTGTCGAAACCGGTCTTTATATCGCGGCCATCAGCGGTGGTGATCACCGCATCATAGGCCCAGACCGGCTGATCGTTCAGCTGCGAACTGGTTTCCCGGGCGCTGGTCACCACGCCGGAGCCGCGGACTCCGAAGGCATTCACGAACACCGCGTTGACCGAGGATCCCAGAAAGACATTCAGCATCGCGGCAACAAAACCGAAGATGCCCAGCGACAACCACGCGGTCCGCCCGGTCAGCCTTGCCAGCAGCGCCCCGACCCCCAGCCAGAACAGCCCGATCAGCGGCAAGGCCAGAATGGAGTGCTGGCTGAGAAAGTAGAAGATCGCGGAGAGCGCAGTCATCTCAATCACCCCTTCCGGTTCGCATCATGGGCCTGACGCGGGCTTCGCCTTGCCGGGCGCCGTCACCCTCTCCAGTGAGGTATCAGCAACAGGCGGCGCGTCCTGCCAGCCCCCGCCCAGCGCCATGAACAGCGTGACCTGATCCTGCGAGACCTGTGCCGTCGCGCTGGCCAGCGCGTTCTCGGCCCCGATCAGCGTGCGCTCGGCATCCAGCGTATCGAGAAACTGCCCGATCCCCCCGGCATAAAGCTTTGCGGTGTTGGCATTGGCCGTGGCGGCATCGTTGCGCGCATCGGTCAGTTGCCGCTCGGTATCGAGTTGGCGCGCCAGCGTGGTCAGCGCCGTTTCGGTTTCGCGCAAGGCTGTCAGTACGGTGCCGTCGAACTGGGCCAGAGCCCCGCGTGCCGCCGCGTTGGATTGCCTGACCTGAGCGCGCGCCCGGCTGAGATTGGGAATATTCCACGCAAGCAGCGGGCCGACATTCCACTGAAATCCGCGATCCTTCACAACGTCGGGCAGTCTGGTCGCGGTGGTGCCAAGCGATCCGCCGATGCTCACCGAAGGGTAAAGCGCCGCCGTGCTCACCCCGATCCCGGCCACCGCCGCGGCCAGCTTGCGCTCGGCCTGACGCACATCGGGACGGCGGGCTAGCAGTCCCGCGCCATCGCCGATGGGGATCGGGCTGCGGATCAGCGGCGGCGTGGCGCAGGCGGCGACGGCTTCGGGCAGGGTCTCGGGCGCATCGCCGGTCAGCGTGGCCAGCGTGAACAGCCCGCTGCGCTGCTGGGCGACCAGCGCGGGCAGGGCGGCGGCGGTCTGGCGCAGCAGGGTGCGGGCGCGGATCACATCGTTGATCCCGGCGATCCCGGCGTCATAGCGGCGCTGCGTCACCGCCAGCGACTGGCGCGTGACGTCGATCGAGCGGTTGGTTACCGCGATCTGCAACCCCGCCGCGCAGACCGCGACATAGGCCTTCGCGGTCGCCCCCGCGACATTGACCCGCGCCAGATCGAGCGCCGCCCGCGCCGCGCCCAGATCGGCGCTGCTGGCTTCAATCGAGCGTTTCAGTCCGCCGAACAGGTCGAGATTGTAGGAGACGCTCTCCAGCCCGGCATAGGCTGCGCCGGGCGAAAGCGCGACCGGCGAACCCTTCGCGTCCCCGGAAGCCTGTCCATAGGAGGGATCAAGCGTCAGGCTGGTTTGCGGCGTGCGGGCGGCCTGAGCGCCGCGCAGCGCCGCCTCGGCCTGTTGCAGGCTGGCCAGCGCCACCCGCAGATCGGTGTTATGGGCGAGCGCCTTTTCCTCCAGTCCGTCGAGCAGCGGGTCGTCATAGAGCCGCCACCAATGCGGGGGCAGAGCGGCCTGCCGGTCATAGGCGGGTTCCTCCCCGGCGGTGAAAGAATCGGGCGGCGTGCCATGATCCAGCAGCGTCGGAGCACGATAGTTCGGGCCGACGGCGCATCCGGCCAGCGCCATGCTCAGCCCGAGGAGGGGGAGAAGTGCTCTCATGGGTGGGCAGGCGCCCGGTTGAGCGGCGCCGTGTTGGGCACCAGCGTCGAGTTCGGCGCGTTGCGCGGGGTCACGCGGTCGCGGGTGGGCAGGATGGTGACGGTGGCGGTGCGCCCGGCGACAAGGCGGATATCGGGCGGCACGGCATCGATCACCACGCGCACCGGCACGCGCTGCGCCAGCCGGATCCAGCTGAAGGTGGGCGTGATGTTGGGCAGGCGCACCTCCGAGGCGTTCTGCTGGCGGTCGGTGATGCCCGCCGCCAGACTGTCGACATGACCCCAGAGCGGGCGCTTGTCGCCCAGCAGCTCGATCCGCACCCGGTCGCCCAGCGCGAAGCGGTGCAGCTTGGTTTCCTCGAAATAGCCCAGCACATAGAAGCTGTCGGTGTCGAGCAGGGCGAATTGCGGGCTGCCCGCCGCGACATAATCGCCCGGCCGCATCGAAAAGCCGGTGATATAGCCGTTCACCCTGGCCCGCACCGCCGAGTGATCCATATTGACCTGCGCCAGCCGCAGATTGGCCTGCGCCTGCTTCAGCCCCGCCTGCGCCTGATCGAGCCCGGCCTGAGCCTGCGCCAGCGCGGCCTGATCCTTCTCCACCGTGGTGACGCGGGTGTCGCGCTCCTCCTGGCTCACCAGATTGCCGAGGCTGACATAGCGCGCCCTTTCGCGCTGCGCATTGGCCAGCGTGGCTTTGGCGTTGGTGATGGTCGCCCGCGCATTGCCGATGGTGGCCTGAGCGCTGACCACCGCCGCCTCGGCCTGCGCCAGCTGCGCCGCATAGCGCTCCTGATCGACGGTGAAGAGCAGGTCTCCGGCGTGGACGGGCTGGTTGTCATGCACATGGATCTGTGTGACCAGCCCGGCCACATCGGCGCTGACCTGCACCACATCGGCCTGCAGGCTGCCGTCGCGGGTCCAGGGATCGTCCTCATAATGGCGCCAGACGATCACCAGCGCCAGCACCGCCCCGGCAAGCAGCAGCAGCGTGAGCAGCACGCGGCCAAAGGTGGGCAGCAGCCGGGTCATCGGGCCGCTCCCGCCGGAGCGTCGCGCAGAGATTGGCCATCGGGTGTCAGAGCCACAATCGTCCCCAGAAGGATGCAGAAAAGACAGAGTTCAACCAAAGGTCGATGCCAGACAAGGCGGTAAAAGCCCAGCCGCCTCAGCAGGATCGAGAGCAGGCCCGTCAGCAGCAGCGCGATCAGCAGCTGTGCCACGATGGGCGAGAGTACAACGCCGCCGATCAGGAAGTCATGGGCCATCATGGGATGAGTTCTCCGGGTGGCGGGGCTTGTTCGTCATGGAGGGCCAGATGCATGCCGGTCAACGCCTCGATCAGGCGGCCGCGGGTGGTTTCGGTGAGAAGCGCCGGATTGTCGAGCGCCGCATCGACCAGCTCGCGCAGCGCCCCGCCATCGGAGCGCGCTTTCAGCTTGGCGCGATAGGTTTCTTCGGCCTGAGCGCGCAGGCCTTGCAGCACCGTGCGCATGGCGGGGGAGACCTCGGGCTCGCTGTGGCGCAGGGTCAGCAGATTGATGCCGATGCCGAAATCGTCGATCATCCGCACGCGTGGCAACTGCCCTTCGCCGAAGATCTGCTCCGCCGCCGGGAAGTAGAGCGCCAGCCGGTCGATGGCCAGAAAGAGGAAGCGTTCGCGATCGGGGATGCGGCGGCTGCGGGCGATGTCCAGAATGTCGCGCCGCACCGCCAGCAGCAACCGGCGCGCGGCGAAGCGGGCATGGTCATAGCTGCAGAGATACAGGCAGGCGAAAGCGATCAGCAGCCCCGCCAGCGAGGCGTTGAGCGTCTGCAGGCTCTGGTTGAAATCGGCGGCATAGGCGCTCTGCAGGCCGAGGAAGGCAAAGATGTAGACGCAGATCAGCATGCCCGCCGTGCTCATCGCCATCATCAGGCCGAACGGCAGCAAGGCGCAGCCCAGCACCGCGATCAGCACCGGAAAATCCGTGACCTGAGGCAGGATCGCATATTGATAGAGGAACACGAGGCCGAAAGCGGTCAGAATCCAGCTCAGCAAGCCCGTGCTGGATTGCAGAATGCGGTCCTGCCCGACCAGAAAGACGCAGCCGATCATGGAAAACAGCAGCGCCCCGCCGCCCGAACTCCATGCGGTCCAGTACCAGATGGTGGCGGTCAGCCCCATTGAAAGGAGCATCGGCGCCACATCGAAAAGCGCACCGAGGTAATCGACACTGCGCACCGGCTTGGCCTGACGGGCCACCTGATCGAGCCGGGGGGATAGCTTTCCTCCCGTTTCGACGGCGCGCAGCGCCAGCGACAGACCAGCCCAGTCCCGCACAAAGGCGGCAAGGCGGGAGAGCAGGCCCCGCTCCATCGAGAGCACCAGCCCGCCAACCGGGTCGAGCGCATCGTGGCGGGCGTTCAGCGCCGCGATCAGCGCTTCGCCTTCCGCCGCATGGGCCTCGGTCCGGTCATCGGGCTGATCGGGCGAGGCCTCGATCCAGCGGCTGACCTGATCCAGCGCCTCGCCCAGATCGGTGTGCAGGGTCTGATCGTGGCGCAGGGCGCGGGCCCAGATCTCGATCCCGGCAAGGTCGGCGATCAACTCCACCACCTGCCGCCGCACCAGATTGAGCTGCCGCCCGCGCGGCGCCATGGCCACCACATCGAAGGGCAATTGCACTGCCTTGGCATCGATCACGCCGACCGCCTTGGTCATATCGCGCAGGCCCTGCCTGAGCACCTTGCGGCGGTCCTCGTCGCTGGATTGCGCGGCGGTCAGGCTGAGCGCATCGACCAGCCAATTGCGCGCCTGCCCGCGCCAGTCGGCCATGGTTTTCAGGAAATCGGGCGTCATCGGGCGGGGCCAGAACACGCTGTCGACCGCCGCGATGGCCAGAATGCCCAGCGAAATCTCGCCCATGCGCGCCGTGGCGTAATCGAAGACATTGGTGGGCTGCATCAGATTGGTGAGGCCCACCACGCCCGCCGTAATCCCGCCGGAGAACCACAGATAGTTGGCGGGCGTCCGATCTGTTTGCTTCAGGAAGGTGGCGCCGGTGATGATAAGGATCGTCACGGTAATCAACACGCCCAACTGGTCACCCAGCAGGCCCGTCACCCCCATCATCAGCATGCCGCCCCCGATGGTGCCCAGAAAGCGGAACAGCGCCTTGGAGCGGATCGCGCCGCTCTCTGGAGGGGTCAGCACGATGTAGATCGTCAGCACGGCCCAATAGGGATTTTCGAGGTTCTGGCTGAAGCCCACGATCAGCGCCAGAGCGGTGGCCAGATAGGCCTTGGCGGAAAAGACCAGATCCCGCAGCGTCGGCACGCGCAGGGAATCATACACGCCGCGCAGGCTGAGAGGTGGAGCCGCCATAGGCTTGGCGTAAGGAGAATGATTGTTCAGGGCAAGGTTTTAGGAGCGCTGTTTTTAAGGAAGATTTGAAGGACGCGTCAGGCGAGGTGGCACCTCTTCGCACTCCCATGACGTTCTGCGGCGAGAGGGCAGCGCGATGCTGCATGATTTCGTCGGCAAGGGGGCTTGCCCTTATGATACCGGTGTCATAAGCTGACGCAAAGAGCAACAAACCGGATATCCGGAAAGAGAGAGGAACCCCCATGGCGCATCCCCGATGGCACGTCGCGATCAAGCTTGCCTGCTCGCGGATCGCGCTGGCCAGCGCCTGCGTGGCCGCGGCTGTGGGAGCTCCTGTTCAGGCACAGGCGCCTGACGGGCTGCTGTTCCGCGCACCGCTTGACACCGGTTTCGATGCGGCCGTCTCGGGCGGTGACGCCGCGCCCAATTTCCGCAGCGATGTGTCCATTGTGAAAGACGGCGCTATCGGAGGGGCGGGGCGCTGGTCCGATGGCGGCTATGTCGCATGGAATGCGCCGGGCAATATCTATGCCCAGCGCGGCACACTTTCCTTCTTCTGGCGCAGCCATACGCCGGTGGGCGAGGCGCCTTTCGTGATCTTCCGCGCCGGGGCGGGCGACCATTCCAGCTGGGACATGGCCTTTCTGCGCCTCGACTGGAACGGCCATGGTTTCGACGCCTTCGTCACCGATGCCAACCTTTCGCGGGTGCGTGTCAGCTGGACGATGCCCACGCCGATGTCCACGTCGCTGGGCCCCGATGCCTGGCACCATATCGCCTTCGCCTGGGACGAGACCCAGGGCGTGCGCCTGTTCTGGGACGGCAAGGAGGTGGCCGCGAAGAAACAGGCCGCCGATCTCGATATGGCGCTCGATCAGTTCGGTCTGGCCGGGCGCGTGATCGCGCCGCATCAGGTGCAAAGCCGCTACAATTTCATGCGCGGCTCCGATCTCGACGATATTCGCGTCTATGACCATATGCTTAGCGGCGATCAGGTGGCCCAACTGGCCGCGCAGCAGCAACCTGCTGGGGGCCCTGCGCCTGTCGCGGCGGATATTCGCAAGGCCTGGCTCCACCGCTTCGGCTGGGACACGCAGAGCCCCGCGCCGCTGGAGAGCAAGGTCACCACCATCCGCAAGGTGGAATTCGCCGACGCCAAGGATCTGAAGGAATGGATGTGGAAGGGCGTGGACGGCATTGCCGAAACCACCTGGCCCGGCGTCTACAACCGCTCGCGCCTGCCGGGGCGTGACGATTATTTCGAGCTGCCCGACTGGAACGTCTATGTCGAAGGCGGCAAGACCTATCAGCTGACCGTGCCCAGGGATGCCGCCTTCAACCGCGTGGAAATCCGTGGCGCGGCCTATGGTGCGCTGGAATGGTCGGGCGATGGCCGGTCCGCATGGAAGAAGCTGGCGACGCGCCCGCAAGGCGTGGTCCATTCGTTGACCGATACGCCGACCACGACGGGCGGCACGCTGCGCTTTACCAATGTGATGCAGGAACAGCCCATTCAGGAGATCTGGGCCTACAACATCCATGCCGGCGAGGTGCCCAAGGGCACGTTCCAGCTCAGCTACACCGTGCGGGCCGATGCGGCATCGGATCTGGGGGCGCTAACGTCGCTCAATGCCCATATCGCGGGCCGCTATCCTGCCAATGAACGCGCCACCGTGGTCGCCTTGCCGACGAGTGGCGTGAAGGCGGCGGTGGGTGCGGGTGCTGCGGGGGCTTCGGGCAAGGCGCGGCGCAATGCCGATGATCTGCCGCTGGTCCATGTGCTGATCCCCTCGAACTTTGGCGATGCCCCGGCGGATCGGCCGCTGGCCCGCGCCTGGAACTATGGTTGGGAGAATGTGCATGACGGGCTGGACGGCATCGCGCTCGATCTGCCTGCTATGGACGCCAAACCCAATGCGCAGGGGCTGATCCCGCTCGACATCCGCGTGAAAGATCCGATCTGGCCGGACCGCGACATGATCGATGTGCAGGTTTCGGTCCGCCCGGGCGAGGCGCGCACGCTCTGGCTCGACCTGCGCGACCGTATCCTCACCGCTGACAGCCTCTATCTCACCATTGCCTCGGCAGCGCCGGATTTCGGGCCGAAGTCCATCGATGGCATGAACGTCCGCATGGTCTTCAAGGACCGTGATGCGGCCAAGATCGAGCATATCGCCGACCGCTTCAATCAGGTGAAGGACAATTGGGCCTTTCTGGTGGAGGAACACACCGCCTCCAAGCGCGCCCGGCTGTATCAGCGGCTCTATGGCGACATCACCGATCTGCTGCGCGTCGATCCCGACAATCTGGAGGCACGTCGCTATTGGGCCGATATCGGCTATTCCGAGGACCAGCTGCCGCCCTTCGTTCAACCTGAAGCGCCAGCAGGCATGCCGCTCTGGGCGTTCCGCCAGCTTGAGGATCTGAAACTCACCCGCCAGTTTGTGAACTGGTGGATCGACAACCGCCAGGTGCCTTATGGCGATTTCGGCGGCGGCATTTCCGACGACACCGATCTGGTCGAGCAATGGCCCGGCCTTGCGTTGATGGGGGTCGATCCGGACAAGATCAATGTCTCGCTGCGGGCGCTGTCCGATGCGGTCTACAAGAACGGGATGATCGTCAACGGGCTGAGCTATATCACCAGCGATGAACTCCACGTCTATGAGGAAGGCATCAATTCCGATGCCGAGCGGCTCTACCTCAACTGGGGCGAACCCAAGGCGGTCGAGCGCATCATGGCCACGGTCAAAGCGCTGGGCGGGCTGATCCGGGTGAACCCGGCGGGCCATATGCATATCTCGTCGAGCTGGTATGGTGGACGGAAGATTTACCATGACGAGCCATGGGCATGGCAGAAGCCCTATGGCTTCGTGATCATGCATAGCCCGATCCTGCTGGGCACCTTCAACGCCGATCCCACAGCGCGCGGGTTGGTGACGGGGGTGATCGATGGTCTGCTGGCTCATGGCAAGCAGGGGGCCAACGGCCTCTGGAGTTTCCCCAACGATATCAGCTTCGACCATGACACCGAGCGGGCGGGCGATGGTGGCGGCGCCTCGGTGCCAATGCAGTCGGCCTGGGCGGCGTGGCGCTTTACCGGCGATGACAAATATCTGCGCCCGGTGCTGGCGCGCGTCGGCAAGGATAATTTCGGTGCTCTGGCCGAGCTTAACGAGAATGCCGTTACGGCGTTGGGCAAGCGCGCCGACTGGAAGGATGCGGTGCTGAAAAAGGCGAAGGGCGGCGATGATTTCTCCCGCTTCGAGGCGTGGAACAGCACGGGTGACCACGCCTGGCTGGAAGCGCTCAACGCCCATGGCATCGCCGACAAGAGCCAGCACATGTATATGTACACGCAGGGCCACTGGTGGACCGACCGCGTGGAGGCCCCCAACGAATTGCTTCAGCGCGAACGCCTTGGCGGCATCGGCCTGAAGCGCGGCCAGTCCTATCCGGGCAATGCCGTCAGCTGGCGTTTTGCCGATCCCGAGGCGGCGGTGAAGGTTGCCATTCTGGTGCGCGACGCCACGCCCGAGCGCTTCACCGTGGTGGCCTACAACACCACGCCCAGCGAGCAGCGCGCTGATATGGGCACGTGGAACGTGACGGCGGGCCAATGGGAGATGACACAGGGCATCGCTCCCTCTGGCGGCGATGTTGCGCAGGGCGATGTCGCCACGCGCATGGTGGAGCTGGAGCGCAGCGGTTCATTGCCCGTCAGCTTCGCCCCCGGCGCCACCACCGTCATGACCTTCCGCCTCAGGCAGAAGGCCGACACCCAGCCCGAGCATCGCCCGGACCTTGGCATCGGGGCTGACGATGTCGTGCGCAAGGGCAACCAACTCTCGGTGACCGTCCATAGCCTTGGCTCGGTGGCTGCGCCTGCGGGCAAGGTGATGCTGGAAACGGCGGAGGGCAAGGTGCTCGCCACCGCTGCCGTCCCCGCGCTGGAGGCCCCGGGCGACCTGCGCGCCAAAACCGCGAAGGTGACGCTGACCGTTCCCGGCGGCGCCCCCGCCACGCTGCGCGTTCGGGTTTCGACCGGCTCGCCGGAGGTGACCCAGCGCAACAATGTCGTCACCTTGGGGGAGACGCGCTGATGCGGCGCTAAGCTTGGCAACAGGATCTCCGCCCCGTCGCGCCGGGGCGGAGGTCTGATGTCGCCCCGGCCACTATGCAAATACAATGTGAAACAGAGTTTTGTCGGCTGGAAGCGCTATGCCGTGCCGCCCTAGATAGACCGTCCCCGGCGCCGAGATCGGCGCGCCGCCCGGATGGACGTGTCCCCGTGACCACACAACAGCTGCATTTCGTGATCCCCACCTATCGCCTGCGTGATGTGGGCGAGACCGTCGAAGCCTATGACGAAAACTTCTCCCGCTGCGGCCAGAGCGCGCCGATCACCGTCTTCGACGATTCCTCCATCGCCAACCATCAGAAATATTACGACACGCTGGAAGCCACCCGCACCCAGAATGAGGTGTGGTATGTGGGGCCGGCGGAAAAGGAGCAGTTCCTCGGCTACATTTGCCGCCGCCTGAAAGACCGCAAGCTGGATATGCTGGTGCGCAACCTGTTCCGCCCCAGCTATGGCGGCAACCGCAATTTCACGCTGATGTACACGCTGGGCGACCTGATGGTCAGCGCCGACGACGATATGCGCCCCTATGCGCTGATCGAGGACAGCCCCGAGGCTCTGGGCGAAAACGAGGTCAGCCGAGGCAAGCTGATCCCGCGCGGCGCCAATGGCCACAGCCGCAAGTCTTTCGACATCCTCGCCTCGTTCCGCGATGTGCTGGGCCGCACCGTGGCGGAGGCTCCCGCCAATTACGATCAGGGCGAGCTGCTGCTCGATTCCGCGATGGATCTGGAGAGCAACACCTCGCTGGGCTTCTGCCGCGACAATGCGCTGGCGCTGCAGCCCGGCACGCTGCCGCGCGGCGGCATCATCAAGATGGCCCAGACCTTCCGCACCGGCACCAATGACATCGATGCGGTCGATTACGTCGACATGTTCCTCGACGATCCCGAAGAGATCGACGCCGAAAGGCTGAACGACACCTATGTGATGGTCAATTTCCGCCCATGCCTCACCAATGTGAACTGGCGGATGGATTGCGGCGTGGCGGGCTATGACAACACCACCGGCCTGCCGCCTTTCTTCCCCACAAGGCTGCGTTTCGAGGATTACATCTATCGCCTGTGGATCCAGCAATCGGGCTTTGTGGCGGCGCATGTCGATTCCGCGCAGACCCACATCAAGAACGCCTATATGCGCAATCCGCTGGCCGCCGAGGTGTTCAACGAGGCGATCTGCGGGCTTTTGAAGCGCAAGTTCCGCTCCACCCTGCGCAAGACCGACGAATGGGGCATCGCCTTTGATTATGACGGCCATGTCTCGCTGGAGGATAGCCAGCAGATATTGGACGATGCCCGTTCGCTGCACGCCCGGGTGCTGGCCGCCATCGATCATGCGCGCCATGATGACCGGCGCATGGCGCTGGGCCAGTTCGCCGCGGGCCTGTCGCGCACCTTCTATGATTTCGAGCCGGATTTCTTCCAGCAGAATGTCAGCCGTATCGTCGATGATGAGGTGGGGCTGATCCGTGCCTCGCTGGAAATCTGGCCGACCTTGCTGGAGATCGTTTACTTCAAACGCCACACCCGCAGCCTGCCGATGCGCCGGGTGCGCAACAAGACGCGAACCCCGCGCGGCGCCAAGGTGGCGGCGTGATGCTGGTTCTGATGATCGCCGGGTGGGGCGCCCTGCTGGCCGCCTATTATCGCACTCATGCCCGTCGCCGTCACCGGGCAGCGGCTAAAACCGGAGGCTGGACGCCATCATGGCCAGCGTTGAGCATCGTGCACCTCGCCGCAAGCCCCAGCGCCCTGTGCGATCGGTTACCGCGGAACCGAAAGCCCGGATCACGGGCCGATTGTCCTTGCTGCGGGTGAACGCCGCCACCCCCAAGGAAAGGATGCCGACATGAACCATCGCGACCTTTTGCATCGGCTGGCGGGCGTTGCCTTTATGGCGGGGGCCGGCGCCAGCACATGCGTTCATCGCGCGGTCTGGCAAGCTCATGCCTCCGGCCCGGCGACGGCGCTGGAGGGAGGGCTCGGCATGCTGACCTTCTTCCTGGGCAGTCTTGGTTTGCTGCTGCTGATCGGCGGCAGCAGCCTGCGTGATGGCTGGAAGCGCGATTGCGAGCAGGCAGCAAGGCGGCGTGAGGGACGGGGGGCGAAACCTGCCGAACCGCTCGATCCCGAAACCGAGCATCGCCGCACCATGGCCGATGCGGTGCATGCCATGGCCTTTGCCGGGCCGCGCGCAGCACTGGCGACATGTCTGGTGATGCAGGCCCGTCAGGCGGCGTTGCGGCCCCGAACCTCAGGCAAGGCGGAACGGGGTTCTATCGCAGATAGGATTTGATGATGGCCACCAGCTCTTCCGCTGCCTGCACTTTGGGGTCGCTGCCCGGCAATTGCGGGTCCACCATATGCTCGCGGATATGGTCCTCGATGACTTCGGCGATAAAGCCCTCCAGCGCCCCCCGGCAGGCGGTGGCCTGCTGGAGCACCTTGGCGCATTCCACCTCGCCGTCCACCGCGCGTTCCAGCGCATCGATCTGCCCGCGCAGCCGCTTGAGCCGGTTGAGGAGCTTCTGCTTTTCCGACGCAACGTGACCCATGCTCTGCCCTTTAAGCCTTGATGGCATACTCCCCTAGGGTATAGAAGCGCCCAAGTCGAGTCGCTCCGCCATGGTGGGGCGCTCGATTTCAGAAGGACCAACCATGCCACGAAGTTGCCAGCAAAACGCCGACGAATGCGACAGTAGGCCCTCGCAGCCTGCTTTTCGCCTTGCGTCGCCGCAAGCAGCTTTCCCCTGCGGGACCGCGCGCGTGATCTGATCCGTGGTCGGCCCGGGCGGGAAGCGCGCTTCCCGTTCCAAGGACCCGATCATGACCTGTTTTATTGCTATGACCCATGCTGGCGCGCCGCTGGCTGCCTCTCGCACAGGGGAGGCGGCCCATGAAGGCTGAGCGCCATGCTCCCCGCGCGCTTCCGGTCTTTTCCCGGATGCTGCGCCTCTCTCGCCCCAGCCGCGAGGATGCGCTGGCCTTTGCCCTGCTCGCGGCGCTGGCGCTGCTGGTGTTTCGCGGGGCGGAGGGGGCGATCCAGCCGCTCTCCTCGCTGCATCTGGCGCCGGTGACGCTCGATCCCGCGCAACTGCCCTATTACGCGCTGCGCACCGTGCTGCGCATGTTCGCCGCGCTGCTGGCCTCCACCCTTTTCACGCTGGTGGTGGCCACGCTGGCGGCGCGCAGCAAGGCGGCGGGGCAGATCATCGTGCCCGCGCTCGATATCCTGCAATCGGTGCCGATCCTGGGGTTTCTGACCTTCACGGTCACCTTCTTCATGAACCTGTTTCCCGGCAATGTGCTTGGGGTGGAGCTGGCCAGCGTCTTTGCCATCTTCACCTCTCAGGCGTGGAACATGGCGTTCAGCTTCTATCAGTCGCTGCGCAACCTGCCCGGCGATCTCGAGGAAGCCTGTCAGGGTTTCGCCCTGCCGCCGATCCGGCGTTTCATGCGTCTGGACCTGCCCTATGCCACCCCCGCGCTGGTGTGGAATGCGATGATGTCGATGTCGGGCGGGTGGTTCTTCGTGGTGGCCTCGGAGGCGATCACCGTGGGCAACACCACCGTCACCCTGCCGGGCATTGGATCATACCTTGCCATCGCCATCGCGCATCAGGACTTCCGCAGCGTGGGCTGGGCGGTGGGCATGATGGCGCTGGTGATCGTGGCCTATGACCAGCTGTTCTTCCGCCCCATCGTCGCCTGGGCCGACCGCTTCCGCTTCGAGCAGACGGCCGGCAGCGAACGCCCCGCCAGCTGGCTGTTCGATCTGCTGCGCCGCACCCGGCTGCTGCCGCTGATCTTCCGCCCGGTAACGGAGCTCGGCAATCTGCTGCTGGCGCTGGAGCCAACACTGCGCCCCCGCCGCGCCATCTCGCCCCGTCAGCCCAACCCATGGGCCGGGCGCCTCTGGCAGGCCGCGATCTGGCTGAGCGTGACCGCCGTTCTGTGCTGGACTGCGCGCTATATCCTCTCCGCGCTCAGCCTGATGGAGGTGGCGCGGGTGCTGGGGCTCGCTACGCTGACGATGCTGCGCGTGATCGTGCTGATCGCGCTGGCAAGCGTGGTCTGGGTGCCGCTGGGCGTGGCGATCGGCCTGCGCCCGCGTCTGGCCGAGGCGGTGCAGCCCATCGCCCAGTTCCTCGCGGCCTTTCCGGCCAATGTGCTGTTTCCCTTCGCGGTGATCGCCATCGTGCGCTGGCAGCTGATGCCCGATATCTGGCTTTCGCCGCTGATGATCCTGGGCACGCAGTGGTACATCCTGTTCAACGTCATCGCCGGGGCCAGCGCCATTCCCACCGATCTGCGCGAGGTGGCCGACATGTTCGGGCTGAAGGGCTGGCAATGGTGGCGGCAGGTCGCTCTGCCCGCGATCTTCCCCTATTACATCACCGGTGCGCTGACCGCCTCGGGCGGCTCGTGGAACGCCTCCATCGTGGCCGAAGCCGTGACATGGGGCGATCGCCATCTGCAGGCCCATGGCCTTGGCGCCTATATCGCGCAGGCCACCACCGATGGCCATGTGCCTCAGGTGGCGCTGGGCATCGGGGTGATGAGTCTTTTCGTTCTCGGCTTCAACCGTCTGGTCTGGCGGCCGCTCTACGCCTTTGGCGAGCGCCGCCTGAGCCTGTCCTGATTCAAAAATTTCCGGAGATTTCCCATGGCCACTCTTGCAACACAGAGCCCGCTGCCGCTGATCGAGGTGAGGGGCCTCAACCATTATTACGGGCCCCCGCCGGGCGGCCATCTGGTGCTGGAGGATGTGAACCTCACGCTCAACCAGAATGAGGTCGTCGGCCTGCTGGGCCGTTCGGGCTCGGGCAAGTCCACCTTGCTGCGCTCCATCGCCGGGTTGATCCATCCCCGCGAGGGCAGCGTTGAGCGCATCCCCAGCGAGGATTGCCCCGATCCCAGCGTGGCGATGGTGTTCCAGACCTTCGCCCTGTTCCCCTGGCTGACGGTGCAGCAGAATGTCGAGCTGGGCCTCGAAGCCCAGAAGGTTCCGCCCGAGGAGCGCCGCCAGCGCGCGCTGGCCGCCATCGATCTGATCGGCCTCGACGGTTTCGAGAACGCCTATCCCAAGGAGCTGTCAGGCGGCATGCGCCAGCGTGTCGGGCTGGCCCGGGCGCTGGTGGTCAATCCCGCGCTGCTGCTGATGGACGAGCCCTTTTCCGCGCTCGATGTGCTGACCGCTGAAACGCTGCGCACCGATCTGCTCGATCTGTGGTCGGAGGGACGGATGCCGATCAAGTCGATCCTGATCGTCACGCATAACATCGAGGAAGCGGTGCAGATGTGCGACCGCATTCTGGTCTTTTCCAGCAATCCGGGCCGTGTGGTGGCCGAGATCAAGGTCGACATCCCGCGCCCGCGCGACCGGCTGGACCCGCCCTTCCGCGCGCTGGTGGACGACATCTATGCCCGCATGACAGCCCGGCCCGCTCAGGCCCAGGCCACGCGTGACGGGCTGTTCCCCGGCACCGGCATTGCGATGGTGCTGCCCCATGTCTCCACCAACACGCTGGCGGGGTTGATTGAGGAGGTCGATGGCACGCCCTTCAACGGCAAGGCGAGCATGGCCGAACTGGCGGATTCGTTGAACTTCGAGATCGACGACCTGTTTCCCATGGCCGAAACGCTGCAACTGCTGCGCTTCGCCGAATTGCGCGGCGCGCAGCTGCTGCTGACCCCCGCCGCGCGCCGCTATGCGCAGGCCGAGGTCGATCAGCGCAAGGCGATGTTCGGCGAGGCCCTGTTGGCCCATGTGCCGCTGGCCCAGCACATCCGCCGCATTCTGGATGAGCGCGCCAGCCACAAGGCCCCCGCCCGCCGTTTCCGCGACGAGCTGGAAGACCACATGAGCGAGGATTTCGCCGATGAAACGCTCAAGACCGTGACCAACTGGGGCCGCTACGCAGAAATCTTCACCTATCACGAGGATGACGACCAGTTCAGTCTGGATGATCCGCAATGAGGTGAGGCCGTCAGGGCGACGGTGGCGCGGCCTCCATCGCCTCGACATTTATCAGACTGGCGGCAGCCTGTCTCTGGCGTGCTTCGTCAGGGCGATCAGGCTGGAGCGGCGGTCTTGCGGATCGGGCGCCCCTTAATGCGCCTTGCCCGCCTTTTGCGGCACCAGCCACAGCGCCAGAGCGATGGCGGCCAGCAGCACCAGCGTGGCCATGTCGCGCCCAAGGTTGAGCCCGCCTTGCGCGAGCGGCTTGTCGAGGAAATCGCCCACGGTGGCGCCCAGCGGACGGGTGAGGATGAAGGCGGCCCAGAACAGCGCGGTGCGCGACAGGGCGGTGAGGCGATACATCAGCGCCAGCACCAGCAGCGCCCCGCCGAACACCGCCGCGCCGCCCAGATAGCCCAATCCGCCGTCATCGGCCGACCAGTCGCCCAGCGCGGTGCCCAGCGTCTGCGAGAAGGTGATGGTCAGCCAGTAGAAAGCCTCGGCGCGCGGCTCCGAAACGCTGGTGACAGAGACCGTACCCAGCACCAGCCGCCATGCCAGCAGCGATCCGGCGACGCAGGCCAGCAGCACCGCGCTGCCCCCCGTATAGCCGATGCCCAGCGAACGGTCGAAGAAATCGGCCAGCGCCGTGCCCGCCGTGGTGGAGGCCAGGATGGTCGCCCAATAGAGCAGGGAATGGAAGCCTTTCGCGCGGATCTGCGCGGCGACAAGGATCAGCAGCGGAATGCAGAACAGCGCGATGCCGGCGGCATAGCCCATGTCATATTGCTGGGTGAACAGATCGGCGCCGGTTTCGCCCAGCGTGGTGGCCAGGATCTTTATCACCCAGAAGCCCAGCGTGACGGCGGGCACCTTGGCCAGTGCGGATGCATCGTCCTGAGGCGAGGTGGCGGGCTGGGAAGGCATGCTGGTCTGTTGTCCTGAAAAGGTCTGCCGGTGGGGATCGGTCCCCTGTATGAGACCGCGCGGGCAAGCGCCATCACCGGATCGCAAGGTTGGGAAATGACAATCTTGAGGCCATGTCTGCGACAAGAAGGCCGGTTGCAGCGGCGACCAGACTGCAACCGGCCCGTGGCGTGAAATCAGTATTTTACGCGCACATCCATCAGGAAGGAACGCGGCGGCAGGAAGTTGAACTGGTCTGCACCCGCGTAATAGGTCTGGCCGCCCACCACGGTCGTGCCGCCATTCGACACGGCGGTGATCGCCCGGCTGTTGAACACGTTCGACACGGTGGCGCCGATGCGGAAGTGCTGGCCGATCTCCTGGCTGATCGCGAACTCGCCCGTGCTGTAGGGGCTGAGGCGATACATGCGGATGCCGGTGGTGGTGGTCACGGCGGCGGACAGTTCGGTGGCGTACTGCGGTCCGGTGAACTTCTGGCTGAAGGACACGCGGGTGCCATGGTGCTTGTAGATCAGCCCCGCCGCCGCCGTGCTGAACGGCGCCTTGGCGATCTGCGCTCTCGTGCTGCCCGAATGGGCATAGTTGTAGGAGCCATTGCCGAACAGCGTCAGCCCTTCGATGGGCATATAGGCCAGCTGGCCTTCCACGCCCTTGTAATGCACGCTGCCGATGTTCACCAGCGCGCCAGAGATGGCGCCGACCGAATTGTCCGTGGCGATCTTGTTGTTCACGTCGATCTTGTAGACATCGACGTCCACCGAGACCTTCTTGCCATGCCAGACCGAACCCAGCTGATAGTTGGTCGAGGTCTGCGGCTTGACCGAAGCCAGAGCGGTGCTCTGCTGCACCGAGCTGCCGGTGCCGGTGGTGGGCGTGTAGAAGCTCGACAGATCAGGCACATACATGCCCTGCGCATACTGGCCATAGACCGACAGATTCTGCACCGGCTGCCAGTTGATAGTGGCGAAGGGCAGAGTCTTGGTCCAGGTGTGCGAATTGTTCGAGGGCGAGCGGTTGGCGTCGGCATTGACCAGCGCGTTCACGCCGCGGTTGAAGTTCACATACTTCACGCCGGGCGTGACCGAGAGCGTATCGGTGGGTCGGATTTCGAACTCGCCGAAGAGCTGGAACTGATCCCAGCTCGAATTCTGCTCATACTTCAGATTGGCCATCGAGATCGAGGGATATTGCGACGTGGCCGCCGTACCCAGATTGGCGTTCTGGTCATAGCTGGGCAGGCCGGTGGCCCAGTCGAAATCCCAGGTGTGGCGCCAGCTGTTGGCATGCTCGTACCAGCCGCCGACCTTCACCTTGCCGTACTGGAAGGTGTAATCGACCTGGCCGATGTAGCCCAGCACGCGATACTTGTTCAGCTTGTTGTAGCCGGGAATGCCCGCAACGGCATTGGGCACATAGGGCGAGGCCGCGGTGCCCGCGCCGGAGAAGCTCGGCACGACACCGTTGGTGGCGCCCTTCAGCACCTTGGTGGTGTTCCCCGAGAGCGTGTTGTTGGTGTAACCGTACATATAGACACGGTTGTCCATCGAGAAACCGCTGCCCAGCTCGCTCTGCAGGCGGAGATAGGAGAAGTCGGTGGCCTTGTCGGTGCGATTGTACTTCCAGTAATCCTGCTTCGTCGGATCGCTGCCCATGCCATAATTCAGCCCATATTGGCCGATGTTGGAGCTGGCGGTGCAATTGGTGGCCTTCAGCGTGGCCTCGCCCGAAACCTGAGCGCCGCAGCTCGCGCCCTTCAGCACGTCGGACTGATAGTAGAAGTTGCGGTTGTAGGTGCTCAGGATGGTCAGCGTGTTATGCTCGCCGATGGGCACCACGCCCTTGAAGAACAGGTTCTTGGAATTGACCGGCGAATTGGTCAGCGCACCGTCTGAACGCAGATACTGCCCGGCCAGCACGAATTTGGCGCCGTTCAGGCTGTCGATCTTGCCGCTCTGGAGTTCGAAACGGCCGATGGCGCTGTTCCAGTTGCCCAGCAGACCTTCGGCCATCACGCCGCGCTTGTCGCTGACGCCGCGCGAATACATGTTGAGGTTGCCGCCATAGGTGGCCTGACCTAGCTGGCTGGCGTTGCCCGGGCCGCGATCGACCACGATGGTCTCGATCGTGTCCGAGGGGAAGAAGGCGGTGGAGTGATGGGTGGGGTTGTTGGTGTCGGCAAAGGGGATCGAGTCATAGGTGACGTTGTATTCGCCATCCTGAAAGCCGCGGATCACCGCCTTGGTCTCGCCAAAGCCCAGACCGTTGCCGGTGCCGGTGATCGAGACGCTGGGCGTCAGCGCGATCAGCTCGTTGAAGTCCGAGGCGGCATTGGCGTTGTCGATGAAGTCGCGGCTGACCGCCGACTGCGGCTGGGTGGTGGTCAGCGAAGCCGAGAGCGGGGCGGCCTGCGCCGTGCCCGAACCCAGCACGATGATGTCCGAAGAGGTCAGCGCCTGCTTGTCATTGGCCTGACCGGCCTGATTGGCGCTGGTCGATTGCGGATCGGCGGGATTGTCCGCCGGTGCGGGTGCGGGCTCTGTGGCGGCCAGAGCAGAGGTGGCGACGAGGACGGCGGCCAGCGCCGTGCCGCCCTTCAGCAATGAAGGAAGAGAAATCATGATAAAAGCCCCCTGAAGGAAGGAATTACGGC
The DNA here is from genome assembly GCF_001598555.1 of Novosphingobium rosa NBRC 15208. Taxonomy (GTDB): domain Bacteria; phylum Pseudomonadota; class Alphaproteobacteria; order Sphingomonadales; family Sphingomonadaceae; genus Novosphingobium; species Novosphingobium rosa. Next base: position 163,204 of record NZ_BCZE01000009.1, read on the forward strand.
TTGGAGAGTTCGGCACGCGCGGCAGCGATCTTGCCGGCCAGACGCGGATCGGCGAGCAGGTCGATGCCCACCATCGTGCCGATGACATGGCTGGCCTCGGTGTCGCTGGCATAATGCGCGCCGCAATATTCGCGGCTCATCGCATAGTCGGCGGCGCGGGCGAGGATGGCATCCGCCTTGGCAGGCATCAGATGCGCCAGCACCCAGCCCACCGAATAGCCCAGCGTCGAATGGCCCGAGGGATAGGAGCGGTATTCCGGCTTGGCCGGATCGGGCTTGTGCTCGCAGAAGGGGATCGAGGGATCGGCGCTGTAGGGGCGCATGCGGTGGAAGAAGGTCTTGCTCTTGTCCGCTGCCAGATCGCCCTCGGACTGCACCAGCGTCAGCAACGCCCAGGTGGCGGGCTTGGTCTTCAGATCGAAGCCGACGACATTGTTGAACAGCGAGGGGTTCTCATTGTCGCTGTCCACCTTGGCCTGCGCCAGACGCTCCGGGCTGGCCTTGGCGAGCAGGCGGTGCAGGGTTTCCAGCTCGAAAGCCTCGGAGGCCGAGCCATGGGCGGCAGGCGGCGGAAGGATCTGCGAAGGGGTGAACTTGGCGGCATCCAGATAGTCGAGATGCTTGGGGGCTTCGGCCTGCGCAACAGCGGGGAGGGCGGCGCAAGCCAGCGCGAGGGAGAGAAAGCGCTTCATGGTGTATTCCTTTGGGAAAGCTTGCGTCAGGCCTTGGGGGCCACGATCAGGATGGTGAAGGTGCCGGGCAGCGGCTTGCCGCGCTTGGCGCCGGGCTCGGGCGTGGCCAGCGTGGCGGTGGGCAGATAGATGCGCCCGTCACGCGGGTCGACGGCGCCGGTCTTGGCGCCCACCTGCGTGGGGATTACCTGCGCCACGGTCACCTTGTTGGCATCGGCGATGGAGAGAGCCACCAGCGTGCCGCTGCCGCCGCAGGGCACGAAGGCCAGGCCGCGCGCTTCGTCCAGCAGCACGGCATCGGCGTCCTTGCCGATCGGCAGGGTGGTCAGCGTCTTGCCGCTGGCCGTATCAACCACCAGAGCCACACCGTTCGCGCAGGCCGAAATCAGCCGCGTGCCGTGCGCGAAGCGGGCCAGACCCGTGGGCCCCTCGCAGCCGGGCAGGTCGATCTTGCGCAGCAGCCTGCCCCTGGCCAGATCGACTTCGGCGATCTTGGCCGCGTCCTCCAGATTGATGAAGGCGCCGCCCTTGCCATTGCTGACGGCGAATTCCAGACCGCCCGCCAGCGTCATCGTGCCCACCACCTTGCGGCTTTTGGCATCGATGGTGGTGATCGTGTCATTGCCGGGGCTCATCACGGCAACCTTGCCGGTCTGCGCGTCATAGAAGGCGGCGTCGGGCTTCTGGCCGCTGGGCACCTGCGCGTCGATATGGCCGGTGGCGGCGTCGATAAAGCGCGTCATGCCGGTCTTGCCGTCGGTCTGCACCACGGTCTTGCCGCCATCGATGGCCACGGCCTGATGGCTGCCATCAGCTGCGGCGAGCGCATCGGTGACCTTATGCGTGGCGATGTCCATCGCCATCACCGCATTGCTGCGCGCGACATACAGCACACCGCGCACGGGATCGACATTGGCGAAATCCCAGCCGCCATCGGCACCGGCCACCTTGTCCACAACGGCATAGGCCGGGGCGGAAGCGGCATGGCTGACAGAGGCGGACGCAAGACAGCAGACGGCAAGCGCCGTCGACCCCAAGAAGCGGGTGAGCATAGGATGGACCCTGTGTTATGAAAAGAAAGTGCAACGCGAACTTGACGAGCTGCGGACTAGGCGGATCAGATGACTGATCTGTGACGGTTTCGTTGACTTGGTCAGGAAAAGACCAACATTGGCAAATTATAATAATGCCGTAATGTTCAGTATTGGATCAATGAATTGAATAATATGAAAAAATGAACGCGGGTAAGCCGATCGAGCGGGCTGGCGCCGATGGCAGGAGCGGTCCGGGGCATGGCGATTGGCGCAAGCATTGTGCAAGGCGTGCCCATCGTGGCCGCGTTCTCTTGCGATCTGGTGCTGGCTGCTCTGAACCAGTCTGCCGATTGCAGCCCAAAAGCTGACAGGCAGGGGCGCCCTTGCGGGGAGGGCGATGGCAGGCGGCGATGTGCGCTTTGTAAGCGGGAAGAGGCCGGGCGCTTCCTCGATCGGGAAGGCGGATATCTGCCTCCGGGACGGAGACAGGCAGGCCCGATGCCCGAAAAAGGACCGCTGCCGCGTCCCCTTTCGGGCCGGGTGTTCAGATCATGCGAAGTAACGCGATACCAGCATCTTCGAGGCATGAAGCGCCAGGGCCTGCGTCGGCGCATTGGTGTTGCCGCTGGTGATCGTGGGCATGATCGAGGCATCGATCACATGCAGCGCATCGATGCCCCGGACCTGCAATGTCGCATCGACCACGGCAAGATCGTCGGTGCCCATGCGGCAGGTGCCGACCGGGTGCCACATAGTGGTGGCCACCGCCTTGACGAAGTCGGCGATCTCCTCGTCGCTCTGCTTGTCCGTGCCGGGAAGAACCTCTTCCTCGATGATGTCGACCAGCGATTCCTGGCTCATCACCTTGCGCACCGCCTTGACCGCAGCGACGCCCACCTTGAGGTCATAGGCATCGCCGATGAAGTTGGGATCGATCAGCGGCATGGAGGTGGGATCGGCATTGGCCAGGCGCACCGTACCGCGGCTTCTGGGCTGCAGCACCACGGTGGCGAAGGTCACGCCGGAACGCGATCCGGTGGCATTGAGCCCGTCGAGCGCGATAATCGGCTCATGATAGCACTGGACCGTGGGCTGTTCGTTGCCCGGATCGAGCGGATCCCAATAGGACACCGTCTCGATCCCGTTGCCCGAGGCGGGGCCGTCCTTGGTGAGCAAATAGCGTGCGCCCGCCACCAGTGAGCCGAAGCCATGCGCGGCGCTCTGATAGCCGATCTTGCCTTTCACATAGGCGGAGATCGGGATGATGGGGTGGTCGTGCAGGTTTTCGCCGACGCCGGGCAGATCCAGCTTCACCGTGATGCCGAACTGTTCGAGATGCTTGCGCGGGCCAATGCCCGAATGCATCAGGATCTTGGGCGATTGCACCGCGCCTGCCGAAACGATCACCAGATCGGCATGGATCTCCTGCTCGGCGCCATCGTGCAGCACCCTCACGCCGGTGGCGCGCTTGCCTTCGACCAGCACCTTGGTGACGGTTCGATTGGTCAGTAGCTTGACGCGTCCGCTGGCCAGATGCTGGTTGAGGTGGGCCACGGCGGCGCTCCAGCGCTTGCCATTGAGCGTGTTGGTCTGCACCGGCGAGACACCGTCCTGACGCTCGCCGTTGTAATCGGCATTGTACGGCAGGCCGTATTCCTGAAAGGCCCTCATGCAGCGCAGGTTCAGCTCGTTGATGCCCTTGGGCAGCTCGACCGAGAGCTGGCCATGGATGCCGTGATGGGCATTGTGGAAGGTGTCGTTGCGTTCCTGCTCGATGAAGGTGGCGGTCATCGTCTCCCATGACCAGTCGCCGGTATCGCCCACCGCCTCCTGCCAGATGTCGAAGTCCTGCTTCTGGCCGCGCACATAGCACATGGCGTTGATCGAGCTGCCGCCGCCCACGACCTTGCCCATGCGGTAGCGCCGGACCGAGCCATGGACCGGCACTGTATCATAGGCCCAGACATGGCGGTCCTTGGCAAGGATCGCCGAATAGCCGGCGGGGATATGGATCATCGGATCATTGTCCTTGCCGCCTGCCTCCAGCACGGCAATCGAGGCGCTGGTGTGGCGGGCCAGATAATCGGCCACCACGCAGCCGGCCGCGCCACTGCCTACGATCACGACGTCGAACTTTTCTGAGGGCATTCTACTGCTCCTGTTGGGGGTGAGCTTGTTGCGCGAGATGCAGGGGGAAAGCTGGTCTGGCCACTGGCGGTCACCCGCGATGCGACTTGCCGAGCGGTACGGCCAGTTCGAGCCAGAACTTCTCGCCCTCGGGCCGGTTGCGCACGTCGAATTCCTTCTGATATTTGAAGAGAACCGCCAGACCCGGGCGGAAATCCCAGCGGATGCTGGGCCCAAGCGCCATCTGCCTGCCGCGGAAGCCATCGGCGCCGACCTTCAGGCCATTGACCTTGTCGTCGCTGAACTGGCGGAAGAAGTCGCCGGTCAGCGCCAGCTGGAGCTGCGGCTTTCTGACCAGCGGGCGATAGCCGACCACGAAGTCGACATCGAAGGTGTTGCCCGATGTGTAGCCGGTGGCATTGTTGCGGTTGAAGGCGAAGCCGGTCCAGCTGTCCGCGCCGATTTCCCAGCGCCTTGTGGGCATCCAGGTGAAGCCGGCCTCAAGATCGCCCGACCAGTAGTTGAGGCCCGCATTGACCAGCCGGTTCGCCTTGTAGGAACCGGTCGGCGCCCAGACGTTGGCGGCCACCATCACATGCAGGTTCTTTTTGTTGGTCCAGCGCAGCATGATCGGCGAGAAATTGGTGTCGGCCAATTGGAAGCGCTCGCCGTGTTCGGCGCCGATGCTCAGGCTGGTGTCGTAGAAGTTGACCGCGCTGCCGCTGCTGATGGTCAGTCCGTTCATTTCGATCGGCCAGGTGTAGATGAAGCGGGTGGCCTGCACTTTCACATTGAGGTGAAAATCGGGAAGCAGCTTGTTGCCATTGCCGTCATTCATGCGATCGGCGTCATAGATGACGTCGTAATTCTGGACCGTCGCATGGCCGGGTTCGGGCATGATCGATTGAGAGGCGGTCAGCAGGCCGACCGGGTAATGCTGCGTGCCGTTCTCCGTGGCATGCGCGGCGGTCGCCGGGATGGCTGCGCAGCATGCGAGGATCGACATGCGCGCCTTGAGGCTGGTGGTGGCCAAATGGCTGTCTCCCTTCAGGACACAACTGATGATCCGGTGCGAGGTCATCGCCCGATCACGCGCTGTTCATTTTTAAAATTCGTGAGTTTTCGTAAGGCGCGCGTGAGCGCTATCGGATGAAGGCACTTGGCTTCATCGTACTCTCCCATGGCATTTTTCGGATTTTATGGATCATCGACGGACAGGGTTTTGCCCTCTTCCATCGCAAGCCTAGGGTGAAGCTCACGGGGCGGTCCAAAACTATATAAGTATGACCGCGATACCCTTCGTGTATGCCGCCTTGCCGCCGGATTCTTGTCTAGCTTGAAAAGTGTTCAATATCAGATGATTGTGATTTCGACAGCGGCCGCTACATCAGGCCCGATTTCTCCGCCATCTCGGTGATCGTATCGGGAACAGGATAGTCCCACCTTCTGTATGTGGTGGCGATCACCGTGGCCATGATCGCCAGTTCCTGCGAGATATCGTTGACCCGGTGGCTCATGATGACCGGTGACGAAAGCGTTTCGGCAATGGGCAGGTAGCAGACATCAACCGTGCGCGACTGGTGAACGGATTCCGGGACGATGCTGACACCCTCCTCCGCGGCCACCATCCCGACGGCGATCTGCAACTCGCGCACCTCGTGAGCAATGGTGGGCTCCAGCCCGTTGTCATGGAACAGTGACAGCACCTGATCGGCATAGCTGGGGCGCGGCGCGCGCGGATAGAGGATTTGCGGCTGGGTCGCGATGCGCGAGAGCGGGATGGGGGCGGTCTCCCGCGTGAAGGGATGGTCCATCGGCACGGCGACCACCAGCCTTTCGTTGCGCAGAATGGTGCGCCGCACAGCAGGATCGTCGAAACGGATGCGGCCGAAGCCGACATCGATCAGCCCTTCCTTGAGCGCCGAAATCTGTTCGATGCTGCCCATTTCCACGAAGCTGAGATTGACCTCGGGGGCGACCTTGCGAAACTCCCGGATGAGATCGGGCAGGCGCGCGTACATGGTGGAGGCGACGAAGCCGATCACGAAGTTGCGTTGCTGTGTCGCGATGGCGCGGGTGATCATCGAGCGCATGTCTTCCACGCGACTCAGCACCTGATTGGCCTGATCGTAGAAGAGGCGGCCCGTTGGCGTCAGCCCCAGCGGGCGGGCATCGCGGTCGAACAGGCTGGTGCCCAGTTCGGCCTCAAGCTGCTGAATCTGGCGGCTGAGCGGGGGCTGGGCGATATGCAGGCGCTGCGCGGCGCGGGTGAAATTGCGCTCGTCGGCCACCATCTTGAAATAGCGCAGTTGGCGCAGGTCCATCGGTAATACCTTTCAGGTATGGCATATAGACCTCAATGATCTTTGCCAAGACTCCCTGTGGAGGAGTAGCCCTGCCTCACCAAGACCAGACAAGATGCAGGAGCGGTTATGGCCAGCCTGGCCCACATCGACAGTTTCATCGTGGATTTGCCCACGATCCGCCCGCATATTCTGGCGATGGCCACCATGCATGCCCAGGCGATGGTGCTGCTGCGGCTGATGGACGACGACGGGATCGAGGGCCTTGGCGAGGGCACCACCATCGGTGGCCTGAGCTATGGCGACGAGAGCCCCGAAGGCATCAAACTCGCCATCGATACCTACATTGCGCCCCTTCTGCAGGGGCAGGATCTGACCCGGGTCGGCGCGGTGATGGCCCGCATCGGCAAGCATGTCGCCGGCAATCACATCGCCAAATGCGCGGTTGAAACCGCGCTGCTGGATATGCAGGGCAAGCGCCTTGGGGTGCCGGTCTCGCAACTGATCGGCGGCGGTCGCCGCCGCGATGCCTTCCCCGTCGCCTGGACTTTGGCCAGCGGCGATACGGCCCGCGATATCGAGGAGGCCGAGGCCATGCTTGAGGCACGGCGCCATGCCATCTTCAAGCTGAAGATCGGCAAGCGCGGCGTGGAGGCCGATGTCGCCCATGTCGCCGCCATCAAGCGCGCTCTGGGCGACCGGGCCAGCGTGCGGGTCGATGTCAATCAGGGCTGGAGCGAGGCTCAGGCCGATCGCGGCATGGCCCTGCTTCAGGATGCGGGCGTCGATCTGGTCGAGCAGCCGATCGGCAAGCTCAACGTGGTGGCGATGGCGCGGCTTTCGGCCAGACATGTCATCCCGCTGATGGCCGACGAGGCGCTGCACGGGCCGCTTGAAGCCTTCGACATCGCCGCGCGTGCCGGTGCCCGGATCTATGCCGTGAAGATCGCCCAGTCCGGCGGCCTGCTGCCCGCCCATGCCGTGGGCATGATCGCCGATGCCGCCGGTATCGGTCTTTACGGCGGCACCATGCTGGAAGGCTCGGTCGGCACGGCGGCCTCGGCGCATGTCTTCGCGACCTTCCCGGAGCTGGAATGGGGCACCGAACTCTTCGGCCCGCTGCTGCTGACGGACGATATCGTCACCCGGCCGCTGACCTATGCCGATTTCCAGCTTCAGGTGCCGACCCGCCCCGGGATCGGCGTCCAGCTCGATGAAGACAAGGTGGCTGCCTACCGCCGCGATGCCACCAAGACCCAACACCGCAGCGCCGCGCTGCAGGGAGCCTGACATGCTGTTCAAGGTTGAGATGACCGTGCGCGTTCCTCCGGGCTTCGACCCGCAAGAGTTCGAGCGCCTCAAGGCGAAGGAAAAGGCCTTCTCGCAGGATCTGCAGCGCCAGGGCATCTGGCGCCATATCTGGCGGGTGGCGGGCCTCTACGCGAATGTTTCCATCTTCGATGTGCGCGACAACAGCCATCTGCACGATCTGCTGATGGCCCTGCCGCTCTACCCTTTCATGGACATCACCGTGGCGCCCCTGTGCCGCCACCCCTCGGCCATTCACGAGGATGACCGCTGATTTTCCCCTCTGGCCGCAGACCCACAGGCCACAACGATAAGTCGGGAGAGATAAAGTGACAGAAGATTTTATCCAGACCCCTGCCATCCAGACCCTGCTCGACCGGGCCAGCGGCAGCAAAGAACCCGGGGGCGATCAGCGCCTCAAGGCGATCATGCGCGATCTGCTGGAAGCGTCGATGACGGTCATCGTGCGCCATGACATTTCGGAAAGCGAGTTCTGGGGCGCGGTCAACTATCTCGCCCAGAGCGGCCCGGAAATGGGCCTGCTGGCCGCCGGCACCGGCCTTGAACATTTCATGGACCTGTTCCTCGACGCCAAGGATGTCGAAGCAGGGCTTTCGGGCGGCACGCCGCGCACCATCGAGGGGCCGCTCTATGTCGCGGGCGCGCCGCTGGTCGATGGCGGCAGCGAAGTCAACCTCACCGACGATCCGGATGACACCACCACGCTGCTGATGGGCGGGCGCGTCACCGATCCTCAGGGCAACCCCGTGAAGGACGCGATCCTGCATGTGTGGCACGCCAATTCGCAGGGCTGGTACTCGCATTTCGATCCCACCACCGAGCAGACGCCCTTCAACAACCGCCGCCGCATCAAGCTGGGCGCCGATGGCAAATATGCTTTCCGCTCGAAGATGCCCAATGGCTATTCGGTGCCGCCGGGCGGCGCGACCGATACGCTGATGGCCGCGCTGGGCCGTCATGGCCATCGCCCCGCCCATGTCCATTTCTTCGTCGAGGCGCCGGGCTTCCGCACGCTGACCACGCAGATCAACTTCGGCGACGATCCCTTCGCCGCCGACGATTTCGCCTTTGGCACGCGTGAAGGCCTGCTGCCGGTCCCCAACCGCCAGGGTGACACCGCGCATATCGGCTTCGATTTCGTGCTGCAGCACGCTCACGACAAGGGTGAGGAGGAGTTCTCCACCCGCGCCCGCGCCGCGGCCTGAAGGGAGAATGCACCATGACCAGTGATCTTCTCACCGCGCTCGAACAGGCCATCGTCGATGACCGCGAGGCCGGCGTGATCCGCTGCCGTCGCGACGTCTTCACCGATGAGCGCCTGTTCGAAGCCGAGATGAAGCATATCTTCGAGGGCAACTGGGTCTATCTGGCCCATGAAAGCCAGATCCCGGCGGTGAATGACTATTTCACCACCACCGTCGGCCGCCAGCCCGTCGTCATCACCCGCGACAAGGCGGGCGAGCTTCACGCCCATATCAACGCCTGCTCGCATCGCGGGGCCACGCTGTGCCGCCGCAAGCATGGCAACAAAGGCAGCTTCACCTGCCCGTTCCATGGCTGGACCTTCAGCAACAATGGCAAGCTGCTGAAGGTGAAGGACGGCAAGACGGGCGAATACCCCGCCGCCTTCAACACCGAGGGCTCGCATGATCTGACGCGCCTTGCCCGTTTCGAGACCTATCGCGGTTTCCTCTTCGGCTCGGTCAATCCCGATGTCGTTTCGCTGGAGGAGCATCTGGGCGGGGCGCGCGCCGTGATCGACCAGATCGTCGATGCCGCGCCCGAGGGACTTGAGGTGCTGCGCGGCAGCTCCAGCTACATCTATGAGGGCAACTGGAAGCTCCAGATGGAAAATGGCGCTGACGGCTATCACGTCAGCTCGGTCCACTGGAACTATTCGGCCACCATGGGCCGCCGCGATTACGAGGCGGAGGGCACGCGCACCGTCGATGCCAATGGCTGGTCGAAGAGCGTGGGCGGGGTCTATGCCTTCGAGCATGGGCATATCCTGCTCTGGACGCAGCTGCTCAACCCCGAGGTGCGCCCGATCTTCGCCCATCGCGAGGAGCTGGTGGCCCGTCTGGGTGCCGAACGCGCCGGTCCCATCGTGGAGCAGACGCGCAATCTGGGCGTCTATCCCAACGTTTATCTGATGGATCAGTTCTCCACCCAGATCCGCGTGGTGCGCCCCATCGCCGTCGATAAGACCGAGGTGACGATCTACTGCTTCGGCCCCAAGGGCGAATCCGCGCAGGATCGCGCCTTGCGCATCCGCCAGTATGAGGATTTCTTCAACGTTTCGGGTATGGGCACGCCCGACGATCTGGAGGAGTTCCGCGCCTGCCAGACCTCCTACACGGGTGCCGGCGCCTTGTGGAACGATCTGAGCCGCGGCGCGCTGCGCTGGCTCGATGGGCCGGACGACAATGCGAGGGCCATCGGTCTGCAGCCGTTGCTGAGCGGCGAGCGCACCGAGGATGAAGGCCTCTTCGTGCGCCAGCATGAATATTGGGCGAAGGTTCTTGGCAAGGCGCTGGAAACCGAAGGAGAGGTGGCATGAGCGATACACTGACCCGTCCGCTTTCCATCGAGCAGATCGCCGCTTTCCTTTATCGCGAGGCGCGCCTGCTCGATGACCGCCAGTGGGATGAATGGCTCACCTGCTACACGCCGGGGGCAACCTACTGGATGCCCGCATGGGACGATGACGACCAGCTCACGCAGGACCCGCAGAGCGAGATCTCGCTGATCTACTACCCCAACCGCCAGGGGCTGGAGGACCGCGTCTTCCGCATCAAGACCGAGCGTTCCGGCGCCAGCACGCCCGAGCCGCGCACCAGCCACTTCATCGGCAACATCGAGGTCGTCGGCCCCGAGGGCGAAGGCACCAAGGTGCGCTACAACTGGCAGACGCTGAGCCAGCGCTACAACACCACCACGACCTTCTTTGGCACCGCCTTCGTCACGCTGGTGGGCGAGGGGCACGATCTGCGGATCGCAGCCAAGACGATCATTCTGAAAAACGACTATATTCCCCAGGTCATCGATATCTATCACATTTGACACTGGGGACTGGAGAGGATCCATGACCTATCGTATCGCGCTCAATTTCGAGGATGGCGCCACGCGCATGATCGCCTGCAATCCGGGCGAGACGGTGCTTGATGCAGCCTATCGCCATCAGGTGAACCTGCCGATGGACTGCTCCGACGGCGTCTGCGGCACCTGCAAATGTCGCTGCGAGGAAGGCGTCTATGATCTCGGCGACGATTATGTCGAGGATGCGCTGACCGAACAGGAGGCCAGCGAACGTTTGGTGTTGACCTGCCAGATGCGGGTCGAAAGCGATTGCGTGATCGATGTCCCGGTCCCCTCCACGGCCTGCAAGCTGGCGCCCGAGCGCCATGAAGGCACGGTCAGCGCGGTCGAGCAGGTCTCGCCCAGCACGATCCGGCTGGAGCTCAAGCTGGACAAGGCGACGGGCGTGGATTTCCTACCCGGCCAATATGTGAACCTTGCCATCCCCGGCACCAGGGAGGCGCGGGCCTATTCCTTCAGCAGCGCCCCGGGCAGCGATCATGCCAGCTTCCTGATCCGCAACGTGCCTCATGGGCGCATGAGCAGCTGGCTGACCGAAACCGCCAAACCGGGCGACCGGATGAGCTTTGTTGGCCCCAACGGAAGTTTCTTTCTGCGCGCGGCGGTCCGCCCCATCGTGATGCTGGCGGGCGGCACGGGCCTTGCGCCGCTGCTCTCGATGCTGCGCGTGCTGGCGGCCCGGAAGAGCGAGCAGACGATCCGTCTGGTCTATGGCGTCACCCATGACGCCGATCTGGTCGGCCTTGAGGCGATCGAGGCGGCAGGCGCGCAGCTGCCGGGCTTTTCCTATGCCACGGTGGTGGCCGATGCCGCCAGCCAGCACCCGCGCAAGGGCTATGTCACGGCCCATCTGGAACCGGACCATCTCCATGGGGGTGATTGCGACGTCTATCTCTGCGGCCCGCCGCCGATGGTGGAAGCCGTGCGCACCCATTTCCGCGACACCGGCGTCACCCCGGCCAGTTTCCACTATGAAAAATTCGCGGCCAGCGAGGCGGTGCCGGCATGACCTTCCCCAACCGTTTCGCCGGCAAGGCGATCATCGTGACGGGCGCGGCGCAAGGCATCGGCCAGGCCGTGGCCGAGCGCGCGGCGGCGGAAGGCGGCCAGGTGCTGTTCGTGGACCGGGCCGCATTTGTCGAGGAGGTGGCGCGCGATGCGGGCGGCCAGTCCTTCATCGCCGATCTGGAGACGCATGCCGGGGCCGCCGCCGTGGCGGCCCGCGCGCTCGAACGCTTCGGGCGGATCGACATTCTGATCAACAATGTCGGCGGCGCGATCCGCATGCGGCCCTTTGCCGACTTCGAGCCCGGGCAGATCGATGCGGAAATCCGCCGCTCGCTCTTCCCCACGCTCTACATGTGCCATGCGGTGCTGCCTGCCATGCTGCAGGCGGGGAAGGGCACCATCGTCAGCGTGTCCTCCAACGCCACGCGCGGCATCCGCCGGGTGCCCTATTCGGCGGCCAAGGGCGGCATCAACGCCATGACTCAGGCCTTGGCGATGGAATATGGCGAGCAGGGCATCCGCGTGGTCGCCACCGCGCCGGGCGGCACGCAGGCGCCGCCGCGCCGCGTGCCGCGCAATGCCGAGGGCGACAATGCCCGGGAACAGGCGTGGATGGCCGAGGCGGTCGAGCAGGTCACGACATCCACCTTCGTGAAGCGTTACGGCACGATTGCCGAGCAGGCGGCCCCGATCCTGTTCCTCGCCTCCGACGAGGCCAGCTATATCACGGGCTCGGTGCTTCCCGTGGCCGGTGGCGATCTGGGCTGAGGAGCCGTGACCATGGATCATGTGACGCTGGGCGATGGCGCAAGGCTGGCCTATCGCTTCGATGGACCAGCCGATGCCCCGGTGCTGCTGCTGTCCAACTCTCTGGGCACCGACCATGCGATGTGGAACCCGCAGATCGAGGGGCTGACGCGGCATCTTCGCGTGCTGCGCTATGATCAGCGCGGCCATGGCGCTTCGGACGCGCCTGCCGGGGCCTATTCCATGGACCGTCTGGGCCGCGATGCGGTCGAACTGCTCGATGCGCTGGGTCTCGACCGCGTGCATTTCTGCGGCCTTTCGCTTGGCGGCATGGTCGGGCAGTGGCTGGCGGTGCATGCGCCCGGGCGCATCCGCAAGCTGATCCTGGCCAACACCTCGGCCTATATGGGCCCGCCTGCGGGCTGGCAGAGCCGCATCGAGGGCGTGCTGGCTGATGGCATGGCGCCGCTGGCGCAGGCTTCCATCGGGCGCTGGTTCACGCCCGGTTTCGTCAGCGAGGCTCCCGAGGCTGTCGAGCGCATCCGCCAGATGCTTCTGGCGAACAACCCGTCCGGCTATGCCGGTTGCTGCGCCGCCATTCGTGACATGGACCAGCGGGTGACAGCCCATCTCAACCGCTTGCCGACGCTGGTGATCGCCGGCGCGCAGGATCAGGCGACGCCGGTGGAGGCTTCGCGCTTTCTGGTGGATGCCGCCAGCAATGCGCTGCTGCATGTGCTTGAACCTGCCGCGCATCTCTCGAACGTGGAACAGCCCGATGGCTTCTGTTCGGCCATGCTCAATGTTCTGACTCGCTGATCCCAAGAGGAGAATGTCTTATGACGGATTCCGGATTTCTGACGTCCGCACAGCTTGCCGGGCAGTATTTCACCGGGGAATGGGTCACCGGAGACACGGCGGTCGACGCCGTCGAACCGGGGGCCGGCGGACCTCTGGGCAAGGTCGCGATGGTTTCGCCCGGCACGGTGCGCGCCAGCAGCGCCGCCGCGCGCAAGGCGCAGCAGGGCTGGGCCGCAGCCTCCCCCGACGCCCGGGCCGAGGTCTTTCTGAAGGCGCTGGAGATCGGCCGCGCCCATAGCGCGGAGATCATCGACTGGGTGGTGCGCGAAAGCGGTTCGGTGCGGGCCAAGGCGGGGTTCGAGCTGTCCGTCACGCTCAAGTCGATCCAGCTGGCCGCCGCCATGCCGCATCAGGCGCAAGGCCTCGTTCTGCCCAGCGAGCCGGGCCGCACCAGTCTGGCGCGTCGCCGTCCGCTGGGCGTGGTGGGGGTCATCTCGCCCTTCAACTTCCCGCTCTATCTGGCGATGCGCGCGGTGGCGCCGGCCCTGGCGGTGGGCAATGCCGTGGTGCTGAAGCCTGATCCGCGCACCGCGATCTGTGGCGGTCTGGTGATCGCCCGCCTCTTCGAGCTGGCGGGCCTGCCTGTGGGCGTGCTGCATGTGCTGCCCGGCGACGGCGCGGCGGGCGAGGCGCTCTGCACCGATCCCGATGTGGCGATGATCCAGTTCACCGGCTCGACCGGCGCGGGCCGCATGGTGGGCCGCACCGCCAGCGAACATCTCAAGAAGGTCTCGCTGGAGCTGGGCGGCAAGAACGCGCTGGTGGTGCTGGAGGATGCCGATCTCGATCTGGCGGTGAAGAATGCCGCATGGGGCACCTGGCTGCATCAGGGGCAGATCTGCATGTCGGCGGGGCGTGTCTTCGTGCAGCGGTCCATCGTCGAGGAGTTCTCGCGCCGTCTGGCCGAAAAGGCCAGGGCATTGCCCGTGGGTGATCCGAACAGGCCCGATGTCGCCGTCGGTCCGATCATCAATGCGCGCCAGTTCGATCATATCGCAAAGGTCGTCGCGCAGTCGCAGAGTGATGGCGCGCGGTTGCTGGCGGGCGGGCCGGGTGAGAGGCTGTTCTTCAACCCCACCGTGCTGGCGGGCGTGACCCCGCAGATGGCGGCCTACAGGGAAGAGATCTTCGGCCCCGTCGCGGTGATCGTGCCTTTCGATACCGACGAGGAGGCGATCACCATGGCCAATGACACCGAATACGGCCTGTCGGCGGCGGTGATTTCACGCGATGTGGCGCGCGCCATGGCGCTGGGTGACCGGCTGCACGCGGGGCTGCTGCATATCAACGACCAGACCGTCAATGACGATGTGGTCAATCCCTTCGGCGGCGTGGGTGCTTCAGGCAATGGCACCAGCATTGGCGGCCCGGCCAATTGGGAGGAGTTCACCCATTGGCAGTGGGTGACGATCAAGAGCACGCCGCCAGCCTATCCGTTCTGAGCAATCGGCAGCGGATGGCCGGGAGAGGTCGTCCGCTGCGCGAGCCATGATCGGCAGGGGCGGAAACTGGCGCCGCAAATCCGGCTCTGCCGGATTTCCAAACAGTCTCTAAGTCAAATGCCCCACCACCGGCTGCTGGTGGCATACGGGGCTGGCAACGTCCTACCTTATAACGGCAAAACCGGGTCCATCCGGCTTCACCCGGCGTTATCAGTGGGACATGATGCATGCGCTTTTTTCGTTTCCTTTCCGCAAGTTTGCTGGCCGGATGCGCCGTGCTGCCGGCCATGGTGCCCGCGCATGCCGCTGCCGATAAGGGCGGGAATGCCAGCGCGGCGCAGGCGCGGGCCATGCTGCCCGAATTCGTCACCTTCCTGAAGCTGCCCAACGTCATGTTCCAGTCGAGCGCCGACATGCGCCGCAACGCCGATTGGGCGGAAGCGGCCTTCAGGCGTCATGGCTTCACCGCCAGCCAGTTGCCCGATCACGAGACCCCGATGGTCTTCGCGCAATGGGGCAAGGTGGACCCGAAGAAGAAGACCGTGCTGTTCTATGCCCATATGGACGGGCAGGCGGTGTTCCCCAAACAATGGGACACGCCGCCATGGGAGCCGACGCTGCGCCGCAAGCTGCCCGATGGACGCTATGAAACGCTGCCTCTGGAACAGCTGACGCAAGGCGCCATGCCCGATCCGGACTGGCGGCTTTTCGCGCGCTCCTCGGCGGATGACAAGGCGCCGATCATCATGCTGATGGCGGCGATGGACGCGCTGCGTGCCGGTGGCAAAAGCCCCGCCATCAATGTGAAGATCATCATCGATTCCCATGAGGAAGGCGGCCCGCCCACGCTGGATGAGGTGGTGAAGAACAACGCCGCCTTGCTGAAAGCCGATGCGGTGGTGATGCTGGATGGGCCGATGCATGCCAGCAACCGGCCCACGCTGGTCTTCGGCCATCGCGGCGGCACGGGCTTTGCGCTGACGGTCTTCGGCGCGGGCGAGGAGTTGCACAGCGGCCATTACGGCAATTATGCCCCCAACCCCGTCTTTGCGCTGGCCGATCTGCTGTCCGCGATGAAGGATGCCGATGGCAGGGTGACCATTCCCGGTTTTTACGATGGGGTCAGCTTCGATCCCCGAACCAAGGCCGTGCTGGCCGCCGTGCCTGACGATGAGGCGGGTTTGCGCCATCGCCTGGGCATCGCGGCGAACGAAAAGGTCGGCGAGAATTATCAGGAGGCGATGAACTATCCCACGCTCAACGTTTCGGCGATGAAGGCGGGGGAGCCGGACAGCCACCGCTCGGTAATCCCGGCGTCGGCCACGGCCTGGTTCGATCTGCGCACCGTGCCCGCCACGCCGGGCCCGCGTGAGCTGGCGCTGGTGCGCGCATGGGTTGAGAGCAAGGGCTATCATCTGGTGCAGGGCACGCCCACGCCGGAGGAACGCGCCCGCTATCCGCATCTGGCCGCCATCAGCGGCGGCGGGGGGATGGAGGCGTTGATGACGCCTCTGGAAGCTCCCGTGGGCCGCTGGGCCGCCAGCGCCTTGCGCAAGCAGAGCGGGCAGGAGCCGGTCCGCATCCCCATCATGGGCGGCGGCGTGCCGACCGCGCCTTTCTCTCACACTCTGGGGGTGCCGGTGCTGCTGATCCCGCTGGTCAATGCCGATGACAATCAGCATGCCGCCAATGAGAACCTGCGGATGGGCAATTATTTCTACGGCGTCGATGCGCTTTACCGCCTTTTCCTCGAACCTTATGCAGGGTGATCCCATGGAGTCAGGTTTCAGTCGCCGTGCTTTTGGTGCCGCCGCTCTGGCAGGGGGCATTGCCGGAGCCTTGCCCGCCTCGGCGCAGAACGCGCCCGCATCGCCGCCCGAACCCACACGGCTGGTCAGCAAGGGCGAAACGCTGCGGCCCGAGATCGTCGGCCAGTTCGGCATCGTCGCGGCGGGGCGGCATTACGCCTGCGAGGCGGCGATGCGCATGCTGATGGCGGGCGGCAATGCCACCGATGCCGGGGTCGCCGCCGTCTTTGCCGCCGCCGTGACGGAAATCTCGCATTTCGGCTTCGGGGGCGAGGCGCCCACGATCCTTTATGACGCCGCCAGCAACGCGGTTTCGGTCATCAACGGGCAGGGCGTTGCGCCCGCTCTGGCCACGCCAGACACGTTTGCCGAAGCGGGGGTGATCCCCGGCAATGGCCCCAATGGCGGCACGGTGCCTGCGATGGTCGATGCCATGGCGCGGGCATTGCAACTCAATGGCACCAAAAGCCTGCATGAGGTTTTGGAACCGGCCATCGAACTGGCTGACGGCTTCGTGATGTACAACTTTCTGGCCGAGGTCTTTGCCAGCCAGCAGAAGGCGACATCGCGCTACCATTCCGCTTACGAAACCTATTACCCCGGTGGCAAGCTGCCCCGGACCGGGGAGATTTTCCGTCAGCCCAATCTGGCGCGCACCATCCGCAAGTTGGCGGCGGCCAGCAAGGCCGAGATGACCCGTTCCAAGAACCGCAGCAAGGCCATTCAGGCCGGGCGCGATGCCTTTTACAAGGGCGATATCGCGCGGGCCATCGGCGCGGCGATGCAGGCCGATGGCGGGCTGATGCGCTATGAGGATCTGGCGCGCTATCAAGGCAAGGTGGAAAAACCGGTCACCACCGATGTCTTCGGCTACACCGTCTGCAAGGGCGGTTTCTGGAGTCAGGGCCCGGCGCTGCTGATGGCGCTCAACATCCTCGAGGCTGCGGGCATCGCCCGGATGACGCCCGACAGCGACGTCTATCTCCACACCGTGGCCGAGGCGCTGAAGCTGGCCTTCGATGACCGCAATGCCTTCTTTGGCGATCCGGCTTTCGCGCAGGTGCCCGCAAAGGGCCTGCTGTCGAAGGCCTATGCCGCTCAGCGCGCCGGGCTGATCGGCCCGATGGCCTCGCTGGAGCATCGCTACGGCGATCCATGGGCCTTCGAGGGCAGTCCGCGCGGCACGTCCGCCTTCACCCCGCACCGCCTGAAGGCCAGGCCGGGGCAAAGCGCCGACACCACCGCCATCGAGGTGGTCGACCGCCATGGCAATCTCTTCAGCTGCACGCCCAGTTCGGGCTGGCTGCTGGGCGGCGCCTATATCGCGGGCGAGACCGGCGTGCCGATGAGCAACCGCATGACTGTCTTCGATCTCGATCCCGCCAGCCCCAATGTGCTGGCGCCCGGCAAGCGGCCGCGCACCACGCTTTCGCCCAGCATTGTCCTCAAGGAAGGAGCGCCCTTTCTGGCCATCGGCACGCCGGGGGGCGACAATCAGGATCAGCAGATCCTCAACGTGCTGCTGCGCGTGCTGGCCTTTGGCGAGCCCTTGCAGCAGGCGGTGGAGGCGCCGCGCATCAACTCGCTGCATTTCCACGGCTCCTTCTCGATCAAGAAGGACGAGCCCGGAAAGCTGGAGATCGAAAACCGTATCCCGCAGGCCACCCGCGATGCTCTGACGGCGCGGGGTCACAAGCTGGATGTGCTGGGCCCCTATGCCATTTCCACCGGCATTGTGGCGGCGGGAGTGGTGCCGGGCTTTGGCACCTTGCGCGGCGCGGCGGATGTGCGGCGCGAGCGTTACGCCTTCGGCTGGTAAGGCGGCAAAAACACCATAAGCAAAAACAAAGGGGAGCGGTTTGCAAACCGCTCCCAAAACCATGCGCGCCAGCCTTGCGCATGGTGGTCGATCCGGCTTCCCCCGGATCGACCGTTTCAACATCGTCAGAAGCTGAAATTGACGCGCCCGTAATAAAAACCGCCCGAAAAACCGTAGGGCGCATAAGGATTGTACAAGGAGAAGCCCGAGGATTGCAGCGAGACCGGCAGCTTGTCGGGATAGATGTTGAACAGATTGTTGGCGCCAGCGGTCAGCTTGATCCCCTTGGTCAGCTGATAGCCCAGCTCCAGATCGACCAGCGTCTTGGGGCTGACGGTGGCATCGGGCGCTCCGGCATAGGCGGCGGTGCCGGGATAATAGCTGGAGGTCTGGGTGACCGAGCCATAGCGCGTGGCGCGCACCATGGCGCTGACCGGGCCCTTCGTCCAGTTGACGCTGCCGATGATCTTGGAACGCGGCGTGCCCTGCGTGAAATCGCCCTGCCGCGTGCGCCCGATCAGCACCAGACCTGCATTCTTCAGCACATCGGGCAGATCGTCGATATGGGTGAAGATGGTCTTGTTGAGATTGGCCGAAACGCTCAGGTTGAAGCTGCCCAGCTTTGTCTCGGGCACGCGATAGGTGGCCACCACATCCAGCCCGCGGGTGCGGGTGCTGGCGGCGTTGGAGAAATAGAAGCCCCCCGCCGAATTGAGGATCCCCGCCGAGCGCAGCACGCTGAGCACCGTATTGCCCTGCAATGTTTCAGACAGCAGGATACGGTCCTTGATGGCGATCTGATAGGCATCCACCGTCACCGTCAGGCGCGGAATGGCGGTGAAGACCACGCCCACCGAATAGTTGGTCGAGCGTTCGGGCTTGAGCGGCTTGGCCCCCAGCGCAATGGCCGCGGGTGTATCGACCGGCAGGGCCGAAACCGGCAGCAGCACGCCGTTCACGCTGATCGTGCTGGCCGAGGAATAATGCTCCTGCTGCAAGGTCGGCGCGCGGAAGCCGGTGCTGGCCGTGCCGCGCAGGGCAAAGCCGCGCATGGGTTCAAGCCGCAGCGAGACCTTGCCGGTGCTGGTGTCGCCAAAGTCCGAATAATGCTCGTGGCGTCCGGCCAGCCCCAGTTCCACGCCCTGAATGATCTTGCCTTCAAGACTGGCGTAGGCGCTCCAGGCATTGCGCTTCCATGTCCCCGCCGAGGAGGCCGGGAAGCCGTTCACGCCCTGAGAGCCCACCGCGCGCATCACCCCGGCATAGGGCCCGGTGGTCGAGACATAGCCGCCATTGACGTAGGATGTCGGATCGCCCGCACCGATGGTGAAACTGTCGCGGCGGTACTCGGCGCCCACGGCCACCAGCACCGGCTCGACCAGCCCGATGTCGACCGGGCGTGACAGGTCGAGGTTGGTCGTCCATTCGCTGGTGCCCAGCTTGCCGACGTAGAAGGTGGTCGGCCCCGTCGGCCCGAGCGAGACGTTGAGCGCGCTCTTTTCCTCATACTCCACGCGGTCGTCGGAATAGGTGGTGGAAAGGTCGAACTTGATCTGCGCCGGGCCTGTGCCTTTCACCCCCAGCGCGGCCTGATAGTCGTAATCGGTGAGGTAAAGGTGCGGCGAATAGCCGTTGGGGAAGAGTTCGGTGTAATTGGTGTTGGCGGTGGGCGTGCGATAGGTCAGCCAGCCATCGGCCTGACGGATGCTGGCCGTATCGAAGCTGTAGAGCGTGACCGCCTCGCCCACCGGCATCTCGAAGTCGATGGCGCCATTGGCCCCCACCGCGCCGGGCTGGCCGCCCATGTTGGTCCATTGATTGACCAGCGTGTTGATCCCGCTGCGATAGGTATGGCCCTGCGTGTAGGCCTCCGCCGAGAGATGCAGCGTGCCTTCGCCCAGCTTGAACCCCTTGTCGAGCTGCATGCGCCCCTGCGCGCCGTCGCCCGAGCCCGTCGCCCCGCCCAGCAGCGAGGCGCTGCCCGAGGTGTCGTTTTTCAGAACGACATTGATCACGCCCGCGATGGCGTCCGAACCATATTGCGCCGCCGCGCCATCACGCAGCACTTCCACGCGGCCAATGGCGTTCGAGGCGATCAGATCGAGATCCGGCGGCGACTGGCCCGAAACGGTGGCGCCGTTGATGAACATGGTGGCTGTGTTGTGGCGGCGCTTGCCGTTGACCAGCACCAGCACCTCGTCGCTCGAAAGCCCGCGCAGCGAGAGCGTCTTGACCGCGAAGCTGGCGCCCGACCCCGCGCTCGACACGTTGATCGAGGGGACCAGCGTGCCCAGCAGATCGCGGGTGGATTGTTTGCCCGAGGTCTGCAGATCCGCCTTGCCGATCACATCGATCGGCACCGCGCTGCTGGTGACGGTGCGCCCCGTGGCGCGCGTGCCGGTGACGATGATCGTATCGCCGGCATTATCGGCTTTTTCGGGGGCGGGGGCCGGTTCGGGATCGGGCGCGCTCATCGCCACATTGGCGGGCGCCGGGGCCATCATCAGCCTTGTGGGCTGCACGCTGGCCTGAGCGCCATTTGGGGCGCCGATGGGCATCAGCACCACCGCGCCCGATGCCGTCACGCTCATGCGCAGCGGGCGGCCCGCGATCAGCTTTTCCAGCGCCTCGCGGGTGGAGTACCAGCCCTTGATCTCGCCGGCGCGCAGGCTGGAGACCGCCTCGTAACGGAACAGCACCCGCAGGCCGGATTGCTGGCTCAGGCGCAGCAGCGCGTCGTTCATGTCCTGCGCGGGAATGTTGAAGAGATGCGCCTGCCCCAGCGTGCTGGCCTGCGCCTGAGCCAGCGCCGTTGCGCAAAGCCCGGGCGTGGCGCAGCCCAGTGCCGAGACCAGCAGGGCCGAGCGGATAAGTCTGATGGATTGGAGCGATCGCATGATGAGTGTCCCCCTGATATGATCGGCAAAAGCGCGCCATGCGGACCTCTCGTCCGGCGGGCGCTCATGAACTGGCATGCATCCGGTGAGACGAAGCTTGGGCAGGAGACCGCCAGTGCGCGAAGTGGGGCATTTGACTTAGAGGGGCTGACCGGCAGTCTGGTTACTCTCCCGCCGCACAAAGGAAAAACGTTGGAAGAGCGATGATCTGGCTGGCCACCAAGAGCGGGGGCGCCAATGGAGGATCTTCATGCCAAGCTGGAATGGTTCGAGAGGGATATTCTTCCTCACAGCCCCGTTTTGCGCTCACGCCTGCGCAAGCTGAAGGGCGCCGGGGAGGATCTGGACGATCTGGTCTCCGAGGTGCTGACCCGCGCCTATGCCAATTCGCGCTGGCAGCAGGTGAGCAATGGCCGCGCCTATCTCTTCACCATCGCGCGCAACCTGCTGGTGGACAGCGCCAGGCGGCAGAAGGTGGTGGCTTTCGATTCCATCGTCGAGTTCGAGGCGTTGCAGAGCAGCTATGATTTTTCCGCCCATCTGTGCGCCCGCGATCAGCTGCGCAAGCTGCAGCCGGTGCTGGATGGCCTGCCGCCGCAACCGCGCCGGGTCTTCGTGGCGCGGCGTCTGCATGAAAAATCGCTGGCGCAGATAGCGGAAGAGATGGGCTTGTCCGTCTCAACGGTTGAAAAACACTTGGGCGTTGCGCTGGCCGCCTTTATGAGGGCGCTCGCTCAGCAGGAACAAGAGGTGATCAGCGTTGGAAAGCAGCCCGACAGCGCCGCTTCGACAGCACGAGGAGGAGGCAATCCGCCATCTGCTCGCGTTGGAGAACGGGGGCAGCGAGGCTGACCGCAGCGCCGCCGAGCGCTGGATCGCGCAATCTCCTGAACATGCCGTGGCCTTTGCCCGCGCTCGTCAGGCCTGGCGCGCCGCCGCCGGGCTGGATGCCGAGCCCGAGGTGCCCGGCGCGGATCTGGCCAACCGCCAGCCGGGGGTCAGCCGCAGGGGCGTTCTGCTGGGCTCGGCAGGCGCCCTGGGTCTGGTTCTCGCGGGCGTGGCGGGGGACTGGTTTTTCCTTCACCGCCAGCTGCTGACCACCCGCATCGGTGAAATTCGCGCGGTGGACCTGCCCGATGGTTCGCATGTCGTCCTCAATTCCGACACGGTGGTGGAGGTGGCCTACACGCGGGAACGGCGCAGGCTGAAACTCAAGCGTGGCGAGGCCTTTTTCGAGGTCGCCCACAATCCCGCCCGTCCTTTCGATGTCGAGGTGGGCGAAACCATGCTGCGCGCTCTGGGCACAGCCTTCAATGTGCGCGACCGGGGCGCGGTGGTGGAGCTGACGGTCTCGCATGGCGTGGTGGGCGTGCGTGAGGGGCAGGCCGCGCTGCGCAAGGTGCCGGCGGGCAATTTCGCGATCATCCATCCCGATGCCGTGGCGGTGGCCAGCTATGATGCGGCGGGCCTTTCGCAAAAGACGGCCTGGCGCGAGCATGTGATCGAGCTGAACGGCGATTCCCTGGCGCAGGCGGTGGAGGAGTTCAACCGCTATCGCGCGCATCCCATCGTCATCGGTGACCAGCGCGTGGCGGCGCTGCGGGTGGGCGGCCGTTTCCAGACCAATGAATCCGCCCAGTTCATCGAGGGGCTGGAACAGTCCATGCCGGTGCGCGCCGTGCGCGATGCCGATGGCGGCGTGCTGCTGCTTTCCAGCGACGAGATTGCCCAGCCCTGATCTCGGCCTCCGCGCATCAAGAGCCACGCGGTTAAAAAAGTGAGATTTTGCTGCTGATTGGGGCGGGGGTTCTTCCCGTCTCATTCGTCTACCCCGGTACAGCATCCTGTCCCGGCGCTTCTCTGCGATGCCGCGTCAGGCCCTATCGGAGATGAAGCGCATGAAGGCTGACAAGGGCAAAAAGGTTGGCATGGGGGTGATCCGGGCCCTGTCTGTGGGCGCTCTGGCGCTGGCCACCACCTCGCTTGCTTCTGCCGCCGCGCCCGCCAATCCCCCGCCGCCCGGCAAGGGGGTGACGCAGGCCTTCGATGTCCATGCGGGCACCTCCTATTCGGTTTCGGCCTCGCCCGACGGGCAATGGCTGGCCTTCGATCTGCAAGGCACCCTGTGGGTCGTCTCCGCCAAAGGAGGCGAGGCGCGGCGGATCACCGATTACTACAGCGACGCCCATCTGCCGGTCTGGTCGCCCGATGGCGCGCGGCTGGCCTATTACGCCTATCGCGACGGCGACTACGATCTCTGGACCATCCGCCCCGATGGCAGCGATGCCCGCCAGCTGACCCATGGCGAGGACGATGACCGCGATCCGGCCTGGTCGCCCGACGGCAAGACCGTGGCCTTCGCCTCGGACCGCGACGGCAGCTATGATATCTGGGCGGTCGATGTCGTCAGCGGCGCCACGCGGCAGATCACCAGGGGCGCGCGGGAAGACCGGGCTCCCTCATGGAGCGCCGATGGCCAGACTCTGGTCTTTTCGGGCATGACGGGCACGCAGAGCGCCATCTATGCGGTGCCCGCTTCCGGCGGCGAGCCGACCACGCTGCACAATGCTCCGGCGGGCGCCCATTATGATGCGCCGTCCTACGGCCCCAAGGGCGAACTGACCTATGTCAGGCTGGACAGTGCGGGCAGTCATCTGGATGTCGACGGCAAAGCCGTCAGCGGCAAGGAGAATGTCTTTCCCTTCCATGTCAGCTGGCAGGGGGGCAATGGCTATTACATCTCCGATGGCCTGATCCGCCGCCGCAAGGGCAGCACCGTGACGACCGTGCCCTTCAGCGCCCGGCTTGAAGTGACGAAGCCCGACTACATTCGCGCCAAACGCGATTTCACCTCCACCGAGCCGCGCCGCGTGCTGGGGATCGATCATCCCACCCTGTCGCCCGATGGTCAGCAGATCGGCTTTGCCGCTCTGGGCGATCTCTGGGTGGTGTCCTCGCAAGGCGGCAAGCCGCAGCAGCTGACCCATGACGCCGCGCTGGAGGCCGATGCCGCATGGTCGCCGGACGGCAAGTTCCTGGCCTATACCTCGGACAAGGGCGGGGGCCTGCCGCAGCTGTGGCTCCGCGATATGGCGACGGGGCAGGACCGCCAGCTCACCAGCATCACCGATCAGCCGCTGGGCGCGGCATGGTCGCCCGATGGCAGGCGCATCGCTTTCCTCAGCACCGATGGCCGCTGGGGCGTGGCCGGGCTGGAGGTGGTGGATGTGGCCAGCGGTGTGGTCACCCGTCTGCAACCCTCGCTGGGGCAGCCGGGCAAGCCGACATGGTCTGCCGATGGCCGCTATGTGGCGCTTGGCCTGTCGAAGGCCTTTTCCGCCAGCTTCCGCGAAGGGCGCAACCAGATCTGGATGGTGCCCGCCGATGGGAAGGGCAAGCCGTTCTGGCGCGATGCAGACCCGCTCGCCTCGCTCGACACGCGTGGCGGCGGCGGACCGGTGTGGTCGCCGGACGGGCAGAAGATGGCGGCCATTCAGGAGGGGCTGCTGAAAGTCTGGCCGGTGAGCGGCGATGGCACAAGGCTGGGGCCGTTGCGTTCCTACACCTCGGAAATCTCGCATTATCCGACATGGAGCGGGGATTCCCAGAGTCTCCTCTATCAGGCCGCGGACAAGCTCAAGATCGTGAACATCGCCACCGGCGCCATCCGCGAGGTGCCGCTGGACTTCACCTATCGCTTCGACAGGCCCGCCACGAAAATCGTCATCCATGCCGGCCATCTGGTCGATGCCGTGCATGATGTGACCCAGGTCGACAAGGACATCGTGATCGAGAGCAATCGCATCGCGGCGATCAGGGATCACGATCCGAAAAACTATGCGGGCGCCGACAAGGTGATCGAGGCCCCCAACCTTACCGCCATTCCCGGCCTGATCGAACATCACGCCCATAATCAGAAGGATTTCGGCGCGAACCTCCATCTGGCCTGGCTGGCCTATGGCATCACCACAGTGCGCGATCCCGGCAACCAGCCCTATGACGGCATCGAGGACCGCGAGGCGAGCGAGTCGGGCGTGCGGATCGGCCCGCGCATCTACACCACCGGGCCGCTGCTGGAATGGCGGCGGGTCTATTACCGCATGGGCGTGGCCGTGAGCAGCCCGGCGCATCTGGAGCGCGAGCTCGACCGGGCGCGGGCACTGCATTACGATCTGGTCAAAAGTTATGTGCGCATGACCGATCTGCAGCAGCGCCGTCTGGTGGAGGCCGCGCATGAGATGGGCGTGCCGGTGGCGACCCATGAAATCTTCCCCGCCTCCTACACGGGCGTGGACAACACCGAGCATCTGGGCGCCACCAGCCGCCGGGGTTTCTCGCCCAAGCAGGCGCCGCAGGGGCGCGCTTACGAGGATGTGATCCAGCTGTTCGGCCGCAGCGGGCGCACGCTGACGCCGACCAACTTCGGCGCGATCAATGCCTTCCTCACCAAACATCCCGAGGCGCGCAGCGATCCGCGTCTGGCTTTCTATCCCGAATGGGCGCGCGAAACACTGACCAAGGGCGAGGCCTTGCCGCCCGCCTTGCTCAACATGCAGGCGGGGCAACTGGCAGCGCTGAAAGCGGTCAGCGATGCCGGGGCGCTGGTGGTGGCGGGCACGGATACGATGATCGCGCCCAATCTGCATGCGGAGATCGCCTCCTATGTCGCGGGCGGGCTGACGCCATTTCAGGCCTTGCAGACCGCCACCGCCAATCCGGCCAAGGCGCTTAACCTCGATGCCGGCACGCTGGAGGCGGGAAAGCTGGCGGATATCGTGCTGATCGACGGCGATCCGCGCAAGGATATCGCCGCGACATACCGGGTGAAGCAGGTGATCGCGAATGGTCGCCCCTATACGGTGGAGGACCTGCTGGCCAAGGCGCAGCGAAAGGCGGAAAAATGACCGTCGCGCTGTGTGGCGAGCCAACCGATGCGACAAGGTGGCATCGGCGCGGGAGGCCTGACGCTCGCGCTTCCGCACGCTTTTTGAGCCCGGTGATCTGATCTGCCTCGGTGCCATCCTGCTGCCGAAATGGACCTTGTGATGCTCGATAGCGTGTCTGCCGTCGCCTGCGTCGTTCTGGCGGTGGTCATGTCCGGCATGTCGAACGGCGGTTTTGCCGGGGTGGGCGCGCTCTCGAAGCCGGGGATGGTCGGCAGGGCGGTCGAGGTCTGCTGGCCGGTGCTGTCGACAGGCAGCACCGCGTAGCCGATCCAGCTGCGATCGCGCGAGCAGTGGACGGTGATCCCGCTACGCAAAACCGGTCGAAAGATGATGCCTGAAGACCGCCTGCGCCAGACCGGTGACAGCATATCACCCAGCATATCGGGCCCGATCGCCAGCGGCGAGGTCCGCACCGTGGCATCTGCGAACTGGCCATCCTGAGCGCAGAGCTTGCGCTTCGCGAACCGCGCCTTCGATGCCTCGCGGTATCTGAGCCTTCATGTCCGAAGTATCGCAACCGGACCGGCCATGGCTGGTCTTGCAAGATCGGCTGCGAAAATCACGCCGGTTGGCATGCGGAAATGCTCTTGACCTCACATCACCAATAATCGACTATGGTCGAGTTTAATCGACGCTCGATCGGGTCAATGGAGGGGGAGCAGTGGGCTTGAAGCGCTCGACATTGGGGTGGCCCCACATCGCGGGGCTGGGAATCTCGCTGGTGGTGGCTGGGCAGTTTTCGGGCTGGAATTATGGGTTGGCGGCAGGCTGGGGCAACATGGTCGCTGCAACCGGGCTGATGGCTTTGTTTTGCTTTGGCCTTGCCTTGTGTGTTGCTGAACTGGCTGCGGCACGGCCTCATGCCGGCGGGCTTTACACCTATTGTCAGGAAGCCTTCGGCGATGTGACGGGTTATGTCGTAGGCATCGTGATTTTCGCCGCGCTTGCCATCAGCACAGGCGCCGCTGCGACCTTTATTGCGGCCTACAGTCAGAACGTTCTGGGGTTCGGCGGCTTTCCGCTCAAGGTTCTGCTCTTTCTGAGCATCGCAGGGCTGCACTTGCGCGGAGCCGGGGAAGCGATGCGCTGGATGGTCGGAGCCGGACTGCTATCGCTTCTGTGCATCCTGATTTTCCTGGCGGCCATGGCGCCCCATTTTTCTCCCTTGCACCTCACATCCCCGCACTATCCGATCGGTTTGACCCCCGGGGGCGTGTTTTCCTGCGTTCCCTTCGGAATCTGGCTGTTCATTTCGGTGGAGCAAACCGCCGCCGCTTCGGAAGAGGTTGAGGATCCCGCCAGAACCATTCCGCGCGGTATGATCGCCGCCATCGGGGTGCTCCTGTCGACCGCGATGGGTATTTTGCTGCTCGCGGCGGGCGGAGGAGGCATCGGGCAAATCGCACATGCCGATGATCCGCTCTATGCGGCGCTTGTCAGCCCTTTGGCTGGCAATGGCCATTCCCATGTTGCGATGCTGGTCGGGCTTGGCGGCATCATGGGGCTGCTGGCCACCATGTTCTCCCTGATCTACTCGGCTTCGCGCCAGCTTTACGCGCTTGCACGCGATGGGCATCTGCCCGCCTTTGTTGCGCGCACCAATGATCGCGGGGCGCCCCGGATCACGGTGCCGATCGTCGCGGCCATCGGCATCTGCACCTCCATGGCGGCTCCCGAGCGCATCATGCTTTGCGTGGTTCTGGCCCTCACAGCGTCCTATATTGTCCTGTTGGCGGCCTTCATCCGGCAGCGCACATGCGAGCCGCATCGCCATCGTCCTTTCCGCGCCTGGGGCGGACGCGTCACCGCCCTCCTGTGCATCGCGCTGGCCATGCTGGTGCTGTCGGCCTGCTTTCAGGCGGACACGCTGATCGTCAAAGCCTTCCCCCTGTTCATCATCCTTGCCTTGCTGGTTCGCGCCCTGACCGGATTGCGACCGGATGCGGCAACTGGTCCTGAAGAAAGCCTCGCTGATGTCTGATACCGAAAACCTTCTGCAACGCCGCTATCAGGTGCTGGGGAGGAACGCCCCGCTCTTCTATGAACGCCCGCTTCACCTCGTCGAAGGCAAGGGGGTGTGGCTGCGGGACGCGGAGGGCCGCTCCTACCTCGACGTTTACAACAATGTGCCCTGCGTGGGGCATTGCCATCCCCATGTCGTGGAGGCGATCGCGGCGCAGGCCGGGACACTCAATCTGCACACCCGCTATCTGCACGATCGGATCGTGACTTATGCCGAGCGCCTGACGGCCACCTTCGCCGAGCCGCTCGACACGGTGATGTTCACCTGTTCGGGCACCGAGGCGAATGAGCTGGCGCTGCGGCTGGCGCGCTACCTCACGGGCGGAACGGGGATTATTGTCAGCGATTTCAATTATCACGGCAATTCCCAGACTTTGGCTTCTCTTACAACTTGCATGCCGACGCCCGAAGCCTTTCCCGATTTTGCGCGGGCGATACGCATCCCCGATCCGGCCCGGGACCGGCAGGGGCGCAGCGATGCGCAACTGGTCGAGGCCCATCTGGGGCAACTGCGCCAGGCGATTGCGGACATGCATGCGCGCGGCATCAAGATCGCAGCGCTGCTGATCGATACGCTTTTCGCGAATGAGGGGCTGCCCGCCCGCCTGCCAGGCTATGTGGAGCAGGCCGTGGCTCTGGTTCGTGAGGCCGGCGGCCTGTTCATCTGTGATGAAGTGCAGGCCGGTTTCGCCCGCACCGGAGACGCGATGTGGGGTCATCAGCTGGCCGGGGTCGTGCCGGATATCGTCACGCTGGGCAAGCCGATGGGCAATGGCCATCCGGTTGCGGGGCTGGTGACGCGGCGTGAATGGGTGGATGATTTCGGTCACGCGGCCAATTATTTCAACACGTTTGGCGGCAATCCGGTGTCGGCGGCGGCAGGGCTTGCCGTGCTGGAGGTGATCGAGCGCGAGGCTCTGATGGAAAACAGCCGCAAGGTCGGTGCCTATGTCCGCGCCGGGCTGGAGCGGTTGCAGCGCAAGCATGACATCGTCGATAATGTGCGCGGCCAAGGCCTGTTCTTCGGTCTTGAACTGATGCGCCCCGGGGCGCCCGCGCAGCCAGCCCCGGCAGAAACCCGCCGCCTGATCAATGTGATGCGCGATCGAGGCATTCTGATGAGCCGGATCGGCCGGGATGACAACATCCTGAAAATGCGCCCGCCCCTGGTGTTCTCCATCGAGAATGCGGACCTTTTGCTCTCCACGCTGGACGATGCGCTCGGCAGTCTTTGAAAGTCATGAATGTGAACGATTTTTACCAATTGCCGGATGTCGATCAGGCGCATTTGCTCACCGGTCTTGCCACGGCGGCTCTGGCGCGATGGGATGGCGATTTCACCGCCCCGCAGCTGGTCAAATTCCGCGAGAATGCGGTGTTTTCGGTCCATCGCGCCGATGGCGCCCGCTTTGCGTTGCGCATTCACAGGCATGCCTATCACAGCGACGAGGCCCTGCATTCGGAGTTGCGCTGGATGAGCGATCTCGCTCTGGCGGGGATCGCGGTGCCGCCGATCATCCCGATAGCGGATGGCAGTCTGTTCGTGCATGTCGGAGCGCCGGGCGTGCCCGAGATGCGGCAGGTCGATATGCTGGCGTGGCTGCCGGGCGCACCGATCGGCTCGTCGGAAGAAGGGCTGTCCTGCGCCGACAGCTCCAGCCTGGGGCTTTATCACGCGGTGGGGCGACTGGCCGGGCAGTTGCACAATGTCAGCACGGCCATGGCCTTTCCCTTGCCTTTCACCCGCCATCGCTGGTGCGCCAAGGGCTTGCTTGGCGAAGACCCGCTGTGGGGGCGCTTCTGGGATATGGGGCTGCTCACCGCAGCGCAGCGGGCGCTGCTGCTCACGGCCAGCGAAGAGGCGCGGATCGATCTGGCCGCGCTTGGCGAGCCGGAGGGGCTGTTCGGCATGATCCATGCCGATTTCGTGCCGGAAAATCTGCTGGGTGACGGAGATCGCCTGCATCTGATCGATTTCGATGATTCAGGCTTTGGCTGGCATATGTTTGAACTGGCCACGGCGCTTTATTTCATCCTCGACGAGCCTGATTATCAGGCGCTGCGCGATGCCCTGTTCGCGGGCTATCGCAGCGCGCGGCCCTTGTCCGCGGCGGATGAGGCCATGTTGCCGCTGTTCCTCTTTCTGCGGGGCACCACCTATCTGGGCTGGCTGCAGACCAGGCCGGAAACACAAACCGCAAAGGAACTCGGGCCGATGATCGTGGCGCGCGGCTGCGCTCTGGCCTCGGCCTATCTGGAGGCGCGGGCGGTTGTGGCTTGATCCTGCGACCATCCGCATTTTGAGTTGATCCGGCAGGCCGGTGAGCGATAGGGGAGACTTCTTTCGCAGGATCACGCGGCTTGAGAATATGACGGCGACCCGAACACGCAAAAGCGGTACTCAGGCGCGGGGGCGCGCACGCCGCCAGGCTTTGCTGGAAGCGGCGCGCTCCATGCTCGACGAGCGGATGCTCAATGAGATCGAGCTGTCCGACGTCGCGGCTCTGGCCGGGATTCCCAAGAGTTCCGCCTATCATTTCTACGGCGATATCCATCAGCTCTATGCCGAGCTGGCCACGCTTCAGGATGAAGAGCTGAACCAGTTGCTGACCCGGCCACTGGCGCCGCTGGAAAGTTGGGAAGCGATCGTCTCTGCGCTGATCGACCGCGCTGCCGCCTATTTCCTCGACAATGTTTCGGCGCAGCAGCTGATGTTCGGCGCGTTTTCGCCTCCTGATATCAAGCGGTCCAGCCGCAACGCGGATATCGCCCATGGCGGCGTGTTCGAGGCTCAGATCGATCGGCAATTCGTGTTGCCCGCAATGCCCCGGCGCGACCGGATTTTCTTTCGTGCTGTCGAGGCCATCGATCTGATGTTCGGCCTCTCGCTGATCGAGGAGGGGCGCTTGACCGGCGACATGATCGCCGAGGCCAAGACGATCGCCTGCGCCTATCTGGGGGTCTATATCCCGCGCCTGCTGCCGCTCCGGCCCGAGGGCGAGGCGGTGACGACGACGCCCTGAAGCGCAGGGTGCCGCATCTGGGGGATCAAGAGGGGCAGGCGACCGCGTCGCGGGAACGCCGGTCGAGCGCGATGAGACCGGCGGGAGCAGCAGGGTGGCGATCACATTGACCGCCACCGCCGGCATGGCGGGCGATGTCAGCCCGCCCCTTTCGGTCAGGCTGCCGAAGATCTCGGGGCCCAGCGCATAGGGGACGAGCGGTATCTCCATCCCGCTTTGCACCCTGCTCAGCCCGACCTTGACTGCCTTGCGCTCGGCAAAGCCATAGGCGCCGCCATAGATCGGGAAGGCCATGGTTCATGCAAGTTCCCTTCCCCTGAAATCCGGAATGGGCGGTCCATCAACAAAGTCTATGGGTGCCAAGTCTAAAATCGACTCTGGTTTGGTTTGATGTGATGGAGGGTGGATGCATGTCGCACGGCAACAAGCATAAGGATGGGAAGCCCGTCGACGTTCAATGCGCTTTTTTTCGCATTTTGCAGACCAGCTTTCCAATTCCGGTCTTCTCTCGCGGCAGTCGCAGGGCCTACCACGCAGGGGGCGCTCATGGGGGTGAGCATTCAAGGTTTTCCGAGGATATCCATGGCACATCAGAACACGCCAACGTCCGGGTCGCATTCGGGCTATTTCGATGAACACCGATCCGCAGACGTGGTCAATGACCGCATGGCAGGAGCCGGAAACGAAAGGCTGCGCGACGTGATGGGGGCGCTGGTGCGCCATCTGCATGCCTTCGTGAAAGAGGTCGAGCCGACGCATGAGGAATGGTTGGCTGGCATCGATTTCCTCACCCGCACGGGTCATATGTGCAGCGAGTGGCGGCAGGAATTCATTCTCCTGTCGGATGTATTGGGTGTCACCATGCTCGTCGATGCGATCAATCATCGTCGCCCCTCAGGTGCCACACCCAACACCATTCTGGGCCCCTTCTATATTCCGGGCGCGCCGGAATATCCGAATGGCGCCACGATCAATCTCGATGGGAAGGGGGAGCCTGCCGTCATTCGCGGTCGCGTCACCGATGTTGATGGCAACCCTGTTTCCGGCGCCGTGCTTGAGGTCTGGCAGACCAGCAACGATGGCTTTTATGACGTGCAGCAGCCCGACCTTCAGCCGCCTCACAATCATCGCGGGATCTTCCGCACCGATGCCAATGGGCACTATTGGTTCAGGACCGTCAAGCCGCGCTTTTATCCCATTCCCGATGACGGGCCGGTGGGGCAATTGCTGGGCGCGATCGGGCGCCATCCCAACCGCGCGGCGCATCTGCATGTCATCGTCACCGCACCGGGTTTCGAGCAGGTCATCACCCATATCTTCACCCCTGACTGCCCCTATCTGAACGAGGATACGGTGTTTGGCGTCAAGCAGGATCTGGTCGCCACCTTCCGCAGCGTGGAGGATCAGGATCTTGCCGCTGAGCTGGGCATGCAAGCGCCCTTCCTTCTGGTCGACTGGGACTTCTCTCTGGCGGCTTTGCAGGGAGAGGCTGCGTGATCCGGCACATCGTCATGTGGGACGTGCGTGGCGACACGCCGGAGGAGAAGGCTGGCGCAGCTGCCCATATCAAGGCCGGCTTCGAAGCCCTGACCGGCAGAATTCCCGGCCTGCTCACGCTGGAGATCGGCATCGGTCGCAGTCGTATCGACTATGCCTGCGACCTTGTGCTCCAGAGCGAATTCGAGAGCTGGCAGGCCTTGGAAGCCTATGCAACGCATCCTGAGCATCTGCGCCTGCGCGATGCCGTCGCAGGTCTTCGCATTGCCCGGCATCAGGTCGATTACGCCGTCGAGACGGTGGATTGAGCCGGACCATGGAGGTTGATTTGACGCAATTTACCTATGCCGCCCATGCCGCCCGGGTGATCTTCGGTCGCGGATGCCTGTCCTCGCTCCCGGCGGAGGTGGAGGCGTTGGGAGCGCGGCGTGCCATCGTGCTTTGCACCCCGATGCAGCGGGCTGAGGGCGAGCGGATTGTCGATTTGCTGGGACCGTTCGGCGCCGGGCTGCATGATGGAGCGCAGATGCATGTGCCCATCGAAAGCGCGCGTGAAGCGCGGGCGGTTGCAGCCCGGCTGGGAGCCGATTGCGCGGTGGCGATCGGTGGCGGCTCGACCATCGGTCTGGGCAAGGCCATCGCGCTGGAGTCGGCTTTGCCGATCATCGCCGTGCCCACCACCTATGCCGGTTCGGAGATGACCCCGATCTATGGCATGACCGAAAATGGGCTGAAGACCACCGGCAAGGACAGCCGCGTTTTGCCCCGCACGGTGCTATACGATCCCGATCTGGCGGACAGCCTGCCCTTGCCGCTGTCATTCGTCAGCGGGATGAATGCCATCGCTCATGCGGCGGAGGGGCTCTATGCCCGCGATGGCAATCCGGTGATGAGCCTGATGGCCGAGGAGGGCATCAGGGCGATGGCGTCCGGCCTGAAGGGGCTGGCCGATCCGGCAGGCATGAAGAATGCGCGGACCCAATGCCTTTATGGGGCATGGCTGTGCGGCACGGTGCTTGGCCATGTCGGCATGGCGCTGCACCATAAGCTTTGCCACACGCTGGGTGGCAGTTTCAATTTGCCGCATGCTGAAACCCATACGATCATCCTGCCTCACGCGCTGGCCTATAATGCCTGCGCGGCGCCTGATGCGCTGGCGCGGATCGGGCGGGCAATCGATACGGAGGATGCGCCAAGGGGTCTTTACGATCTGGCTGGCGCCCTTGGCGCGCCGATGGCTCTGCGTGATCTGGGGATGAAGGAAGGCGATCTGGAGCGCGCCTGCCATATCGCCTTGTCAAACCCCTATTGGAACCCCCGCCCGCTGGAGGCCGAGGCGCTGCAGGCCTTGCTGCGCCGGGCATGGGAAGGCGCGCCTCCCGAGCGCGACTGAATCTCAAGGCTCCTCGCCAAAGGCTGCCTGCCCAATGGTGCGGAAGGTTTCGATCAACTGACGCTGATCGGACCGGCGCTGGCTCAGGATGACGGGCGAGTTGGCCTCGGCCTCCAGAAAGGGCGTGTAGGCGATATCGCTGCGCAGGCTGTTGCGCAGCGATTCCGGCACGATCGCCACGCCCGCGCGCGCCGCCACCAGACCAAGCGCGGTCTGCACTTCGCGCACCTCGATCAGACGGCCGGGGCGGATTCCCTTGTCGGCCAGCAGCCCCAGCACCTGATCGGCGTAGGAAGGGCGAGGCACGCTCGGATAGACGATCAGCACCTTGCCGGAGAGATCGGCCAGCGTGGCCTTGCCCGCTTCGGCGCCCGGCTCCGCTGGCGTGGCCAGCACCAGCGGTTCCGCATAGAGCAGGGTGCGCTGGATATCCGCATCCTCGATCCGCAGACGGCCGAGCCCGGCATCGATCCGGCCTTCTTTCAGCGCCGCCACCTGCTCCACCGTGGTCAGCTCGACCAATTCGACATCGATATGGGGGCAGGCGTCGCGAAAGGCCCGGATCATGCGCGGCATCGCGCCCTGCATGATCGAGCCGACCACGCCGATCGCGAAGCGTGGCGACGACATGTGATGCATGCTCTGCGCCAGCAGATCGACCTGCGCCAGGATCTGCCGCGCCTG
Source organism: Novosphingobium rosa NBRC 15208 (assembly GCF_001598555.1). Lineage (GTDB taxonomy): Bacteria > Pseudomonadota > Alphaproteobacteria > Sphingomonadales > Sphingomonadaceae > Novosphingobium > Novosphingobium rosa. Next base: position 197,935 of record NZ_BCZE01000009.1, read on the forward strand.
ATCGGCAAAGAGCCTGCCCGCATCGGTCAGCAGCACGGGGCGTGTGTTGCGTTGCAAAAGCTGCACGCCCATCTCGACCTCAAGATCGCGAATCTGGCGGCTGAGCGGGGGCTGCGAAACACCCAGCACGCGGGCCGCCCGCGTGAAGTTGCGTGTTTCGGCCACAGCCATGAAATATCGCAGGTGGCGCAGCTCCATAATGCCTCAAAGGTATCAAAGAAGACCGACATAGTCTTTCCATCGCACAGGGCAAGCGCATATCCTGCCAGCGAAGAGGATATCAAAGATGACGGAAATTCTGAGGATCGAGACGATTCTCCTCGATCTTCCCACGATCCGGCCTCATGTGCTGGCCATGGCCACCATGCATCGCCAGACGGTGTGTCTGGTGCGTCTTCATTGCTCCGATGGTATCGAAGGGCTGGGGGAGGCGACCACCATTGGCGGTCTTGCCTACGGCCCGGAAAGCCCCGAAACCATCAAGACGGCCATCGATACTTATGTTGCGCCTTTGCTGGCCGGGATGGATGCCACCCGACCGGCCGCGGCCATGGCGCTGCTGGAACGTCATGTTGTCGGCAATCATTTCGCCAAATGCGCCATCGAAACGGCGCTGCTCGATGCGCAGGGCAAGCGGCTGGGCGTGCCGCTCAGCGAGTTGCTCGGCGGGCGTCGGGCGGAGAGCCTGCCCGTGCTCTGGACCCTGGCCAGCGGCGACACCGCGCGCGATATCGCCGAGGCCGAGGCGATGATCGATCAACGCCGCCATCACACCTTCAAGCTGAAGATCGGCAAGCGGGCGGTGGAGCGCGATGTCGCCCATGTCGGCGCGATCAAGGCGGCGCTGGGCGACAGGGCCAGCGTGCGCGTCGACGTCAATATGGCATGGGATGAGCCCATCGCGCGGCGCGGCATGGCGATGCTGGCCGATGTCGGCTGCGATCTGGTCGAGCAGCCGATCACCCGCCACAACCGTGAGGGCATGGCGCGGCTCGTCGCGCTGGGCCTGCTGCCGGTGATGGCCGATGAAGCGCTGACCGGGCCTGTCAGCGCCATGGACTACGCCCGCGCGGGCGCCGCCGATGTCTTTGCGGTGAAGATCGAGCAGTCGGGCGGGCTCAATGCCGCGCGCGCCGTGGCCGAAATCGGCGCGGCGGCTGGGGTGGGCCTCTATGGCGGCACGATGCTGGAAGGATCGATCGGCACCATCGCCTCGGCCCATGCCTTTGCCACCTTCCCCTCGCTGGCCTGGGGCACCGAACTGTTCGGACCGCTGCTGCTCACGCAGGACATTCTTGCCGAGCCGCTGGCCTATGGCGATTTCGCCCTGCAGCTGCCGCAAGGGCCGGGGCTGGGCATTGCGCTCGACGAAGACCGCGTGGCGCATTTCCGCCGCGACCGCACCTCCACCATCCACGCCTTGCAGGGAGCCTGACCTCATGTTGTTCCAGATCGAAATGTCCGTCCAGTTTCCTGTCGGCTTCGATATGGCCGAGGCCGACCGGATCAAGGCCACCGAAAAGGCCTATTCGCACAGCCTGCAGCAGAGCGGCGAATGGCGCCATATCTGGCGCAAGGCGGGGCTCTACGCCAACACCAGCATTTTCGATGTGGCGAGCAATGAGCGCCTGCACGAAATCCTGATGGGCCTGCCGCTCTATCCTTTCATGACGCTGAGCGTGACGCCCTTGTGCCGCCATCCTTCCTCGATCCGCGACGATGACAGCTGAAAGCCCGCGCGCTTCGACAAAGACAATGGGAGAGAACAGATGACCGAAGATTTCGTCAACACCCCCGCCATTCAGGTCCTGCTGGACAAGGCCACAGGGCAGGACAGCGCCGAGGGCAATCCGCGCCTGAAAGCCATCCTGCGCGATCTGCTGGAGGCCACGATGCGCGTCATCGTGCGCCACGACATTTCCGAGAACGAGTTCTGGGCCGCCGCCAGCTACATCGCCGGGATCGGTCATGAGGCGGGCCTTGTCGCGCCGGGCGTGGGGCTGGAGCATTTCCTCGACCTCTATATGGACGCCAAGGATGCCGAAGCCGGTCGCGAGGGCGGCACGCCGCGCACCATCGAGGGGCCGCTCTATGTGGCGGGCGCGCCGCTGGTCGATGGCACGGGCGAGGTCGATCTGACCAGCGATCCGGATGACACGGGCACGCTCTACATGCATGGCGCCATTCGTGGCCCCGGCGGGGAAGCCGTGCCGAACGCCATCGTCCATGTCTGGCATGCCAATTCGCAGGGCTGGTACTCGCATTTCGACCCGACCCGCGAGCAGACGCCCTTCAACAACCGCCGCCGCATCCAGCTTGGTGACGAGGGCCGCTATGCCTTCCGTTCGAAGATGCCCAATGGCTATTCGGTGCCGCCGGGCGGCAGCGCCGATGTGCTGATGCAGGCGCTGGGCCGCCATGGCAACCGCCCGGCTCATGTCCATTTCTTCGTCGAGGCGCCGGGCTATCGCACGCTGACCACGCAGATCAACTTCGGCGACGATCCCTTTGCCGCCGACGATTTCGCCTTTGGCACCCGCGAAGGCCTGCTGCCCGTGCCCAACCGCCAGGGTGACAGCGCCCATATCGCCTTCGATTTCGTGCTGCAGCGCGCGGAAGAGAAGGAGGATGAGGGCTTCTCCACCCGCCAGCGCTTTGCCGCCGAACCGGCCTGAGCCTCTTCCCTCCTTCCGCCGCCCGCCCGAGCCATCGCTCTCGGGCGGGCGGCCCCGCATCCGAAAGACAAGCCCATGGACTTCATCACCACCCTTGACGGTTGCCGCATCGCCTATCGTTGGGACGGGCCACAGGATGCGCCGGTGCTGTTGCTGTCCAACTCGCTGGGTACCGATCACGCGATGTGGGAACCCCAGATTTCCGGGCTGGCCGTAAGGTTCCGGGTGCTGCGCTACGATCAGCGCGGCCATGGGCGTTCCGATGCTCCGGCTGGCGCCTATTCGATGGATCGGTTGGGGCACGATGCGCTCGATCTCCTCGACGCGCTTGGCATCGCGAAAGCCGATTTCTGTGGCCTGTCGCTGGGCGGCATGGTCGGGCAATGGCTGGCGGTGCATGCGCCAGAGCGGATCGGGAAGCTTATTCTGGCGAACACCTCGGCCTATATGGGGCTGCCCGCCAATTGGCAGAGCCGCATCGACAGCGTGCGCGAGCAAGGCATGGCGCCTCTGGCGCAAGCTTCGATCGCCCGCTGGTTTACGCCCGGCTTCGCCGATCGCATGCCCGATGCCATGGCCCCCATCCATGCCATGCTGCTGGCGACCGACCCTGTCGGCTATGCCGGATGCTGCGGCGCGATCCGCGATATGGACCAGCGCCCGACCAGCTTTCTCAACACCTTGCCCACGCTGGTGATTGCGGGCGCGCAAGACCCCGCTACGCCGGTCGCCGCGAGCGAATTTCTGGCCGAAAGGGCGCGCCATGGCCGGATCGAGATACTGGCCGATGCCGCGCATCTGTCGAATGTCGAGCAGCCCGAAGCTTTCCTGAAAAGCATGCTTGCGTTCCTCGCCTGACGCAAGGCGCTTGCTGCGGCCCCGGTTCGCACCGTAAGGCCGGTGGCGCGATGATGCCGCCAGCAAGGAATGCAAGGATGGATGAGCTGGACCCGCTGGGGTTCGAAACCCAGGAATGGCCCTTTTACTGGCTCACCCGAGCCACGGGCCTCTATCTCAGCCGGTTGGAGCGTTCGCTCAAGGCTGAAGGGCTGGATGTGGCGCGTTACCGGGTGCTGATGTGCGTGCGCCCGGGGCAGGCGCGCAGCATTGGCGAGATCGCCGAACTGGCGATTGTGAAACTGCCCACCATGTTGAAGATCGTCCAGCGCATGCAGGCCGACGGGCTGGTCCTGGCCCGCCCGCGCGAGGAGGATGGCCGTTTCACCGATGTCACCCTGACATCGGCGGGGGTGGATGCCCGCCAGCGCGTCTGGCACATGGCCCACAGCATTTACGAAAAGGCTTTTTCCGGTGACACACCGCCCGATCGCGTAACGGTGAACGAGCAGATGGCCCGCATTGTCGCCCGGCTGAGCGACTGATCGCAGCCTCCCACGCGTGGCGCGGGAGGCAGGCGCCACGGTCATGCCGGTTCCTTGCGCAATGCGTACTGTCTTTGCGCATCTCGATATTTGAAAAGTCAACTAACCAGCCTAACTCTTCTGCATGGAAGAGGGACACACCAGAGAAACCGCCACAACCGGCCTGATCGCCGCTTTCGATCTGGGTGAGGGGGCGCTGCGCGTTGCGGTCAAGGACTGCATCGATATCGCGGGCCTGCCAACACGACAGGGCAGCGCGGTCTTTGCAGAACAGCCGCCCGCTGCCGCTCATGCGGAACTGGTCGACAATCTGCTGGCATCGGGCGCATGGCGGATCGTCGGCAAGGCGGCCATGCATGAGCTGGCCTTTGGCGTCACCGGCGTGAACCCGTGGGGCGGCACGCCCGTCAACCCGCAATGGCCGGACCGGATCGTGGGCGGCTCGTCGAGCGGGTCTGCCGCGGCGGTCGCTTCGGGCACGGTCGATATGGCGATCGGCACCGATACGGGCGGATCGGTGCGCCTGCCCGCAGCCTGCTGCGGCGTGATCGGTTTCAAGCCCGGGCTGGGCGTGGTCAGCCGCCGGGGGGTGCATCCCGGCAAGAGTTCTCTCGATTGCGCTGGCGTTTTCGCGCGCAGCATGGATGTCATCGAGCAGGCGATGCAGGCGCTGGTGCCGGGCTTTGCCCGCGCCGATGCGCCGGGCCCCATCCGTCTCCTGCGCCTGTCACCGAAGGTCGATCTTGCGGTGGAGGCGGCGTTCTCCGCAGCCTTGGCGCGCCTGCCTGTAACGCTGAGGGATGGAGAGCTTCCCGCCCTTGAAGGGGCTTTCGGCGCCAGCCTCGTCATCATGGGGGCCGAGAACTGGGCGGCGCTGGGCCCCTATGCCGATCACCCCGCCATGGGGGAGGACGTCAGGGCGCGTCTGAAGCTGGGCGGGGAGCAGACCGCTCAGGGCATTGCCGAGGCTGAACAGTTGCGCGGCGCCCTGATCGCCCAGATCGACGGGTTGCTCGAACAGGCCGACGCGCTGGTGTTGCCCACCCTGCCAATCATTCCGCCCACGCTGGCCGAAGCGCATGACGCGCGCGCCGTGGTGCCGCTCACGCGGCTGGTGAGGCCTTTCAACCTGTCGGGCCATCCCGCGATCACCCTGCCGATCCGCACGGTTCAGGGGCTGCCTGCCGGCGTGCAATTGGTCGGTCGACGGGGCGGCGATGCCGCCCTGCTGGCACTGGCGAGCAAGATTTTCGAAGCGTTGAACCAACAACCCGACACCGGAGAGGTGAGAGTATGACTGCTGTGGCACAACTGCACGGCAGGGCGCAGGATAACGCCCTGGACACTTTGCTGACCATGGTTTCAGCCCGAGCGGCGCATTATGGCGAGGATCAGCAGATTGACGCCGAGACCGTCGAAGCGATGAAGGCGGCGGGCGTCTATCGCGCGCTGGTGCCCGCCCGCTTTGGCGGCGACGAGAAAAGCCCCGCCGATTTTCTGCGGCTGATCGAGGCGATCTCTGCTCGCGATGGCTCGGCGGGCTGGGTGGCCAGCTTCGGTGTCTCGCATATGTATCTGGCCTCGCTGCCCGAGGCCACGCTGACCAGCCTTTATGCCGATGGGCCCGATGTGGTGTTCGCCGGGGCCATCTTCCCGCCCCAGCCCGCCGTGGCGGTCGATGGCGGCTATCGCGTCTCGGGCCGCTGGCCCTTCGGCAGCGGATCGCCCGGCGCCTCGCTGATCGGCGTGGGCATCAAGGTCGAGGGGGCCGCTGCCTCGGGCCTGCCGCGCATGGCGGTCATGCCTGCCGACAAGGTCCGCATTGCGCCCAATTGGGATGTGATGGGGCTGCGCGGCACCGGCAGCCATGATCTGGTGGTCGAGGATGTCTTCGTGCCCGAGGCATGGACCTTCGTGCGCGGCGCGCCGCCCACCATAGATCTGCCCGCCTATCGCTACCCTTCCATGGCGCTGGCTGCGCAGGTGCTGGCGGTGGTCGGGCTGGGTGTGGCGCGCGCGGCGCTCGATCTGATGGCGCAGATGGCGGGCAAGCGCGCCTCGATCACCGGCGCGCCGGTGATGGCGGATCGCGCCAATGTGCAGGTCGCGCTGGCCAAGGGCGAGGGCGAATGGCAGGCCACCCGCGCCTGGTTCTATGATGTGACCGAGCAGGCCTATGCCAAGGTTCTGGCCGGTGACACGCCGAGCCGCGAAGAGGTGACGCTGATCCGCATGGCGGCCACGCAGGCCGCACGCACCGGCGCGGATGTGACAAGGCTGATGTTCGAGCAGGCCGGCACGGCGGGCATCTTCAACAACCATCCCTTCTCGCGCCTGTTGCAGGATGCGCTGGTGGTCAACCAGCACGCCTTCCTGAACGAGGCCACCTGGCAGAGCGCGGGCAAGAGCCTGCTCGGGCTCGACGCCCCCGCCGGCTACCCCTGATCCCGCTCTTACCGAAAGGCTTTCCCATGACCGACACAATCAAGCCGCTGCGCGTTCTCTTCTGCGGGGCCGTGCTCCAGAACTTCTTCGACCTGCCCGCCGCCGAGATCGGCAAGGTCTGGACCGCCACCGGCGAGATGCTCAAGGGCATCCGCGATCTGCCCGGCGTCACCGTGCTGGGCACGCTGGACGATGATGAGACCATGGTCGGCACCTCGCCCAATGGCTGGCCCTGGACCTTCTACATCCTGGCCGATGTGCCCGACCGCGCCACGGTGGTGGCCGCCTGCAACCTGTTCCGCACCATTCAGGTCGGTGAGCACCGGCTGTGGAAATACATGCGCGTGGAAGCGCGCATCGGCCGCGAGCTGGTGATTCCGGCATAACTCCACCGAAAGGCAA
>NZ_BCZE01000010.1 GCF_001598555.1 Novosphingobium rosa NBRC 15208
ACACCGGCTGCCCGGACTGCCTGGCAGATGGTGCGTATGGGCCTCGATCGTGTCGGTGTGCGGCCCGTTTTGCGTGTTGGGGCCGTGGCATGACAGGCAGACCTCGGTGACCGGCTTGCGCAGCATCGCTTCATTCTGGCTGCCATTCCATTCGGCGACAGCCTTTGTGGCGGGATTGTAATTCACCGAATGGCAGCCATCGCAGAGCGGGCCGGTGGGGCGATTGCTGTTATCGCCCTTGTCAGGATAGTGCGAAGCCCAGGCAAGTGCTGGTTCATCCGCTCCCATCGGCGAGAAATTGGGATCCAGGTGTCGACGCGGCTTCGTACCGGAAGCCACAAGGCCGCGCCGAAAGTATGAGCAGGCTGGCCGTGACGGTCTATTGCGCCCGATCGAACCATTCGAGGAAAGCCTTGGACTTGCCATCCGGAGCCTTGCCCACGCCCCAGCGCACCAGCGTCTTGCCATCGGGCGAGAAGCGCCAATATTGTCCCACGATCACATCGCCATCCTTCTGCTCCAGAACCTGATAGGTGTTGGCATCCAGTTGCTTGATGCGGATCTGGTTGAAGCGGGCATTCTCATGCAAGGGGCCGGGCACGTCATCCAGCGTCGCCTCGAAATTGTTGAGATAAGGCTTGGCCGGATTGGTGGTGTTGACGGCGTGATACTCCAGCTTGTTGGCCGTCCACTTTAGATCGATGGACAGCTTGAAGCCCTTGGGAAACTCGCCATTGCTCCAATAGCTCTTGGCTTCGTTGGAGACATATTTGCCATCATGGCTGACGGCAGCAGGCTTGGCCATGGCGGGCACAGCCACCACGGCGGCAATCATCATTGCGGCGCCCATGGCCGAGGTTTTGGCAAACGTCATCATTGTGATTGTCCCCTGTATTTCAGAAGTTGGTGGTGGATTCCAGATGCGCCTCGACATCCTTGCGAGTGGTCCACAAGGTGCGGAACGTCTTGGATGTCAGGAACTGCAACTGGTCAGCGTTATGCGGCGAATTCGGCTGGCTGGAATTGCCATAGCTCATCATGCCGACCGCCTTCATCGGGGTGGAGAACTCCACCATCGAAACCCAGGTCTCGCCATGGGCCGGGGTGCGCTCGCCATTCTTCATCGGGCCCCAGGTGATGGTGCGGAACACGCCGGTGTTGCCGAAACCGCCATTGCCCGGCAGATTGACATTGCCCAGATGGAAGCGCGACACCTCGCCAAAGGGCCGGTCGATGGCGCCATAGAGCTGCTTCGTTTTGGCGACGGCCTGCTTCAGCATCGCCACCGCCGCTGCCGGATCTTTCAAGCCGCGCGGCGTTTCCAGCGGATCGTCCAGCGACCATTTCACCGCATAATTGGCCTGGCTGGTGAAATTGCCCGGCGCGAAAATGGCCGCCCATGTCTCGAACAGCAGAGCGCCCTTGCTTTCCGCATTGTCCTGATGATCCCAGGCCGACAGCACCGCCACCGCAGCCTGCACATCAGGGTCGGTGCTGTCCTTGGCGGCAGCCAGCAGCGGAGGCAGCATGCGGTCGGCCATCAGGCTGCGCGTGGTCAGCTTGCGCGCGACGAAATCGTCGAAGCTCAGTTTGGGCGTTTCGCTCAGCAGTTTGACCGACATCTGCGCGCGTTGACTCATCGGACCGACGGTCGAAACATAGGAGGGCCACTTGCCGGGATCGAGCACGCGCGGATATGTCGCCAGCCATGGCGGATCATTGGCGTTCTGCACAAAGCCGCTGGAAGGGTCGAGCACCTTGGGCAAATCGTCATAGGAATGGACGTCCTTCCACAGGGTGGAGGAACTGTCGCCCGCCACGGGCTTCACCCAATCGGCATAGCTGCCGCCCTGCTTGTGGACGGGCAGGATGCCATTATCCAGATAGAGGATATGGCCCGCCCGGTCGGCATAGACGATGTTGAACATCGGCGCCTGCACCGTGCGCAGCGCCTTTTCGAAATGGGCCCAGTCCTGCGCCTTGCCCATGTCGAGATATTGCTGCAGCACGCCGGGGCGGTCCAGCCCCGCGACCTTGAGCGCGATGGTTTCCTTGCCGCCGGGCAGATCGAAGACCGGGCCCTGAACGGCGTAGCGCTGGGTAAAGGCTTCGGTCTTCAGGCTGCCGTCGGCCTGCCTGATCTTGAAGCTCTTCTGCTGGGTGGTGAAAGGCAGGGTCTTGCCATCGAAGCTATAGCCTTCGCCGCTCAACGTCAGCTTGTACGACGTGTAACCCTGAATGGTGTTCACCGTATTGGTGAAGCCCAGATTGTTGTTGAAGCCGAAGCGCAACACCGGCAGGCCGACCTGCGTCGCCCCATAGATCGAGAGGCCCGGCGCTGTGATCTGGGCCTCGAAATAGGTCAGGATGCTGGGCGCCCAGGGCAGATGCGGATTGGCCAGCAGCATCGCATGCCCGCTGGCCGAGCGCGAGGGCGCCACCGCCCAGGCATTCGACCCGCCCGCATTGTTCGTCGCCGGATTGACCAGCACCCGCTGGTCCGAGGCGATGTAGACATAGTTCATCAGGCGATGCGCATGGGCCATAATGTCCACGCCCTTGATCGGCAGCACCTGCCTCACCTCGGGCTTGAGCGCCTCGGGGTGGGCCTTGGCGTAGGCGTTGATCCCGGCGGCAAAAGCATCGAGATCGGCGCGCATCTGCGGCGTCTGCTGCGCATACCACTTGGCCGAGCGCTGGGGCACATCATTGGCGACCAGCCAGCGGTCCTGCTTGGCGAAGCTCTCGCCCCAATATTCGGCGGCGCGGGCGCGCGCCTCGCCCAGCATATGGAGCAGGATGTCGCCATGTGCCTGCGCCTGCGCATAGCCGAAGCCATAGAAGCCGCCCGCCTCGGTTTTCGCGTAGATATGCGGCACCCCGAAGCTGTCCCACAGGATCTGCGTGCCTGCTTGAGGGGCAGGGGCATGTTTGATGGGGGCCTTGGCCTCCACCGCCGCACCGGTCAGCGCGGCAGTGGCCATCAGGGCGATGGAAAGAAGCTTGCGTTGCATCAGAAGTTCACCCTTACTCGGCCATAATAATAGCCACCTGTGAAGCCATAGGAGCCGGTCGAGGGATATTGGCCATTGCCATAGATGGCGCTCGCCACACCCACGGCATCGGGATAGACGTTGAACAGATTGTTCGCGCCGATCGCCAGATTGATCGCCTTGGTGGCCTGAACACCCAGCTCCATATCCGTGATCCACTTGGCGCCGAAGTAGCGGTCGCTGGCATAGACGGGCTGACCACCCACCGTGCCGCTGGCATTCTGGTTGGAATAGAAACCGCCGTAACGCACCAGCCGGGTGCTGAGTGTGACCGGGCCAAAGGTGGAGATGTTGTTCAGGAACAGCTTCGACTTGGGCAGGTTTTCGGTCATGTTCATCTGCGACACACGGTCGAAGAGGACATAATTCGCGCCCAGCGCCGCCAATTGCGCCGGATTGGCGGCAACGCGGGTGATGACCGTCTGGTTGTAGTTATAACCCAGATTCCACTGCATCTTCACGCGCTGCGCCACGGTGTTGTTCCAGGTGGCGACCACATCGATGCCGCGGGTGCGGGTGTCGATGGCGTTGGAATAGTACTGGGCGCTGATGTCACCCGACAGGCCGTTGGACACCAGAATGTTTGACACCGCAGTACCGGTCAGCGTGGAGGTCAGGGCGATACGGTCATTGACCTGGATCTGATAGGCATCGACCGTGATGTTGAGGCGCCGCGTCGGCTTCAGCACGAAACCGGCGCTGAAGTTGAGCGAACGCTCGGGCTTGAGCGGCTTCGATCCCAAGGCGATGGCGGCAGGCGAATCCACCGGCAGCGTCTTGATCTGCAGCAGGTTGAGCGTGCCATTGATCGTGCGGAACTGGCCGGTCGTGGAGGCATAAAGCTGCTGCGCGATGGAGGGCGCGCGGAAGCCATTGTTCACCGCGCCGCGCAGCGCCAGCCAGGGGGTCACCTCCTGACGGATGGTGGCCTTGCCGATCACTGCATTGCCGCTGCTGTCGTCGAAATGCTCGAAGCGGCCAGCCAGATCGATGGTGGTGTGGCGGGTGGGATCATAGGCCACATCGAGATAGGCCGAGATGTTGTTGCGGCTCTTGTACCCCGCATCAGCCGGGGTGAAGCCATTGGCCGCCTGAGCGCCCGGCGCCGGGCGGATGGTGGTGCCGTTCACCACATAGGTGTAGGTGCCCGCCGCATAGGAATTGGGGTCGCCCTGCTGCACGGCATAGCTTTCACGCCGGTGCATCACGCCTGCCGAGACCTGCAGATTGCCGCCGCCCAGCTTGTAGCCCTTGGTCAGATCCAGAGAATTGTCCCATTCGGTGGAGATCAGCGAACCGACATAGAAGCTGGTCGGGCTCGTCGGCCCCAGCGAGGGGTTGAGCGTGTTGACGCCATCCTGCCAGCTGCGGTTCTTGCCGTAATTGCTGGAAAGATCCCACTTCCAGCCATCGACCGCGCCCTTGGCGCCGAGCGTGAATTCGAAATCCTCCTCATTGATCAGCAGCGAGGGGCGGAAACCGTTGGGATAGACCTGAGGCAGCGAGGCCGAATTGTTGGGATAGCGATAGGTGAAATCGAGCTGCGACTTACGCAGACCATAGGTGCCGAAGGAATAGATCTCGAAGGCACCGGCGTCATAGCTGCTGTTGTAGCCCAGGTTGACGGCCTGCGTGGGGAAGGCACCGTAATTCTTGGTGACCATGCGGTCGGCGGTGGCTTCACGCGGGTCGAGCTGGCCATTGACCGGGTAATAGAGGCAGGTCGACTGGCCCACCGCCGTGCAGTTGGCGATGGCGGTGGCACGGTTCGATGCGTCCTGCTTCTTGGCGTTGACGAAGAAATCGGCATAGCCCTTGTCGCCCAGCGAGACGCCATAGCTGGCCTCGGCCAGATAGTTCTCGCCGTCGGAGCGGTCCATGTTCTGCCCGGCGCTGAAAGAGGCCGTCCCCTTGTTGCGGTCCTTCCGCAGGATGATGTTGATCACGCCGGCAATGGCGTCGGAGCCATATTGCGCGGCTGCGCCATCGCGCAGCACTTCGATGTGGTCCACCGCAGAGGTCGGGATCATGTCCAGATCGGTCGGCACCGAACCATTGTAGAGTGAGGACACCGCATTGATCAGCGAGGTCTTGTGGCGCCGCTTGCCATTCACCAGCACCAGCATCTGGTCCGGGTTCAGGCCGCGCAAACCGCCCGTGCTGATCACGGTGGAGGTGCCGCCGCCCGCGCGGGTGGGCACGTTGAAGCTGGGCACCAGCGTGTTGAGCGCGGCCAGCACGCCCGGCTTGCCCGTGGTCTCCAGTTCCTTGCCCGAGATCACGTCGATCGGCGTCGGACTGTCGGTGACGGTACGCGGAGTCCCGCGTGAGCCGGTGACGACGATGGTGGCTGGCGGCGGTGCATCCTCGCTCGCAGCGGGGGGCGTTGCGGAGGCGGACACCGCGGATTGCGCCGCGACATAGCTGGTGGCCCCGCCGGTCAGCAGCGCCACGGGGCGCACTTCGGCGCCGGTGCCGTTCACACCGCCATTGGCCTTGGCCAGCGACAGCGCAAAGGAGCGCGTCCCGGCATGATTGGCCTTGATGCCGGTGCCCTCGATCAACGCCACCACCGCCTGTTCGGGCGACATGCGCCCATCGACGGCATGCGTTTTCACATCCTTGAGCAGGTCATAGGGAAACAGGATCTGAAACCCCGACTGGCGCGAAAACTCCGCCATGGCGGCAGGCAGCGACTGGCGCGCGATATGGAAGTCCACATTGCCCTGCCCGGCCTGCGCCGGAGCGGATATGGCGGCCAGGCATAAGCCCAGCACCCCGGCCAAATGATAGTGATGTCGTGTAGCGCCCACAAAATTTCCCCGAGTTCGTGACGATCTACCCGGCTGAAACGGATGGGGTGGGCAAGTCTGCCAGTGCCGTTTTCAGAAATATGACAAAAACTCGATATCCGGTTCGTTTACCGTATGGCAGCCGGGCGATCCCTCATGAAAACAGGCACGAGTGCTGGTGCGACAGAGGGATTCGCAAAGGAGCATCCTCACGTGACGAACAATCCTGTCCGCTTGCGGCTCGACTGGTTCAAGACCGTCATCCTGCCCCATGAAGCCGCGCTGCGCGGACGGATGCGACGCGTGCTCAGACAGCGCGAGGATATCGACGATGTGGTGGCAGAGGTGCTGGCGCGGGCCTATGCCGCCGGCGATTTCACGCGGATCACCTCGGGCCGCGCCTATCTGTTCCAGATCGCCCGCAATCTGCTGATCGACGAGGCCCGCCGCGCGAAAATCGTGGTGCTGGAGGATATTGTCGATCTCGATCTGGTGGCCGACACGCTCTCGGCGGAGCGCCTGCTTCAGGCGCGCGATCAGTTGCGGCGGCTCGAGGCCATTGTGGAGACCCTGCCCCCGCAATGCCGCCGGGCCTTCATCCTGCGCCGTGTTCATGATAGGCCGGTGAAAGAAATAGCAGAAGAGATGGGCTTATCCGTCTTCACAGTCGACAAGCATATTGCCAAAGCGACTCTGAAAGTGATGCAGGCCCTTGGCCAATTCGAGGATGCAAGGTTTGACGACCCCGATCACGTCTGGCCCGCCCCCGTCCGGCCCGACACATCCCGCTCAGCAGCGGGAAGCGATTGAGCAGGAAGCCGCTCGCCTGTTCCATCAGGCGCGTGACAGCGGCAGCGATGAGGCCTGGGCACAGGTCTATCGCTGGGTCGAACAGAGCCCGGCTCATGGCGTGGCCTTCGCCAAGGCCGAAGCCGGCTGGGAAATGGCCGAGGCCCTGCGCTCTGGGAGTGTGCAGCATGGCGTTGCCGCGGATGCGCCAACTGCTGATCTGCGGAACCGGGCCGATCGCGAGGAACCATCCGCCCGCACAGGGCCTTGCCTCTCACGCCGCAGCTTCGCGGTGCTGGCGGCGGGCAGCGGGATTGCGGCGGCGGCATCGCTGGGCTTCTGGCGTATGCTGGGCGGCCAGCGCTACATCACCAAAGTGGGCGAAGCGCGGCTGATCGAGCTGGCCGACGGCAGCAAGGTCCGCCTCAACACCGACAGCGCTATCGACGTCAACCTTGAGGAGCGCAAGCGCACCATCCGCTTTCTGAAGGGGGAGGCACGTTTCGATGTCGCCCATGATCCGAAACGCCCCTTTCTGGTGACCGCACGCGACGGTTCGGTGCAGGCGCTGGGCACGGTCTTCAACCTGCGCCAGCGCAAGGATTTCACCGAGGTGACCGTGATCGAGGGACAAGTCGCGGTGATCGATCAAGGCGCGCCTGCCACCACCGTTCCGGCAGGCACCGCAGCGATGATCCGTGCCGCCGCGGTCTCGGTGATCAGGCTGGCGCCGAGCGATCTCGACCGGCGCACGGCCTGGCAGCAGGGGCAGATCCATCTGGAGGGCGAAACGCTCTCGCAGGCGGTGGATGAGTTCAACCGCTATCGCACCAAGCCGCTGGTGATCGGCGATCCGGATCTGGCCAGCCTGCGGATGGGCGGCATGTTTTCCGCGACCCATTCCGACGATTTCGTCGAGGCGCTCAAACAGTCTTTCGGCATTCGGGTGATGGCAGGCAGTGATGGCGCCGTGATCCTGCTGCCGGAGAATGGGAAATCGCCGCTGGATCACGGATCTGTATAGGAGAGGCTAATAGCCAATGATCCGAAGCAGGTTCTGATCAGCCATGGTTTACGCCGATGTCCTCAAGCCTTTTTTTGGCGACGCCGAAGCTGCGGAAACCATGTCCTTGTCCGGGCATCCGCAGCAAATCTTTTCAGGTCCAAAAAGTGGTTGCTTCCGGAAAACCGGATTTTTAGCAACATGGCCAAATGCTGTCTTGCCGCGCGGCCCTGAACGAAAGGCTGCTGCACGACATCCGAGCCAAATAGCTGCCATTCCGGTTCCTACAACATGCTGGCGGTGTGGCTTAGTTGCGACTGAGAAGGAAGTTGCTCACGCTCCGACAGAGTGCGAGCACTCCGATAGCGTTACGCGGCCTCACTTTTGGGCGAAGAGCCAGCGATGCTGACGGTCACCCCGAAGTGAGGCGTCGTAGCCATAAAGCTGGTCCCAATTGCGTGCACCAGACCGTTGATAGGAACGAACCGGCAAGTGGCATCCTCACCCTGTCCGTGGGCCGGATCCCACAAAGGTGAGCCGGCGCATGGGCCAGCAAAGATGTTCGAGGTGATCGCTGTCACAGGCTTGGGAATGCGCACTGCGGTCAGAAGCAGCAACAGGAGCCCACGGCGTATGGTGAGGCATTTCTCCTGCGCCACGCCCTTGAGATACCAGGCGATCTCATCCTGACTAAGCTTGCGGGTGCGCGGCTTCTCGGGAAATTTGAGATCGCCAAGCTGCTTTGACGGATCGATCTTCAGCCCGATCTCGCGGCCTCGCAGCCCAGCGGCCCACCCGAAAAAAACCTTCAGCTCGGCGGCGAGGCGATTAGCCCTGACCTTTGCCGTTTTGCCCTTGTCGTTGACGAGTTTGACGAGGTCGTCCTCGGTGATCTCGCAGATGCTTCGTTTGCCGATCTTTGGGGCGATGTCGAGGTCGAAGATCTTCCGTTTATCTTTGATGGTTCGAGGCTTTTTGATCCGCTTGGCGCGTGATGCCCGTCCGTCAAGAACGGCCTCTATGTAGAGCTGGTGCGCCCGGCTGACGGTCATCTCCGCGCGCTTCTGCTCCGCGCGCAGCACCTCGCGCGGTTTGATGCCTTTCTCGACCTGCTGGTTGATATGGGCGGCCCATTTGCGTGCATCGGCAATTGTGAAAGCCGGGAAGAACCCGAGCGTCCAACGCAGCAGTTGTTTGCGTCCGGCAATCCGCCGTGAGTATTTTCAGCTCTTTTTCCCGCTGGAGAAAACCTCCAGGACGAGACCGGGCGTCATCCCGTTAACGATGCAACCTTTGCGCAGCACCTCGATGGCTGCTGTGGATAGCGTAGCCTTGCGGGTCATCACCGACTCCAGGTCGGCTCCCGCATCCAAAAACCACGATACAAATGCTGTCCAAATCAGACGAACCCAGGCTAACTGAGTCCACATTTTGAACCAATGCGATTTGACCTGACTGGGACGAAAAAGCCAAATCAAGTGGATTTTGAAAAGTCCAACTGCTTGAATCGTCGGCGTTTTCTAAGATTATCTCAACGACTCGCAACTGGCTGGGGCGGGAGGATTCGAACCTCCGCGTGGCGGTACCAAAAACCGCTGCCTTACCGCTTGGCTACGCCCCAGCATCGCGGCCTCTATCAGGCCGAGGAGGCGCGCTTTGCCGTATTTGGTTTGCCGGGGCAAGAGGGTGGGGGGAATTTTTCATCCACGCCACCGCTTATGCCCGGGCCAGCGTTACGCAGGCGCCGTCCCGGCCAGCAGCGCCGGATCGAGCGCCGCGAAATCTGTCCCCGCATGGCGCTCGCGCAGGCCACCGCTCGGCTTGTTGACGAAGCGGCCACGGCGGGTGCCGGGGCGGGCGTCGATCTCGGCCACCCAGCGGCCGACATGTTCATAGTCCTGCGTGGAAAGGAAGTCCGCCGCCTCGCCATAGGCATCGCCCTGAATCAGCCCGCGGAACCAGCCGAAGGTGGCCATATCGGCGATGGTGTAGTCATCGCCCGCCAGAAAGCGGCTCTCGGCCAGACGGCGGTCGGCCACGTCGAGCAGGCGCTTGGTTTCCATCGCATAGCGGTTGATGGCGTATTCGATCTTCTCGGGCGCGTAGAAATAGAAATGTCCGAAGCCGCCGCCGATAAAGGGCGCCGAGCCCATCTGCCACATCAGCCAGTTGAAGGTCTCGGTGCGGGCCTTGCCGCTGGTGGGCAGGAAGGCGCCGAACTTCTCGGCCAGATGCACCAGGATCGAGCCCGATTCGAAGACCCGCACCGGCTCGGGGCCGGAGCGGTCCAGCAGCGCCGGGATCTTGGAATTGGGGTTGATGTCGACAAAGCCGCTGCCGAACTGGTCACCATCGCCGATGCCGATAAACCACGCATCGTAGTCGGCGGCGTAACCAGCTTCGATCAGTTCCTCGAACATGATCGAGGCCTTCTGGCCGTTGGGCGTACCCAGCGAATAGAGCTGGAAGGCATGCTGCCCGACCGGCAGGTCCTTCTCATGTGTGGCGCCCGCGACGGGGCGGTTGAGCGCGGCGGCCGAAACGCCGGGCTTGTTGTCCCATGTCCAGACCTTGGGGGGCGTGTAAGTCTCTGTCACCGCGTGGGCACTCCTGTTGGGGGGGGCATGATCGGTGAACAGATAAGGCGCCCCGACCGGCCTTGCCAGAGGGACGCCTTATGCGATTTGATAATAGATGGCCGTGCGGTGAAAATTCCTGCACGGTGAGCAATTTAGGCCAGCTTCACAACCCAGCCATGCGTGTCCGGAGCCTGACCGCGCTGGATGGCAACAAGGCGTTCCTTCAGCTTGCCCGTGGTCTGGCCGGGGCCGCCGGTGCCGATGGTGAAGCTGCTGTCGGTGTCCGACACCTTGCCCACCGGGGTGACGACCGCCGCCGTGCCGCAGGCGAAGGTTTCAAGCAGCTTGCCCGAGGCGGCATCGGCGCGCCACTGGTCGATGCTGTAGCGCTCCTCGCGCACGGTCAGGCCTTCCTCGCGCGCCAGCGCCAGGATCGAATCGCGGGTGATGCCCGGCAGGATCGTGCCCGAGAGCGGCGGGGTGATGAGCGAACCATCCTCGAAGACGAAGTACAGGTTCATGCCGCCCAGCTCCTCGATCCACTTGTGCTCGGCGGCATCAAGGAAGACGACCTGATCGTGGCCCAGCGCCATGGCCTCGGCCTGCGGCACGAGGCTGGCGGCATAGTTGCCGCCGCACTTGGCCGCGCCCGTGCCGCCCGGCGCCGCGCGGGTGTACTGGCTGACCCAGATCGACACGGCAGGCGCGCCCGACTTGAAGTAATTGCCGGCCGGGCTGGCGATCACGATGAACTTGTAGGTCTTGGCCGGTCGCACGCCGAGGAACGCCTCGGTGGCGATCATGAAGGGGCGCAGATAGAGCGAGGCGCCATCCTGCTGGGGGATCCAGTCGCGATCGGCCAGCACCAGCGCCTTCACAGCGTCAACAAAAAGGCTTTCGGGCAGGGTGGGCATGGCGAGGCGCTTGGCGCTCTCGTTGAAGCGCGCCGCATTGGCTTCGGGACGGAACAGCGCGATGGCGCCGTCCGCCTGCTGGTAGGCCTTGAGGCCTTCGAAGATTTCCTGCGCGTAATGAAGCACGCTGGCCGCCGGATCGAGCGGGATGGGGCCGCGCGGGCCAATCACGGCATCATGCCAGCCCTTGCCTTCGGTCCATTCGATGGTCACCATATGGTCGGTGAAATTGGTGCCGAAACCGGGGTTGGCCAGCACAGCCGCGCGCACATCCGCCGGGGTGGGGGCGGGGTGGGGCAGGGGGGTGATGGTCAGTTCGGCGGCACTCGCCATGATGGTTACTCCTTGGGGGACTCGGACGGGTGGCTCTTTGTACTAAAATTTCACCCAGGGCAAGTCTTAAGACATAAAAATTCGCGAAGCTTCTGATCTAGCACAGGGCGATCAGGGGGCAAAGGTGGCAGTTTCGCGCAGGAAACAACGACTCAGGGCGGTTGTTTGGAAAATGCGCTTCCGCCGGATTTCCAAACAAACTCTTCGCCCAAATGAGAAGGGCTGCGATGGCCCGTCACCATCACAGCCCTTCGCATGGTCAGCGGCCAGAAAGTGCCGCCACGAAGCCTTTATCGCTTAATCGAAACTCAGCGATAATGCTCCATGATGCGGGTTGCCGACCTCTCTGCTGAACCATGAGACATCGGATCACCTCCTTTCGCGCTGTTGAGCCAAGTTGGCCGCGAGGAGGATCTTGTGGCACGGCACCGACCCAACCCTTGCGACGGGGCCAACCGGCATCGACCGACTGGCCTTGAGGCAAGGTGTGACTCCTTTTGCGGCGCACAACAAGACTTGAATTGCGATTTATTGCTGGCAATATACTGTGCGCTTTACGGCCTTGGCCACTTATCAACAGGGCTGAGATCAGCGGTTTACCGCAGCACCGCCATCACTGGCGGCAATCCTCGATCACGCGCGAAACCTCTGGCCAACTCGGCAGATAGAGCGCCCCCACGCCATCGGCTTTCACCGCGAAACGACCGCGCGAAAAGGCCATGGCGTCCAGCAGCGGATCGCGGGCGTTCAGCACGGTTTCCAGCCAGGCGCCGCGCGGCTGCAGCCACAGGGCGCGGGTCTGGCTGGCGGTGATCAAAGTCATGCTGACATTCTGCGTCGCCCCCGGATTGGGCAGATCGAGCGAGAGGGTGCGGTTGGCAGGGGCGCAGCGGATCACGAAACGGCTGCTGCCCGGCGCGCCGAAGCGGGCAACCGATTCGGCACCTTCGCGTGCCCAATGCCAGTCGCCCGGGGTGATTGGCGCATCGCGCCAGTCCGCGACGGGTGCGGGCGGCGGGGGGGGCGGTGTCGGCGCCGGGCGCACCGGCTGGGGCCGCGGGGCCGGGGCGGGCGGGGGCGTGCTGGCGCAGGCCGCCAGCAGGGCGATCAGGCCGCAGGCCAGAGCCCCGCGCAGCGCGCGACCGTAACGAGGCGAAAGATAGGGCGAAAGAGCGCGATTTGCCTTCATGGCCTCCCTATGGAATGAGGGGCCCGGCTCGGCAAGAGTCGAACCATCCATTCACCGCCAACAGGTTTCCGCTTGAGCCAGTCTTCTGATTCCAAACCCGCCCGTCCTCTCAAGAAGGCCAAGATCCGCGTGGATCAGGCGCTGGTTGATCGCGGGCTGGTGGAAAGCCGATCGCGTGCGCAGGCGCTGGTGCTGGCCGGGCTGGTGTTTTCCGGCGAGACCAAGATCGCCAAGCCGGGCCAGACTATCCCTGAGGATGCGCCGCTGGAAACGCGCGGGCGCGATCATCCCTGGGTCAGCCGGGGCGGGATCAAGCTGGCCCATGCCATCGATCATTTCGGGCTCGATCCCAAGGGCGTCACCGCGATGGACATCGGCAGTTCGACCGGCGGCTTTACCGATGTGCTGCTGACCAAGGGGGCAGAGCATGTCTTCGCGGTCGATTCGGGCACCAATCAGCTGGCGTGGAAGCTGCGCCAGGATCCGCGCGTCACCGTGCTGGAGCAGACCAGCGCCCGCGTGCTGACCCCCGCCCAGATCGACCGCCCGTGTGACTGGGTGGTCTGCGACGCCAGCTTCATCGGTCTGGCCAAGGTGCTGGATGTGCCGCTGAAGCTGGCGGCGCCTGTCTGTCGCCTTGTGGCGCTGATCAAGCCGCAGTTCGAGGTGGGCCGCACCGAAGTGGGCAAGGGCGGCGTGGTGCGCGACCCCGTGCTGCATGAGCGCGTCTGCGCCGAGGTGCGCGCATGGGTGGAAGGTTTGGGATTCGTGGTCGACGGCGTCGTCGAAAGCCCGATCACCGGGCCGGAAGGCAATGTGGAGTTTCTGATCTGCGCCTTGAGAAGCTGAGGCGCGCCCCGCACCACGGGGCGTAATTTCTACATAGCGGAATAGACGGAGGCAAGGGCCCTTGGGCAATCATCTCCGAAACGGAATAACCCTTAGGCGGTGGCTTGCGCGGGGGCTTTATCGTGGCATGATGAACGCCTTGTTAAGGATCTCATGCAAAGGTTCCCCCGCCTGATGACCTCCACGATGCAACAGTCTGCCGCGCGCCCCGCCGATCGACCTGCGCATCGCGGAGACACTCGGTTCACCGCAACAGAATCCTTTTCCACACCGGGATCTTTCCGTAATGTCAGCCGCGACAGGCAGGATGCCTTTCATCGTTCGAGCAGGGTCTCCTACCGCATGACCGAGATTGCCTCTTCGCGCCAATTGATGGCCGGCCTGCTGCGCTGGGTTATCGTGTTCGTGCCCGCCATGCTGCTGCTGGGTTTCGTTTCGGCCTCCGCTTCGGGCAGCGGGCCGGACAATCCGTGGTTCGCGGCGCTGGCCAAGCCCTCGCTCTATCCTTCCCCCAGCACCTTCCCGGTGGTGTGGAGCGTGGCCTATGTGCTGATGGGCGTGGCGCTTTCGATGATCGCCAGCGCGCGCGGTTCCAGCGGCCGGGGCCTCGCCATCGGGATCTTCGCGCTGCATCTGCTGGCCAATTTCGCCTGGTCGGTGATCTTCTTCGGCCAGCACAACATCGCGCTGGCGCTGGGCGATGTGGTGGTGATGGGCATCACGCTGGCCGCCTCGATTGTCCTGTTCGCCCGGCTGCGCCCGGTGGCGGCATGGCTGCTGGCGCCGGTGATGGCCTGGGTGCTGTTCGCCACGCTGCTCAACTGGCAGGTGCTGAGCCTCAACCCCGATGCCCATGAGGCCGGTCAGGCCGCCGGGGCTGTGCATGTGACGTTCTGAAGGCTGGCGCGCCACGCATCGTGGCGTTAAGGCAGGTTGCAAGCGGACTCGTGGCATCACGGGCCGCAAGACCACACCTATCCGAACGGACCTGACCCATGCAGAGCGAAAACCCCCTTCTGGCCGATGTCGTCAAGCTGATGAACAGCGCGGCGGGCACGCTGGCCGGCGCCACCCGCGAAGCCCGCGACGGCGCGCGCGAAAAGCTGCGCGAAACCTTCGGCGGTCTGGATTTCGTGAGCCGCGAAGAGTTCGACGCGGTGAAGACCATGGCCGCCCGGGCGCGCGAAGAGGCCGAGGCTCTTAAAGAGCGCGTTGCGGCTTTGGAAGCGGCTTTGGCTGCCAAGTAAGGTTTAAAGGGAAAGTGCGAGGGTGTTACACCCTCGCGCTCCCATTTGTGTCTACGTTGCGCATCGGGTTCGGCCAAAGAGCTAAAGTCGCTGCGCCGCAGGCCTTCAAAATTTTTGGTTATCGTAAAGGCGCCGGGGCTTTCTGCCTGCGGTGCCTTTTCGTTGCGCTGGTGGAGAGTTTGGACGCGCCGAACGGGTGCCACCACCCTATCGCCGGAAGACGTCTTGGGAGCGCGAGGGGGTAACCCCCTCGCATCTTCCCTTCTTTCCTAACTCCTTATCGACGCGGCGGCGGCCCACCCGGCCCACCGGGGCCGCCAAACCCGCCCGGCCGGCCACCGCGACCCGGCATCAGCTTGTCGATCTCGTCGCTGGAGAGGGTGCCGTCCTTGTCGGTGTCGGCCTTGTCGAAACGGACGTGTTCATAGGCCAGCAGTTCGGGCAGGCTCATGCCGGCGTCGTAATCGGTGTTGGCCTTGGCGATCACCACGGCGTTCAGCGGTTCGACGGCGATGGCAAGGGCGGTGTCGCGCTCGCCGTCGCCCAGAACCGGGCCGATGCTGTTGGGGATGATCTCGGCGAATTCGCCATTGCCGTTGTCTGACAGCGCCGTCGAACCCAGCTTGCCCTGCCAGGCGATGAATTCGTTCTCGTCGATCTGGCCGTTGTGGTTGGTGTCGATGGCCTTGAAGCGGGCGCGGATGATCGTGTCGCGGCGGGCGGTGACCACCTGATTGAACTCGGCCAGAGTGACGATGCCGTTATGATCGGCGTCGGCGGCGCGGAACATGCTTTCGACGGCTTCATCGAACTTCTTGAGCGAGATGGGCTTCATGTCGCGGGGGCCGCGCGGGCCGCCGACGGGCATATCCGGGCCGTGGTCAACGCCGCCGCCGGGGCCGCCACCCATACCGGCGCCACCCATGCCGCCGCCCATACCGCCCATGCCACCCATTCCGCCCATGCCTCCCATCTGCGCCATGGCCGGTGAAGCGGCGATCAGGGTTGCAACGATGGTGGCGAGCGGCAGGGCGAGCCTGCGCGAGGGAGAGCGCATCGATAATCCTTATGGTTCTGACCGGTGACGGGCGGAGTGGTGCCTTTGCCAAGATTGCTGCCAGATGAACAGGGGGCTTTCGTCGCGCATAAAGCCCGGCCTGACGGCATATTTGCATCACAGGTGGAGAGGGTATGGCGCACAGGTTGGATGCCGCTGCCGTTTCGCCGGAAGACGACATGGGAGCGCGAGGGTGTAACACCCTCGCGCTTCACCTTTTTCCTTTAAAACTGATCCGCCACATCCATCAGATGCACCAGCTTGCGGGGCGCAACCGAACGCCAGCTGCGCGCCAGCCAGTCGGCGATGCTGTCCCAATCGGTGTCGCCCAGATCGAGGCGGATGCCGATCCAGTTGTCGCCGAAATAGGCGGGGCGGGAGTAGCGCTCATCATCCTGCTCGATCAGCGAGGCCTGCTCGTCGGCGCCGCTGATCTTCACCAGCAGGGAGACACGGCCCCCGGCGTGATGATTGTTGGCGACATAGGCGAACTTCTTGCCCTTCACGATGCCGAAACAGGCCATGCCATGGCTGTTGATCTCGTCAGCCTCGGGCAGGGCGAGGGCGCGGATACGCACCTGCCCGGTCAGCCATTCGGGCGATCTTTCGCGCGAGACCCATGCGGCGAGGCAGCGGGCATAAAGCTGATGCTCGGCGAAGAGCACGCGCCCGGCCAGCGTTTCCGCCGTATCGCCGGGCAGAATGGCCACGCGGGTCTGGCCCAGCACGGGGCCGTCATCCAGCTCGGGCGTCACCAGATGGACGCTGACGCCGCCGTGGCTGTCGCCTGCGTCGATGGCGCGCTGGTGCGTGTGCAGGCCCTTGTAGGCGGGCAGCAGCGAGGGATGAATGTTGAGCATCCGCCCCTCCCAACTGCGCACAAAGTCATCCGTGAGGATGCGCATGTAACCGGCCAGCGCGACATAGGCCGCGCCTGCCTCGCGGATGGCGGCATCCATCGCGGCGTCATGCTCGGCGCGGGTCAGGCCCTTGTGAGGCAGGGCGAAGGTGGGCACACCCTCGGCGGCGGCCAGCGCAAGGCCGCCCGCTTGCGGATTGTTGCTGGCCACCAGCACGATCTCATAGGGGCAGTCCTCCGCGCGGCTGGCATAGAGCAGCGCGGCCATATTGGTCCCCGAGCCCGAGATCAGCACCGCCACCCTGGCCTTGGGGGCGGCAGGCTGGCGGATCAGATCAGGCATTGTGCGTGGCGGTCCAGGGCGCGCGGGCCGACCACACTTCGTTGTCGCCGAAAACGGTGCAGCCGCGCTGGCCAGCCTCGATGGCGCCGATGGTGTAGACGGTTTCGCCAGCAGCGGTCAGGTCTGCGGCCAGTTGTTCGGCCTCGTCAGCCGCCACGGCCAGCACCATGCCCACGCCGCAGTTGAAGGTGCGGGCCATTTCCTCTGGCTCGATGTTGCCCTGCGCCTGCAGGAAGGCCATCAGGCGGCTCTGCTCCCACGATCCGGCGTCGATGCGGGCATGCAGGTGAGCGGGCAGCACGCGGGGCACGTTCTCCAGCAGGCCGCCGCCGGTGATATGCGCCAGCGCATGGATGCGGCCCGAACGGATGAAGGGCAGCAGCGTCTTCACATAGATGCGAGTCGGCTCGATCAGATAGTCGATCAGCAGGCGGTCGGCATCGAAGAGGGCGGGGCGGTCCAGCTTCCAGCCCTTGTCGGCGGCCAGGCGGCGCACCAGCGAATAGCCGTTGGAATGTACGCCCGAAGAAGCCAGACCCAGCAGCACATCACCCTCGGCGACGCGGTCACCGGTCAGCTGCTCGCCGCGTTCCACGGCGCCGACGCAGAAGCCCGCCAGATCGTAATCGCCAGCGGCATACATGCCCGGCATCTCGGCGGTTTCGCCGCCGATCAGCGCGCAACCGGCCATCTTGCAGCCTTCCGCAATCCCTGCGACAACGCGCTCGGCCACGCCGTTCTCCAGCTTGCCGGTGGCGAAATAGTCGAGGAAGAACAGCGGCTCGGCGCCCTGCACGATCAGATCGTTGACGCACATGGCCACCAGATCCTCGCCGATGCGGTCATGGCGGTCATGGTCGATGGCCAGCTTGACCTTGGTGCCCACGCCATCATTGCCCGCCACCAGCAGCGGGTCCTTGTAGCCCGCCGCCTTGAGGTCGAAGAAGCCGCCGAAGCCGCCCAGATCGGCGTCGGCGCCCGGGCGCGCGGTCGATTTGGCGAGGGGGCCGATGGCTTTGACCAGCGCATTGCCAGCGGCGATCGACACGCCGGAATGTTCATAGGTGTAGCTGGTGGGCGTCTTCTTGTCGTCGGTCATGGCGGCTTCTCGGCTTTCCGGAAACGACGCTAAGGTGCGCCGAAAATTGAGTAGTGAACAGCTTTCGCGCGCCGCCTAGCGCTTTCCGGCTTGGATTTCCATGGGGGTTACGCCAATAGGCTCACAGCTTTTTGACGATTGAAGGCCCGATGCAGACCCTTTTCCCCCGAGAAGCCTTGCTCGAACCGCTGCGCCGCATGGTGCGCGGGCGTCCGCGCATGGCGCTGGCCGGGGCAGGCGTGCTGGCGCTGGCCGGGGGAATCGTGGCTTTCGGCCCCTCGCGGCTGATCGCGCAGATCGAGGGGGATCGCGGCATCGCCCCGGTCGTCACCACCGGCGATATCGAGATCAACGGCATTCAGGTCGATGTGCAGGGCAAGACGGCTCAGGAAGCGCGTCAGGCCGGTTGGCACGAGGCCTATAAGCAGGCCTGGGCCAAGGCGGGCGGGCCCGAGATGGGCGCCGATGCCATCGGCAATCTGGTCTCCGCCGTGGTGGTGGAGAGCGAGCAGATCGGCCCGCATCGCTATCGCGCCACGTTGGGCATCGTCTTCGATCGCGGCAAGGCCAGCGGTTTTCTGGCCGGGCATGGGCCTTCGGGCGGCATGCGCTCGGCGCCGATGCTGGTGGTGCCGGTGCTTTATTCCGGCGGCGTGGGGCAGGTCTATGAGGTGCGCGGCATCTGGCAGAAGGCCTGGGCCGAGTATCACACCGGCGCCAGCGCCATCGATTATATCCGCCCGCAGGGTTCCGGCAGCGATTCGCTGCTGCTGACGGCGGGCCAGCCCGGTCGCCGCAGCCGCATCTGGTGGCGCGCCCTGCTCGACCGTTTCGGCGCCAGCAATGTGCTGATCCCCGAGGCGCGGCTGGAGCGGCAATGGCCCGGCGGACCGGTGAAGGGCACCTTCACCGCGCGCATCGGCCCGGACAACACGCTGGTCGACAGCTTCAGCCTCTCCGTTCAGGATGAGGGGCAGGTGCCCGGCATGCTTAACCAGGCCGTGCTGCGTTTCGACCAGATCTACACGCAGGCCATGACCAGCGGCCAGCTGCGCTCCGATCCCACGCTCAATGTCGATCATCCGGTGATCGATCCGGGTCTGGCCCAGCTGATTCGCACCGGCGAGGCTGCCGAGGCCGAACAGGCCGCCGCCCGCGCCCGGGCCGAGGCCGATGCTCTGGCCGCTCAGGCCCAGCCGACTCCGGCTCCCACGCCCGAGCCCAAGCCTGCCGCCGCCGCCGCCGCTCTGTCGGTGCAGTTCGCCTCTCCGGATGCCGGGGCGGTGGATGCGGCGCTGGGCGGGGTGCGCGGCACCAAGGGGGTGGAGGGCGCGGCCACCACCAGCATCGCCATCGGCGGAACCTCCGTGATGCGGGTTACATTCAATGGAACGGCGGCGGAACTCGCCGCTGCGCTGCGTTCGCGCGGCTGGCAGGTGAGCGTGGCGGGCAACACCCTGCGCATCCACCGCTAAGGAAACTTATGACTGCACAAATTGCTCTCCCGCTCGATATGCCGGGCCGTGATACGCCGTCGCGCATCGTGGTGGGCGCGGCCAATCTGACCGTGATCGAGGCGTGTCAGCAGGCCGACAGCTGGCCCTTCCGCACCGCCATCCTCTTCGGCCCGGCGCGCAGCGGCAAGAGCCTGCTGGCCCGCTGGTTCGCCGAAAGCGGCGTGGGCGAGGCGGTGGACGATGCCGACAGCATGGACGAGACCGCGCTGTTCCACCTTTGGAACCGTGCTCAGGAAAGCGGCACGCCGCTGCTGCTGACGGCCACCACCCCGCCCGATGGCCGCGCCTGGGACGTGAGCCTGCCCGATCTGGGCACGCGTTTGCGCGCCGCGCTGCGTCTCGACATCGGCGAGCCCGACGACATCATGCTGGAAGAGCTGATCGCCCTGCATGCCGAGGCGCGCGCCCTGCCGCTCTCGCCCGAGGGTTGCCGTTACCTTGCAAGCCGGGCCGAGCGTTCCCATCTCAACGCCGAAACGCTGGTGGCCATCATCGACAGGCTCAGTCTGGAGCGCAAAGCTGCGCCGGGCATGTCGATCTGGCGCGAGGCTCTGGAGGAGGTGTCGGGTTCGGCGGGCCCCGCTTAAAGGCGGAATGCTTGTGCCGGGCGCGGCGACATGGGATAAGATACGCATGATCCGGCGTCTGTTGGCCTATATCGATTCCGTGGTGGCGCGTGATCCGGCACCGCGCTCGCGCTGGGAAGTGCTGCTCTATCCCGGCTTCTGGGCGCTGGCGCTGCATCGCGTGGCGCATGGGTTGTTTACCCGCCAGTTCTATTTTCTGGCGCGCGCGGTGAACCATCTCGCCCGCTTTCTGACCGCCATCGACATCCATCCCGGGGCCACCATCGGGCGGCATCTGTTCATCGACCACGGCTTTACCGTGATCGGCGAGACCAGCCTGATCGGCAACAATGTCACCATTTATCAATGCGTCACGCTGGGTGGCACCAATCCGGCCAATGGGGTGGGCGGCAAGCGTCACCCCACGCTGGAAGACAATTGCATCATCGGTTCGGGCGCGCAGATCCTTGGCCCCATCACTGTGGGCAGCCGCGCGCGCGTGGGCGCCAATGCCGTGGTGACCGAGGATGTGCCCGAGGGCGCGACGATGGTCGGCGTGAAGGCCCGCTCCACCCTGGTGGCGGCGGAGACCTGGTCGCGCGATTTCATCCCCTATGGCACGCCCTGCCGCGAGCCTTGTGCCGATGCCGAACCTGCTGTCAGCCGCATCGAGGCGCTGGAGGATGAACTGGCGGCGCTCAAGGCGCAGCTTGCCGCGCTGGCCGTTGAGCGTTCGCCCGATGCCCCGCGCGACGGGACACGCGATGGGACACAGGGGTAAGTGGCTGAGCCTGGCACCTCGCCCGGCACGCCGGGTTCCACCGTCGTTGCCTTTCCGCGCCCGGCCCAGCAAGTCGGCTTCGACCGGCTGGAACTGACGCGCATTCTCGATCTTTATGGGCGGATGGTCGCGGCGGGGCTGTGGCGGGACTATGCGATGAATTTCGACAAGGAGGCCGCCAGCTTCAGCGCCTTTCAGCGCACCGCCGAGCGTCCGCAGGCCCGCATCGAGAAATGCCCGGCCTTGCGTAACCGACAGGGCATGTGGACGCTGTTCGGCGAAAGCGGGCAGGTGCTGAAACGCGGCCATGAGCTGGCCGGCGTGCTCAGCCCGATTGAACGCCGGCTGGTGAAAGCGGTGGAGAGCTGATCAGGCTGGCAGCGTGCTCAAGCCTTCCAGCGTGGGGATCAGCGCGTCGAAGTGATCGATCACCGCATTGGCGCCCAGCGTATCGACCGGCAGCTGGGAAAAGCCGAAGCTGACCGCCACCACCGGCAGACCCGCCGCTTTCGCCGCATTGGTGTCGAAATTTGTGTCGCCCACATAGACGGTGCGTGGGCCGCTCAGGCCGGAGCGTTCGATCATCAGCTGCAGCAGATCGGGGGCGGGCTTGGCGCGGCCCGGGCCCAGCGTGTCGCCGCCGATGATGGTGGTGAAGTGGTGCGTCAGGCCCAGTGCGCCCAGCAGCTTGCGGGCCAGATGCTCCAGCTTGTTGGTGACCAGCGCCAGCTTCACGCCCCGCGCCGCCAGCGCCTCCAGCATGGCTTCCATGCCCGGATAGGGCTTTGTGTGGCGCGCGATATGCGCCTCGTAATAATCGACCAGTTGCGGCAGCAGCGCCTCGAACTGCTCCTGCGGCACCGGGCCGCCGGTGGCCGTCAGCGCGCGCTCCAGCATCATGCGCGTGCCGCCGCCCACAAAGGTCAGCGCTTCCTCGCGCGTGGCGGAAGGGCGCCCGGCTTGCGTGAGCGCATGATTGAGCGCCTCGGCCAGATCGGGGGCGGTGTCGAGCAGGGTCCCGTCGAGGTCGAAGCCGACCAGATCGAAGGGAAAGTCGGGGCGCTGCAAGGCGTTGGGAGAATTTTCGGTCATTGCCCCAAAGGGTGCCCTCTCCGTATGGAAACCGCAAGCTTTTGCTGGCAAAGAGCCCTCTATGACTGATGTGACATCCGCTCTGGCGATCGTCGTTCTTGCCGCCGGCAAGGGCACCCGCATGAAAAGTGACACCCATAAGGTGCTGCATCCCATCGCGGGCAGGCCGATGCTGGACCATCTGCTGGCCAGCGCCGAAGCGCTCGATCCGCAGCGCCGCGTGGTGGTGGCTGGGCATGGGCGCGACCAGCTGGAAAAGGCGCTTCAAGGTCGGGCGGATATCGCGCTGCAGGAGCCGCAGCTGGGCACCGGCCATGCGGTGCAGATGGCGGAGCAGGCGCTTGCCGGTTTCGATGGCGATGTTTTGATTCTCTATGGCGATGTGCCTTTCGTCCGCACTGAAACCATGCGCGCGATGATCGAGCGTTTGAACGCTCCCGATGCCCCCGCCGTTGTCGTGCTGGGCTTCGAGCCGGAGGACACGCTGCAATATGGCCGCGTGATCGCGGACCATGGCCGCATCCTGAAAATGGTGGAACACAAGGATGCCACCGAGGCAGAACGCGCTTGTGGCCTGTGCAACTCCGGCCTGATGGCGGTGAAGGGGCGAGACCTTTTCGCGCTGCTGGCGCGGGTGGGCAATGACAATGCCCAGGGCGAATATTACCTCACCGATATCGTCAACATCGCCAACGCCGATGGGCGGATCTGCGCTGTGACCGTTACCGATGACGAGCATGAGGTGCAGGGCATCAACAGCCGGGGCGAACTCGCCCTGGCCGAGCGCCGCTGGCAGGACCGCCGCCGCACCCAGGCGATGGTCGATGGCGCCACGCTGGTCGCGCCCGAAACCGTGTGGTTCAGCTGGGACACGCAGCTGGGCCGCGATGTGGTGGTGGAGCCCAATGTGGTCTTCGGCCCCGGCGTGTCGGTGGCCGACCATGTGGTGATCCATGCCTTCTCGCATCTGGAGGGCGCGAAGGTGGCCAGCAAGGCCGACATCGGCCCCTATGCCCGCCTGCGCCCCGGCGCGGACATTCGCGAGAAGGCCAAGGTCGGCAATTTTGTCGAGATCAAGAACGCCATCATGGGCGTGGGGGCCAAGGCCAACCACCTCTCCTATGTGGGCGATGCCGAGGTGGGCGCCGCCGCCAATCTGGGCGCGGGCACCATCACCTGCAATTACAACGGCTATTTCAAGCACAAGACGATCATCGGTGACCGGGCCTTTATCGGCTCGAACTCGGCGCTGATCGCGCCGGTGACGATCGGGGCCGATGCCATTGTGGCGGCGGGCAGCGCCGTCAGCCGCGATGTGGCGCCCGGCGAGCTGCGCATGGTGCGCGCCGAGCAGATGGTGAAGCCGGGCTGGGCCGACCAGTTCCACGACATCATGCGCAAGAAAAAGGCCGAGAAGGACAGCAGCAAGGGATAGTGCCCTTAAGCTGGCGGAAAGCCTCACCTATATAACTGCAAGCCCCACGACAGGGCATACCAAACAGGGAATTGAGCGCGCATGTGTGGCATCATCGGCATCGTCGGCAAGGATGAAGTGGCGGACCGTCTGGTCGATGGCCTGCGCCGCATGGAATATCGCGGCTACGACTCGGCGGGCGTCTGCACCGTGCATGAGGGCGAGCTGGTGCGCCGCCGCGCGCCGGGCAAGCTGCTCAATTTGGTGAAGGAGCTGGCGGTCAATCCGGCGCCGGGCCATGTCGGCATCGCGCATACGCGCTGGGCCACCCATGGCGCGCCCACGGCGGCCAATGCCCATCCCCACGCCACCAGCGTGCTGGGGCTGGTCCACAATGGCATCATCGAGAACTTCAAGCCGCTGCGTGACGAACTGACGGCCAAGGGCCGCAGCTTTGAATCCGATACCGATACCGAGGTGGTGGCCCATCTCGTTTCCGATCTGGTGGAATCCGGCCTCTCGCCCGAGGAAGCCGTGGCGCAGGCGCTGCCCCGGCTGCGCGGCGCCTTCGCGCTGGCCATCGCCTTCCGCGAATATCCCGATATGCTGATCGGCGCGCGTCTGGGCTCGCCGCTGGTGGTGGGCTATGGCGAGGGTGAGACCTATTTGGGTTCCGATGCTCTGGCTTTGGCCCCGCTCACCCAGCGCATCTGCTATCTGGAAGAGGGCGACTGGGTGGTCATCACCCGCGAGGGTGCCCGCATCCACGACAAGGACAACAACCCTGTCGAGCGCCCCATCGTGGCCAGCGGCGCCAGCGCGGCGGCGGTGGAGAAGGGCAATTACCGCCACTTCATGCAGAAGGAAATCTACGAGCAGCCCACCGTGGTCGCTCAGACGCTGCGCAGCTACGTGCGTCAGGTGGACGAGAGCGTGGCCCTGCCGCAGATCGATTTCGATCTCTCCGCCATCCGCCGCGTCACCATCGTGGCCTGCGGCACCTCTTTCTACGCCGGTTTGGTGGCGAAATACTGGTTCGAGCAATTCGCGCGCCTGCCGGTCGACATCGATGTCGCCAGCGAATTTCGCTACCGCGATCCCGTGCTGGAGCCCGGTGGCCTCGCCATCTTCATCAGCCAGTCGGGCGAAACCGCCGACACGCTGGCCGCGCTGCGCCACTGCAAGGAGAACGGCCAGACCATCGCCGTGGTGGTGAACGTCCCCACCAGCTCCATGGCGCGCGAGGCCGATCTGCTGCTGCCCACCCATGCTGGCCCGGAAATCGGCGTGGCCTCCACCAAGGCCTTCACCTGCCAGCTGGCGGTGCTGGCCGCTCTGGCCGCGCATCTGGCGGTGAAGCGCGGGCGCATGAGCCGCGAGGAAGAGCGCCATGTCGTTCATCAGCTGATCGAGACGCCCGCTGCGCTCAACGCTGCTCTGGCCTATGACGATGCGATTGCCGCCATGGCGCATCTGATCGCTCCGGCGCGCGATGTGCTGTATC
This sequence comes from Novosphingobium rosa NBRC 15208, assembly GCF_001598555.1. Lineage (GTDB taxonomy): Bacteria > Pseudomonadota > Alphaproteobacteria > Sphingomonadales > Sphingomonadaceae > Novosphingobium > Novosphingobium rosa. The sequence goes on from NZ_BCZE01000010.1 coordinate 24,981, forward strand.
TCGGGCGCGGGCAGGACTTCCCGCTGGCGCTGGAAGGTGCGCTGAAACTCAAGGAAATCAGCTATATCCACGCCGAAGGTTATGCGGCGGGTGAGATGAAGCACGGCCCCATCGCGCTGATCGACGAAAATGTGCCGGTGATCGTGCTGGCCCCCTCGGGCCCGCTGTTCGAGAAGACCGTCAGCAACATGCAGGAGGTCCGCGCGCGCGGCGGCAAGATCGTGCTGATCTCCGACGCGGAAGGTCTGGCCGAGGCCGGTGAGGGCTGCATCGCCACCATCGAGATGCCGAAAATCCACCCGCTGATTGCGCCGCTGGTCTATGCCGTGCCGGTGCAGTTGCTGGCCTATCACGTGGCCTGCGTGAAGGGCACCGATGTCGATCAGCCGCGCAATCTCGCCAAGTCGGTGACGGTGGAGTAAGGCGCCGCTCCTTACTTATTCTTAGGGATTGCTCCTTAGGAATTTGGCTATGATCCGTCCTATCGAAGTCGCGCAGGAAAGAGCCACGGGCGGTCCCGCCGCCGCTGGTGGCGCTTTCGACGCCGCTTCGCTTTTGGCCCGGGCCAATGCTCTGGCCGGGATCGGATCCTGGAGTTGCGATCTCGCCGATACCGCGCTCAGCTGGACTCCGGCGGTTTTCGACATCTTCGGTTTCCCCCCGGATCATCAGCTCGATCGGCGCGAAGCCGTTGAATTCTATGCCGAGGAGTCGCGCGCCCTGATGGAGCGGCTGCGCGCCGAGGCGCTGGCCCATGCGCGCCCCTTCACCATGGAAGCGCAGATCATGCGCGCCGATGGCACGATGCGCTGGATGCGCCTCACCGCCGATGTGATCCGCGAGAATGGCCGCATCACACATCTCTATGGCCTCAAGCAGGACATCACCGAGGACAAGCAGCGCTGGGAGGCTCTGCGCCGTCTGGCCGAACATGACCCGATCACCGGATTGGCGAATCGCGCGGTGTATGAAACTCGGTTTCTCAATGCTCCCATGGTGCAGCCTGCCATCGCGCCGCTGGGCGGGCTGATCCTCTTCGATCTTGACCGGTTCAAGCAGGTCAACGATCATTTCGGCCATGCGGCGGGCGATGCCTGCCTGAAGGCCGCGGCGCGCCGTCTGGCCGCGGCTTTCCCCGATGCGCCGCTGGTGGCGCGGATCGGCGGCGATGAATTCGCCGTGCTGACCGATGCCAGCCTGGCGCCTTTCGCGCTGGAACGCCGCGTGGCGCATGTGCTGACCGATCTGGGCAGGCCGATCCTGTGGCGCGGGCATCGTCTGGCCGTCGGCGCCTCGGCGGGGCTGGCGCTGGCCGATGATCCCTATCGCTATGATGCCGAAGCCCTGTTCGCCATCGCCGATGAAGCGCTCTATGCCGCCAAGGCGGCGGGGCGCGGTGTGATGATGAGTGGAAGCGCGTCGCGTCCGGCGCTGCGTCAGGCCTCCTGTTCCTGAAAACAGAGCGTGGCTTAAAACAAGCCATGACGAAGGCGGACAAGCGATGAACCGCTTTCCACGCTTCTTTGCTTGCGCATCTTGACATGTATTATGCACAAGCTTGATGGAAAAACACGATAATCTGTCATCTTAAGAGGCCAGACTGGCCGCTTGCGATGTATGATGGATCCGGGAGGATGGTTTGACTGGCGGGTTATGGGATCGTTTTCGACAGACTCTCGGGCTGGGCGGGCGTGACGAGGATGATGCGCAAGGCCTGCCGGTCAAGAAGCTGTTCGCCTTCTTCCAGTCTCTTGCCGAGCAGGATCGCATGCTGCCCGCGCAGATCGCGCATTATGTGACGCGTGGCGACAATCCCTCGCTGCTGCTCCAGGTGCAGACGCCCGCCGTGCGGCAGGCCTGGCAAGGCAAGCACCACCAGTATACCATCAAGGACGAGCATGGGCTTCTCGCCGATCTCTCGCCGTGGGAAGCCGGGGCGCTGCGACGGCTGGGGGAAGTCCTTGCCGCCTTGCAGCCGATCCCGTCGCCATGGAGCTTTTTCGGCACGAAAAACGGGCCTGACTGGCTGCGCCTGACCGTCACCCTCTGGATGCTTGACCGGGAGCGCAAGGATCAGCCCCTGACCCTGCTGCTGGCACTGGTCTCGGATCAGCCTGACGGCACGGCGCAGGCGCTGGACATTCTCTTCAACCGCGATCCCGGTCGAGGGGGCGACAACAGCCTCCATCGCTTCTCCGGCGTGACCGATTGGCTGGCGCAGGCGCATGACAGCATCGTGGCCGCGCTGCCCGGCGTGTCGGCGGACAGTCGCTCTGCACTGCTGGTGGCGATCGGACGCCTGGGCCTGCATCAGCCCTATCTCGCGCTGCTGATCGACAGCGCCAGCGGCACGTCGAAAAAGCTGCGGGTCACGGCGCGGCAGGCGCTGACCGGCGCGGATCGCGATCAGCTGACGGCCGGACTGAACCAGGCTTTCGCCGCCGCCGCACCGAGCCGCCGGGCGGAACTGGTCGACGTCGCCGTCACGGTGCTGGGGGAGGCGGCCCCGCCGCTGCTGGCCAGCTGGCGCCAGCAGGATGCCTCACCCAAACTCGCCGCCGCGCTGGATCGCCTTGACGCCAGCCTTGCGGCCGGTGTTGCTCAGGGGGGGGAACCGGATGGCGCGCAGGGCTATCTTGCCGTCGATGGCAGCCGGATCGAGGTGGGGCCGCGCGCGCCTCTGCCGGTCGCCACGCCGGTGCCCGAGGCTTTGCTCAAGCGCCTCGAACCGGCGCTGGCCGAGTTCAACCGCATGCTCGACCAGAGCAAGGCGGAGCCCGATGCCGTCAAGAAATGGCATTGGAGCCGCCATGAAACCCGCAGGGACGCCCGCGATCTCAAGGCGCTGGCCGCGCTGGCGGAGGGCGACGAGCCGGTGACGGAGGCGTCGCGCAAAAGCCTGAACTGGATGCATCAGATCCAGCACGCCAGCCCGGCGGTCGGCCAGTTCCTCAACGATCCGGAGCTGACGCTGTACCATCTCACCCGCATGGCCGTGGTGATGTCCGGCGGCCGTTACGTGCAGCTCTTCAACGAGTGGAGCGGCCCCTTCTGCGCCGCGCTGCGGCAGCGGCTGGAGCAGGGCGCGGATATCCGGGTGGTGCTGGGGCTGTGGCAGCAGGCGGGCGGGACGGTCATCCTGTCCGACCATCTGGCCAGCCGCTGGTCCTTGTCGCTGAAAGAGCAGGACTCCGGTCTGCTCGCCACGCTCTGCGAGAGTTTCGGCGCGCTGGACGAGGCGCTGGGGCTGGTGCCGCAAAGCGGCGCCCGGCAGACGGACATGGGGACGGTCTTTGCCTTGCTGGGGCTGTTTCCCGTTCTGCCCGAACGCTATCGCAACCGCCTGATGCTGCTGGCGGGGGACAGCTCCAAACATCTGCGTGAACCGGCGCGGGCCCTGCTGCGCCAGACGCCGGGGCTGGGCCGGGCCATCGCCCTGCAATTGCAGGACGGCAAGCAGGATGTGCGCGCTCTGGCGGCGGAATGGCTGGCCGCGCGCGGGGAGGCCGGGCAGGTGCCCGCCCTGCGCGCGGCTCTGGCCAAAGAACGCAGCGATCTGGGCCGCGCGGCGATGATCACCGCGCTGGAACGGCTGGGCGAGGATGTGTCCGACTGTTTCGATCCCGAAGCCATGCTGAAAGAGGCGAGGGCGGGTCTGGCCAGGCCGCGCCCCAAGGGGCTGGAATGGTTCCCCTTCGATCAGCTGCCCGCCCTGTCATGGGCGGATGGCACGGCGCTCGACCCGCTGCTGCCGACATGGTGGGTCGTACTGGCGACGAAGCTGAAGCAGCCGGGCGGCAACGCGCTGATGAGCCTGTGGCTGGACCGTCTCGCCCCGGGCGATGCGCAAAAGCTGGGCTGGATGATCCTGACCGGCTGGATCGAGAAGGACACGCGCACGCCCAGCGACGATGAAGCCAACGCCTATGCCGCGGCCCATGTCGACGCCACGCTTGCGAACAACATCACCTACGCCAAGCGCTATCCGCAAAGCGCCGATTACTGGCCGACCGACCGCGATGTCGTCTTTCAGCAGCTCCGGCGCGCCAAGGCGGGCACCTATCTCGACACTGCGGCGGAGAGCAAGGGCATGCTGGCGCTGGCCTCGCGCGTGAATGGCGCGGATGCGGCGCAAAGGGTCAGGGCTTTCCTCAAGGACCATGGCGGGCGCACCTCCCAGGCCAAGGCGCTGCTGGAGGTGCTGGCGACCAATGGCTCCAGCGCGGCCTTGCAGGCGGTGCTGGCGGCGGCCAACCGCTCCAAGCAGCGCAGCGTTCAGGCCCATGCCGCCCAGCTGATCGAGCAGATCGCCGAGCGCAACGGCTGGAGCGCGGCCCAGCTGGCCGACCGCACCATCCCCACCGGCGGTTTCGAGGCCGATGGCACGCAGGATGTCGATTGCGGCGAGGGGCGGGCCTATCGCCTGCAGCTCGATGCGCAGGACAATGTGGTGATCCTCAACGGCGAGGGGCGCGAGGTGAAGGCGCTGCCCGGCGTGCGGGTGGAGGATGAAAAGCCGCTGATCGATGCCGCGAAAAAGCAGCTGACCACCGCGCGCAAGGAGGTGAAGCAGGTGCTGGCCGCTCAGGGCGAGCGCTTGCAGGAATCCATGTATCTCGAGCGCATATGGGATCTGGCCGAGTGGGAGAGTTTCGTCGCGGGCCATCCGATCGTGGGCCGGATCGCGGCGCGGCTGGTCTGGCAGGGGCTGGATGGCGCGGGCGCGCCTGTCGCCACTTTCCGTCCGCTGGGCGATGGCAGCTACAGCGACGCCGGGGATGACGAGGTGGAGATCGGCGCCTTCGCGCAGATCAGGCTGGCGCACAGCTCGCTGCTGGGGGCCGGGGAGATTGCCGGCTGGCGCACCCATCTGGCCGATTACGCCGTGGCCGCGCCTTTCGACCAGCTGGGCCGCGATCTGCCGGTGCTGACGCAGGGGCAGGGCCGCCAGCGCAGCATCGCCGACCGCGAGGGCTGGATGATCGAGACCTTCAAGCTGCGCGGCGCCGCCACGAAACTGGGCTATCAGCGGGGGCAGGCGCAGGACGGCGGCTGGTTCCTCACCTATGAGAAGACCTATCGCGATGCCGGTCTGGTCGCCGAGATCGAGTTTTCCGGCAGCCCGCTCCCCGAGGAAAACCGGGCTTCGGCCTTGCAGGGGCTCAGCTTCCGCAAGCTGCGGATGAATGGCGGGGGCGGCGGTCTGGTGGTGCTCGACGATGTGCCCCCGGTGCTGCTGGCCGAAAGCTGGCGTGATCTGCATGACATTGCCGAAAAGGGGACCGGCTTCGACCCCGAATGGAACAAGAAAGTCTATTGATGGCCAGTCTTTCGCTGGAGAGCCAGCCCCGCTCGATCCGCCCCCCTGCCGAACAGCGCTATGCGCGGGAACTGGCGGTGCTGGCCGCGCAGGACAGTTTCCCGCGCCCTGCCGGATGGCACCTGTCGCCGCGCGCGGTGCGCAGCTTTCTGCTGGGCGATCCAAAGCTGGGCGTCTCGCGCAAGTTCTATGGCGACGATCCGCTGGTCGACCGTGCCATTGTCAGCCTGATGAGCCAGCAGGGGCTGATGCTGGTGGGGGAGCCGGGCACGGCCAAATCGCTGCTCTCCGAACTGCTGGCCGCCGCGATCAGCGGCACCTCGGCGCTGGTGGTGCAGGGATCGGCGGGCACCACCGAGGATCATATCCGCTATGGCTGGAACTATGCGCTGCTGCTGGCCGAGGGGCCCAGCGAAAAGGCGCTGGTGCCCTCGCCGGTGCTGAGCGCCATGCGCAGCGGGCGGATCGTGCGCTTCGAGGAAATCACCCGCTGCCCGCCCGAGGTGCAGGATGCGCTGATCTCCATCCTCTCGGAAAAGGCGCTGGCCTTGCCTGAACTGGGCAGCGATGCGGTGGCGGGGGCGACCCCGGGCTTCAATGTGATCGCCACGGCCAATCTGCGCGACCGGGGCGTCCACGAGATGTCGAGCGCGCTCAAGCGCCGCTTCAATTTCGAGACCGTCCATCCCATCGCCGAGCCCGATTTCGAGCGCGAACTGGTGCTGAAGCAGCTGGCCGAAAGGCTGGAGCCCACCGGCCTCACTGTCTCCGGCGAAGCCGATGTGGCCGACATTCTGGTCCGCACCTTTCAGGATCTGCGCACCGGGCGCACGGCGGAAGGCGCCAGCCTCAACCGCCCCGATGCGGTGATGTCCACCGCCGAGGCGGTCAATGTGCTGCATGCCGCCGCGCTGGAGGCCGCCTATTTCAACGATGGCAAGCTGTCCGCCGCCCATGTCGCGCGGCAGTTGCAGGGCGTGGTGCTGAAGGACTCGCCAGAGGACGGCAAGCGGCTGCGGGCCTATGTCGATCATATCGTGAAGGAGCGCGCCGGGCGGTCCGGGGCGTGGAAGGAGTTCTATCAGGCGGCGCGGGCGTTGAAGCTGGGCTGATACGGTGGAGCCTGTCTCGCTTCATGACGGTGCGCGCGATCTGTGGGTGGTGCCGATCCGGCATCACAGCCCGGCCTGCGCGGCGCATCTGGAACGGCTGATCGCGGCGGTTCAGCCTGTCGCCATTCTGGTGGAGGGCCCCTGCGATTTCGACCCGCTGATCGATCTGGTCTGCGATCCCCGAACGCGTGCTCCCGTGGCCATCGTTTCGATGTGCGAGGCGCCTGCCGGGCAGCCTGTGCGCCGGGTGGCGAGCTATTTCCCCTTCTGCGCGCATAGTCCCGAACTGATCGCGCTTCAGGCCGCCAAGGCGCGGGGCATTCCGGCGCATTTCATCGATCTGCCCTCCACCGCCCGCGCCATGCGCGATGAGGAGGGCGCGCCTCGCTCGCTGCTCAGCGATGAGCAGCCTTTCGATGTCGGCGATTACGTCACGGCTCTGGCCCGCGAACTGGGCTGCCGCGATGGCAATGAGGTGTGGGATCATCTGTTCGAAAGCCGCCTCGCCACGCCCGACTGGCAAAGCTTTTTCACCGATGTCGCGCAATATTGCGCCTGCATCCGCGCCGCCAGCGATCCTGCCCGCATGGAGACCGATGGCACGCTGGAGCGCGAGGCGCAGATGCGCGCGATCCTCACCAAAATCCGCACCGCCACGCAGGGGCCGATCATCGCCGTGGTGGGCGGCTTTCATGCCGAAACGCTTTTCGCCCCCGCCGAAACGCAGCCCCTTGCCGCGAAGAAGGACGCCGGGCGCTCCTGGCTGATCCGCTATGGCATGCGGCAGCTCGATGCGCTGAGTGGCTATGGCGCCGGCCTGCCGCTGCCCGGTTTTTACGACCGTTTGTGGCAGGCAGGAAACGGGCAGGATCTGGCGCTTGATCTGATCACCGGCTTTGCCGCCCATCTGCGCGCCAGCGAGGCCGAAGCGCCCTCCTTCCCGGTGATCGCCAACGCCGTGGAGCAGGCCGAGCGCCTCGCCGCGCTGCGCGGGCGGCCCTTTCCCCTGCGCGACGACATCATCGACGCCATCCGCTCCAGCTTCATCAAGGGCGAGATCCCGGTCGAGCGCGTGCCCCTGCTCACCACCCTGCATGACTGGCTGACGGGCCATGCCATCGGTGATGTGCCCGCCTCCGCCGGATCGCCGCCGCTGGTGGAGGCGGTGCGCCAACAAGCCGCCGCGCTGGGCTTCGCGGTAAAAGATGGCGAGCGCCGCAGCCGCCAGCTCGATATCTATCGCAAGCCGCGCCACCGCGCCGCCAGCCGGTTCTGCCACGCCATGGCGCTGATCGAGGCGCGCTTCTGCCAGCGCACCGCCGGGCCGGATTTCCGCCATGGCGCCATGCTGGACCGCCTGCATGAGGTCTGGTCGGTCAGCTGGTCGCCGCTGGTCGAGGCGCGGCTGATCGAACTCTCCGAAGCCGCCGATACGCTGCCCGAGGCGCTGGCCTTCGTGCTGGCGGGCAAGCTTGCCGAACTGTCGGAGCAAGGCAAGGGCCGCAGCGCTCTGGCCGCCATCGACCTTTTCGCCGCCGCCTGCCGCGCCGGTCTGGAAGAAGAGGGCGAGGCGGTGCTGGCCGTGATCGAGGCCGGCATCATCGAGGATGCCGAACTGGGCTCCGTGGTGGCCGCGCTCACCGATCTGGTGCTGCTGCGGCGCGGGCGCGAGACTCTGGGCATCACGCAGACCGGCCCCATCGACCATCTGATCGCCACGGCTTGGCGGCGGGTGCTGATCCTGCTGCCCGATCTGGCCGATTGCGGCGCCGAGCAGCTGCGCGGCGCGGTGGGCGCTCTGGCCGATCTGCGCGGGCTGGTCGAACTGGCGCAAAGGTCCGATGCGCCCATGGACAGGGCGCTGTTCGATGAAGCTCTGGCGCAGCTGCGCCTGCGCGATCTGCCGCCCATGCTGGAAGGCGCCGTCACGGCTTTCGCCCTGATCGACGGGCAGGCGCAGGCCAGCGATCTGGAAACGCGCCTCAAGGGCGAACTGGCCAGCGGCTATGTCGATCCCGCCGAAAGGCTGGCCTTTCTGGGCGGCATCATCGCCATCGCCCGCGAATTGCTGTGGAGCGTGCCCGCCATCATCGACACGCTCGACACCATGCTGGCCGATCTGGATGAGGACGCGTTTATGGCCCTCTTGCCGCATCTGCGCCTTGCCCTGATGCCGCTCGACCCGCGCGAGGTGGACCGGTTGGCCGAGGATGTGGCGACCCGCATCGGCGTGCGCGCCGATCAGGTGGCGGTGCATCTGGATATTGGCGAGGCGGAACTCGCCGCCAATCTCGCCCTCGACAAGGTCTTGGCGCAGGTGCTGGCGCGGGACGGTCTGGCATGAGCGAGGATCCCCGCCTGCGCCGCTGGCGCCTCGCTCTGGGCCGCTATGCCGAACGTGCGCTGCCCGGCAGCGGGATGGATCGCCGCGATCAGCGCACCGACCGGGCGCTCGATTACCTTTATGCGCGCGAGATGGAAAAGCGCGGCCTGCGCCGGGGCAAGGGGCAGGCCGGGTCGCTCGATCCCAGCCAGTTGACGCCGCTGGGCTGGCTGGGCGAGTTGCGCGATCTCTTCCCGCAATCGGTCTATGAGACGGTGCAGGCACACGCCATCGACAATCTGGGCATGGCCGAGCTGCTCTCCGATCCGGCTGTCCTCGATGCGCTGGAGCCGAACAAGGATCTGCTGAAAGCGCTGATCGCCTTCAAGGGCGGCGCGGACCCGGCCATGCGCGAGAAAATCCGCGAGGTGACGCGCAAGGTGGTGGAAGAGATCGTGCGCCGCCTGCGTCCCAGGGTGGAGGCGGCCCTGTCCGGCAAGCCCAATCGCTTTCGCCGCAGCCAGCTCAAAAGCATGCAGAATTTCGACTGGCGCGCCACCATCCGCGACAATCTGAAACATTACGATGCCGAGCGCGGCGTGATCATCGCCGACCGCCTCCGCTTCCATGGCCGCAGTCGCCGCCGCCTGCCATGGACGATCATTCTCTGCGTCGATCAGTCGGGGTCGATGCTGGCCTCCACCATCTATGCGGCGGTGATGGCCTCGATCCTTGCGGCCCTGCCTGCCGTGGAGATCAAGCTGGTGCTGTTCGATACCTCCATCGTTGACCTGTCCAGCGAGGCGCATGATCCGGTCGAGGTGCTGATGTCGGTGCAGCTGGGCGGCGGCACCGATATCGCCAAGGCTCTGGAATATTGCGAAACTCTGGTGACGCAACCCAGTCGCACCATCTGCGTGCTGATCAGCGATTTCGAGGAGGGCGGATCGGTGGCGCGCATGCTGGCGGCCACGCGCCGCATGGCCTCGGCGCGGGTGACGCTGATGGGGCTGGGCGCGCTCAGCGACGATGCGGCTCCCGTCTATGACCGCGCCATGGCCGAAAGGCTGGCGGGCTGCGGCATGCAGATCGCCGCGCTGACGCCGGACCGCTTCGCCGAATGGGTGGGGAGCGTGATCGCATGATCGGCACCAAGCTGCGCGACAGTCTGGCCGGTTTCGACGATGCCGCTCTGGCCACGCTTGCCAATGCCGGGCTGGTGCGCCGCGCCCGCAAGGATGTGGAGGGCGGCAAGGTGCGCCTGCTCTCCGCCCAGGGCGACAGCGCCCTGATCGAGGCCGATGGCCAGCAGGTGGCGCTGGATCTTCGCGGCCCGCGTGCCGCGCCCTGTGATTGCAAGGCGGTGACGGTCTGCCGGCACCGCATCGCCGCCGTGATTTTTGTGCGGGAAGCTGAAGACGGTCCGGCGGAGGAAACCCCCGCGGGCGATCCGGCGGAGGTGATCGCCGCGCTCGATCTGGCGGCGCTGCAACGCTGGGCGGGCAAGGCGGGCTGGCGGGCGGCGCTCGATCTGCTGGCGGAAGCGGGACAGGTGGAGGCCACGCCCAACGCCGTCTCGGTCCATGTCGCCGAGGGTGAGGCGCCGGTGCGCATCCTGCGCGGGCAAGGCTTCGATGGCATTATGTCCAAAGCCTCGGGCGCGCGGGTCAAGCCTATGCATGCCGCTGCCGTGCTGGCCGCACGGCGGCATTTCGGCATGGCATTGCCTGCCATGGAGGACGTGGCGGTCAGCGATGCCGAAGCACTTTCGATCGATCCGGCGTTTCTGGCCCGCGTGGCGACCAGCCTGACCGAGGTGGCCGCATCGGGCTTCAATCTGGCCCCTCTGCCGCTGGAGGAGAGCCTGTTCGAGCTGTCGGTTTCCTCGCGGGCCGACAGCCTGCCGCGCCTCTCCGCCATGCTGCGGGCCATTGCGGCGCAACTGCGGCTGAGACGGCAACGCAACCTCGGCTTCGATCCTGACCGTATGCTGGAACTGGCGGCCACCGCCTTTGCCCTGTGTCGCGCGCTGGGGCAGGCCGATGAGGCGCGTCTGCTGCAACTGGCTGGCAAGCTGCGCCGCGATTTCACGCCGGCATCGCCCTTCCATCTCGTCGGCTGCGGCGGTGAGCAATGGCGCGGCGAGAGCGGCGCGCGCGGCGTGACGGCATGGTTCGTGGAGCCCGGGACCGGGCGCTGGCTCTCCACCACGCTGGCGCGCGGGGCGGGGCAGGATCCGGCCTTCACCCCCGGCAAGGCGTGGCGCGAACAGCCCTTGTGGCACGCCGAGGCCCTGGCGACCCTGGCCCATGCCCGCATCGATCTGGAAGGCGCGCGCCTGTCCGAGGACGGGCGGCTCTCGGCTCCGGCGGAGGCGCGGGCGACCATCACCGCGCGCGGCGTGCGGCCCGATCCGGACTGGCCCGGCGTGGTCAGCGATTGGGACGCGTTGCGCGATGTCTGGCTCACCCAGACCGGGCTGGGGCTGGACCGCGAGGGCAGCGCGGCGGCCTGTCTGATTGATCCCGCGGGGCAGGCCTCGCCCTATTTCGACGATCTGGCGCAGCAGCTGGTCTGGCCTCTGCGTGACCGCAACGGCCAATGGCTGGGCCTCACGCTGGACCATGAGGAGGCCTCCCGCGCCATCGAGGCTCTGGAGACCCAGTTGCGTGATGGCTGGAAGGGCATGGTGCTGGTGCGCCTGGCCCGCGTCGGCGACCGGCTGGAGGTGCGGCCCGTCACCCTGTTCGGGGCGGGCGATCCGGTCGATCTGTCGCTGTGGCAGCGGCCATGGCGGGCGGATGACAAGCGCCCGAGCCGGATACAGGACTGGCTTGCCCGGTTGAAGATGAAGCGCGAGCGGCAGTTTGCGCCTTTTCCCCGGAGCGGCACGCAAGTGGTGCTGGCAACCGCATGGCGGCATCTGCTGGACCGGGCGGAGGTGGGCCCGATGGTGGCGCGATCACTCGATAGCACGCTTGAGGCGCTGGCGCGGCGGCTGGAGAGCTATGGCCTGCCCGGCCTTGCCGTTCCCATGCAGCAAGCCGTCGAGCCGGAAAGCCTGCTGCGTGCCGCCTACGGCCTGCTTATCGCTCGGCAGCAGCGCTGCGCATTGCCTTTGCTGCGATAGCGCGAGGGGCTGGAAGCTGTTAGAGGCCCACTCCCCATCAACGCAGGAATTTTTGACGATGACGTTTCAGCCCGGTGCCAGCTTCAAGGATAATCTGTCGGCCCTGCCGTCCATCGACGGGGTGGCGCGCATCGATCTGGTGAGCAGCGACGGCGCCGTGGTCGACAGCATCGCCAATCAGCCGGGCAAGCAGGGTTCGCTGGCGGTCTATCAGTATCTCAAGCAGGCCTTCGGCGCGCTGGACGCCAAGGCTGCCGAGCAGGGCCTGCTGGTTTTTGCCGAACATACGCTGGACGCCCGCAACCGCCCCGGCGCCCATCCCAACATCGACCGCCTGCTGGCGATTGTCGAGGGCGCAGCGCCGCTGGAGATCGAGGTGATTGCGGCCTGATCGGTCTATTCCTCGGTGTAGCGGACCAGCATCCGGGTCTGGCCCCACAGCACGGTGGCCAGATCATCGATCATGGCTGAGTCCGCCCCGGCGTAGAGGCTGGCCAGATCCTCGGCCAGCCTGCGTGCCGTGGGGGCGGGCAAGGGTGTGGCGCGGCGGAAGCCCAGCAAGCGCGCGCCGATGCCGAAGAGCAGCAACCCATAGCTCTCCGCCAGATGGCGTGCGAGGGCATGGTTCTGCATCGGATTGAGATCGCAGGAAAAATAGCCATTGGGAAAGGCCGCGATGGCGTCCGGGGCACAGGCCACCGGGGGGTAGAGGAAGAGGATCGGCTCGTGCGGCTTGATGCCAAGGGCCGAGGCCGGATCGCGATTGATGCTGACCGGATCATGGCCTTCAGCGCTGTCTCCGCAGGGCAGCAGTCCTTGCAGCGATGCGAAGGAGACCTTGGCCGCCATCCGCTGAAGCTTGGCGAGGCGGATTGGAAATTCCGATGGCGTGCCGAGATAACCCCGGTGCTGGCCGTTCTCATAGGCGTCCGGGGACAGCCCGGTCAGATCATGGCCGTCGGTATCGTCCAGTCCGTGATAATCGGCGCCATGGCCCGAGGTGTAACAGGCCTGCTCCAGATCATCGAGCGTGGCGATCACATGACAATCGGGGCGCTCCGCCTGAAGCGTGGCATGCAGAGCGAGCAGGCTTTCGAGAGAGGTGATGCCGCGCGCGGTCGCCCCGTCGCAGAGCAACGTGTTGAAGGTCTGCGGCATGGCCTGGGTGAAGGGCGTCAACGTCGGAGCGGGGGCGGTGTGAGGCATGCGTCCATGGGGCGCAGGCTGCGCGCCTTTGTCAATCAGGCCGAAGCGGAAAAGGCGCGAATCGGGCAGGTTGGTTAACGTTTTGCTTCCTCTTGCCCTTTGCGCGAATCTCCCGGTTTTTCTGGGTTTTTGGCCCTTTGTGCGATCTGCGCCCATCCGAAAATCTTACCAAAAGCCTCGCGGCATTTACGGTGTGCCAAGGATTGGCCCCCTATACCGCGCCGATGAATGGTAAAGCGACAATCGCGGGCAGCGGCGAGTTGGGAATTTTGTCGGTGCTGGGGCTGGCCGGGCGCGGCGATGATACGTCGGCGCATGTGCTGGGGGCTCAGCAGGCCCAACTGACCAAGGTGGCCCGCATCCGGCTGCTGACCCAGGCCCCCGGCGCCTTCGTGGTGCTGGCGCTTTACGCTCAGCAGCTGGGCTGGGCGCCGATGCTTGGCTGGCTGGTGGCGCTGGCCGCCTCGCTGGGGTTGGTGACCTATGCCGAGCGCCGGTCGAGTTTCGCCATGCAGGGCACGGCGATCATCGCCAATGCGCTGGTCTGGGCCGCTGTGCTGTGGTTTTTCGTGCCGCAGGGCACGCAGGGCAGCCATTTCGAAATCTGGACGGTGCTGGCCACGCTGATGACGGTGTCCGCGCTGGTGCTGCCCACCGCGCCGCTGGCCACGCTGCTGTTTTCGGCCATCGTGGGCGGGGCGGCGATCGGTTCCTTCGTGCAGGGCGGCTATGACGCGATGGCTGGCGTGGCCGCGCTGTTCGTCAGCTGCATCGCGCTGGGCACGATGGAGTCGGCCCGCAGCTTCCTTGCCGCGCGCATCACCGCCGCGAGCATTGCCGAGCGCGACGAGGTCGTCAGCCTGCTGTTGCGCGAATCCGAGGATGAGGCCGACTGGCTGTGGCAGAGCGACGCCCGCCACCGGGTGCGTGATGCCGGGCGGCGCTTTGCCGATGCGCTGGGGCTCTCCGCCGGCGAGATCGAAGGGCAGGGGTTGCTCCATCTCATCAGCGGCTCGGGCGATCTTGAGGCGTCCGATTCGGGGCTGATCGAGCTGGCGGGCAGGCTGGGCAACCGCGAGGGCTTCGCCGGTCTGGTGCTGCCGGTGCTGGTGATGGGCCGCCGCCGCTGGTGGGAGATGTCTGGCGCGCCGCGCTTCGATGGCGCGGGCACTTTTGAGGGCTTTCACGGCGTGATCTCGGATGTCACCGAAAAGCGGGAAAGCGCCGAGCGCATCGCCCGCCTCGCGCGGTATGACACGCTGACCGGCCTGCCCAACCGCATGATGCTGACCGAGACACTGGCCACGGCGCTGGCGGCAGGCGGCGGGGCGCTGATGATGCTCGACCTCGACCGGTTCAAGGCGGTGAACGATACGCTGGGCCATCCCGTGGGCGATGCGCTGCTGGCGCAGGTGGGCCAGCGGCTCACCGCGCTGATGGCGCCGGGCGAGATGGTGGGCCGTCTGGGCGGCGACGAATTCGCTGTCGTGCTGCCCGCCGCCACCGATGACATCCGGCTGGGAGAGATCGCGCGCGGCATTTTGCGCGATCTGTCGCGCAGCTTTATGGTCAGCGGGCATACGCTGTCGATTGGCGTGAGCGTGGGCTCGGCGGTGGGGCCGCGCGATGGCGCCAGTGTCGAGGATCTGATGCGTCATGCCGATATGGCGCTCTATCGCTCCAAGGAGACCGGGCGCGGGCGGCATGTCGCCTATGGCGCCGATCTGCGCGCCGATGCGCAGGAGCGCCTTGAGCAGGAGGAGGCCCTGCGCCGCGCCATCGAAAATGAGGACTTCGTGCTGCAATATCAGCCGGTCGTCGATCTGGTCAGCGAGCGGGTGGTGGGCTTCGAGGCGCTGCTGCGCTGGCAGCATCCCGAGCGCGGCCTCGTCGGCCCCGACACCTTCGTGCCGCTGGCCGAGGCCTGCGGGCTGATCGTGCCCATCGGCCAATGGGTGCTGGCTGCCGCCGTGCGCGAGGCGGCGCGCTGGACGGGGCCGGTGCGCGTGGCGGTCAATGTCGCGCCGCTGCAGCTGATGGCTCAGGATTTCGTCGAGGGGCTGGTGCAGGTGCTGGCGACATCGGGCCTGCCGCCGCAGCGGCTGGAGATCGAGGTGACCGAAAGCATCTTCGAAGGCGATGCCGAAAGGGCCCGCGCCGTGCTGGAGCGCGTGCTGGCGCTGGGCTGCTGCGTGTGCCTCGACGATTTCGGCTCTGGCCATGCCTCGCTGGATTATCTGCGCAAGCTGCATTTCTCGGCGATCAAGATCGACCGGGGCTTTGTGAAAGGCGCGCTGGCGGGCCATCAGGAAAGCCTCGCCACGGTGCGCGCCATCGTGGCGATGACCCATGGGCTGGAGATGGCCAGCATCGCGGAAGGCGTGGAAACCGCCGAGGAACTGGCGCTGATGCGGGATCTGGGCTGTACGCGGGTGCAGGGCTATTACTTTGGCCGCCCGATGGACAGCAGCGCGATTGATCGGCTGTTTGCAAGGCAGAAGCAGGCTTAAGGGATTTAAGCAGGGGGCCATCGCCCCCTGCACCCCCGTTACGTCTCCCGACACGGATGGAGCGCTAGGCCGGATCGAAGCGCAAACGTCCCACCGCTGGAGGCTTTCATGCCTGCGGCGCTGCGACGTTGCTCTAAGGCCGAACCCGTGGCACGAGGTAGACATTAAAGGGAGCGCGAGGGCGATGGCCCTCGCATCTTCTCTTCAACCCCTTGAAAGAAAAGGCGGCGAAGCCGAAGCCACGCCGCCCTTCAATCCGGTAAAACCGAGAAACCTCAGGCCTCAGGCCGAAACCAAAGTCCGCACCACGCTCTCGAACAGCGCGCGGCCATCGATGCCGCCCTGCGCCTTTTCGATATGGCGCTCGGGGTGGGGCATCATGCCCAGCACATTGCCCTTTTCGTTCAGCACGCCCGCGATGTTGCGCGCCGAGCCGTTGACCTCTTCGGCGTAGCGGAAGGCCACGCGGCCTTCGCCCTCGATGCGGTCCAGCGTGGCGTCGTCGGCGAAGAAGTTGCCGTCGTGATGGGCCACGGGGATGGTGATGCGCTGGTCCTTGAAGTAGCGGCTGGTGAACAGCGAGTCGTTGTTCTCGACGTTCAGCGCCACCTCGCGGCAGACGAAGCGGATGCCGGCGTTGCGCATCAGCGCGCCGGGCAGCAGGCCGGCCTCGGTCAGCACCTGGAAGCCGTTGCACACGCCAAGGACGGCCACGCCCTTGTTGGCGGCGGCGACAACGGCCTGCATCACGGGGCTGCGGGCGGCCATGGCGCCGCTGCGCAGATAGTCGCCATAGGAAAAGCCGCCGGGCAGGGCGATGAAATCAAGGCCTTCGGGCAGGGCGGCATCGCCGTGCCACACGCGATGGACCTCGCCGCCGCAGACGTTCTCGATCGCCACCGCCATGTCGCGGTCGCAGTTCGAGCCGGGGAAGGTGATGACGGCAGCGCGGAAGGTCATGCGGCGACCCTTTCGACGCGGTAGTTCTCGATCACCTGATTGGCGAGCAGCTTCTGGGCCATCTCGTCCAGAGCTGCGTCGGTGACGCTGTCATCGACTTCCAGCTCGATCAGACGACCGGCGCGCACGTCCGAAACGCCCGAGAAGCCGAGGCCCTCGATGGCGTGATGGATGGCGCGGCCCTGCGGATCGAGCACGCCGTTCTTGAGGCTGACGAAAACGCGCACTTTCATGGGGGCTGGGCCTTTCTGCTGGGCGGAAGTAGGAATCGCGGCCCCTATGGCCCCGAAAAGCGCAAAAGCCAAGGGGCAGGGTAGGCCACCTGCCCCTTTTCAGCCGATCAGCCGCCGTTGCGAGGTGCGGCGGCGCCGTCCAGACGGTCTCCGCCAAGGGCCCGGTAGAGCGAAACGCGGTTCGATCCATCGGCCAGCACCGTGGCGATCAACGTCTTTTCCGAGGTGTAGAGCGTCTGCTGGGCGGTCAGCACATCGAGGTAGGTGTCGATCCCGCCTTGGTAGCGCTGGGTGGAGAGACGGAAGTTGTCTGCTGCCGCATCGCGCGCGGCCGTGCTGGCCTCAAGCTGGTCGGCGATGGTGCCCCGCCGGGCCAGCACATTGGCGACGTCGGAGAAGGCCGATTGCACCGCCTTGCGATAGGCGGCGAGCGAGGCTTGCTGCTGCGCTTCGGCCTGGCGGGCGGTGGCCTTGGCGGCGCCGGCCTTGAAGATGGGATAGCTCAGCGTCGCGCCGCCGGCCCAGGCGAAGGTGCCGCCGGTGAACATGCTGGCCAGCGCTGAACTGGCGGTGCCCAGCAGGCCGGTCAGCGTGATCCTGGGGAAGAGCGCGGCGCGCGCGGCGGCGGCATTGCCCTTGGCGGCTTCCAGCGCGTCCTCAGCCTGCATCACATCGGGGCGGCGCAGCAGGATGTTCGAGGAAAGACCCGTGGGGATCGTCGCCAGATGGAGGTTGGCGTCGGTGAGGCTGGTCGGCAGGTTGGCTGGGTCGATGTTGTCGCCCACCAGCAGCCGCAGGGCGTTGAGATCGGCGGCCTGAAAGTTGGTCTGGCTGGCGATGTCGGCCTCGGCCTGACGCAGGGTGATTTCGGCCTTGCGCAGGTCGCCCAGCGGCGCCACGCCGCCATCGACGCGCTTTTTCGTCAGCTTCACGCTGTTGCTGGCGGCGGTCTGCGTGTCGCGCGCCAGCTTGAGCAGGCTGGTGTCGGCGGCATAGGCCAGCCAGCCTGTCGCGATGCTGGAGACCACCGAAAGCCGCGCGCTGCGCGCCGCCGCCTGTGTGCCGAGATAAGAGGCGCGGGCCGCCGCCGTCAGATCGCGCAGCCGCCCGAAAAGGTCGAGTTCGTAGGAGGAGACCACGCCCTGAGCGTTGAAGGCGTCGCCCTTGGCGCTGCTGGAAATCCCCAGAGCGCGGTCGCCACCCGAATGGGTCCAGCCCGCGCTGGCGTCCAGTTCGGGGAACAGCGCGGAGCGGGCGATGCGGAACTGCGCCTGCGCCGCCTGCACATTGGCCACGGCCTGAGCAATATCCTGATTGTGCACCAGCCCCTGCTCGATCAGGATGACGAGGCGCGGATCGGCCAGCACATCGCGATAGGCATAGGTGGGCGTCTGGTCCACGCCGGGCGCGGCATAGGCCGGGCCGGTGGGGAACTGCGCCGGGATCGGCAGGGGGCCATCCGATTTGGGCGCGGCCTGCGCGGCGCCGGCAGCCAGCACGCTTGCCAGAGCCAGAAGGACGGGCAGGCGGCTCATGCCTGCGCCTCCTGCGCGTTGCCGCCCTTCTTGCGGGTCCACTTGTCCCACTGCTCCTTGAGCGTCAGGCGGATCAGCACGAAGAACAGCGGGATGAAGAACACCGCCAGCACCGTCGCCGTCAGCATGCCGCCGATCACGGCGGTGCCGATGGCGATGCGCGCATTGGCGCCCGCGCCATGGGCCAGCGCCAGCGGCAGCACGCCGAAGATGAAGGCGCAGCTGGTCATCAGGATCGGGCGCAGGCGGATACGCGCCGAATTGAGCGCCGCCTCCAGAATGCCCTTGCCCTTGTGGACTTCGGCTTCGGCGAATTCGATCATGAGGATCGCGTTTTTCGCCGCCAGACCCATGGTGGTGGTGAGGCCGATCTGCAGATAGACGTCATTTTCCAGCCCGCGCAGCGTCACCATGGCGATGGCGCCCACCAGACCCAGCGGGATCACCAGCAGTACGGCCACCGGCACGCTCCAGCTTTCATAAAGCGCGGCAAGGCACAGGAAGACCACGATCAGCGACACGCCATAGAGGATCGGCGCCTGCCCGCCCGCCAGCCGTTCCTGATAGGATGTGCCCGACCATGCCACGCCGACACCGGGATATTTGTCGGCGATTTCCTGGAAGGTGTTCATCGCATCGCCCGAGGAATAGCCGGCTGCGGGCTGGCCCGAGAACTCATAGTTCGAAATGGCGTTGAAGCGCAGCAGCGAGGTCGGCGCCTTGCCCCAGCTGGCCGAGGCGAAGGTGGAGAAGGGCACCATCTGCCCGTCAGCGCCGCGCACATGCCAGTTGGCCAGATCCTCGGGGCGCGAGCGGAAGGGCCCGTCGCCCATCACATAGACGCGCTTCACGCGCCCGCGATCGACGAAATCATTGACATAGCTGCCGCCCCAGGCGGTGGTCAGCGTGTTGTTCACATTGGCCGCCGTGATGCCCAGCGCCTGCAGCTTCTGCGTATCGGTGTCGATCTTGAGCGTGGGCTGATCGGGCAGGCTGGTCAGGCGGACATTGGCGAGGCGCTTGTCGGCGCGGCAATCGGCCAGCACCTGATCCCGCACCTTGGCGAAATCCTCGCGTGAGAGGCCGCCGGTGTTCTGCAGCTCGGCCTGAAAGCCGGTGGCCTGCCCCAGCCCGCGCACGATGGGGGGCTGCAGTGCATAGAATTCGATATCGCGAAAGCCGGTCAGGGCCCTGGTGGCGCGGTTGGTGATGGCCTCGGCGGTGTTCTGGTCGCCGGGGCGGTCGTCCCAATCGGTCATCGAGATAAAGCCGCGGCCCGCGTTCTGGCCGTTGCCGCCGCTGCCGCCGCCCGCCACGGTGAGCACGGTGTCGACGTTCTTGGGCTCATGTTCGAGGAAGTATTTCTCGATCGCGAGTTGCGCCTGCTGGGTGCGTTCGATGGTCGCGCCGGAGGGCAGCTGGAGGCTGAGCTGGCCAAAACCCTGATCCTCATTGGGCAGGAAGCCGGTGGGCAGGCGGGTGAACAGGAAGGCCAGCAGCACCAGCATCGCCACATAGGAGATCAAGGGCAAACGCTTCTTCTTGGCCACGCGTTCCGCGCGCGGATAATACCAGTTCACCAGCTTGCCGAAGTACTTCTCGAACTTCTCGCGCATCCAGTGGCTGGCGCGGCCGACCAGACTGGTTTCATCCTCATCCTCGGGCCGCTTGAGCAGCGTGGCGGTCAGCGCGGGCGAGAGGATCAGCGCCACCATCACCGACAGCGCCATGGCCGCCACGATGGTGAGCGAGAACTGGCGATAGATCACGCCGGTCGAGCCGCCGAAAAAGGCCATCGGCAGGAACACGGCGGAAAGCACCAGCGCGATGGCGACCAGCGCGACCGAGATTTCCTTCATCGATTCGATGGTGGCGTCACGCGGGCTCATGCCGGGGTTTTCGTGCATCAGCCGCTCGACATTTTCCACCACCACGATGGCGTCGTCGACCAGCAGGCCGATGGCCAGCACCATGCCGAAGAGCGTCAACGTGTTGATCGAATAGCCGAAGGCGGCAAACACCCCGAAGGTGCCCAGCAGCACCACCGGCACGGCGATGGCCGGGATCAGCGTGGCGCGCCAGCTCTGCAGGAAGATGAACATCACGATCACGACCAGCACGATGGCCTCGACCAGCGTTTCCACCACGTCATGCACCGATTTGGTGATGAAGCGGGTGGAATCGTTCGCGAAGGCATAGGCATAGCCGGGCGGCAGCTTCTGCCGCTCGAACTCGGCCTTGACCAGTTCGGCGGTGGCCAGCGCGTCCGCGCCCGGCGAGAGCGAAACCGCCAGCGCCGCGCCGGGATGGCCGTTGACGCGGCTGACCACGCCATAGCTTTCCGCGCCAAGCTCGATGCGGGCCACGTCTTTCAGCAGCACATTGGCGCCATTGGCCTGCGTCTTCACCACGATCTGGGCGAACTGGTCCGGCGTCTGCAGGCGTGATTGCGCCGTCACCGTGGCGTCCAGCATCTGGCCCGCCGGGCTGGGCACCGCGCCGATCTCGCCCGCCGCCACTTCGGCGTTCTGGGCGGTGATGGCGCTGGTGATGTCGCTGGGCATCAGCTGATAGCTGGCCAGCTTGTTGGGATCGAGCCAGATGCGCATCGCATATTGCGAGCCATAGACCTGCGTCTGGCCCACGCCCTGAATGCGCCCGATGGTCTCCTGCATATGGCTGACCATGAAGTCGGAGACGTCGATGTTGGTCGACTTGTCATAGGTGTCGTAGAAGGCGGCGATCATCAGGAAGTCCGGGTTGGACTTCGTCACGCGCACGCCCTGCTGCTGCACCTGCGCGGGCAGGCGGGTGAGCGCCTGCTGCACCTTGTTCTGCACCTGCACCTGCGCGATGTCGGGGTTGGTGCCCTTCACGAAGGTGGCATTGATCTGCACCGTGCCCGCGGAGCTGGAGGTCGAGCTGAAATAGAGCAGCCCGTCGATGCCGGTCAGCTGCTGCTCGATCACCTGCGTCACGCTGCTTTCCAGCGTGGCCGCAGAGGCGCCCGGATAGGTGGCGTTGACGTTGACCTGAGGCGGGGCGATGTCCGGAAATTGCTGGACGGGCAGGCTCAGCAGCGCGCCCACGCCGATCATCATGGTGATGATGGCGATCACCCAGGCGAAAATCGGCCGATCGATGAAAATACGCGACATGGATCAGCCTTATTTCGCGCTCTGGGCGCCGTTTTTGTCCAGCTTGTAACCTTGGGCGCTGTTTTCCGGCACCGGCTTGACCGCGCCATTGGGGCGCAGCAGGCCAAGGCCTTGCGTGATGACCTTGTCGCCCGGCTTGATGCCGTCGGTGACCACCCATGTGTCGCCCACGGTGCGCACGGCGGTGACCTGACGCATCTCCGCCTTGTTGCCCTGACCCACGACATAGACCGTGGCGGTGCCCCGCGCATCGCGGCTGACCGCGCCCTGCGGCACGAGGATCACCCGCGTCTGCACCGCCTGGCTCAGGCGTGCCCGCACGAAGAGGCCCGGCAGCAACAGCCCCTTGGGATTGGGGAAGCGCGCGCGCAGCGTCACCGTGCCGGTGGCCGAATCCACCGTGACTTCGGAGAATTCCAGCTTGCCCGGCAGGGCATAATCCTTGCCGTCATCCAGCCGCAGTTTGACGTCTGGCTCGCGGGCCTGCGCGCCGCCATCGGCCAGCGCCTGACGCAGCTTCATCATATCCGCCGCATTCTGCTGGATGTCGACATAGATCGGATCGAGCACGGCGATGGTGGCCAGCGCATCGGCCTGATTGGCCGTCACCAGCGCGCCATCGGTGAAGGCCGAGCGGCTGATGCGGCCCGTCAGGGGCGCGGGGACGGTGGTGTAATGCAGGTTGATGCGCGCGGTTTCCAGTGCGGCGCGGGTCTGCATCACGCTGGCCGCCGCCGTGCGCGCGGTGGCGGCGGCATCGGTGTAATCCTGCTGCGAGACGGCCTGACTGGCGGCCAGCGGCTTGTAGCGGTCGGCCTTGATCTTCGCCGCTTCGGCGCTGGCCTGCGCGCTGGTGAGATTGGCCTGCGCCTGATTGGCCGCCGCGCGGTACAGGCTGGGATCGATGCGATAGAGCGGTTGCCCGGCCTTCACCATCGCGCCTTCCTCGAACAGGCGCTTCTCGATCAGGCCGGAAACCTGCGGGCGCACCTGCGAGACGCGATAGGGCGCGGTGCGGCCGGGCAGCTCCACCTCCAGCGGCACGGTGCTTTCCGTGGCGACCCAATAGCCGACCTCGGCGGGGCCCCTCTCCTTGTTCTTGCCCTTGCCAGAACAGGCGGCAAGGCCAAGGCTGCCCGCCAGCAGCAGCGTGATGGCGACACGCACGCGGGGGGCAGGCAAAAGGGGCTGGCGCTGGGCCAGCGCGGGGGAGGAAACTGTACGGCTCATGAACGGCTCTTCGGGCGAAGGCGGGGGGCAAGTCAAGGTGGTGAGCCGCGCACTTGGCGGGATCGTGACAATTTGTTACCGGGCGACCCAGCCCGTCCCCGGCAATCTTAAAAACGCCATATAAATCACCCGATCTCCCGGCCGTTTATAGGGCGAAAAATGAGCGCTTTGAGCCCGATTGCCGCTTACGGCCTGGGCAGATCGACTGCATCGGGCAGCACCACCGATTCTACGGCGGCGGCATCGGTCAGATAGCGTTGCGCCGCCGCCTGCACCTGCGCCGGGGTGACGGCCATCAGCCTTTCCTTGGCGTGCAGATTGCGCTCGATATGGTCGGGTTCGCTCTGGGCGCGCATGGTCATGCCCATCCAGCCGGCGTTGCTTTTCAGCGCATTGTCGAAACTTTCGGCCAGCGGAGCGCGGGCGCGCTGGAACACATCCTGACTGACGCCATGATCGCGCAATGCTTCGAGCGTCTCGCGGATGGCGGCGCGGGTGGCGCCCAGATCCTTCACATCCACCGAGGCATTGATGGTGAACAGGCCGAAGCCCTTGTAGATGCGTGAGTTCTCGCTGCTGGAGCCGGGCGAATAGGCCTTGCCCAGCTTCTGGCGCAGGGTCTCTGTCAGCTGGATGCGGACCACCCGCTCCAGCATGTTGAGCACCTGCTTTTCCTGCGGGTCGCTGTCATCGCGGGTCAGCCAGACGAGATAGACCAGCGACTGGTCCTTGGCCCCGGCATGGCGCACGATCCGCAAGGTGTGGTTGGCGGTGAAGGGCCTTGTGCGGCGCTCGGCATAGGGCTGGAAACCGGCCTCTCGCACCGGCAAAGCGCCCAAAGTGTGCGCGACCGAGGCGATGGCCTTGTCCTCATTCACATCGCCGACAATGCCGATCTCGATGGCGCCATGGGCGAGGCGGTCCGAGATGGTGGCTTTCAGCCGGGCGAAATTCTGGGCGCGATAGGCCTCGATCGGCTGGCGGGTGAAGCGCGGATCGCCATCGGAGAGAATACCGCCCAATTGCGAGACCAGCGCGGCGCCGGGCGTGGAGCGGCTCTGCGCGAACATGGTGTCGATCGACTGGCGGAAGGGCTCCTCGCCCTCGGGCCGATAGCCCGGATCGGTGAGCAGGGCGGCCATCAGCTCCATCTGCAGATCGAGGTCGGCGGGCAGCACGCCCGCCGAGCTGATGAAGGTATCGCCGCCATTGGTCAGGCCAAGGCTATAGGAGTGCCCGGCCAGCATGCTGCGCAGATCCTCGCGGCTGTGCTTGCCAAGGCCGCCATTGCCCAGCACCTGGGTCATGATGACGGCCAGCGGATCGGCCTTGCTGTTGAGCATCGTGCCGCCATCGAGCGACATCGCCACCATCACCTGATCCTTGGCCAGATCGGTGTGCTTGATGTTCAGCCGCACGCCATTGGCGAAGCGGATTTCGCGAATGCCGCGGTCCGGCTCGCGATGGTCTTCCGCCACTGTGCCGGCCGGGCCGAAATCGGTGTAGGCGAAGGGCACTTCGGCCTGCTGAGCCTCTTCGGGCAGGGCGGCCTTGACCCCTTCATCCCATGCCGCGCGCAGGGCTGCCTCGCCGCCCTCGGGGGCCTTGGGGCCCTCGAAGCGGATCAGCGGTTCGGTCAGGGGCACGGTTTCGGTTTTCAGCGCCGCCAGAACGCTTTGGGGCGTGATATGCGGGATCAGCTTCTGGATGCGCGCCAGCGTGGCGGCGGGCGTGGAGGGCACCGCCTCCTCGCGCAGCAGGCCGAAGGCATTGTTCAGCAGCACGCCGTTGCTGCGCGTGTCCTGCGCGGCGGCGGCATGTTCGGCATTGGTCTTGAGGTTGGCGATATGCTCGGCCACCTCGGCTTGCGTAAAGCCCCTGTCGAGCGCGCGGCGCAAGGTGGCGGTGGCCGCGATCAACCCCTTATGCCATCCGCCGACATCGGTTTCGACCGAAAGATAGGTGTTGCGCCCGGCTTTCAGCATATCCGACGTGCCGAAGCTGGCGCCACGGAAGGGCGGATGGGCCTGCGTGGCCTGCCGCTGCAGACGCCGCTGGATGATGCCATACCCGATGGAGCGCAGCGTATCGAGATCGCGCTGGGCCTGCGTGTCGGGCTCTTTCAGCCATGGGCCTTCGGCGGTGATGTCGATCCGCTCCGGGCTGGCGGGATCGAGATAGATCGAGGCATGGCCCTTATTGGCCAGATCGATCGGCCCGGCCTTGGCCGCAGCGGGCGAGGGCTTGGCCTTCCACGTTGCGAAATGGGCCTTGATGGCGGCTTCCACGGCAGCGGGATCGATGTCGCCGATCACGATGATGGTGGTCTTGGCGGGCACGTAATTGCGGGCCCAGAAGGCGCGCAGCGTATCGGGCGTGGCGGCGTCCAGCGTTGGCGTCACGCCGATGGGCATGCGCGCCACATAGCGCGCGCCCGGGGCGATAAAGTTCAGCCGGTTTTCCAGCGCGCGGTAGGACCAGCTGTTGCGGTCACGCTTTTCGGCCAGCACCACGCCGCGCTCGCGGGTGGTTTGCGCGGCGGGGAACGTCAGTTCGCTGGCGGTTTCGCGCATCAGCATCAGCGCCGTATCGATCAGCTGGGGATCGTTGCGCGGCAGATCGAGCTGATAGGTGGTGTGATCGAAGGAGGTCTGGGCGTTGGTGTCCGCGCCGAAGGCCAGACCCAGCCGCTCCAGCAGGCGGATCATCTCGCCCGAGGGCACATGGGTCGAGCCCTGAAAGGCCATATGCTCGACATAATGGGCATAGCCACGCTCGGCATCGCTTTCGTCGAGCGATCCGGCGGCGACCTCCATGCGCACCATCACCTCGCCTTTGGGGGTGGTGTTGGGGCGGATGATGTAGCGCATGCCGCTGGGCAGGCGCCCGAAGCGCCACGCCGGATCGAGCGGCACGTCGCTTTTTTCAAAGGCCCAGACGGGCTTCGAGGCTGAGGCCTCTTTGGCTTTCGCGCCTGTCGCGTGCCTTGCCGGCGCGGGCTTGGCCGCTGCCAGAGGGGCAAGCACCATGCTGCCGGCGCAAGCGGCCAGCAGCAGGCTTTTCATCGAACGGCGCGAAAGCGTCAGAGGCAAGATCAGCTTACTTGCCGCGCAGCTTGCGGTGAACCGAGAGGTCGAAGACTTCGGACGGGCCGTTGTTCTCGTTCTCAAGCAGGCCGAGGCGGCGGGCCACTTCCTGATAGGCCTCTTCCTCGCCGCCCAGATCGCGGCGGAAGCGGTCCTTGTCGAGCTTCTCGCCGGTGGTCATGTCCCACAGGCGGCAGCCGTCGGGGCTGATCTCGTCGGCCAGGATCACGCGGCTGTAATCGCCATCCCAGATGCGGCCGAACTCCAGCTTGAAGTCGATCAGGCGGATGTTGATCGCGGCGAACATGCCCGACATGAAATCGTTCACGCGGATGGCCATCGACGAGATGTCATGCATCTCCTCGTTGCTGGCCCAGCCGAAGGCGGCGATATGCTCTTCGGCGATCATCGGATCGTTGAGGGCATCGTCCTTGTAATAATATTCGATCAGCGTGTGAGGCAGGGGCTCACCCTCGGGGATGCCCAGGCGCTTGCTGATCGAGCCGGCCGCCACATTGCGGACCACCACCTCGATGGGGATGATCTCGACCTGGCGCACCAGCTGCTCGCGCATGTTGAGGCGCTTGATGAAATGGGTGGGGATGCCGATGTGGTTGAGGCGCGTGAACACATACTCGCTGATGCGGTTGTTGATCACGCCCTTGCCATTGATGGTGCCCTTCTTCTGTGCGTTGAAGGCGGTGGCGTCATCCTTGAAATACTGGATGATCGTGCCCGGCTCGGGGCCCTCATAAAGGATCTTGGCCTTGCCTTCGTAGATCTGGCGGCGACGGGACATGGGCAAATCCTTTATCAATTCAACGGCATCGAACGGGTCGGACGGAGCATCCGGCCCCAAAAGGCGAGCCCCGGCGCGCGAGGCTGCTGCGCAGTTGCGACAGCACCGCGCAGCCGGGGCGTAGGGGCCATATAGGCCAAGGTGTGTGCGTGTTCAACCACACACAGAGGTTCCTGTGTCAAGGGGGCGAATGGCGCTCAATTTTCCTTGAGAACGCCGGTGGCGAAGAAGCTTTCCAGCGCTTTGGCATGGGGCTGCCAGTCGATGCCCCGCTCGGCCAGCCAGTCGTCGCAGAAGCAGGTGTCGGTGTAGCGTTCGCCGCCGTCGCACAGGATGGTGACCACCGAGCCGCTTTCCCCCCGCGCCGCCATGTCCGAGATCAACCGCGCGCAGGCCCAGATGTTGGTGCCCGTCGAGCCGCCGACAGGCCGCCCGAGCCGTTCCGAAATCACCCGCATCGCCGCGATGGAGCGCGCATCGGAAATGGCGTCCATCCGGTCGATCACGTCGGGGATGAAAGAGGGTTCGTGGCGCGGGCGCCCGATCCCTTCGATGATGCTGGATTTGCAGGCGCCCAGCGAGGTGATCGAACGATCCGCATAGTGGCGGTGGAAGATCGAGGTTTCGGGATCGGCGACGCACAGCTGCGTATCGACCCGGCGATAGCGCAGATAGCGCCCGATGGTGGCCGATGTGCCGCCCGTGCCCGCGCCGCACACAACCCATGCGGGGATGGGATGCTCTTCGCGCGCCATCTGCTGGAAGATCGATTCGGCGATGTTGTTGTTGCCGCGCCAGTCGGTCGCCCGCTCGGCATAGGTGAACTGGTCCATGTAATGGCCGCCGGTTTCCTCGGCGAGGCGCGCGCTGGCCTCGTAGACCGCGCCGGGGCTGTCCACATAATGGATCGCGCCTCCATGGAAGCGGATCAGCGCGATCTTGGCGGCGGCCACCGTGCGCGGCACCACGGCGATAAAGCGCAGCCCCAGCAGCCGGGCGAAATAGGCTTCAGACACGGCGGTCGAGCCCGAGGATGCCTCGATCACGGTGGTGTCGGGCCCGATCCAGTCGTTGCACAGGGCATAGAGGAACAGCGAGCGGGCGAGGCGGTGCTTCAGGCTGCCTGTCGGGTGGCTGCTCTCGTCCTTGAAGTACAGGGTGATTCCGCCGCCCGGCAAGTGGCTGGTCCCCTCGATCGCATGATTGATCAGATGCGTGTCGCTGGTGCGGGTGATGTCGGCTTCGATGCGGCGGATGGCCTGGGCGTTCCAGGCGCGCCTCTCGCTCAGGGCTGCTTGCGTCATGCCGTTCACTTCCCTGTGGGCCGGGTAAAGTCAAGGAGCAGATCACCGATTGCATGATCGGGCGCCGCAAGATCCGGCGCAGCCGGATGCTCTCAAGTCGTGTAGAGGTTGCAGGTCGATGGCGTCACGCTGGGCGAAGGGTTGTAGATCATCGAGTAATCGCGCGTGTCGCGCACGATGTAGGACGCGATGTAGTGAATGCGCATCGGCGGCGCGTAGAGCGTGCCGAACAGCGGCTGATAATCGTAATTGATCTCCACGAACATCACGCCATAGCCCAGCGGCGCGGTCACCGGCGGTGTGGCGTCGCCCATCCCGGTCGAGACCGTGCCCGCATTGGCCAGCGAGACCGAGGTGCCCGCCGTGACCGAGGTGGTGCCATAGGAGCTGTCGTAATTGGCGCCGCTGCGCTTGCCCAGGCAGCGCTGCCAGTGGATGCGCTGCACCGGCACCACATCATAGGACTGGAGCGTATACTCCAGGCTGGAAAGGGTGATGCGGCCATAGGTGGTCAGTTTGAGCCCGTTGCTCTGCAGCCGCACGCCCGCGAAAATATCGTTGATGTCGGTCTCGCGGATCTGGGTGGTGGCCAGCGTGCTGGAGAGGCCCACGCGGCTGGCATTGTCGGCCAGCGTCATGGCGGTCTGGCTGACACGCAGCTGGGCAAGGCCGTAATTGGCATATTCGATGCCCCCGCCGCCCAGATACATCAACAGCGGCAGCATCAGGGCGAATTCGATCACCGAGGCCGCCGCCTCGTCACGCAGCAGCCTTTTGAACAGAGCGCCCCTCATGTGCAGATCGTGGTGGGCGTGGGCACGGTCTGGGCGGCGTAGGGCTGGTTTTTCAGAATGGTGGTGGCCGTGATCGTCACCATCTTTGTCCATTTCATCCAGCCTGCGGTGGGAAACAGGCGTGGATAGGTCATGGTGGCGGTGTAGACCACCGTGTCGCCCGCGCCGCCATTGCCGCTGATCCCGGGGTTGGCGTCCCATGTGCTGTTGCCGTTGACATCGGTGAAGCATTCGCCTGGATCGCGCACGCCATTGCCGTTGCTGTCGGTGAAGGGCTCGGGCGAGATGTAGCCATATTGCGCATAGCTCATGCGCGAGGGATAGCCGGTGACCCAGGCCGCATTGCGGTTGCCGCCCTGCACGATGGTCAGCACCTGCGCGTCAAGCGTTGCGGAGGTGGAGTTCTGGATCGTGGCATCGCGCGCGGCCTTTTGCACCGCGCCGCTCAGCAGGGCCTGCATATAGAGCTGATAGGCAAAATCGCAGAGCCCCATGATCAGCAGCAGGGCGATGGGCGCGGTCATGGCGAATTCGATGGCCGCCGCGCCGCCGCTGGCGCGCCAGAAACGGCGCAGGATCACCCGGCCTTTCACTGCGAAATCCTCAGCGCGGCCACCTGCTTGGCGATGGTGGCGAAGGCATCGTTCAGCCCGGTGCCGCTGGTGGTGGCCAGCGCCTGACCGGTCGAGCTGGCGCAGCTGACCAGCGGGGTGGGCGGCGTGGTGGCGATCGAGACCGTCCAGATGTTGATGTTGCGCGCCTTGGCGGCGGAACACTCGGCCAGGAAGCGGGCGATGTGGTAATTGGTCAGATTGTTGAAATCGCCGCCCGAGACGCGCCGGTCGTAATATTCATTGCCATACATGCCATAGATCTGCGTGTTGGGGGCCATCTGCCCGTCGGTCAGGAACACGACCACCCGGTTGGGCTGGGTGCGGCCCGTCCAGGCGGCGGTGTCGTTGGCGAAGATGCCGGTGGGCGAAATCAGCCGCGTGCCCCAGATCATGCCGGTATCGTGATAGGTGCCGCCGATGGGGCGGAAGTCCGCCGCATTGACATAGGCCGTCACCTGATCGGTCGTCATCGTCTGGAGGCGCGCCACCGGCTTGCCGCAGGTGACATAGCCCTGCTGCATGTAGCTGGCCGTGCCGATGTTGGGGTTGGGGCCGCTGCCCAGCAGATCCAGCAGCGAGGTGGTGTTGGCGGTGCTGGTGAAATTGTTGCGGGCGTAGAAGACCTCGGGCCACATCGGCTTCCACTGCGTTTTGATGTCGCTGGTGGGCACCAGATCGGGGTCGAGGTCATAGGGCAGGCTGTTGATGTTGAAGCTGGAGACGCCCGGCGTGGTGTAGCGCTCTTCGAGGCATCCAGCCCAGGCGCTGGTCACGCCGATCTTGGTGGGGTCCAGCGTGGGCAGGCCGGTGCTGTAGACGCTTAGATTTTCCGAGACCGGCTGATAGCTGTAGAGAATGGGAATGCCCAGCAGGTTGAGCGTGATGGTGCGGGCATTGTAGGTCCAGCTGGTGTTGCTGCTGCCCACGCCGCCCACCAGATATTTGGGCGAGATATCCATCACCGCGCGCCCGGCATTGACCGTGGAGCTGTAGGTGACGAAACCATAGCGGATATGGCTGCCGGTGTTTGTCGCGGCATTGTTGAGTGTGGTGGCGAAGTTGATCACCGCCGTGCGCAACGCGGAAATGCGCGATCCGCTTTTCTCCGGCACGTAATAGGCGGTGGAGAGCGGATAGCCCGCGACGCTGGTGTTGCCGCTGGCGGTGCCATCGAGCGGGCGGCTGTAGGTGGTGGTGCCTGCGGCGCCGACGTAATTGTTGCAGGTGGTGTCGCTGTCGCCGGGCAGACAGGCCATCGACCCGGTGGTGTCCAGCACGAACATCACATCGGTGTCGGGCACGTCGAGCCGGGCGGTGCAATTGGCCGTCAGCGTGATGGCGCCGAAGCCCAGCATCTTCATGAAGACCGTGGGCACCGTGGCGGTGGCCGTGGCCGTCAACTGCACATCCGCCGTCTTGGAGGGGGTGATGCCGGAACCGGTGACGCCGAACCAGCCATCTTGCAGATTGTTCTTGAAAAAGGCGCTGGCCTGACCGGAGGCGACGCTGTCGAGCGCGGTTTTGGGCGACATGTCGGTCATGGCGCGGCGCCCGGCCAGCGCGCCCGCGTCGCAGGCCTGCTGCAGGCGGGAGTTGACCACATAGAAGCGCGCCGCATCGATGGCACAGCCGCAGAAGGCCGCCAGCACGAAGATCATGCCGGCCATCATCAGCATCACATTCCCTGCCTTGTCCTTCCGCAGCCGTATCAGCAGGGGGAGGGCCTTGCGGGAAGGAGGGCGGGAGGGGGTGGCCGCCACGATAAAGATCGCCTCGCTCTGTTTGCCATCCTCCATGGGTGGCGCGAGCATGGCATGGCATGGCCCCTGTTGAGAGCATGCCAGTGGCACCTTCCGCATATGTGCTTAACGTTTGCAGCGCGCCGCTAACCTTGATGAGCGGTCCCATCCGGAAGTTGACGGAGATGAGCGGTAGCATGGCACCGTTTTGCCCGCGTCAGGGGGGAGGGAGCGGGTGGGCAGGGTAAGGTATCATGGTGAATGGAGGCTTGTTTCAGGCCTTTTGTCCATCCTCTCCGCTTTGGAGGGAGCCACTAAGGAACATTCCGGATTTCCGCTGTTTTATGCTGCGTTAGCTCATTTAGGCAGGATCGATCATGGCGGCACGCACTCTGCTTCAGTTCTTCCATTGGTACTATCCCGAGGGCGGCAAGCTCTGGGCCGAGGTGGCGCAAAAGGCGCAGGGGCTGGCCGAGATGGGTGTCACCGATGTCTGGCTGCCCCCGGCCTATAAGGGGGCCTCGGGCGGGGCCTCGGTGGGGTACGACACCTATGACCTCTTCGATCTGGGCGAGTTTGACCAGAAGGGCGCCGTGGCCACCAAATATGGCGGCCGCGCCGGGCTGGAAGCGGCGACCAGGGCGTTGAGCGAAGCCGGTCTGCGGGTGATCCATGACGTGGTCTTCAACCACAAGATGGGCGCGGATGAGAAGGAGCGCGTGCACGTCCACCGCGTCAATCCCGAGGACCGCACCCAGATCGAGGACGAGGCCTTCGAGGCCGATGCCTACACCAAATTCACCTTCCCGGGCCGCGCGGGGCAGCATTCGCAATTCGTCTGGGATGTGAAATGCTTTGCCGGGGTGGACTGCGTCGAGAACCCCGATGAGCAGGGCGTGTTCCGGCTGGTCAATGAATATGGCGATGGCGAATGGAACGAGGAGGTCGACGACGAGCTCGGCAATTTCGACTATCTGATGGGCGCCGATGTCGAGTTCCGCAACCGCGCGGTTTACGAGGAATTGAAGTACTGGGGCCGCTGGCTGGCCGATCAGCTGCCGGTGCAGGGTTTCCGCCTCGATGCCGCCAAGCATATCCCGGCATGGTTCTTCCGCGACTGGGTCGGCCATATGCGCGACACGGTGGACAGCGAGCTTTTCGTCGTCGCTGAGTACTGGAAGCCCGATATGGAGGCGCTGCGCCAGTATCTCGATCTGGTCGACAAGCAGCTGATGCTGTTTGACGTGGCGCTGCTTCACCATTTCCATGAAGCCTCGCGCGCCGGCGCCGATTACGATCTGCGCACCATCTTCGATGGCACGCTGGTCGCCGAAGAGCCCGATCATGCCGTCACCGTGGTGGGCAATCACGACACGCAGCCGCTGCAGGCGCTGGAGGCTCCGGTGGAAAGCTGGTTCCAGCCTTTGGCCTATGCGCTGGTGCTGCTGCGCGCGGGCGGCGTGCCCTGCGTCTTCTACCCCGACCTTTATGGCGCGCAATACAGCGACGCGGGCGGCGATGGCGGCGAATATCAGATCACCATCGAACCCGTGCCCTGCCTGCCGAGGCTGATCGAGGCCCGCCAGCGCTTCGCCCATGGCGAGCAGACCGACATCTTCGATGAGGCCAGCAGCATCGCCTTTGTCCGCCATGGCACGGCGGATGAGCCGGGCTGCGTGGTGCTGATCTCCAATGGCGATGAGGCGGGCAAGGTCGTGGAACTCGGCCCGGATCATGCGGGCGCGGGCTTCCGCGATTTTCTCGGCCATTGTCAGGAGGAAATCCACGCCGATGAGGAAGGCCGCGTCAACCTGCGGGTGAATGGCGGCAGCGTCAGCGTATGGGTGCGTAGCGACGCGCTTTGATGGCATTGCAGAGCCGGGTGCGCGGGGCGTGTCCGGCTCGGTGCAATAATTATGTCTTTTTTATTTCTGCCGTCGCTCTTTTTCCGCCCCTCGCGCATTTCCTTGTGACATTTGCACAAGGGAGTGGCCATGGAGCACAACGGCGGTGGTTTCGACAACAGCGAAAGGACACTCAGGCTGACCCGCAGCCGCGCGCTCAAGATGGCGCGATCCACCCACGCTTATGTGCGGGGCAACACCGCGAAATTCTATGAATGGCTGGCGCAATCGCGCTCGGCACAGCATTTGCCGGATGGCCCGGCAAGCTGGATCTGCGGCGATTGCCATCTCGGCAACCTTGGCCCGATCGCCGCCGCCGATGGCCAGATCGACATCCAGATCCGCGATCTCGATCAGAGCGTGATCGGCAATCCCGCGCATGATCTCATCCGGCTGGGCCTGTCTCTGGCCTCGGCGGCGCGGGGGTCGGACTTGCCGGGGGTGACCACCGCGCGGATGATCGAAGAGATGGTCGATGGCTATGCCCGCGCCATGGCTCAGGGCGAGGAGGGCGAAACGCCCGAGCCCAATGTGGTGAAGGCCGTCAAGCGGCAGGCGCTGGGGCGGCGCTGGCGCCATCTGCTCGGCAGGGTGGATGATGGCCACCTGCAATTGCCGCGCGGCAAGAAGTTTTGGCCTCTGGAACCTGCGGAGGACAAGGCGCTCAAAGCCCTGTTCAAAGAACCCGCCGTGATTGCCATGGTGCTGGCGCTCAAGGGGCGCGATGAAGGCGACCGGGTCAGGCTGCTGGATGCGGCCTTCTGGAAGAAGGGCTGCAGTTCGCTGGGGCATCTGCGCTATGCCGCGCTGCTGGGCATCGGCGGCACGCGCAGGCAGCCCGCCGATTATGCGCTGATCGATCTGAAAGAGGCGGTGACGGCGGTGGCGCCTTCCAGCGATCCCGCCGCCATGCCGCAGGATCATGCGCAAAGGGTGGTGGCGGGCGCCATGGCTCTGGCGCCCAATCTGGGCGAGCGGATGCTGGCCACCCATGTGCTGGGCCGCTGCGTGATGATGCGCGAATTGCTGCCTCAGGATCTGAAGCTGGAGGTGGAGCAATTCTCGCGCGGAGAAGCGACCAAGGCCGCGCGTTATCTCGCCTATGTGGTGGGTCTGGCCCATGCGCGGCAGATGGACCGGGACGCGCGCCGCTGGTGGCAGGATGCCGTGAGGCGGCGGCAAAGCGCCACGCTGGATGCCCCCGGCTGGTTGTGGGAAAGCGTGGTCGACCTCACCGGCATTCATGAGGCGGCTTATCTGGAGCATTGCCGGGCCTATGCGTTATCGGCGCCGGGCGCCTAGACGCGGCGCGTTGCGGAACTCTGGTGGAGACGGCCTGTTCCCTCACGCGGAGACCTGATGGAGGCCTGCATGAGTGATGCCAGCGATGCCCATACCGACCGACCCGGCCTGAAAGGGCGAAAGGCCATCATCACCGGCGGCACCACCGGCATTGGCCGCGCCATAGCCGTGCTGCTGGCCAGTGAGGGCGTGCAGGTCTTTGTCTGCGGGCGCGATCCCGACCATCTGGCCGATGCTCTGGCCCGTATCCGCGCGGTGGGGCAGGGCGATGGCATCGCGCTCGATCTGGCCGATGAGGATGGGGTGGAGCGCTTCTTCACCGCCGCCGCACGCGCACTGGGCGCGCCCGATATCGTGATCGTCAATGCCGCCGTGCCCGCGCAGGGCTTGTCGGCCATGTCGGCGCAGGAGCTGCGTTATGCCGTCGCTGTAGATTTCACGGCCTATCTGCTGAGCGCCCATGCCGCTGTCGGGATGTTGGGCGATTCCGGCGATATCGTGCTGATCGGCTCGATGTCGGCCCATGTACTGGGGGGCGGCTCGACAGTCTATGCCGGGATCAAGGCGGGCATCGCAGGCTTTGCCGAGGCGCTGCGCCGTGAACTTGGCCCCAGGGGTATCAAGGTCTCGCTGGTGGAGCCCGGCAAGACCGGCGCGGATTTCCAGTATCCCGACATAAGCGCCGAACAACAGCGCGCGATGATCCATGACGAAACCATGCTCCGCGCCGAGGATATCGCCGTCGCCTTGCATTATCTGCTGACCCAGCCGCGCCGGGCTGTCGTTCAGCAGCTGACCATCACCCCGCGCGGGCAGGAACAGGAGTAGGCGCCATGGAGACGCATCCCTTCGATCAACTGCTGCTGGCGCCTGACGACATCGACCTGTCACGCTCGCCGCTGGCCGGGCAACTGGGGGTGGAAACCTATGTGCTGGGCGCCTTCAATCCCGGACTGACCCGGCTGCCGGGTGGCAATCTGCTGATGATGGTGCGGGTGGCCGAGGCGCTGCGCGAACCCATCCATGACGGCCATGTCCACGCCATCCGTTGGGAGGATGGGCATTATGTGCTGGACGCCTGGCCTCTGGAGCATGCCGACACCGCCGATCCGCGCAAGTTCATGCTGCTGGGCGGCGGCTGGAAGATCATGGCGCTGACCTCGCTGTCGTGGCTGCTGCCGGTGGAATTGAGCCCCGATGGCACGCGGCGTGTCGCCATCCATTATGACAAGGCCATTGCTCCGCAAAACAGCCTGCAATGCTATGGCGTGGAGGATGCGCGGATCAGCAAGGTGGGGGAACGCTGGCTGATGACCACCTGCTCGGTCAGCCCGGAGCGGCATTCGACCACGCTCTACACCTCGGACGATGGGCTGGCCTGGGTCTTTGCCGATATCGTGCTGGACCATCAGAACAAGGATATGCTGATCTTCGAAGGGCTGATCGGCGGGCAGTACTGGGCGCAGACGCGGCCCCTGGGCGATCTCTATTTCGCCTATCCGCCGGGCAGCGCATGGCGCGCGGGCCCGTCGATCAATCTGGCGACATCGCCCGATGCGCTGCACTGGAAGCCGCATGCGAAGCCCGGCATTCGCCCCCATGCGGGCACGGTGGCCACGGCGCGCATGGGCGGCGGTGCGCCGCCGATCCTGACCGATGAGGGCTGGCTGACCTTGTGGCACGGCGTCGAGCCCAAGGAGATCGTGGGCATTTACCGCACCTATTGGTCGCTGCTGGACAGGGACGATCCCACGGTGGTGCTGCGCAGCGGCGAAGGGCCTCTGCTGGAGGCCGATCCCGACCTTTTGCGCCCCATCGAGCATCAGATCTATCTTCGCGACGTGGTCTTCACCACGGGCATTGTCGCAGGGGATGACGGCTTTATCGTCGCCTCGGGCGAGGGCGATCTGGCGTGCCGGATCACCCATATCCCGCGTGCGGCTTTCGGGCTGAAGCCTTAAAGCCGGGACGCGTGGAGGCGTCCGCCGCTCAGCAATTTCGTGGCCCTGGGGGTGACGCGCATCATCAGATTGCCCAGCGCCACGCTTGCGCCCAGCACCATGAAGGGCTGGCCCAGCAGGAACAGCGGATAGGCCGGTGATCCGATGGGGCCGAATATATGGTCGCCGATCAGCGGGCCGAAGAGCCAGATCATGATCAGATGCGCGCAGAACATCAAGAACATGTAGGGCTCTATCTTCAGCAGCGGCGCGGCGACCCGGCTGGCGGCCAGTCGCCAGGCGATGGACCAGAAGAAGATCGCCGTGGCGCAGCGCATCGCCAGATCGATCCCGGCCAGCATCAGCGGATTGTTGTAGCCGCGATCGATGCCCACCACCTCGAGCCACACCTTCGTCGCGCCGATGGCGAGATAGGGCATCCCCACCAGCAGCAGCGGGCGTGAGGCCATCCACGCCGCCAGGGTGTGCCGCCGCGCCAGCAGACCGGCGATAAAGAACAGCAGGATAGAGGGACGCTGGAGCACCACCGGAGCCGGGTTCACCGGCATCAGCGACCATGCCATGGCAGCCAGCGCCACGCCGATCAGCACCTTGCTGGGCAGGCGCACCAGCAGCGGCACGGCCAGCATGCAGACGAACAGGTCGCGCAGGAAGGGGATCTGCACATTGATATCGTTGGGGGTGATGAGGCAGAACAGCTCGTCGATGGTCCACCACACCGTCGTGGGGCGCGGGGCATAGATCAGCCCGAGATAGGCCGCGCCCGAGACCAGCAGAATGGCCAGCGCGTTCCACAGCACCATCGGCAGCGCCACGGTGCGCAGCTTGCCTTGCAGAAAGATCCGCCAGCCGCGTTTGGCGAAAGACGGCCCCACCAGCCAACCCGAGATCATTGAGAGCAACGGCACCGAACTACGCGCCATCAGATCGATCAGCGCCCAGCGCATCAGCCCTTGCGAAGTGTCGTTGAACAGCTGCAGATCCTGCCCGTTTCGCCCTGTCCAGGCGTGCACATAGACGATGCCCATGATGCAGATCACCCGCGCGATGCCGATCGCCCGCGACAGGCGCGTCTTTTCGTCGAGCGGGGCCGTCCCGTCGGACGGGGCCTGCTGGTCGGATGGGGCGGAAGGGGGGACGGAAACGTTGCGCGTATCAATCTTTGTCGCTGAATTCACCGTGTTCCGCCTGTTGCCGCGCCATGACCATGCTCTGTCTTGTTCGGACAGCTCCATGCGCTTTCACTCATCCCGCCGTGTTGATAGGCAGAATTACAAAGCTGCCAAGCGAGGAAAGGTTGCGTGCCCGGCGTTCTGCGTCAAGCCGAGGCTGAGTCGGGGCAGGCGGCGTCTGGCCCCATGCCCCGAGCCATGCCCTTTCCCGGCGCGGCGCGGCAGGGGCAGGTCAGCGCATGGTCGTTCACCAGGCCTGCCGCTTGCATAAAAGCATGGACGGTCACCGCGCCGACGAATTTGAAACCCTTCGCCTTCAAGGCTTTCGACAACGCCAGCGAGGCAGGCGTGCTGGCCAGCACCGTCTGCCCGTCACCCAGCTGAGGCTTGCCGTCCACGACATTCCAGATCCATGCCGCGAAATCCTCGCCGGTTTCCTGCCCAGCCTCTTGGATCGCCAGATAGGCGCGGGCGTTGCTGATGGTGGCCTCGATCTTGGCGCGGGCGCGGATGATGCTTTCGTCCAGCATCAGGCGCTCGACATCCTCGGGGCCGAAAGCCGCCACGCGGTGCGGATCGAAGCCCGCGAAGGCTCGACGGAATCCTTCGCGCCGGTGCAGGATGGTGCGCCATGACAGGCCTGCCTGAAAGCCTTCCAGAAGCAGCATCTCCCACAGGTCGCGCGGGTCGTGCATGGGCACGCCCCATTCCTCGTCGTGATAGGCCTCCATCAGCGGATCGCCCTCGGCCCATTTGCAGCGTTGAAGGGCCTCCACCATCGGAAAAACATCCTGATTGTTCATGATATGTACTCGCGTCTAGCATCTTCCTGCCGCGAGGGAAGAGGCAAAATCGCGAGAGCATCAGTCCGCCGCTCATCTTACCGCAAAATCCGCAAGGAAGGGCCGATGGCACAGGACTTTAGCCTTACGACCCGGACCCAAGCGGCGATCCCTTCGTTTCGGAAGCAAGCTTAGGAAGGATGCACTTCGCATGACCGATACGCTCGCCCCCAACAGCTTTGCATCTGCCACGCTGACCCCCCAGCCGCCCCATGCAAGGGAAGACGGTTCGCTCCAGCGCCCCACCGTCAAACTGGCCATCGATACGATCCGCACGCTGGCGATGGATGCGGTGCAAAAGGC
Source organism: Novosphingobium rosa NBRC 15208 (assembly GCF_001598555.1). GTDB lineage: Bacteria > Pseudomonadota > Alphaproteobacteria > Sphingomonadales > Sphingomonadaceae > Novosphingobium > Novosphingobium rosa. Next base: position 63,518 of record NZ_BCZE01000010.1, read on the forward strand.
CAATTCAGGCCACCCCGGAACGCCCATGGCGCTGGCGCCCGTCGCCCATACGCTGTGGAGCCGGTATCTGCGCTATGATCCCGCCACGCCGGACTGGCCGAACCGGGACCGCTTTGTGCTCTCCTGCGGCCATGCCTCGATGCTGCTCTATGCGCTGCTGCATCTGGCGGGCGTGGAGGAGATCGACGCCGACGGAAAGAAGACCGGCGCGCCCGCTGTCAGCCTTGATGACATCAAGCAGTTCCGGCAGCTCGATTCCAAGACGCCCGGCCATCCCGAATATCGCATGACCACCGGAGTGGAGACCACCACCGGGCCGTTGGGGCAGGGCTGCGGCAATTCGGTGGGCATGGCGATTGCCGCGCGCTGGCTGGGCGCCACGTTCAACCGCGATGGCTTCGATCTCTTCGATCACGATGTCTATGTGCTGTGCTCGGACGGTGATTTGATGGAGGGCGTGGCCAGCGAGGCAGCCTCCATCGCCGGGCATCTGAAGCTGCCCAACCTCTGCTGGATCTATGACAGCAACCATATCACCATCGAGGGCGAGACCGATCTGGCCTTCGACGAGGATGTGGCCAAGCGCTTCGAGGCCTATGGCTGGCAGACGGTGGCGGTCGAGGATGCCGAGGATGTCGAGGCCTTCGCCAAGGCGCTGGATGTCTTCAAGGCGACGCAGGACAAGCCCACGCTGATCGTGGTGAAATCGGTGATCGGCATCGGCTTCCCCACCCGCGCGGGCACCCATAAGGCGCATAGCGATGCCCCCGGCGAGGAAGAAATCCGCGGCGCCAAGAAAAGCTACGGCTGGCCCGAGGATGCGCAGTTCCTCGTGCCGGAAGAGGCAAAGGCCGAATTTTCCCAAGCCGTTGCCGGGCGCGGCCAGCCTTTGCGCGAAGCGTGGGAAGCCACCTTTGAACGCTACCGTGAAGCCCATCCCGATCTGGCCTCAGCGGTCGAGGCTCTGCGCCAGGGCAAGCTCCCCGATGGCTGGCAGGAAGCCCTGCCGACCTTTGAGCCCGACGCCAAGGGCATCGCCAGCCGCGAGGCCAGCGGCAAGGTCATCAATGCCATCGCCGACAAGGCCCCATGGCTGGTGGGCGGCGCGGCGGACCTCTCGCCCTCGACCAAGACCGATGTGAAGGGCGCTCCCTCGCTCGAGGCGCAGACCCCCGGCGGCCGCAACATGCATTTCGGCATTCGTGAGCATGCCATGGGCAGCATCGCCAATGGCATGGCACTCAGCTATCTGCGGCCCTACACCGGCACCTTCATGGTCTTTTCCGACTATATGCGCCCGCCGATCCGTCTGGCGGCGATCATGGAACTGCCGGTGATCTTCGTCTTCACGCACGACTCCATCGGCGTGGGCGAGGATGGCCCCACTCACCAGCCCATCGAGCATCTGGCCGCCCTGCGCGCCATTCCGGGGCTCGATACGATCCGCCCCGGTGACGCCAATGAGGCGGCGGTGGCCTGGAAGGTGGCGCTGACCCACACCCATGAGCCGACAGCGCTCATCTTCTCGCGACAGGCGATCCCCACGCTGGATCGCGGCACATACGGTTCCGCCGATGGCCTCGAAAAGGGCGGCTATGTTCTGGCCGACAGCGATGGCGAGCCCGAGATCATCCTGATCGGCACCGGTTCGGAACTGCCTCTGGTGGTGGCCGCGCATGAGAAGCTGAAGGGCGAGGGTGTGCAATCGCGCGTCGTCTCGCTGCCCAGCTGGTATCTCTTTGAAAAGCAGGATCGGGCCTATCGCGACAGCGTGTTCCCGCCCCATATTCGCGCCCGCCTCGCCGTGGAACAGGGCGGCGCGCTCGGCTGGGACCGTTATGTCGGGCAGGATGGCGCCACCATCACCATGTCGACCTTCGGCGCCTCGGCCCCTCTGGCCAAGCTTCAGGAGAAGTTCGGCTTCACCCTCGACAATGTTTGCAAAGTCGCTCGCGACGTGATGGAGAATGCCCGATGAACAGCCAGAGCGGCGTGGTGGTGCGCACCAAGACCAGCCTGCTGAAGCAGCTGCATGAGGCCGGGCAGGCCGTGTGGCTGGATTTCGTGGATCGCGGCTTTCTGGCGCAGGGCGGCCTCAAAAAGCTGATCGCGGAGGATGATGCCACGGGGGTTACCTCCAACCCCTCGATTTTCGAAAAGGCGATGGGCCATGGCGATGCCTATGACGAAGGCTTCAAACAGGCGCTGACCCAAGGCGATGTTTCTGTTCAGAAGCTTTATGAAAAGCAGGCCATCGCCGACATCAAGACGGCGGCCGCCGATCTGCGCCCGGTCTATGACCACCTGCAAGGGCAGGACGGCTATGTCAGCCTTGAGGTCTCGCCCTATCTCGCCAATGACACTGCCGCCACCATCACCGAGGCGCGGGAGCTGTGGCAGCAGGTCGATGCACCCAATCTGATGGTCAAGGTACCGGGAACGCAGGCGGGCGTGCCCGCGATCCGCCAGCTGATCGCCGATGGGCTGAACATCAACGTCACGCTGCTGTTCTCCATCGAGGCCTATCAAGCCGTAGCCCATGCCTATCTGGACGGGCTGGAGGCGCGCGTCGCCAAGGGCGAGCCCATCGACCATATCGCCAGCGTGGCCAGCTTCTTCGTCAGCCGCATCGACACGCAGATCGACAAGAAAATCGATGCCCGCGTGAAGGATGGCGACAAGGAGAGCGAGGCCCTGAAAGCCCTGCGCGGCAAGGTGGCCATCGCCAATGCGAAGCTGGCCTATGCCTGGTATCAGGCGCTGATCGCCAGCGATCGCTGGCAGGCGCTGGCCGCCAGGGGCGCGCGGCCCCAGCGCCTGCTCTGGGCCTCGACCGGCGTGAAAGACCCCGCCTATCCCGATACGCTCTATGTCGATACGCTGATCGGGCCGGACACCGTCAACACCATGCCGCCCAAGACGATGGACGCCTTCCGCGACCATGGCGCCGTGGCCCAGACCCTGACGCAGGATGTGGACGCCGCCCGCCATGTGCTGGAAGAGGCCGACCGTCTGGGGCTGGATCTGCCCGCCGTCACCTCGGCTCTGGTCGAGGATGGTGTGAAGCAATTCGCCGATGCCGCCGATGCCCTGCTCGGCGCGGTGGCGGCCAAGCGTGCGCAATTCGCGGGCGATGCCATCAACACCTTCGAGGCCACGCTGCCGCATGATCTGCAGGGCGCGGTCGAGGCGCGACTGAAGTCAGCCGCTAGCGAAGGCTGGTCCCGCCGCCTGTGGCAGGGCGATGCCTCGCTGTGGACCGGCAAGGATGAGGGCAAATGGCTCGGCTGGCTGGCGGCGGCGGAAGGCAAGCAGGTCGATGCCGAGGCGCTGGAAGCGCTGCGTCAGGATGCCCACCAATATGCCGATGCCGTGTTGCTCGGCATGGGCGGATCGAGCCTTGGGCCAGAGGTGCTTTCGCTCATCCTCGGCCATGGCGAGGGCAGCCCGCGCCTGCATGTGCTGGACACCACCGATCCGGGGCAGATTGCGGGCGTGGCCAAGCTGATCGATCCGGCGCGCACGCTGTTTATCATCTCCAGCAAATCGGGCTCGACGATGGAGCCGGAACTGCTGCGCACCTATTTCCACGCGCTGAGCGGCGGGCAGAGCGATCATTTCGTCGCCGTCACCGATCCCGGCTCGAAGCTGGAGGCCAGGGCCAAAGCGGATGGTTTCGCCCATATCTTCCTTGGCGATCCGGCGATTGGCGGGCGTTATTCGGTGCTGTCGGTCTTCGGCATGGTGCCTGCCGCGGCCAGCGGCCTGGTGGCCCCGGTGCTCTATCATGCCACCGCGCCGATGGTGCTCTCCTGCGGACCCGATGTGCCGCCTGCCGCCAATCCCGGCGTGAAGCTGGGCGCGATCATCGGCGAGGCGGCGGTGAGCGGGCGTGACAAGCTGACGATCCTTGCCTCTCCCAAGCTGCAACCCTTCGGATCCTGGCTGGAGCAATTGCTGGCCGAAAGCACCGGCAAGCAGGGCAAGGGCATCGTCCCTGTGGATCTGGAGCCCCTGGGCGGGCCGGAAGCCTATGGCGCGGATCGCCTCTTCGCCTATTTCGCTCTGGCAGGCGAGCGCGATGCCGAGCAGGAGGCCCGCTTGGAAGCACTGGCCGCCTCCGGCCATCCGGTGCTGAGGATCACCTTGGCCGAGGCCGAGAACATCGGTCAGGAGTTCTTCCGCTGGGAGGTCGCCACGGCGATTGCCGGCGCGGTGATCGGCATCGATCCCTTCGACCAGCCCGATGTGGAGGATGCCAAGGTGGCCACCCGCAAGCTGGTCGATGCCTATGAAAAGGATGGCGACGAGGCACGGGAACAGCCGGTGGCGGAAACCGATGATTTCGCGGTCTTCGGTTTCGGCGATGGCATCAAGGGCGATGCCGCCGCCTTGCTCAAGGCCCATCTCGCCAGCCTCAAGCCGGGCGATTACGCCGGTTTCCTCGCCTATATCGAGCGCAATGAGACCGACGGCCTGCTGATCGAATCCATCCGCACAGCCCTGCGCGACGCGAAAAAGGTGGCGACCGTCGCCGGTTTCGGCCCGCGTTTCCTGCATTCCACCGGGCAGGCTTACAAGGGCGGCCCCAACAGCGGCGTCTTCCTCGTCATCACCCGCGACCCCGATCCCGATCTGGCCATTCCGGATCATCGCGCCAGCTTCGGCTGGGTGCAGATCGCTCAGGCCAAGGGCGATGCGCAGGTGCTGGCGGAGCGTGGGCGGCGCGTGCTACGGGTGCATCTCAAGCAGGGCGGTGGCGGACTCGCCGCGCTCAAGACGGCGATCCTCGCTGCCCTGTAAGCCTTTGACGATACCCCCCAAGAAAAGGACTACCGCATGCGTCTTGCAATGATCGGCCTTGGCCGGATGGGCGCCAACATCGCGCGTCGGCTGATGCGCAACGGCCATGAGATCGTGGCCTTCGATCTGAGCGAAAAGGCCATCGATGCTCTGGTGAAGGACGGCGCCACCGGCTCCACCTCTGTCGAGGATCTGGCGGGCAAGCTCGATGAACGCCGCATCTTCTGGGTGATGCTGCCCGCCGGCGAGCCCACCGAGAGCATGATCCAGAAGCTGTTGGGGCTCTCGCGCCCTGGCGACATCATCATCGATGGCGGCAACACCTTCTACAAGGACGATATCCGCCGCGCCAAGGCCTGCGCCGAAAAGAGCGTCACCTATGTCGATGTCGGCACCTCGGGCGGCGTCTGGGGGCTGGAGCGCGGCTATTGCATGATGATCGGCGGCGAGAAGGAAGCGGTCGATCTGCTCGACCCGATCTTCGAGGCGCTGGCCCCCGGCATCGGCACCATCCCCAAGACCAAGGAGCGCGCCGAGGCCAGCGATCCCCGCGCGGAAAAGGGCTACATCCATGCCGGTCCGGCGGGCGCCGGGCATTTCGTCAAGATGGTCCACAATGGCATCGAATATGGGTTGATGGCCGCCTATGCCGAGGGCTTCGATGTGCTCAAGGGCAAGGCGTCGGAAAAGCTGCCCGAGGATGAGCGCTTCGACCTCAACCTCACCGACATCGCCGAAGTATGGCGCCGGGGCAGCGTGGTGTCCTCCTGGCTGCTGGACCTCTCGGCCTCGGCGCTGGCCAAGGATCAGGCGCTGGATGCCTTCAGCGGCAATGTCGCGGATTCCGGCGAAGGCCAGTGGACCATCGACGCCGCCATGGAAGAAGCGGTGCCCGCCTATGTCCTCTCGGCGGCGCTGTTCGCCCGCTATCGCAGCCGGGTGGAGAACACCTTTGGCGACAAGCTGCTCTCGGCCATGCGCTTTGGCTTTGGCGGCCATGTGGAGATCCCGCAATAATGAAGAAAGCACCCGTTGCTCCCCCCGCGACGGTGGTGATCTTCGGCGTGACAGGCGACCTGACCCGTCGCCTGTTGCTGCCGGCCATCGTTAACCTCCAGCAATCAGAGCTGCTCGATCCGGCCACCAAGATCATCGGTGTGGGCCGTGACGATATCGATGCCGATATCCTCTGCAAGGAACGCCTGCCCGGCTTCTTCGAGGAGGACGGCGCCGCGTGGAAGGCGCTGAAGCCGCGCATCGCCTATCAGCGCGGCGATTTCGGCGATGAGGCGCTCTATCAGGCGCTGGGTGAGCAGCTGGATGCCAGTGCCATGTTCTATCTGGCGGTGGCTCCCAGCTTCTTCGGCCCCATTGTGGAGCAATTGGGCAAGGCCGGGCTGCTGGACGAGAGCAAAGGCTTCCGCCGCGTGGTGGTGGAAAAGCCTTTCGGCACCGATCTGGCCTCGGCCAAGGCGCTGAACGCGCGCCTGCTGGCTCAGGCCGGCGAGGAGCAGCTTTACCGCATCGATCATTTCCTGGGCAAGGAAACGGTGCAGAACATCATCGTCAGCCGCTTCGCCAATGCGCGCAATGAGGCGGTCTGGAACAATCGCTACATCGATCACGTGCAGATCACCGCCGCCGAAACGGTGACGGTCGGTTCGCGCGGGGCGTTTTACGATGCCACCGGTGCGCTGCGCGATATGGTGCCCAATCACCTGTTCCAGCTGCTGGCGCTGGTGGCGATGGAGCCGCCGATCAATCTGGAAGCCGAAAGCCTGCGCAATGAAAAGGTGAAGGTGATCGACGCGATCCAGCCCATCGCGCCGGAAGATGCGGTGCGCGGCGCCTACACCGCCGGCAAGATCGGCAAGGAGAAGGTGCCAGCTTTCCGCGAGACGGAGGATGTTTCGCCCGACAGCAGCACCGAGACCTATGTCGCCCTCAAGCTGGCGGTGGAGACCTGGCGCTGGCACGGCGTGCCCTTCTACCTGCGCACCGGCAAGGGCCTGACCGCGCGCGATACCGAAATCGTGATCCGTTTCCGCGACGCGCCCATCGCCCTGTTCCGCGACACGCCGACCGACAGCCTTCCCCCCAACCAGCTTATCCTGCAGATCCAGCCGGATGAAGGCATCAGGATGGATATGGCGGTGAAACGCCCCGGTCCCCTGATCGAGGCCGTGCCTGCCAGCATGTCTTTCGCTTATGCCGATATCTTCGATATGGGCCACCGCACCGGCTATGAGACGCTGATCTATGACGTGCTGATCGGCGACCCTTCGCTGTTCCAGCGCGCCGACCAGATCGAGGCGGGCTGGCGCGTGGTCCAACCGCTGCTTGACGCATGGACGAGCGGCGAGCCGGAGGCCTATGAACCGGGCAGCGCTGGTCCCGCAGGCGCGGATGAGCTGATCGCGCGCGATGGCCGCAATTGGCACGAGATTGGATAGAACTCGCCCCATGAAAGACCTGCGCCTTTTTATCTCCGACATCGACGGCACTCTTACCCGCAGCGACAAGACCATCAGCCCCGCCGTGGTGGAGGCCGTCCACCGGCTGGGCGCGGCGGGCGTGCCCTTCACGCTGATCAGCGCCCGTCCGCCCAGCGGCTTGCTGTGGATCGCCGAGACTTTGGGCATCACCCATCCCATCGGCGCCTTCAACGGCGGAACCATCGTCAAGCCCGATGGCACGGTGCTGCATTCGGAGCAGGTGCCCGCCGATGTGGTGCTGCAGGTGCTGGCGCTGATCGACCGGCCCGATGTGACCATCTGGCTCTTCAGCCATGGCCGCTGGATCGCTCAGCGCCCCGACGATCACTATGACGACCGCGAGCGCAAGTCCGTCAGCCAGGAGCCGACCTACGACGCCAAGCTGGAAGCCTATGCCGACAGCGTGGACAAGATCGTCGCCGTCTCCAGCGATCATGCCATGCTGGCCGATCTGGAAGCCGTGGTGGAGCGCGCCGTGGGGACGCGCGCCACGGTGGGCCGGTCGCAGCTTTATTACCTCGATATCACGGCGACGCGGGCCAACAAGGGCGATGGCGTGCTCGCTCTGGCGCAGGCTTTCGGGGTCGATCCGGGGCAGGTTGCCGTGATCGGTGACCAGCGCAACGATATGCCGATGTTCCGTGAGGCGGGCCTCTCCATCGCCATGGGGCAGGGTCCGGAGGAGGTGCGGGAAGCCGCAACCCATGTCACCGCATCGAATGATGAGGATGGTGTGGCTCAGGCCATCGATTCTATTCTGCTGCCCATCGTGGCGTTGCGCGGTAAATAGCTGATAAAAATTGTTTTATGCCTTTCGGGCGGTGTAAAATACCGCCCGGAACATTCCCCTCCCGCTGGCGTTCCAAACTTGCCATCAAGGAGGTGGAACTCATGACATTGAAATCGACCATCGGCGCATTGTGCGCCGCGAGCCTTGCTGTCTGCGGCATCTCTGCCGTTCACGCCCAGCCTGTCGCGCATGACAATGCCGCGCCCAACCCGGCCATGAAATCGCCCGATCACATGACCCATGCGCCGCTGGCCAAGGGCAAGAACTCCTTTACGGAAGGCGAGGCCAAGTCGCGTCTGGAAAAGGCGGGCTATGCCAATGTCGGCGATCTGATGAAGGACAATGACGGCCTGTGGCAGGCCAGCGCGACCAAGCACGGCAAGCCCGTGAAGGTGGCGCTGGATTACAAGGGCAATGTGGCCACGCGCTAAGCGCTGAGCCTGTTCAATGGGAAAGGATTCATCATGACCCAGATCGTTACCCGTCTGTTCGACAATTTCTCTGATGCGCAGCATGCCGTGCTGGAACTGGAACGTGTCGGCGTGCCCCATGGCGACATCAGCCTCGTCTCGCACCAGAAGGGCGGCGGCCATGCCGTGGCCGATGTGCGCGAACCCCATGACCATACCGCTGGCGATGCCGCCGCGCGCGATGCCGGTGTCGGCGCCGCGCTGGGCGGGGTGATCGGAGCCGGTGGCGGCGCCTTGGCGGGCCTTGGCCTGCTGGCGATTCCGGGCCTTGGTCCGGTGATCGCGGCTGGCTGGCTGGCTTCGGCGGCGGTCGGTGCTGCTGTTGGCGGCGCGGTGGTGGCGGGCGCTGGCGGCATTGTCGGCGCGTTGACCCACTCGGGCGTCAGCCGCGAGGAAGCCGATGTCTATGCTGAGAGCGTGCGGCGCGGCGGCACGCTGGTCAGCGCCAAGGTGGACGACGATCTGGTGCTGACCGCCCAGACCGCGCTCGACAACACGCCCTATGTCGATATCGCCCAGCGCCGCACCTATTATCAGGGGCAGGGCTGGACCGCTTTCGACGACAGGCTCGATCCCTACACCGATGCCGAGATCGAGGCCGAGCGCGCTCGCTGGCGCTAAAGCTTAGGCTTTGCAGCAAAAAGCCCGGCTTCCAGAAGGGAGCCGGGCTTTTTCTCATTCCGCCTTTTCGCCGTCGGGCTGTTTTTCCTGCCCCAGACCGTGGCGCAGCAGCATCGGCATATGGGCAAAGGTGAACAGGAATGACAGCGGCATAAAGACGATCAGCTTGGCGCGCAGCCACTGGTCGAAGGTGAACCAGCCCTTGTAGGCGAAGACCTCGTTCAGCGCGGCGAAGAAAAGGAAAAACCAGCCCCAGTTGCGCGACAATTTCATCCAGCCCTCATCGGAAAGCCCGTCGAAGGCGCTTTCCAGCAGGTACTTCAGCGTCGGCTTGCCCTTGGCCCAGCCAATCAGCAGCATCACCGAAAACAGCGCGTAAACGGCAGTGGGCTTGTGCCGGATCCAGCCTTCATCCTGGCTGATCATGGTCAGCGCGCCAAAGCCGCAGACCAGCACGGTGGAGAGCCACAGCATGGGCGAGACCTTGCCGCGTATCCACTTGGACGCGATCAGCGCCAGCACCGTGGCCGCCATAAAGACGCCGGTGCTTTTGGTGACGGCGGCCACATCGCTGAGACTTGCCGCGCCCGAAGGCTTGAACAGGCGATAGGCGACAAAGAAGGCCGCGACCGGGCCGTAATCGATCGCCAGATTAACCAGCGGCGAGTGGTTCTTGCGTTCCGGCGCCGTCATGCCGCGACCCCAGCGATCACGCGGGCCACCAGATCGGGATCGAAGGGGCGCAGATCGTCGATCCGCTCGCCCACGCCGATGGCATGGATGGGCAGGCCATATTGCTCGGCGGCGGCCACCAGCACGCCGCCGCGCGCGGTGCCATCCAGCTTGGTCATGACCAGACCCGTCACGCCCGCGACCTCCTTGAAGGTCTCGATCTGGGCGAGGGCATTCTGGCCGTTGGTGGCATCGAGCACCAGCACCACATCATGCGGTGCGGCCGGATTGAGGCGACCCAGCACGCGGTGGATCTTGGCCAGCTCGTCCATCAGCTCGCGCTTGTTCTGCAGGCGCCCTGCCGTATCGACGATCAGCGCATCGGTGCCGCGCTCGCTGGCGGCTTTCACCGCATCGAAGACGATGGCCGCCGGATCGCCGCCCTCGGGGCCTTTCACGATGGGCACGCCCAGGCGATCCGCCCAGACGCCCAACTGGCCGATGGCGGCGGCGCGGAAGGTGTCGCCCGCCGCCAGCATCACCGCATAGTCCTCTTCCTGGAACAGGTGGGCCAGCTTGGCGATGGTGGTGGTCTTGCCGCTGCCGTTGACGCCGATCACCAGCACCACATGCGGGCGCGGGAAGGCGGTGACCTCCAGCGGCTTGGCCACCGGGCGCAGGATGGCGGCGATTTCCTCGGCGACGGCCTCGCGGATCGCGGTTTCATCGGCGGAACCATCGAACCGACGCTGTGCCATGGCGCCACGGATGCGCGCGGCGGCACGCGGGCCCAGATCGGAGAGGATCAGCGCATCCTCCAGCTCGTCGAGCTGGTCTTCGGTCAGGCGCGCGGCACCGGTGATGCCGGAAAGATTGCCCGCCAGACGTTCGGAGGTCTTGGCGAGGCCGCCCATCAGGCGGGAGGTCCAGTTCTCGGCGCTCATGAGAGCAATCCTTCGGTGATGCGTGTGGGGGTGATGGTCAGCATCTGCCCGGGCGTGGAGCCTGCGGGCAGGGCGATCCTTGCGAAATTTTCGGCGTGGCCGGTGCCGTCGCGCTCGGCCAGCACGGTCTGGGGCTGGCCGATCAGGCTTTCCAGCCAGACGGCGCGGCGTGTGGCGACGGCGTTGCGGAGTTCAGCAGCGCGCTGGCTGACCAGCGGGCGCGGCAGTTGCGGCATGCGCGCGGCAGGTGTGCCGTGGCGGGCGCTGTAGGGGAAGATGTGGCCGTGGACGACTCCAAGCTCATCGATGATCGAGAGATTGTCGGCATGGGCGGCCTCATCCTCGGTGGGGAAGCCGGCGATCAGATCGGCGCCCACGGCGATATCCGGGCGGCGGGTTTTTAACGCAGCCACCAGATCGACAGCATCGGCGCGGCTGTGGCGGCGCTTCATGCGCTTGAGGATCAGATCGGCGCCATGCTGCAAGGAAAGATGAAGATGCGGCATCACCCGCGCCTCGCTGGCGATGATTTCGCGCAGCAGGGGGTCGATCTCCACGCCATCCATCGAGGAGAGGCGCAGGCGGGGCAGGGTGGGCACATCGCGCAGGATCGCGGCGACCAGATCGCCGAGGCGCTGATCGCCATGGTTCCAGCCGGTGAGATCCACGGCGGTCAGTACCACCTCGCCCACGCCAGCTTCGGCATGGGCGCGCACTTCGGCCACCACATCAGGGATAGCGCGCGAACGGCTCGGGCCGCGACCGGCGGGGATGATGCAGAAGGTGCAGGCATGGTCGCAGCCGTTCTGCACCGCCACAAAGGCGCGCGTATGCTGGCCCGAAGGCACCGGCAAGGCAGGCGCGGGCGGCACATTCCAGGCGCGCGCATCTAGCTTGTCGGCGTTGGCGATCAGGCCGTCGATATCGAGGGCGGCGATGGCCTCGCGCTCCACCTCAACCGCGCAGCCCGTCACCATCAGCCGCGCATCGGGTCGGGTGCGGCGCGCTTTGCGGATGGCCTGACGCGTCTGGCGCAGCGCCTCGGCGGTGACGGCGCAGGAGTTGATGACCACCATGTCGCGCTCGCCTGCCAGCAGCGCGCGCATATGCTCGCTCTCGGCCAGATTCATCCGGCAGCCCAGCGAGACGACCTCGACACTCATCCCTGATAAAACGCGGACAGCTCGAACGCGCCGCGGAAGGCTTCGGTGGCGGGGCCGGTCATGGTGATCCCTTCGTCGCCGCGCCATTCGATCACCAGCGGGCCGCCCGGCAGGGTGACCGTCACGCGGCGATCGACCAGACCGCGCCGCATCGCGCCGATGGCGGTGGCGCAGGCGCCGGTGCCACAGGCCAGCGTCAGCCCCGCGCCGCGTTCCCACACGCGCAGGGTGATGGCATCGCGCGCCGTGATAGTGGCGACATTGACGTTGATGCGTTCCGGGAACAACGGATCATGCTCGATCAGCGGGCCGAGGCGATCCAGCTCTACGGCATGCGTATCGGGCGTGAAGAAGATCACATGCGGGTTGCCCACATTGACGGCGGTGGGGGCATCCAGATCCTCCCAACCCACCGGCATGGTCAGCGTGTCCATGGCATAGGCCAGCGGAATGGCGTCCCACTCAAAGCGGGGGCGGCCCATATCGACCGAAATGCCATCGGGCGTGGGCGCGGCATAAATCACGCCCGCCAGCGTCTCGATGGCTGCCGCGCTGCCGTGGAGCAGGCCCACGGCGCGGGTGGCATTGCCGCAGGCCTCGACCTCGCTGCCGTCCTGATTGAAGATCCGCATTTTCAGATCGGCGATTTCGGAGTTTTCGAGCAACACCAACTGGTCGCAGCCGATGCCGCGATGGCGGTCGCCCAGAGCGGCGGCCAGAGTGGCGGTCATGGGCGGTACGTTGCCTTCGCGCGCGTCCAGCACGACGAAATCATTGCCCAGCCCATGCATCTTGACGAAAGGAACACGCATAATGGGGCGCTCTAGGCGCATGGGGGGGCTGCGTCCAGTGTTGGCAGGCGGTAAATTCGTCTGGATGGTGGGGCTGGGTGAGCTGCCTCTGGCCAAGACGGTCAAGCGGTGTCACATAGGGATGGTTGCAAAACCATGGCGCAATGCCGGGGAGAGTCTTGCGTGATCGTTCAATTCGGAACCAGCCGGTTCCTTCAGGCCCATGTCGATCTTATGGCCAGTCAGGCGCGGGATGCGGGGCAGGATGTGCCGCCCATCACCATCGTCCAGACCACGGGTGACGCGGAAAGAGCCAGGCGTCTGGTGACTTTTGCCGATGCGGAGGGCTTCCCGGTGATCCTGCGCGGGATCGAGGCGGGCAAGGCGGTGGATCAGACGGTGCAGGTGCGCAGCGTGATCGGCGGGATCAGCGCCGTGACCGACTGGCCTCCTCTTGTGGAGCTGGTTGCCGGGCAGGCGCGGTTTCTTGTCAGCAACACGGGTGACACCGGTTACCATATTTTGCTTGAGGATCGAGAACGTCCAGCGGCGGGACAGGCGCCGGGCGGATTTGTGCCCAAGCTGACGGCTTTGCTCCATGCCCGCTGGCAGTGGGGTGGCGCACCGATCACCTTGCTGCCTTGCGAACTGGTGCCGCGTAATGGTGATGTGCTGCGCGGTCTGGTGCTGGGTCTGGCGCGCGACTGGGGGCTGGAACAGGGCTTTGCCGCATGGCTGGAAAGCTGCCTCTGGATCAGCACGCTGGTCGACCGCATTGTCAGCACGCCGCTGGAACCGGCAGGCGCGGTGGCCGAGCCCTATGCGCTCTGGGCGGTGGAGCGCCAGCCGGGGCTGGTCATGCCTTTCACCCATCCCCAGCTGGTGCTGACCGATGACCTGGAGCCGTTCGAAAGGCTCAAGCTGCATATCCTCAATCTGGGCCACACATGGCTGGCGCAGCAATGGCATGAGGGCGGGGCCGATCCCGCTCTCACCGTGCGCGCGATGATGGAGGATGGTGTGACGTTGCCTGCGCTGCTTTCACTTTATGTGCAGGAGGTTGTGCCGGGCTTTGCCATGCGTGGTCTGGGCAAGGAGGCGGAGGCCTATGTCGAAACCACGCTGGATCGCTTTGCCAACCCTTATCTCGACCACCGGCTTGCGGATATTTATAGCCATCATCGCGCCAAGATCGAACGGCGGGTGACGGGCTTTATCGATTGGGTGAGGACTGAAACGCCCGATCTTGCCCTGCCGCGCCTTGAAGCTTTGGCCCATTCTGTTTCGGAGACTGCCGCATGACCCGGGCCCTTCGCCTTTCCCCCTTTGACGATGTGGCGGTGCTGATCGATCCGGCCTCTGCGGGCGACGATGTGCTGGGGGTGACTGCCCGCGATGCCGTGCCTTTTGGCCACAAGCTGGCGCTGCATGATCTGGCGGGGGGCCAAGTGGTGCGCAAATATGGCCAGCCCATCGGCATCGCCACGCAACCCATTCAGGCGGGCGAGCATGTCCACAGCCACAATCTGGCCGTCGGTGAGGGTCGTCATGCCGGAGCGGCGGTGACGTCAGGCGTGGCGGGCCGTCTGGTGGCGCCTCCCACGGATGCCCATTTCGAGGGCTACCTGCGCGCCAATGGCCAGGTCGGCACGCGCAATTGCATCGCGGTGATGGGCAGCGTCAATTGCGCCGCCACGGTGGTGCGTCGCATCGCCCGGCGTTTCGAGGATGCCGCCATCCCCGGCATCGACGCCGTGGTGCCGCTCACCCATGCCAGCGGCTGCGGCATGGCCAAGAGCGGGGAGGGCATCGACACGCTGGAGCGCACCCTGACCGGCTATGCCCGCAACCCCAATTTCGCGGGCGCGGTGATCATCGGTCTGGGCTGCGAGGTGGCGCAGATCGGCGAGATGCTGGAACGCCACGGGCTGGCGCCGGGGCCTTTCCTCAAAACCTACACCATTCAGGATGCGGGCGGCACGGCCCCGGCCATCGAGCATGGCATCGCTCTGGTGCAGGAGCTGATCGAGGAAATCTCCACTGCCCGGCGCAGCACGCGCCCTGCCAGCGATCTGGTGCTGGGGTTGCAATGCGGCGGGTCGGATGGCTGGTCGGGCATCACCGCCAATCCGGCGTTGGGCGCGGCGAGCGATCTGCTGGTGGCGGCGGGCGGCACGGCCTTCCTCTCCGAAACGCCGGAAATCTATGGCGCCGAGCATCTGCTGCTGGCCCGCGCCGCCGATCCTGCCGTGGCGGCGGCTCTGGAAGAGCGCATCGGCTGGTGGGAGGCGCATGCCAGCCGCCATGGCATCAGCCTCGACAACAATCCTTCGCCCGGCAACAAGGCGGGCGGGCTGACCACCATCTTCGAGAAATCGCTGGGCGCGGTGGCCAAGGCCGGATCGGCGCCTCTGAGTGAGGTGCTGCTCTATGGGCAGCCGCGCAGCCGCAACGGGCTAATCTTCATGGATTCGCCGGGTTACGATCCCTGTTCGGCCACGGGGCAGATCGCCTCGGGTGCCAATCTGCTGGCCTTTACCACCGGGCGCGGCTCGGTCTTCGGGGCGCAATGCGTGCCTTGCCTCAAGCTGGCTTCCAACGCCGCGCTGGCCGGGCGCATGGCCGAGGATATCGATGTCGATTGCTCGCCCGTTCTGGAGGGCATGAGCGTCGAGGAACTGGGCCAGCGCATCTTCCGGCAGCTGCTGGAGGTCGCCTCGGGCCGCCCGACCAAGAGCGAGGCGCAGGGCGTGGGCGATTATGAATTCGTGCCCTGGCAGTTGGGCGCCTGGGTTTAAGCGAGACGCAAGGGGGCTGGTTTGGCCGGGCTTTGGGTGTATCCCGGCCCGGCCATAGTTCAGGACCAACCCCATGATCCAGCGCTCGAAACCGAGCCTTTTCGATATTCTCTTTGCGTGGAAAGGCACGATCCTGCCGCGCATCGGCGGGCGTCTGGCGCTGATCGTGCTGGCCAGCATGGGGGCGGTGGTGGCGGCGCGCGCACATCCCGGCATCTTTGCGCAGATCAGCGCCTTTCCTTTCACGCTGATCGGTCTGGCGCTCTCGATCTTTATGAGCTTCCGCAACAATGCCTGTTACGCCCGTTGGTGGGAGGGGCGGCAATTGTGGGGCGCTCTGGTGATCGAGTGCCGTACCATCGCGCGGCAGGTCGCCACCTTGTCCGCGGGCGAGCGGGAGCGCTTTGTGCTGGGGCTTTGCGCCTTTTCCGCAGGGCTGAAGGCAAGGCTGCGCGGCGACGATGAGCCCGGCGCCATCGCCGCATGGTGGGAGGGGGGCTCATGGCAGGAGGCCATCAACCCCACCAATGGCGTGGTTCACGAGATGGGTGTGGCCAGCCAGCGCCTGCTGGCGCAAGGCGCGCTCGATCCCATGCGCTGGACTGCGCTGGAGCAGCATCTGGCGGCGCTGTCAGGCATTCAGGCGGGCTGCGAGCGGATTGCCGCCACGCCGGTGCCCTTCGCCTATTCGCTGCTGCTGCATCGCACGGCCTATATCTTCTGCCTCAGCCTGCCTTTCGCGCTGGCCGGGGCTTTGGGCTGGTGGGCGGTGCTGCCCTCGGCGCTGGTGGCCTATACGTTCTTCGGGCTGGACGCGCTGGGGGACCAGCTGGAGGATCCCTTTGGCCGCGATGTCAACGATCTGCCGCTCGATGCGATCCTGCGGGTGATCGAGCGGGATATGCTCTCGGCGCTGGGGCGCAAGGATTTGCCGCCTGTGCTCAAGCCTGTGGATAATGTGTTGATGTGAGGTGGAGGGCATGTCGATAACATGTCGACAATGCCGGGAAAGAAAAAAGCCGACCCGAAGGCCGGCTTTCTCAATTCCTTGATATCACAAGGAATAAAATGGTCGGGGAAAGAGGATTCGAACCTCCGGCCCCTGCCTCCCGAAGACAGTGCTCTACCAGGCTGAGCTATTCCCCGACCGGTGCTGCAGAGGCGGTTTGAAGCGTCTCTGCGAGGCAGGAGCGGGCCTATAGACAGCGATTCCGAACCACGCAAGCGGCGTTTCGCATTTTTTTGCCGATCTGCGAATTTTCCCCGTTTTCAGCTTTTTGCTGAAAATGAGAAATGATGACTTCCGCAACGCCTTGGGCCAAACTGCGGGGATGACCTTGCCTTATACGATCCGCACCGAGTCCACCCACTGGGAAGAGCAATATCTGGCCCTGATGGACCATATCTGGCGCCATGGCGATGAACGGCGCGACCGCACGGGCGTTGGCACGCGCTCGGTCTTCGGGGCGCAGATCCGCTGCGATCTTTCTGACAACCGCATGCCGCTGCTGACCACCAAGCGTGTCTACTGGAAGACGGCGACGCGCGAATTCCTGTGGTTCCTCACCGGCGACACCAACATCCGCTCGCTCTGCGCGCAGGGGGTGGAGATCTGGACCGACTGGCCGCTCGACCGCTATCGCAAGGAAACCGGCGACCCGATCAGCCGTGAGGATTTTTCCGCCCGCATCGTGGCGGATGAGGCTTTCGCGCGGCAATGGGGCGATCTGGGCCCGGTCTATGGCAAGCAGTGGGTCGATTGGCCGAACTATCAGCCTGCGGGCGATGGCCTTTATCGCAAGGCGGAGGGCATCAACCAGATCGCCGATCTGGTCCACAGCCTGCGCCACAATCCGGGCAGCCGCCGCCATATTCTGGAAGGCTGGAATGTGGCCGAACTCGATTCGATGGCGCTGCCGCCCTGCCACAAGACCTATCAGTTCCATGTCGCCGATGGCCGCCTCTCGGGGGTTCTCTATCAGCGCAGCGCCGATGTGGCGCTTGGTCTTCCCTTCAACCTGTGGAGCGCCGCGCTGTTTATCCGCATGCTGGCCCAGCAATGCGATCTGGAGCCGGGCGAACTGGTCTGGATGGGCGGTGACACCCACCTCTACCTCAACCACGAGGATCTGGTGGAGGCGCAGTTGCAGCGCAAGCCCTCGGGCGAACCGCGCATGGGCCTGGCGCGCCGCCCGGAGACGATCTTCGATTACGCCATCGAGGACTTTGTCGTCCCCGATTATGCGCCTCAGGGCAAGCTGGCCGCGCCGGTCGCGGTCTGAAGGGGAGAGGGCGATGGAGCAGGATCCGCGAATCGATGCCTATATCGAGAAGGCCGCGCCCTTCGCCCGCCCGATCCTGACCCATCTGCGCGCTCTGGTGCATGAGGCGCTGCCCGATCTTGGCGAGACCATCAAATGGGGCATGCCGCATTTCACGGTCGCGGGGAAAAATCTGGCGGGGATTGCGGCCTTCAAGGCGCATTGCGCCTTCGTGATCCATGGCACGGGCCGTCAGGGCATGGAGCGTGACCCCGGTATGGGTGATTACGGCAAGATCGCCAGTCTGGACGATCTGCCGCCCGCCGAAGAGTTGAAAACCAAGCTGCTCGCTGCTGCCGAGAAGATCCGACAAGGCGGCGGCATGGCCCGCCCCAAGAAGGCGCCGAAAGAAGCGATTCCCATGCCTGAGGATTTCACGCAGGCTCTGAAGGCTCATCCGGCGGCTCAGGCGGTGTTCGAGGGTTTCGCCCCCTCCAACCGCCGAGACTATCTGGAATGGATCGTGGAGGCCAAGCAGGCCGCCACGCGCGCCAAGCGCATCGCTCAGGCCGTGGAATGGTTGGCCGAGGGCAAGAAGCGCAACTGGAAGTATGAGAAGTGCTGAACTGAAGCATCGTGCGAAAAAGTGGGAACCGGTTTTTCGCGCCAACGATGCGACAACAGAAGGCCCGGTTTACCTGACCATTCCGGCATAGGCGATCCGCCCAGACCCGGCCAAGGCCTGCGCCGGCGTAATATGCCAGCGCATATGCGTCACATCCTGAGCCGTCGCCAGCCGGTGGCCGATATGAAGGGCGCCCAGACGGCCCCATGTCTTGCCGCCGTCGGCAGAGACCTCGGCTTCATCCTTTTCGCCCGGCTGATAGCTCATGCCGCCCGGCACGGCATCGGTGACGATGAAGCCGCCCGTGCCGCCCAGACGATACCAGCTGAGCAGCGTCACCACCTTGTCGCCTGAATTCACCTGCCGGGCCGGTTCCAGCAGATGCACCGGGCCTCGGGCGTTCTGGCGGGTGTGTTCGACGAACAGGCTCGATTCGAGCATCACATCGCTCTGGGTGACCAAGGCGGCCTGCTGGAGATGGGCATTGTCACGCGCGCGACCGGGACCGGCCAGCAGCGCCATGCCGAGGACCAGAGGCGTCAGGCAAGCAGCGCCCCGCAGCGAGAGGCGGAAAGGTGACGCAGATGTTTTGCGCATGGGCAGAACTTTCACTCGCGGGATCATGCGATGATTCTGCGCCCGATCGATAAAAATTACGGTTAACGCGCTGTTTGGCATAAGCCCGAAACGGCGCGGAAACGGCATCAACCGTGCCGAAACCGCATTTTGGGCGGCTTAAAGCATAGTTTTCCACAGCTTAACGGCAAAATTGAGAAAGCTGGCGGATCGTTGTTGACAGGGTCGGCGGTCCCGCCTAGAGGCGCGTCTCCCAAGGGGCGCTGCCTCTTCGGAAACACAGGTGAGCGGGTGTAGCTCAGTTGGTTAGAGTATCGGCCTGTCACGCCGAGGGTCGCGGGTTCAAGTCCCGTCACTCGCGCCACTTGTGTTTCAGTAAGAGTGTTCCGGGCATTGCGCGGGTGTAGCTCAGTTGGTTAGAGTATCGGCCTGTCACGCCGAGGGTCGCGGGTTCAAGTCCCGTCACTCGCGCCACCTTGGGAATGTTTTCTCCTAGCGGAAAATGAGAACGGCGGCCTTCGGGTCGCCGTTTCTGTTTGTGCGCCGGACAGCTTATGCGCAGGATAGGGCGCAAAAAAATGCCGGGGTTTTCAGCCCCAGCGCCCGGTCTCCATCCAGATCAGATAGCGCCGCAAGGGCAGCAGCCAGATTACCCCCAGCAGGGCATAGGCGGGCAGCTGGGCCAGCACCGGCCATGGCGCGATCCATGGCGCCACAAAGCGCGCCACCAGCCCGCCATAGACCAGCAGCGCCCCCACCAGCGCCAGAATGCCGATGGGGATGCGCCATGTCGGCGCCTTGCGCGCCGACGCATTACGGGACGTCGGCGCCTTGCGCGTCGACGCATTACCGGACGTCGGTGCCTTGCGCGGCGGAGGTTTGGCCATCAGGGCGCCTCGTAAAGGCGGGTGGGAGTGATGACGGCTTTCAGCGGGTGGTCATGGGCTTCCAGAGGCAGATTGTCCTCCAGCTGGCAGTCCCAGCCCAGGCCAAGCGCGGTCACGCCATGATGCGCCGCCAGCCAGCGGTCATAATGGCCGCCACCTTGCCCCAGTCGCGCGCCATCCGGGGAAAAGCCCACCAGCGGCACGAAAACCAGCTGCGGATCGGCCAAAGGCGAATCGGCTGTGGGTTGCAGTGCGCCATGCGGGCCAACCTCCAGCCCCTGATCCTCATAGGGATCGAGCCAGAGCCGGAACTGCATCGGCGCATCCTTATGCGCAAACCAGGGCAGGGCGATCGGGTGGCCCTGCTCGGCAAACCATTTGGCGTAGCCGCGCGTCGGCGCCTCATCGGGCAGGGCGTGATAGAGGCCGACCGCCGCGCCCTCGGGCGCCAGAGCGGCCACGGCGGCGGGCGGCCGCATCAAGATCAGCGCCCGCACGCGCGGGTCCAGAGCAGCGACATGCGCGCGCCGGGCCTTGCGCAAACGGGCCCGCAGCGCCTTCTTCTCGTCCAAGCGATGCCTCATGGGATGGCGCGGGCCAGGCAGCGCGCGCAAGGAAGGGGTGACGGGACCACCATGGGTCGTTTGCCTAGAAATCCACCGACGCCTACACGTCAGGTGGGGACCATGTACCACGGACCAGGATCCGGGCAGAGACAGCCCCCAAGGATTTGCTTATAGCCTCAGGGATGTTCGAAAGGCTCGTGCGCGGCAGTACCCGTCGCCATGCAATTTAGGCGCGAAAGAGCCGATCCTCAAGGGGGTCTTCCAGCAAAGAGGCCAGATTTTCCAATCGCAACGCCAGATCGGTGAGGCGATCGGTGTCGTCGGGCCAGGCTGGCGCAGGAGGCAGCACTGCTTCAGGCGTCTTTTCAAGGGCCAGCGGGATGGCTGAAGCAACGTCCTCCTGCTCGGGAAGAAACTCTTCGGCCTCGAAACTTTCCGTAGGCGGGGGCAGGCCAAGATCGCCTTTCTTCGCCTCATAAACCTCATCGGCCAGCAACAGGGCGGCAAACAGCAACGCCCGGCTTTCGCCCTGCACGGCGGCGGGTGGCAGGCTGGCAAGCCTTGCATCGATCATCCGCCCCAGATCGGCGATATGCTCTTCCTCGCCCGAGGCGCAGCCCACCACATAATCGCGACCGGCAATGGTCAGAGTGACATTGCTCACGCCGTGCCAGCTCCGCCATCGGATGTGTGGGAAACGATCAGCGCATCGAGTCGCCCCAAGGTCTCGCGCAAGGCGCCGCGCAGGGCCTGATGGCGCTCCTGCTCTTCATGCAGGCGCAGTTCCAGCGTGGCGGCATCGCGGCGGTCACGCGCCGCCGCGTCCAGCCTTGTGAGGGCTGCTTCGATTCTTTGCCAGGCTGCTTCGCGGGGGGACTCATTCATATGCAGGGAAGCCTAGCCCAGCGGCGCGCGGCTGCAAAGCGGCTCTGCGATGGAAAAGGGATGATATGCGGCGATGAGCGGCGCATCACCTCACATTCGTATTCATGGCCGCATACTTATTATTCCCCTTGTGCCTCCGGGGCGGTTGACGGGGCAGGGTGCATCCGCAAAGAGGTCCGCGCGATTCGCGTATCATCTGGAGCCAGCAAAGTATGACCATCGCCGCCCCGCTCGACGCCCCCCAGCTCGACAACGCAAGGTTGCAGGCGATGGCCAATGCCATCCGCGTTCTCTCCATGGATGCCGTTCAGGCCGCCAACAGCGGCCACCCCGGCATGCCGATGGGCATGGCCGATGTGGCGACGGTGCTGTTCTCGCGCTTTCTGAAGTTCGATCCGGCCGCCCCGCGCTGGGCCGACCGTGACCGCTTCATCCTGTCGGCGGGCCATGGCTCGATGCTGATCTACTCGCTGCTGCATCTCACCGGCTACGAGCAGCCGACGATGGATGACATCAGCAAGTTCCGCCAGCTGCACAGCGTTTGCGCCGGCCACCCCGAGAATTTCGAGCTGCCGGGCGTGGAATGCACCACTGGCCCGCTGGGGCAGGGGCTGGCCATGGCGGTTGGCTTCGCCACCGCCGAGCGCCACCTCAACGCCACCTTCGGCGACGATCTGGTCGATCACAACACCTTCGTGATCGCGGGCGACGGCTGCCTGATGGAAGGCATCAACCATGAGGCGATCGGTCTGGCCGGTCACCTCAAGCTGGGCCGCCTCAACGTGCTGTGGGACGACAACCGCATCACCATCGACGGCGACACCAGCGTGTCCACCAGCGAGGACA
Source organism: Novosphingobium rosa NBRC 15208 (assembly GCF_001598555.1). GTDB lineage: Bacteria > Pseudomonadota > Alphaproteobacteria > Sphingomonadales > Sphingomonadaceae > Novosphingobium > Novosphingobium rosa. Next base: position 85,711 of record NZ_BCZE01000010.1, read on the forward strand.
TTCCGGCCCGCTATCGCGCCACCGGCTGGCACGTCGTGGAGTGCGACGGCCATGATTTCGACGACATCGCCCGCGCCATCAGCGAAGCCATCGCCGATCCGCGTCCCTCGCTGATCGCCTGCCGCACCATCATCGGCAAGGGCGCCCCCAACAAGCAGGGTGGCCATAACGTCCACGGCTCGCCGCTGGGCGACGCCGAAATCGCCGCCGCCCGCGCCGAGCTGGGCTGGACCCTGCCGCCCTTCGAGCTGCCCGCCGACATTCTGGCCGACTGGCGTTCGCTGGCTGGCAAGGGCGCCGCTGCCCATGCCGCATGGAGCGCCCGTCTGGCCGCCGATGCTCAGGGTCAGGAATTCAGCCGCCGCATGGCTGGCGAACTGCCCTCGCTGGAAGAGGCGGAGGCCACTTTCGCGGGCTGGCTGGACGGCAATCAGAAGGTCGCCACCCGCAAGGCCAGCGAGCTGGCGCTTGAGGTGCTGGCGCCGCTGGTGCCCGAACTGGTGGGCGGCAGCGCCGATCTCACCGGCTCGAACCTCACCAAGGTGAAGGCCACCACGCCGCTCACTTCCGACGATTACAGCGGTCGCTATGTCTATTACGGCATCCGCGAATTCGGCATGGCCGCCGCGATGAACGGCATGGCGCTGCACGGCGGCATCATCCCTTACGGCGGCACCTTCCTGGTGTTTTCCGATTATTGCCGCAATGCCATTCGTATGTCTGCTTTGCAGCGCGCCCGAGTGGTCTATGTGCTGACGCATGACTCGATCGGCCAGGGCGAGGATGGTCCCACGCACCAGCCCATCGAGCATGTGATGAGCATGCGCATGATCCCGAACCTTGAGCTGTTCCGCCCCGCAGACGTCATCGAGACGGCTGAGTGCTGGCAGCTGGCGCTGGAAAACGATGACGGCCCGACCGTGCTGGCCCTGACGCGTCAGAATGTCAGCCAGGTCCGTAAGTCGGGTGAGAACCTGTCGGCGCTGGGCGCCTATCGCCTGGCCGAGGCGACCGCGCCCCGCAAGGTGGTGCTGATCGCCACCGGCTCGGAAGTGGAAATCGCGGTTGCCGTGCGCGCTGCTCTTGAAGAGCAGGGCATCGGCGCCGATGTTGTCTCCATGCCCTCGATGAGCCGCTTCCGCGCGTCGGACGCCGCCTATCAGGCTGACCTGCTGCCTGCCGATGTGCTGAAGGTCTCGATCGAGGCTGGCACCACCTTCGGTTGGGAAAGCTTCACCGGCGCTGACGGTCTGCGCTTCGGCATCGACACCTTCGGCGCCAGCGCTCCGGCGGCTGCGCTTTACGATTACTTCGGTCTGACGGCGCCCAAGATCACGCCGCAGATCGTCGCGGCCCTGAAGGCCTGATTTCAGAACACCCAAAAATCCATCCAATTGAGGAGCAAGACATGGCTGTGAAGGTAGCGATCAATGGTTTCGGTCGCATTGGCCGTAACGTCGCGCGCGCCATTCTGGAGCGCCCGGACTGCGGTCTGGAACTGGTCTCGATCAACGATCTGGCCGATGCCAAGGCCAACGCCCTGCTCTTCAAGCGCGACAGCGTGCATGGCACCTTCCCCGGCACCGTCGAGGTGGACGGCACCGATCTGGTCATCAACGGCAAGCGCATCCACGTCACCGCCGAGAAGGACCCCGCCAATCTGCCGCATGCCGCGCAGGGCATCGACATCGCCCTGGAATGCACCGGCTTCTTCGTGGACCGCGAGAGCGCCGGCAAGCACCTGACGGCGGGCGCCAAGCGCGTGCTGATCTCGGCGCCCGGCAAGAAGGTCGATCTGACCGTCGTGTTTGGCGTCAACGATGACAAGCTGACCTCGGAGCATCTGATCGTCTCGAACGCCAGTTGCACCACCAACTGCCTGGCCCCCTTCGCCAAGGTGCTGCACGAAGCCATCGGCATCGAGCGCGGCCTGATGACCACGATCCACAGCTACACCAACGATCAGAAGATCCTCGACCAGATCCACAAGGATCCGCGCCGCGCCCGCGCCGCTGCCCTGAACATGATCCCCACCAGCACCGGCGCCGCCGTGGCCGTGGGCGAGGTTCTGCCCGAACTGAAGGGCAAGCTGGACGGTTCGTCGATCCGCGTGCCGACCCCCAACGTCTCGGTCGTCGATCTGGTCTTCACGCCCAAGCGCGACACCACGCTTGAGGAAGTGAACAGCCTGCTCAAGGCCGCAGCCGAGGGTCCGCTCAAGGGCGTGCTGGGCTACACCGAGGAGCCGCTGGTCTCGGGCGACTTCAACCATGACTCGCACTCCTCGACCATCGACAGCCTGGAAACGGCTGTGCTGGAAGGCAAGATGGTGCGCGTGCTCAGCTGGTACGACAATGAGTGGGGCTTCTCCAACCGCATGGTCGATACGGCCGGTGCGATGGGCAAGCTGCTCTGATCCAAAAGCGGGGCGGGGCGAAAGTCCCGCCCTTTCTCTTTATGGCCCGGGGTTCTAGGCTCCGGGCGATGTTCTGACGCCCCGCGCATCTGCGCCGAGGGGCTGGGGGAAACCATGGCCAATTTCCGCAAGCTTGACGATCTGGGTGATGTGAAGGGCAAGGTTGTGCTGCTGCGCGTCGACCTGAACCTACCGATGCAGGATGGCGCCGTCACCGACGACACCCGCGTGCGCGCCGCCGCGCCGACGATCAAGGAACTCTCGCTCAAGGGCGCCAAGGTGCTGCTGCTGGCGCATTTCGGCCGCCCCAAGGGGCAGCGTGATCCCAACCAGTCGCTTTCCCTCGTGCTGGGCGCGGTGGAGAAGGTGCTGGGCCATGAGGTGATGTTCGTGCCCGAGATCGCGGGCGACATCGTCAAGCAGGCGGTGGGCATTCTGGGCGAGGGCGATGTGGCCTGCCTTGAGAACACCCGCTTCTGGCCCGGCGAGGAAAAGAACGATCCCGAGCTGGTGAAGGCCATCGCCGCCAATGGCGACATCTATGTCAACGATGCCTTCTCCGCCGCGCATCGCGCCCATGCCTCCACCGAAGGTCTGGCCCATGTGCTGCCCGCCTATGCCGGCCGCAGCATGCAGGCCGAGCTTGAGGCGCTGGAAAAGGCGCTGGGCAATCCGGTCAAGCCCGTGGCGGCTGTCGTGGGCGGCGCCAAGGTGTCCTCCAAGCTGGACGTGCTCAAGCATTTGGTGACGCAGGTCGATCATCTGGTGATTGGCGGCGGCATGGCCAACACTTTCCTCGCCGCGCGCGGCGTCGATGTGGGCAAGAGCCTGTGCGAGCACGATCTGACCGGCACCGCCGAGGAGATCATGGATGCCGCCGACGCTTCGGGCTGCACCATCCATCTGCCTTACGAGGTGGTGGTCTCCAAGGAATTCGCCGCCAACCCGCCCAGCCTGCGCACCACCAATGTGCATGAGGTCGCCGCCGACGAGATGATCCTCGACGTGGGGCCGACGGCGGTGGAAGCCGTCGGCGATGCGCTGAAAACCTGCAAGACGTTGGTGTGGAACGGGCCGATGGGCGCGTTTGAAACCGTGCCTTTCGACGCGGCCACCGTGGCTCTGGCCAAGATCGCCGCCGCGCTGACCGAGGAAGGATCGCTGGTCTCGGTCGCCGGTGGTGGCGACACGGTGGCGGCGCTGCATCACGCGGGCGTGGCGAATGACTTCAGCTACATCTCGACGGCGGGCGGCGCCTTCCTCGAATGGATGGAAGGGCGCGAGCTGCCCGGCGTGAAGGCGCTGGAAATCTGAGCATTCCACCAGCTTCCTTAACATCTGCAACACAGGGCCCGTCGCCGGATGGCGGCGGGCCTCTGCGTGCTGCCCGCCATCGTTTCGTCACACTCGATGCAATGCGTGGGCTTGCGGCTCTGGCGGTTGCGATCTTCCATCTGAGCAATGCGCTGGTCCCCGCCGGCTATCTGGCGGTGGATTTCTTCTTCGCCCTGTCCGGCTTTGTGCTGGACCGCACCTATCGCCCGCGTTTCGCCGCGGGGCTGGGCAATGGTGAGTTTCTGGCATGGCGCTTTGTGCGCCTCTGGCCGCTGCATCTGTGCGGGCTGCTGCTGTGCTTTGGCTGGTTGGCGAGGCTGGTGGCGCGCGACGCCACCGACATTGGCTGGGGCACGCTGCTGAGTGGCCTCACCGCCAATCTGTTGTTCCTGCCCAGCGTGATCGGGCGCGATATTTCGCCGATCAACCCTCCGGCCTGGTCGCTGCTGATGGAGTTTGGCGCCAACATGCTGATGGCGTTGTTCGCGATCCGCCGCCCCACGCGCGCGCTGATCGCCATGCTGGGGGTGATCGCGGCGCTGCTGGTGGCCGATCTGACGATCACGCAGGCGCTTACCCCTTTTGCCGACAATGCCTCCATCGTGAAGCAGGGCTATCGCTGGCACGATGTGCATCTGGGCGTGGTGCGCACGATCTTTTCCTTCCTTGCAGGGATGGTCCTTTCACGCCTGCTCGAGGGCCGCCTGCCGCGCGTCAGCCGCTGGTCGCTGGCGGTGTTGGCGCTGGGGCTTATGCCCTTGTTGCTGCCTCTTTCGGGTTGGAGCCGGTTTACGCTCGATCTGGGCTTTATCCTTCTGCTCTCACCCGCGCTGGTGCTGGCGGGCGCCCGGTTTGAGATGCCGCGAGCCTTCTCCCGCTGGGGTGAAAGGCTGGGCGATCTCTCCTACCCGCTCTACGCCGTGCATTTCTTCTGGACCTATCCGGTGGTCAGCTACGGTTACGGCCACGGCTGGCCGGTCGGCCTCACGCTGACGGTGTTCCTCATCGCCGCGCTGGGCAGCGCGGCCTTTCTGGCCCGCTTTGTGGACGTGCCGCTGCGGCGCTGGCTGGGACGCCATCTTGGTGTCTTTTTGGCGCAAAAATAGTTTGGCATGCTGCGTTCTCGCAGTTGCGGAAAAACAGGTTTGTAGCTACCAAACGGGAACTGCATACCTATGCGATGCATAAATTGACCGAATTTTACCCCGATAGGAGCCTGTATGACGACGAAGGCCGTGGCAAAGATCCTCGCCAATTATGAGTCCGACAATCCCGGCGTGAAGGCCAATCTCTATCGCATCCTGTCGCAGGGTCGCCTGGGTGGCACCGGCAAGCTGGTGATCCTTCCGGTCGATCAGGGCTTCGAGCATGGGCCGGCCCGCTCCTTCGCGGTGAACCCCGATGCCTACGATCCCCACTACCACTATCAGCTGGCCATCGACGCGGGCCTCTCGGCCTATGCCGCCCCCCTCGGCATGCTCGAAGCCGGCGCTGACAAGTTCGCCGGCCAGATCCCGACCATCCTGAAGGTCAACTCCTCGAACAGCTGGGGCACCAGCGCCAACCAGGCCGTCACCGGCAGCGTGGCCGACGCCGCGCGCCTGGGCTGCTCGGCCATCGGCTTCACCATCTACCCCGGTTCGGACGATGTCTTCGAGATGATCGAGGAAATCCGCGAGCTGCGCGAAGAAGCCGCCAGCGTCGGCATCGCCACCGTGATCTGGTCCTACCCGCGCGGCGGCAAGCTGCCCAAGAGCGGTGAGCTGGCTCTCGATGTCGGCGCCTATGCGGCCCATATTGCCACGCTGATCGGCGCCCACATCATCAAGGTGAAGCTGCCCAGCGCCCATATCGAGCAGGAAGAGGCCAAGGCTGCCTATGCGGGGCAGGACTGGTCCGATCAGGCCGACCGCGTCAGGCATGTGGTGCAGTCCTGCTTCGCGGGTCGTCGCCTCGTGGTCTTCTCGGGCGGCGCCACCAAGGGTTCGGATGCCGTCTATCAGGACGCGCGCGACATTCTGGCCGGTGGCGGCAATGGCTCGATCATTGGCCGCAACACCTTCCAGCGCCCGCGCGCCGAAGCGATGGCCATGCTCGACAAGATCGTGAAAATCTATAAGGGCAAGGAATAATCGCCCTGAGCGCCGGTGGGACTCGCCCCGCGAGCCCACCGGCCGCATTTCGGCGAGCAGCGGCGTCGGCCCGTTTTTCCATTCCTGCCCCTGCGTGCGGGGGTATCGATGGGAGAGAGGGCCGACGCCGTTCGCGTTTTGGGGCAGGGGATCAGGAAAAGAAGATGCGAGGGGGCCCGGAGCATTTCTCTCGAGAAATGCGACCAACAAAACGCCCCTCGCGCTCCCATGACCGTCTTCCGGCGATGGGGCAGCGGCTCCCGATCCTTGTGCAGCAACTCTCCACCTGCGCAATGGGCGTTGCACCAGCGCCTGTGCGGGTTTAGAGCGCGCCCATGGCTGACGAAACCTTTGAAGACGACTTCGAGAACCCCTTCGACTCGGGCATCCTGCCCGACGAAACCTCCTTCGGCGACGAGATCGATCCGGAGCTGCGCCCGCGCACCAAGATCTATCTGATCTCGCCCCTCGATGTGACGGGTGATTTCCCCGAGCGCCTGCGCCGCGTGATCGAGGCGGGCGTGAAGAACAAGCATGGCGTCGCCGCCTTCCAGTTCCGCGTCAAGGGGCTGGACGAGCATGCCGCCGCCGCTCTGGCCGCGCCCCTGCAGGCGATCTGCGCCGAGCGTGAAGTGGCCTTTATCGTCAACGATTCGATCAGCCTCGCCAAGCGTCTGGGCGCCGATGGCGTCCACCTGGGCCAGGAGGATGGCGACCCGCGCGAAGCCCGCGACCGTCTCGGTCCCGATGCCCAGATCGGCGTCTCCTGCAATGACAGCCGCCATCTGGCGATGAGCGCGGGCGAGGCCGGCGCCGATTACGTCGCTTTCGGCGCTTTCTATCCCACCACCACCAAGGAAACCAAGCACACCGCCAAGCTCTCGACGCTGGCCTGCTGGCAGACGGTTTTCGAGATCCCGTGCGTCGCCATCGGCGGCATCAAGCCCGAGAATTGCGGGCCCATCGTGCGTGCGGGCGCCGATTTCCTCGCCGTCTCCAGCGCCATCTGGGACGGGGATGAGGTGGCCAATGTGCAGGCCCTGATCGCGGCGATCCACGCCGCCTGATCGTCCTGCTGTCGCGCGCTTGCTGACATCTCTGTCAACAAGCGCGCGAACGGGGCTTTTCAGCCCTGATGCGCCGTGCCATCAGGCGTCATGACCACACAGACCTCAACGTCCGCGCCCGCGCGCGAACTGACTTTGCGCGGCGTCATCCTCGGCGCGCTGCTGACGGTGATCTTCACCGCGGCCAATGTCTATCTCGGCCTGAAGATTGGGCTGACCTTCGCCACATCGATCCCGGCGGCGGTGATTTCCATGGCCGTGCTGCGCACCATGCGCGGCTCGACCATTCAGGAAAACAACATCGTCCAGACCATCGCCAGCGCGGCGGGCACGCTCAGCGCGATCATCTTCGTGCTGCCGGGCCTGCTGATGATCGGCTGGTGGGTGGACTTCCCCTATTGGCAATCGGTGGCTGTGATCGGCGTCGGCGGCATTCTGGGCGTGATGTATTCCGTGCCCCTGCGCCGCGCATTGGTGACCGGCACCGATCTGCCCTATCCCGAAGGCGTCGCCGCTGCCGAGGTGCTGAAGGTCGGCGCCGGGCAGACCGCCGAGGGCGAGGGGGATGAGGAAAACCGCAAGGGCCTCTCCGCCATCGTCAGCGGCACGGCGCTGTCGGCGCTGTACACGCTGCTGGCCAAGATGGGTCTGGTGGCCGAGGAAGCCGCCAAATCCTTCCGCGTCGGCTCCAGCCTCAGCCAGGTTTCGACCAGCTTTTCCATGGCACTGATCGGCGTGGGCCATCTGGTGGGGCTTGGCGTCGGCATCGCGATGCTGGCGGGCATGCTGCTGAGCTGGGGCGTGCTGGTGCCTTTCTACACCCATGGTTTTGCGGGCGACGAGATCGGCGCGGCGATTGGCGCCACCTTCAAGATGAAGGTGCGGATCATCGGCGCGGGCACCATCGGCATTGCGGCGGTCTATACGCTGCTGCGGGTGATTGGCCCCATCGTGAAGGGCATTGCGGGGGCCATTGCCGCCCAACGCCAGCGTCAGGCCGGGCAGGGGGCGTCGCTGCCGCTGACCGAGCGCGACCTGCCCATCGGCATCGTGGGTGCGGTAATCGTGGCGGCGATGCTGCCCATCGGTCTGCTGCTGGCGGATTTCGCGCGAGGCGGCCCCATCGAGGCGCATTTCTGGCCGGTGCTGCTGGCCACCATCGCCTATGTGCTGGTGATCGGCATCGTGATCGCCTCGGTCTGCGGCTATATGGCGGGGCTGATCGGTGCGTCGAACTCGCCGGTGTCGGGCACGGGGATCATTTCGGCGCTGGGCATTGCGTTGCTGCTGGCCGCCTTCTTCGGGCGGGATATTGATCCAGCGGCGACCAAGGCTCTGGTGGCGTTTTCGCTGTTCGTGACGGCGATCATCTTCGGCGTTGCCACCATCTCCAATGACAATCTTCAGGATCTGAAGACCGGCGAACTGGTCGGCGCGACACCGTGGCGTCAGCAGGTGGCGCTGGTGCTGGGCGTGATCTTCGGTGCGCTGGTGATCCCGCCGGTGCTGAGCCTGCTCAACCAGCGCTTCGGCTTTGTCGGCGTGCCGGGGGCCGGGCCGAATGCTCTGGCCGCGCCTCAGGCGGCGTTGATCTCGACGCTGGCGCAGGGTGTGCTGGGCGGTCAGCTCGACTGGAGCCTGATCGGTATCGGCGCGGCCATCGGTGCTGTGGTGATCGTGATCGACGAGGTGCTGCGCAAAAGCGGCAAGGGCATGCTGCCGCCGCTGGCGCTGGGCATGGGCATCTATTTGCCGATGGCGCTGACGCTGCTGATCCCCATCGGTGCGGTGATTGGCCATGCCTATGACCGCTGGGCCAGGCGCACCGCCAATCCCGAACTGGCTGAGCGCCTGGGCATGCTGGCCGCAACGGGTCTGATCGTGGGTGAAAGCCTGTTCGGCGTGATTTTCGCGCTGCTGGCCGGCGTGACGCAGAAGGCGACGCCGCTGCAGGTGATTGCCGAGAATCCCTTTGCGGAAGGGGCCGCGATTGTCGTCTTCGCCGCCGGTATTGGCTGGATCTACCTGCGCGTGAAAAAGCAGGCAGTGCAGTAACAGGGAGGTGAAGCGCCCGGATCGGGCGCCACTGCCCTGTCGTCGGAAGACGTTCTGGGAGCGCGAGGGGGTAACCCCCTCGCATCTTCCCTTTTACCCCTACTGATTGTTCATCACCGCCCGCACGCAACGCATATCGGTGTCCTTCCCGTTCGCATCGGTCTTGCGCAGGAAGTTCTCGCTCACGCGGCGGAATTTCTGGCCCTTGCGCGGGCCGCTGGTGAAGCGGATCACGTCGCCGGTCAGCAGATAGATGCCACGCCCGCCTTTCACGCTGTAGACCGAGGCGTGGAGGATGGTGAAATCCTCATCCTCATGGCGGATGCCGGTCTTGCCCAGCGCATTGCCGGGCGTTTCGCATTGATAGTCGCCCTGCTTCATCACGGCCACCTGGCCGATCTCGCTGGCTTGCGCGGGCAGACTCGTCCCGAAGATGGCCATCAAGGCCATGAACGCCCCGGATTGCCACGGGCGTCCACTCGCGCTAAGGGCGCGGCTTGCGCTTTTCAGGCGCGGGCCTTTCGGGGCCTGTAACTCGTTCTTTCGCATCAAAGGTTCATCCCCATGAAGATCAGCGGCGTCGATATCCGCCCCGGCAACATTCTGGAATACGAAAAGGGCATCTGGAAAGTCGCCAAGACCCAGCATACCCAGCCCGGCAAGGGCGGCGCCTTCATGCAGGTCGAGATGAAGAACCTGATCGACGGACGCAAGACCAATGTGCGTTTCCGCAGCGCCGACACGGTGGAGCGCGTGCGTCTCGACACCAAGGACTTCCAGTTCCTGTACCCCGAGGGCGACGATCTGGTGTTCATGGACGTGGAGACCTACGACCAGATCACCCTGCCGAGCGATCTGCTGGGCGATGCCGCCGCCTTCCTGCAGGACGGCATGACCGCCGTGCTCGAAATGTATGACGAGCGCCCGATCAGCGTGCAGCTGCCCGATCAGGTGGAAGCCACCATCGTGGAAGCCGACGCCGTGGTGAAGGGGCAGACCGCCTCGTCGTCCTACAAGCCCGCGCTGCTCGACAATGGCGTGCGCGTGATGGTGCCGCCCCATATCAGCTCGGGCACGCGCATCGTCGTGAACGTTTACGAGCGCAGCTACGTCGGCAAGGCCGACTGATTGTTCCGGGCGGCGTTTCGCGCGCCGCCCCCTTCTTTCTAATTCGGGAATTTGCCCAGTGAGTGTCGTTTCAGGTCTTATCCGCGTGATGGAGCGCGCCGCGCGCAAGGCAGGCCAGCGCCTGCGCCGCGATTTCGGCGAGGTGGAGCACCTTCAGGTCAGCCGCAAGGGCCCTGCCGATTTCGTCAGCCGCGCCGATCAGGCGAGCGAGCGCACCATCTATGACGAGCTGCGCGCCGCGCGCCCCGATTGGGGCTTCGTGCTGGAAGAGGGCGGCATCATCGAGGGCGATCCCACCAAGCCGCGCTGGATCATCGATCCGCTCGACGGCACCAGCAACTTCCTGCACGGCATCCCGCATTTCGCGATCTCGATCGCGGCGCAGGAACCGCGTCTGGACGGCAATGGCTGGGGCGATGTGATCGCGGGCCTGATCTATCAGCCGATCACCGACGAGAGCTTCTGGGCCGAAAAGGCGCGCGGCGCATGGCTGCATGACCGCCGCCTGCGCGTTTCGGGCCGCCGTCATCTCGACGAGAGCCTGATCGCCACCGGCATCCCCTTCGCGGGCCATGGCGACACGCTGGAATGGCAGAAGATCTATGCCGCCCTGGCGCCTCAGGTGGCGGGCATCCGCCGCTTTGGCGCGGCGGCGCTGGATCTGGCCTGGGTGGCCTCGGGCCGTTACGAGGGCTTCTGGGAAAGCAACCTCAAGCCCTGGGACACGGCGGCAGGCTGCCTGCTGGTGCGTGAGGCGGGCGGTTTCGTCTCCGACTGGCGCGGCGTGTCGCAGCCGATCTGCGATGCCCAGCTGCTGGCGGGCAACGATGCGCTGCACTCGCGCCTGCACAAGATCGTGGCGACCGCGCTCAAGGATTGAGCATGATTTGGCCGGGGATTGATGCTTTCTGGCATTGATCCCCGGCGCAAGGTCCGCTAGGCGGTGCCTATATCGAGCCCGCCTGGCGGGCTGACGCGCAAGACAGTCTGCTCTTGCTGCAGTGCCCCCGTGGCGGAATGGTAGACGCGACCGACTCAAAATCGGTTGTCGAGAGATGTGCCCGTTCGAGTCGGGCCGGGGGCACCATTTCCTGATCGGCTTTTAGCCGCCGGATCAGACGAGACCTGTAAAATCTGGCGACAGGCAGCAGGCGCAAAGCCTGTACTTTCCGATATCTATGTCGCATTCTTGCTCGTGAGGCGGTCTGGCGCTCCTGTCAGGTTTACCGACATTTTACGGCTTTGCGCCTAAACCCCTCGGCAAGATCCGTATCGGGGTCGGAGGTTAAAACGGCAAAGCCATGATCCGCTTGTTCAAGCATTATATTCCCCATGCCGTGCTGCTGCTTGGCCTGATCGATCTGGGCCTGCTGATGATGGCGGGCGATTTCGCCTGGCGTCTGCGTGCGGAGCAGCTCGGCATGGCCTCCGGGCCGGTCGATGAGCGGTTGCGCCCACTGGCGGTGTTTACCGTCATGATCCTCACCGCCATGATTTCCGTGGGCGTTTATGGCGCCGACGCGCTGCGTTCGGTGCGCTTTGCCTCGGCGCGTCTGCTGGTGGCGGTCTCACTGGGCATCATCGCGCTGGCGCTGCTCAATTCGCTGACCGGCGGGCATGATTTCTGGCGCTCCACCCTGTTTTACGGAATGGTGGCGGCCATCGTGCTGCTGGTGGCCAACCGCCTGCTGGTGGGCGGCATTCTGGGCGCCTCGGCCTTTCGCCGCCGCGTGCTGGTGCTGGGCGCGGGCGCCCGCGCACAGCGCCTGCGTCTGCTGGCCGAAAGCGGTTCGGCAGGCTTCGCCATCGTCGGCTATGTCGGCATGAGCGAGGGCAGCCATATCGTGGAAGAGGCGATCCCGCGTAGCGCGATCCATAACCTCAAGCGCCATGTGGAAAATCTGGGCGTGTCCGAGGTGGTGCTGGCGCTGGAGGAGCGGCGCAACGCGCTGCCCCTGAAGGATCTGCTGCGCATCAAGACAGCGGGCGTCCATGTGAACGACTTCTCCTCCTTCGTGGAGCGCGAGACGGGCCGCGTGGACCTCGATACGGTCAATCCCAGCTGGCTGATCTTTTCGGACGGTTTTTCCTCGGGTCGGTCCTTTTCCAGTGCGGCGAAACGCCTTTTCGATATCGTGCTGAGCCTGCTGCTGCTCACGCTGACGGCGCCGATCATCCTCTTCTTCGCGCTGGTGGTGAAGCTGGACAGCAGGGGCCCCGCCTTCTTCCGCCAGAAGCGCGTCGGGCTCTATGGCCAGCATTTCGATGTCATCAAGCTGCGCTCGATGCGGGTGGATGCCGAGGCCAATGGCGCGCAATGGGCCACCAAGAACGACCCGCGCGTGACCCGCGTCGGCAATTTCATCCGCAAGATCCGCGTCGACGAACTGCCTCAGGCCTGGACGGTGCTGAAGGGCGAAATGAGCTTCGTGGGCCCGCGCCCCGAACGCCCGGAATTCGTCGCCGATCTGGAGGAAAAGCTGCGCTACTACGCCGAGCGCCACATGGTGAAGCCCGGCATCACGGGCTGGGCGCAGGTCAACTATCCCTATGGCGCCTCGATCGAGGATTCCCGCAACAAGCTGGAATATGACCTTTATTACGTGAAGAATTACACTCCCTTCCTCGATGTCCTGATTATCCTGCAAACCCTGCGCGTGGTGATCTGGCACGAGGGCGCACGCTGAGCGCGCGATGAGCGCTCTTCCCTCCTCGGGCCCCTGGCCGGTTATCGCCGACGCCACCCATGGCGCCGGGGCCTGCGCCGCCGTGACGGTGGCCGCCGTGTTGTGGGGCCATCGCCACCGTTTCGGTCAGGCGGGCAAGGCGATCATCGCGGCGATCCTGTGCCATGCCCTGTGGTGCCTCTCCACGGCGGTGGAAGGCCATGCCAGCCTGGTCACCACCGGCCTGCTGGCGCTGCGCAATCTGTCATGGCTGGCCGCGCTCTATCGCCTCTTCGCGAGCGACGGGCGCCTGACCAGCGTGCGCCCGGTGCGCCCGGTGATCGTGGCGCTGACGCTGGTGGACCTGCTGGTGCCCGCCGTGCTGACGGCGGAATATCGCATCGATCCCACGCTGCTGGCCGATCCGGCGCTGACGCGATTCAACATTCTGCTGCTGATGCTGGCGGTGGTGGGATCGCTGGTGCTGGTGCACAATCTCTATGTCGGGGCCGATCCGCAGGCGAGGGCGATGCTGCGCTGGCCGGTGCTGGCTTTCGCCGCGGTCTGGGTGTTCGAGCTGAACCTCTACACCGTGGCCTATCTCGATTCGGACTGGCCGGTGCAGCTGTCCGCCCTTCATGGGGTGGTCGACATCGGTTTTGCCGTGCTGATGGCGGGCGGGGCGCTGCGCGGTCAGGCGATGCTGCGGCTGCGCCCCTCGCGCGCGGTGACGTTCCATTCGGTCTCGCTGCTGGTGATCGGCGCTTACTTTGTGGCGATGATCGGCGTGGCGCAATGGCTGGCCTATGCCGGGGGCAATTACGCGCGCTGGCTGCAATATGGCTTCATCATTCTGGCCACGGCCGCCGCATTGCTGATGCTGCCATCGCGGCGGCTGCGCGGGTGGCTGCGGGTCACGCTGGTCAAGCATCTGTTCCAGCACCGCTATGATTATCGCGCCGAATGGATGCGCTTTACCCGCACCATCGGCAGTCAGGCGCAGGAGGCCCCGCCGCTGCATCAGCGCGCCGTTCAGGCCGTGGCCGACATCACCGACAGCCCGGCAGGCCTGCTGCTGGTGCCCGACGATCTGGGCGATATGGTGCTGGCCGCCCGCTGGCATTGGCCCACGGCCGATGTGCCCGGTCCGGCGCTGTCCCCCGATGCGGTGCGTTTTTTCGAGGGGCATGATTTCATCATCGACCTCGACGACCTGCGCGAGGGCAAATCCCAGCATGACGAGGCCGCGCTGATCCCCGCATGGCTCAGCGACGATCCCCTCGCATGGGCGCTGGTGCCGCTGGTCCATTACGACCGGATGGTCGGCGCGGTGGTGCTGGCCCGCCCGCCTCAGGCGCGCAAGCTGGACTGGGAGGATTTCGACCTGCTGCGCCTCGTCGGCCAGCAGCTGGCGACCTATCTGGCCGAGCACCGTGGGCAGGAAGCCCTGGCCGAGGCCAGCCGCTTCGATGATTTCCACCGCCGCATCGCCTTTGTGATGCATGACATCAAGAACCTGTCGAGCCAGCTCACCCTGCTCACCCGCAATGCCGAGCGCCATGCCGACAATCCGGCCTTCCGCGCCGATATGCTGGTGACGCTGCGCAATTCGGCCGAAAAGCTCAACACGCTGGTGGCGCGCCTCTCGCGCTATGGCGGGCAGGTGGAGAAGGTCGAGCCGGTGGCGCTGGGCGTGATCGCCCGTGAGGTGGCCAAGCCGTTCGAGGGCCGTCATCCCGTCAGCGTGATCGAGCGCGACCCTTGCGTGGTTTCGGGCAACAGCCATTCGATTGAGCAGGTGTTGACCCATCTGCTGCAAAACGCCGTGGAAGCCAGCCCAAACGGCAGCCCGGTCTTCATCGCCATCGCCGAGGATGGCGCGGCGGCGCGCATCGAGGTGGTCGATTCGGGAAGTGGGATGAGCGAGGATTTCGTGCGCACCCGCCTGTTCCGCCCCTTCGTGTCGACCAAGGCGGGGGGCTTTGGCATCGGCGTCTATGAGGCGCGCGAGCTGGTGAAGGCGATGCAGGGCAACATTCTGGTCGAAAGCCGCGAGGGGGTGGGCACGCGCTTTGTGGTGCGCCTGCCGCTGGCCGCGATGCACAAGCGGCCCAACATGAAGAGTAAGGTGGCATGATGAGCGAGCGCCCGAGCCTGCTGATTGTGGAGGACGATGCCGGTCTTCAGGCCCAGCTCAAATGGGCCTATGAGGATTTCGACGTCACCGTTGTGGGTGACAAGGCCAGCGCTCTGGCCGCGATGCGCGCCATCGAGCCCGAGGTGGTGACGCTGGACCTCGGCCTGCCGCCCGACCCGGACGGCACCAGCGAGGGCTTTGCCGTGCTGGACGCCATCATGACGATGCGCCCGCAGACCAAGGTG
The DNA here is from genome assembly GCF_001598555.1 of Novosphingobium rosa NBRC 15208. Classification (GTDB taxonomy): domain Bacteria; phylum Pseudomonadota; class Alphaproteobacteria; order Sphingomonadales; family Sphingomonadaceae; genus Novosphingobium; species Novosphingobium rosa. Next base: position 100,892 of record NZ_BCZE01000010.1, read on the forward strand.
ATCGTGGCGAGCGGCCATGGCGCGCGGGAAAGCGCGCTCAATGCCATCGCGCGCGGGGCCTATGATTTCTACCAGAAGCCCGTCGACATCGAGGAGCTGGGCCTGATCGTGCGCCGCGCCCTCAAGCTGGCGCGGATCGAGGCGGAGAACCGCGCGCTGGCCGCAAGAGTGGGCTCGGAAAACCGTGTGCTGGGCGGCATGATCACCGCCGCGCCCGAAATGCTGCGTGTGGCCCGCACCATCGAGCGGGTGGCGGGCACCAATGTCTCGGTGATGCTGCTGGGCGCCAGCGGCACCGGCAAGGAGTTGCTGGCGCGTGGACTCCATCAGGCCAGCGACCGGCGGGAAGGGGCCTTCGTCGCCATCAACTGCGCGGCGATCCCCGAAAACCTGCTGGAGTCCGAACTTTTTGGCCATGAAAAAGGCGCCTTCACCGGCGCCGTGAAAACCACCGAGGGCAAGATCGAGCAGGCCCATGGGGGCACGTTGTTCCTCGATGAGGTCGGCGATATTCCCCTGCCGCTGCAGGTCAAATTGCTGCGCTTCCTGCAGGAGCGCGTGATCGAGCGCATCGGCGGGCGCAAGCCCATCGCGGTGGACACGCGCATCGTCTGCGCCACGCATCAGAACCTGGAGGCGATGATCGTCGATGGCCGTTTCCGCGAGGATCTGTGGTATCGCCTTGCGGAGATCGTGGTGAAGATCCCCTCGCTGGCCGAGCGGCCCGGGGATCCGGTGCTGCTGGCCCGCGCCTTTCTGCAGCGCTTCGCCACCGAGTTGAACCTGCCCGCCAAGGGCTTCGCCGGGGACGCGCTGACCGCCATCGATCGCTGGCCCTGGCCCGGCAATGTGCGCGAGCTGGAAAACCGCGTGAAGCGCGCCGCGATCATGGCCGATGGCAAGCTGGTGACAGCGGAAGATCTCGATTTGACCACGCCGGATGCGGAAGCGGATCTGCCGCTCAATCTGAAGGCCGCGCGTGAGAATGCCGACCGCCACGTGATCCGCCACGCGCTGGCGCGCAGCGAGGGGAATATTTCCAGCACGGCGCGTCTGCTGGGCATCAGTCGCCCGACGCTTTACGATCTGCTCAAACAGTATGATTTGCAGGGTGAGGGCGGCGCGGCGCGGTAAAGCGTTGATTGGCCTGAAAATTCACCGATATGGCGTGAAAAAGGGCGGCCCTTGGAGCCGCCCTTCCCCTCCCATTATCTTCCGAGAGACGGATTGCCAAACTACGGGCTGCTTCGCAACAAGCTTTCGTCGAATGTCAAAAAATTGACATGAAGCGTTGCAGTATAACCACAGTGGTTTGTTTTCACCAGATTGATCTGATTTATTCGGAACCGAACTTACGCCGATAACGCAGAGACCACGCCAGAGACGCCGCGATCAGCACCGCGCCCACAAGTCCCGTCAGCACATCGGGCACTTCCACCAGCGTTCCGGTCAGCATGATCCCGCCCAAAGCCACGATGGCCCAGAAGGCGCCATGCTCCAGATAGCGATATTCGGAGAGCGCCCCGCGCTCGATCAGCAGCACCGTCAGCGAGCGCACGAAGATCGCCCCGATGGAAAGGCCCAGCGCGATCACCACCATGTTGTTCGACAGCGCAAAGGCCCCGATCACGCCATCAAGGCTGAAGGACGTATCCAGCACATTGAGATAGAGAAAGCTGCCCAACCCGGCGCGCACCGCCACGCCAGCCACGGCCCGCGCCGCCGCGCGGCTTTCCAGCCAATGGCCCAGTGCCTCCACCAGCACAAAGGTGACGATGCCCAGAATGCCCGCGCTCAGCAGCACAAAGCCGTCATGCTCGGGCAATTGGCGCGCCACCAGCAACAGCACGCCCAGCACCAGAGCAACGCCCACGGCATGCACGCCGCCAAGGTTGCTCAGCCGCCGCTCGACCCAGCCCAGCCAATGGACATCCTTCTCGTCATCGAGAAAGAAGTTCAGCCCGACCAGCGCCAGAAAGGCCCCGCCAAAACCCGCGATGCCGATATGGGCGGCGCTGACGATCCGCTCATATTCGGCCGGATTGCCCAGCGAGAGGCGCACCGCCTCCACCGGGCCAAGCCCCGCGCCGATGCCGACAATCGCCAGCGGAAAGGCCACCCGCGCCCCGAAGACCGCAATCACCATCCCCCAGGTGAGGAAGCGCTTGCGCCACACCGCCTCCATCTCGCCCAGCACCGAGGCATTCACCACGGCATTGTCGAAGGAGAGCGACACCTCCAGCACCGCCAGCACGCCGACGATCCACAGCACCGCCAGCGTGCCTTCCACGCTGCCGCTTTCATGCCAGCCATAGGCCGCCGCGCCGATCAGGCACAGCAGGGTGAACAGGATGGCGCCGGTGAAATGGCGGCGCAGAACGGTCAGCACGGCGCGAGTCACTTGGGCTGATAGGTCTGTTCGATCCCGGGGAAGCTACGGTTGCGCACCTCCGTCGCATAGTCGGCGGCGGCCTGAGAGATCAGGCTGGCCGCATCGGCGTAGCGCTTCACGAAACGCGGCACGCGCTCGAACATGCCGACCATATCGTCGACCACCAGGACCTGACCGTCACAGCGCGCCGAACCACCGATGCCGATCACCGGGCAGGACACCGCCTCCGTCATGGCGATGGCGATGGGCTCCACCACGCCTTCCACCACGATGGAGAAGGCCCCGGCCTCGTCCAGAGCTTTGGCGTCGTTGAGGATTTTCTCGGCCTCGGCAGGGTCGCGGCCGCGCGCGCCATAGCCGCCCAGCTGGTTCACCGCCTGAGGCGTCAGGCCGACATGGCCCATCACCGGGATGCCGCGCTGCGTGAGGAAACGCACGGTTTCGGCCATGGCCTCGCCGCCTTCCAGCTTCACGCCGGCGCAGCCGGTTTCCTTCAGGATGCGCGCGGCGCTTTCGAAAGCCTGTGCCGGGCTGCCCTCATACGTGCCGAAGGGCATGTCGACCAGCACGGTGGCATGCCAGCTGCCGCGCACCACCGCTGCGCCATGGGCGATCATCATGTCGAGCGTGACCGGCACCGAGGAGGGCAGGCCATAGATCACCTGACCCAGCGAATCACCCACCAGCAGCAGGTCGCAATGTTCGTCCAGAAGCTGGGCCTGACGCGCCGTATAGGCGGTCAGCATCACCACAGGCTCCTGCGTTTCCCCATTTTTCTTGCGGCGGCGGATCGCCGGAATGGTCAGGCGCTTCACCGGCGCGGGTGTGGGGTTGGCCCTGCTGGTGGCGGTGTCGAGCTGAAAGGTCGTGGACATATCAGCCTGATAGACCAGCGCGAGGGGCGGGGAAAGTCCAAGGAGCATCAAAGCGCTCAACCCCCAAATGCCACAAATGCCCGGGATTCACAGCTTTCTGTCTGGGGAGTGGGCAGATGCCCCTTGCGAATGTTGCGTGTTGCTTTAATTTTCTTACCCAATAGGCAATGCCCGAGGGGAAATGCATGTTTGGTCGCGTCAAGCCGTTGGATGCCATTCTGGCAACGGCTGAAAAGAAATCGCTCCATCGATCCTTGGGGGCGTTCCAGCTGACGATGCTGGGGGTTGGTGCGGTCATCGGCACCGGTATCTTTGTTCTCACCGCCGAGGCCGCGCAAAAGGCGGGCCCCGGCATGATGGTCAGCTTTATCATCGCCGGTTTCGTCTGCGCCGTGGCAGCCCTGTGCTATGCCGAAATGGCCAGCATGGTGCCGGTCTCGGGTTCGGCCTACACCTATTCCTATGCCGTGATGGGCGAGCTGGTGGCCTGGATGGTCGGATGGGCGCTGGTGCTGGAATATGCCATTGCGGCAGGCGCGGTCTCGGTCGGCTGGTCGGGCTATTTTACCGGCATGTTGGGCCATCTGCATGATTATGCGGATTTTCTGCCCAACATCGTGATCCCCCACGCGCTGGCCAATGGCCCCACGGCTGGCGGCATCGTCAACCTGCCCGCCATGCTGATCGCCACGGCGACCACCGCCCTGCTGGTGCTGGGCACCACGGAGAGCGCCACGGTCAACGCCATTCTGGTGGTGATCAAGATCACTGCGTTGACGGTGTTCTGCCTGCTGGCGCTGCCGGTGATCAAGGGCGCGAATTTCACCCCCTTCATGCCCACCGGTTTTGGCGGCGTGTCGGCGGCGGCGGCCTCGATCTTCTTTGCCTATGTCGGTTTCGACGCGGTTTCGACGGCCGCTGAAGAGACGGTGAACCCCCAGCGCAACATGCCCATCGGCCTGATCGGCAGCCTTGCCATCTGCACCCTGTTCTACATTCTGGTCGCCGCCGGCGTGATCGGCAGCGTGGGCGCCCAGCCTATGCTCGACTCGATGGGGCATGCCCTGCCGACCGGTTCGACCGCACTGACCGACGCCTGCGGCAAGATCAACGGCCAGGCTGTGGTCTGCTCGAAGGAGGCTCTGGCCTGGACGCTGCGCCAGATCGGCTTTCCCAAGATCGGCAATTTCGTGGGCCTGGCCGCCATCATGGCGCTGCCCTCGGTGATTCTGATGATGATCTACGGCCAGACGCGCATCGCCTTCGTGATGAGCCGCGACGGCCTGCTGCCCGCCAAGCTGAGCAACGTCCACCCCAAGTTCAAGACGCCGCATGTGGTGACCATCGCCACCGGCATCTTCGTGACGGTCTTCGCCGCCTTCTTCCCGGTGGGTCTGCTGGCCGATGTGTCGAACTCGGGCACGCTGTTCGCCTTCGCCATGGTGACGATCGCCGTGCCGGTGCTGCGTCGCACGGATCCCGATCGTCCGCGTCCTTTCCGCACGCCGGCGGTGAACGTTGTCGCTGCGATCTCGCTGATCGGCTGCATCTATCTGTTCTTCAGCCTGTCGTTCTACACGCTGCTGCTGTTCTTCAGCTGGGCGGCATTCGGTCTGGTGATCTATTTTGCCTATGGCAAGAAGCACAGCCATGTCGGCCTTGGTACGGAGCCGGGCGACGAAGCCTGATCGTCCGTGATGATTGCCAAAAGAAAGGCCGGGGTGTTCGCCCCGGCCTTTTTGTTTTTACCCTGTGTGTCAGATCACACCGCTTCGAGCGCGTAACCCGCCGAGCGGACCGTGCGCACCGGATCGGGCGCGCCTTCCTGCTCGATGCCCTTGCGCAGGCGGCGGATATGAACGTCCACCGTGCGCAGTTCGATGTCGCTGTCCGTGCCCCACACCGCATCGAGCAGCTGCCCGCGCGAGAAGACGCGGCCCGGATGCTCCATGAAGAACTTGAGCAGGCGGAACTCCGTCGGCCCCAGCGAGATGATCTGGCTGCGGCGGGTGACCCGATGGGCCGTCGCGTCCAGCGTCAGATCGCCCACCGTCACCAGCTCGCCGGCAAGGGCGGGGCGGATGCGGCGCATGATCGCGGCGACGCGGGCGATCAGCTCGCGCGGCGAGAAGGGCTTGGTGAGGTAATCGTCGGCACCGGTTTCCAGGCCGCGGATCATGTCGTCTTCCGCGCCGCGCGCGGTCAGCATGATGATCGGCACATGGGCGGTGGCCTTGTCGCGGCGCAGGCGGCGGCAGACCTCGATCCCGCTGGTGCCCTCGATCATCCAGTCGAGGATGACGAGGTCGGGAATTTCCTCGGCGGCCAGCAGCAGGGCTTCGTCGCCATCGGGGGTGACCGAGACGCCATAGCCTTCCGCGCGGAAGCGGAATTCGAGCAGTTCGGCAAGCGCTGGATCATCCTCGACCAGCAGCAGACGGGGCGGATTCATGGGGTGGTGTCCTCCCTGTTGAGCGTTTTCGAACCGGATGGAACATCCGGTGACTTCCGAAAACGCGGTCATTTAAAAATCTCAGTTTTCGGGCCGGTCGCCGCGCTCGCCCAGATAGTCGGCGGTGGCGGCGAAATAGACCTGTTCGGCAAGATTGGTGGCATGGTCGCCGATGCGTTCCAGATTGCGGGCCACGAACAGCAGATGCGCCGCCGTGCCCACGCTTTCGGGCTTTTCGACCATGTGGCTGACCAGATTGCGGAAGATGCTGTCGTAAAAGGCATCGACCTTGGCGTCGCGCTCGACGATCTCCATCGCCAGATTGGGGTCGCGCGCGGCATAGGCGCTGAGCACGTCATGGACCATTTCGGCGGCGATCTCGGCCATGGCGGGGATCAGCGGGAAGGGGCCGAAACGGTCGCGATCGGTGATGCGCCCAGTGCGGCGGGCGATGTTCTTGGCATAATCGCCGATGCGTTCGAGAATGCCCGCGATTTTCAGCGCCGCGATCACCTCGCGCAGATCGTCAGCCATGGGCGCGCGCAGGGCAATCACCCGCACCGCCAGCTTGTCGACCTGGGCTTCGAGCGCATCGATCTTCTTGTCACGCGCGATCACTGCATCGGCCAGCGTGGTGGAGCCCTTGACCAAAGAGGCCATGGCCTCGCTGATGGCCACTTCGGCCAGGCCGCCCATTTCCGCGATCAGACCGCGCAGGCGGGTAATGTCTTCATCGAACGCCTTGACCGTATGCTCAACCACCGCGCAACCTCACTCTGGCCGAAACGCCGGCCCAATCTCGCCATCAATTCCTGCGATAATCGCTCGCTGAATATCTGTCACAAAAACGTCACAAAGGCTATCGCAGCCTGTGTTTACGCCTGCATCCCTGACGAAATATGGTGACAGTAATGTGACGATCTGTAACTTTTCGCGTTGAAAAGTCCTAATCGGCGGCGAGCGGCAGTCTCACGCTGACGGTGGTGCCCACGCCAAGCTTGCTGGCGATATCGAGCCGCCCGCGATGCCGCTCGACGATATGCTTGCAGATCGCCAGACCCAGCCCCGTGCCGCCCGCCGCCCGGCTGCGGCCCGGATCGGTGCGGTAGAAGCGGCGGGTAAGGTGAGGAAGATGTTCGGGCGCGATTCCCGCGCCGGTGTCAGTCACGCTCACTTCGGTCATGTTGCGCGGCGCGGGCTTGAGAACCACGCGCACCGGGGTTTCGCCGTCGCCATATTTCAGGGCGTTGTCGATGAAGTTGCGCAGCAATTGTTCGAGCTGCTTGGCGTCGCCGCGCACCACGGGGGCATCCTCGCCCTTTTCGAACTCCACGCGGATGGCGCCGCCCGGGGCGGGCGCGAACTCGCGTACCACGCGCTGAGCCAGCTGCGGCAGTTCGATGCGCGTCTCGGGCAGATCGTGCTTTTCCGCCTCCAGCTGCGAGAGCGACATCAGATCGGCCAGCAGCGTCTGCATGCGCCGCGCCTCGCGCAGGACAGTGCCAAGGAAACGCTGGGTGAGCGCGCCATCCACCTTGTCCCCCGCATCGCTCAGCGTCTCGACATAGCCGATGATCGAGGAGAGCGGCGTGCGCAGCTCATGGCTGGCATTGGCCACGAAATCGGTGTGGGCGCGGCTGATGTCGGCCTCGGCGGTGCGGTCGCGCATCTCGATCACGCGGTAGCGGGCATCGATGCCGTGGCGCGTGAGATGCCACACGCTGTCGCTGACCGTCAGCGCGGGCACGGTCACGGTCGAGCCATCGGGCTGGTCGAGCAGGCGGATCGCATCGGGATGGCGCAAGGCGATGCGTGTATCCTGCCCCACCAGATGCTTGCCCAGCACGGCGCGGGCGGCGGCGTTGGCGGCGCGGATGCGGGTCTCATCGGTAAGGATCATGGGGATGCTCACCGATTCGACGGTGGCTTCCATGGCGTTGCGGGCAATGGCGTCGAGGTCGGGCCTTTCGGAGATGGGCTGGCGCGCGGGCTCCTCTTCCATGCTGCGCAGCCGGTCGGCCCAGAGCGAGAAGAACCACACGCCGGCCACCACCGCCACGATCAGCAGCGAGACGCTGGCCCAGACCAAGCATATGCTCGTCAGCAGGGCCAGCAACATGCCTGCCCAGGGGATCTGCCGGTTGCCGCTCATCCGCCGGGCCGCCTTCCAGTTGTGCGTGGTCGGCCCCGATGGCCATGATCGCGAAAGCGCGTCATGTATTCTGTGTGTGACAGGGCCATGTCAATCTTCGCCCTGTCGATGGCCGGGGAGGAATCAGGGGCCGCGAAACAGATGCCGGGGGCCAAGGGCGGAGACGCTGGCGCAGCCCAGTTGCGCCATGGCGAGTTCCAGTTCCGCGCGCACAATGTGCAGCATATGGGCGACGCCGGTGAAGCCTCCGACCGCCAGCGCATGCATTTGCGGCCGCCCGACCAGCACGGCTTGCGCGCCCAGCGCCAGCGCCTTGGCGATATCTGTGCCTGAACGCAGGCCGCCATCGACCAGCAGCGGGAAGGTGGGGCCGACGGCTTCGCGGATTGGCGCGATCAGCTCCAAAGCGGAGGGCATGCCGGGAAGAACGCGTCCGCCGTGGTGCGAGATGACCACGGCGTCGGCGCCCATTTCGGCGGCCATGCGCGCATCCTCGGGGGCGGCGAGGCCCTTGATCAGCAGCGGCAGGCTGGTGTGTTGGCGTAGCCACGCGAGATCCTCCCAGCGGGGAGCGTTCTCGGTCAGCGGGGTGCCGAAGAGGATCGCGCCATGGTTGGTGACCTGCTGTTGCGTGGGGAAGCCGCGCAGATTGGCGGCCTCGACACCCGGGGGTAGCGGAAAGCCTGCGCGTTTGACTGCCGCATCGACGGTGAAGGCGATGGCCTGATAGCCCGCATCTTCTGCGCGGCGGATCAGCGCCAGCGTGTGGTCTCTGTCAGGCTGGGCATAGAGCTGGAACCAGTGCGGCACCTCGGGCTGAGCCAGTTGGCGGGCGGCATCCCGCGCGGCCTGCGCCACCTCTTCCAGCGTGACGCTCGACAGGGTGCTGAGGATCATCGACAGGCCCATGGCGGTGGCCGCGCGCACGGTGGCCAACTCGCCTTCGGGATGCGCCAAGCGCTGATAGGCGACGGGGGCCAGCAGAATCGGCGCGGCGTGATGCTGGCCGAAAAGGCTGATCGCGGTCGAGCCGCCGCGCAGATCGGTCAGGCGGCGGGGCAGCAGCTTTAGGCGATCGAGCGCGACGCGGTCGTTGTCGGGGGCGCCGTGAAAGCCGCTGCCCTCCTGAATATGGCCCCAGACGGCGGGGGGCAGGCGGGTGGCGGCATGTCTTTCGTAATCGGCCAGCGTGTGGATATCGTCGGGCAGAGCGCTCATGTCAGCGACCATTCGCGCAGCAGATTGTGATAGACGTTGGTAAGGCTATCGACGCTTTCGTGGTCAGGATGGTCGGCGGACAAGCTCTGGATCGACTGGTCCAGATCGTAAAGCAACCTTCGGCGGTGGTCCTGCGGCACAAGGCTCTGCACCCAGAGGAACGAGGCGAGGCGCGCGCCGCGCATCACCGGCGTCACGCGGTGCAGGCTGGTGCCGGGATACAGCACGGCGTCGCCTGCGGGCAGTTTGACCTGCTGCTGGCCGAAGGTGTCCTGAATGATGAGTTCGCCGCCGTCATAGTCTTCGGGTTCGCTCAGGAAGACGGTCATCGAGCAATCGGTGCGCACGCTCTGCGCGGTGCCGGGGATCGGGAAGATCGCATTGTCGACATGGTTGCCGTATTCGCCCTCGCCCTCATAGCGGTTGAAGCGGGGGGGCACCATGCGCAGCGGCAAGGCGGCGGACAGGAAGGATGGATTGCGCATCAGGCGGTTGCCGATCAGCGCACCCAGCTGCTGGGCCTGAGGGCTGTCTGCGGGCAATTGCTGGTTGCGCTTGACGCCCTGAGCGCGATGCCCGGCAGTGGCGCGGCCATCCTGCCATTCCGCCGCCTCCAGCAGGGCGAGGGCCTGTTGCAGGTCTTCGGCGCTCAGCAGGGCAGGGATGTGCAGCAGCATGGATGGTCTTTCGCGGGGATGACGGCGGGTCTTTGGGCCGGGGCGGACGAAGGCGATATGCGCTAACGCAAATCAGAAACGTCTTTCTGCGTTTTACCGAAGGAGAACGCAAGACCGGGCGCGGAAAGGGACTTTTCCCGCACCCGGTCCGGCCGGCCCGTGAAGGCCGACCGTCCAGCTCAAGGACGGCACGCGGGCGTTACATCTTGTAGGAGACCGTCAGCGTGGCCGAGCGCGCATCACCCGGCGTGGCCCAGCCATTGTTGGCGCGGATGCGGGTGTAATACAGCTTCTGCCCGATGTTCTTGACGTTGATCTGGGCGTTGAGGCGCTTGGTCACGTCATAGGAAATCGTAGCATTGTGAACCACATAGGACTTGGAGCGATAGACCTTCTGCGAGGCATCGGTGGTGGAGGGCGTGTTCAGCGCAAAGCTGCCCTGATAGGTCGCGCCGTAACCCACCGTCACGCCGAAGGGCAGGCGATAGGTGGTGAAGATGCTGCCCGAATGGTGGGGCGTCTGCACCAGTTCCGAACCGCCGCCGGGGTTGGGATAGGCTCTGGAGTTGGTGCAGCTACCCGTGCCCGGATTGGCAAGGCACTGTGCCGAGACCGAGCGGATCAGCTTGCTGTCCAGATAGGTGTAGTTGGCGGTCACCTGCCAGCGGTCGGTGATGTTGCCGCTGGCGCCCACGGCCACGCCGTTGACCCGCGACTTGCCCTGGTTGGTCTGATCCGGCACCAGCGGATCGCCCGAGACGACCTTATAGGCATTGCGCTCGTTGCGGAACACGGCGGCGGTCAGCAGCAGGCCCTTGGCGACCTCGGCCTTCACGCCCACTTCGTAGTTCTTGGCGGTTTCGGGCGCGGTGTTGCAGGTGGAGGTGGTGTTGGTGGCCGTCACCACGGTGCAGGCGCCGTTGACGGTGTTCTGCGAGGGCGTCTTGGAATTGCCATAGGCGATATAGGCGCTGACGGCCTCCACCGGCTTGTAGACCGCGCCGATGCGCCATGAGAACATGGTGGCGGCATTGCGGGTGGTGGCGATGGTATGGGCCTGCCCCAGCGTCACGGCCGAGCCCGGCGTCACCAGATTGGCGGTGGTGGGGGCCGCACCGGCGGCGGTCGCCAGCGTGTAGGCGGTGGAGTGGCCGATGTTGCGATCGATGCGCACGCCGCCGTTCAGTTCGAAATGGCTGCCGAATTTGGCGGCGTCGAACAGATAGAGGGCATAGTCCTCGATATCGTTGCGGCTCTTGCTGCCGACGATGAAGTTGACCGGCCCGGTGTAGGTGTTGTTCAGCCCCGGATTGTAAAGATTATAGGCCGGGACCGCCACCGCCACGCCTGCCGCCGTGCGCTGCGAATTGCCCGAGGAGAGGTTGTAATACTCCTTGGAGACCTGCAGGCCTGCGTCCAGCGTATGCTCGATGCCGCCGGTGTTGACGGTGGCCGAAAGGTCGGCCTGTTCGTAGAACATCTGGTTCTGGGTGTCGCGGGTGTTGCCGCGCGAACCGCCCGAGGGAACGAAGGTGCCCGCCGCCTGACCCGTGGCGCAGGGCAGGCCCACCGGGGTGAGGTTGTTGGGCATGCAGAAGGTGCCCTCCGGCCCGTCCGAGCGGCTGAACTGGGACACCTGATCGTAGCGCATCAGATTGCGCAGCTTCACCTTGCTGCTGAAATCATGCTCGACGATGCTGGTGATCTGGTTCGAGTTGATGCGCTGCGTGTCGTAATTGGCGAAGCCGTAATAGGCGCTGCGGTCCACGCCCGGCAGCACGCCGGTGTAGCCATTGGTGCCTGCCGCATTGTTGGCGAAATAGGGCAGGCCATATTGCGGAATGTTGCGGTCTTCCTGATGGACATACATCAGCGTCAGCCGCGTGGGGGAGCCCAGTCCCACGGTGATGGCGGGGGCAATGCCCCAGCGGTCGTTCTTTTCCACCTGACGGCCCGGAATGTCATTGTGGTGGACCATGCCGTTGAGGCGGAAGGCCACGCTGTCCGACAGGTGGCGGTTGATGTCCACCGTGCCGCGATAATAGTTAGCGGTGCCCACGCCGCCGGTGACCAGCATCTGGTCGCGGTCCAGCGGGCGCTTGCTGACCAGATTGATGGTGCCGCCCACCGAGCCCGAGCCGTTGACGACCGAGCTGGCGCCGTTGGTCACCTCGATCTGCTGGACATTGAAATTGTCCGAGCGGGTGTATTGTGCGCTGCTGCGCACATTATCGACCTGAATGTCGTTGCTGGCGGTGTAGCCGCGCAGGGTGATGCTGTCGCCATAGCCGCTGCCGCCTTCGCCCGCGCCGAAGGTGATGCCCGGCACGGTGGAGAGCGCTTCCTGAAGCGAGATGATGTTCTGCTGCTGAAGCACCTCATGCGAGAGCACGGTGACGGTCTGGGGTGTGTCGCGCAGCGGGCGCACGGCCTTGGGCGAGGCCTGGCGGCGGCCCAGTTCAACATCGTCGATCGCGGTGTCGGAGACGGTGACGCCGCCCAGCGAGCGTTCCTCGCCCTTGGAGTCCTGCGCGTGAAGCGCGGCGGCGGTGAAGGGCAGGATCGCGGTGCTGACGCAGGACAAGGCCAGCGAGGCCCGGGCACGCGCCGGGCTGGAGAGTTTGCTCATGATGTCCCCCTGTTGTGGTTGGGGGCGGGCTAAGGGCGTTTCCGCATTGAGTCAATAACGATTCTCAATAGCATCGTTGTATCTGTTTTATGACGCAGCTGACAATGTGTCACAGAAGTGCGTGGCAGCCCCTGACACAGCGATCGCACAGTCCCGGATTTGCCCGATGCGATGTCTGCCATTCCATGCTAGGCGCGGGTCCATGGATTTCGACGATCAATTGCGCCGCTATTTCGCCACCACCGATCTCTCCGACGTGCCGCAAGGTGCGCTGGAGGCCGGCATCGAGAAGATGCAGGTCGATCTGGGGATGGAAGCGGATCGCGGGCGGCGCTTTGCGCTCTGGGCGCTGCTCAGCATGCTGGGGGCCGCGCCCGATCTGGACGTGGCCTTCAAGGATCCGGCGGACCGCGACACCGCGCGCGACTTTATGGAGATGATGGAGCGCGCTCAGGATGGCGAGGGCTGAAGCGCTTCAGATCACCGCGATCTCAAGCACTTCGATAGCATCGTCCTTGCCGCTGAAGGGCAGGAACTCGCCTTCTTCCCCGCCGATCAGCGCGCGGGCCAGCGGCGCGGAAAAGGCGATGCTGCCCTGCGTCGGATCGGCCTCGTCATCGCCCACGATGGAAAGGTCGCGGCGCTTGCCGTTCAGTATGAAGCCCACCCGCGTGCCGATGGCCACGACAGAGCCATCAGGCGCGGGCACCAGTTCGGCGGTGATCTGGCGGGTGGTCCAGTAGCGCAGCTCGCGTTTCAGCGCATTGATCTGCGCTTCTTCGCCTCCCTTGGCCAGTTCCACCTCCAGCGCCGCCAGCTTCTTGCCGATCAGCGCCAGTCCGCGCGGCGTGACCAGATTGGGGCCGGGCGGGATGGGGATCTCGAACTTGGGTTCCAGATGCTCGTCGTCGCCGTCGCGGCGGAAGGCGACGCTCATCAGGCCTGAGACGCCGACAGGGCCAGCGCCATGAAGGTGTCCACCGCCTCGCTGGCTTCCATCCACGCCGCTTCGGCTGCTTCGATGGCGGCGTCGGTTTCGGCGCGGCGCTTCATCAGCTCGGTCATGGTCAGCTTGGTGAGGTGCTTTTCCGCCGTCGAGGGATCGAACATCGCCTTGTCGATGGCGTTGCGGGTGTTGGTCAATTTCTCGACCTCTCCCTCCAGCTTCTTGGCGTGTTTGCGCAGCTCCTGGCTCTTTTCGCGGGCCTCGGCGGCGGCGCGGCGCTGGTCCTTCTTGTTCATGCCCTTGGAGGCGGAGCTGCCTTCCTTCGAAGGCTCCTTGGCCAGCACGAAGGCGATGTAATCCTCGATGGAGCCGTCGAAATCCTGGCCGGTGCCTTTGTCCACCAGCACCAGACGGTCGGCGGTCATTTCCAGCATGTGGCGGTCATGGCTGACGATCACCACCGCGCCGGTGTAGGCGTTGAGCGCCTGAATGAGCGCCTCGCGCGCGTCGACGTCCAAGTGGTTGGTGGGCTCGTCGAGAATCAGCATATGCGGCGCATCGCGGGTGATGAGCGCCAGCGCCAGACGCGCGCGCTCACCGCCCGACAGGCGGCCCACCTGCGTGGTGGCCTTGTCGCCCGAAAAGCCGAAGCGGCCCAGCTGGCCGCGCACGGCGCCCGGCGTCGCGCCCTTCATCAGCGCTGTCATATGCTGCAGCGGGGTCTCGTCGCGGTCCAGCTCTTCCACCTGATACTGGGTGAAATAGCCCACGCGCATCTTGCCGCTGGCGTTCATCGCGCCATCCATCGGCGTCAGCTGGGCGGCCAGCAGGCGGGCCAGCGTGGTCTTGCCGTTGCCGTTGCGGCCCAGCAGCGCCATGCGCTCATCGGGATCGATGCGCAGGTTGAGGCGGCTCAGGATCGTCTTGTCGCCATAGCCCACCGAGGCGAGGTCCAGCGTGATGAGCGGCGGGCGCAGCTCGTCCGGGTTCGGAAAATCGAAGCTGAGCGAGGGATCGTCGATCATCTCGGCGATGGGCTGCAGCTTGGAGAGCGCCTTCTGGCGCGACTGGGCCTGCTTGGCGGTGGAAGCGCGCGCGGAGTTGCGGGCGATGTAATCCTGCAGACGGTCGCGCTCGGCCTGCTGCTTGACGCGGGCCGAGGCGATCTGGGCCTGCCGCTCGGCGCGCTGGCGCTCGAAGGCGTCATAGCCGCCCGGGTACAGCGTCAGCTTGCCGCCCGTGAGATGCAGGATGTGATCGACCACATTGTTGAGGAAATCACGCTCATGGCTGACCAGCACGATGGTGGCGGGATAGGATTTGAGGAAATCCTCCAGCCACAGCACGGCTTCCAGATCGAGGTGGTTCGAGGGTTCGTCAAGCAGCAGCAGATCGGGCTGCGAGAAGAGCAGCGCGGCCAGCGCCACGCGCATGCGCCAGCCACCGGAAAAGCTTTCCAGCGGGCGGTTCTGCGCCTCTTCATCGAAACCCAGACCCGCCAGAATGCGCGCGGCGCGCGAGGGGGCGGTGTGGGCATCGATGGCGATCAGCCGCTCATGGATCTCGCCAAGGCGGTGAAGGTCTTCCTCATTGGCGTTTTCGGCCAGTTCCATCAGCTCGGCGCGCTCCGTGTCGGCGGCCAGCACGGTCTCGAAAGGCGTGGCGTCTCCGCCCGGCGCTTCCTGAGCGATATAGCCCAGACGGGCGCCGCGCGGCATGCTGACCGAGCCCGAGTCAGGCTCCAGCATGCCGGCGATCACACGCACCAGCGTCGATTTCCCCGCGCCATTGCGGCCGATCAGGCCAATGCGCCCGCGCGGCGGCAGCTTGGCGCCCGCGTCGTCGATGATGGTGCGTCCGCCCAGGCGGACCGTGATTCCCGTCAGATTAAGCATGGGCCGCGCCTAGCAGCAGAGCAGCGGAACCGAAAGCCCCCGCTTTAAAGCGGATCACCCACGCCATGGGCATGTTCGGAAACCTTGTCGCCCATCAGCACGCTGCCCACCGAGGCGGCCACCACCAGCGCGATAGCCAGCAATTGCAGCGGGGTCAGCGTCTCGCCAAGGATCAGGGCGCCGGCCAGCGCGCCTGCAGCGGGCTCGACGCTGAGCAGAATGCCGAAACGGTTTTCGGGGATGGTCTTGAGCGCGATCATCTCCAGGGAATAGGGCAGGGCGCTCGACAGCACGGCCACCACCACGCCGCTCAGCATCAGCGAGGGCGAGAGCAGGGTGAGGCCCACATCATGCACGCCGATGGGCACCACCACCAGCGCCGCCGTCGCCATGCCCAGCGCCACGGTCTGGCCGCCGGGCAGATGGCTCGTTTTCTTGCCGAAGACGATGTAGAGCCCCCAGAACACGCCTGCGCACAGGGCAAAGCCCACGCCCGTCCAGTCCAGCGCATGGTTCATCTGGCGCAGGGGCAGCAGCAGCGCCAGACCCGCCGCCGCCAGCGCCACCATGGCGATATGCGCCAGACGCCGCGCATGCAGCAGCGACACCGTGAGCGGGCCCAGAAATTCGATGGCGATGGCCAGACCCAGCGGAATGCTGCGCAGCGCCATGTAAAAGCAGAAGTTCATCAGCCCCAGCACCGCGCCATAGCGCATGGTGGCCAGCAGATCGGCGCGGCTGATGGTCTGGCGCCAGGGCCGCCAGATCGCCAGCAGGATCAGCGCGGCAAAGCCTACGCGATAGCTGACCGTGCCCTGCGCGCCAACCAATGGAAACAGGCTTTTACCAAAGGATGTTCCCACACAGAATGAGGCGATCGATCCCAGCAGCGCCAGATAGGGCAAGGCGCGGGACAGCGAGGTGGACGGTGCGGGCGAGGCGGAAACCGAGGTCATGCCGGAACCATAGCAATGCTGCGCTGGCGAAGGGCGGCGAAATCATGCATCAAGTGACGGATTTCATCATTGTGGGAGGATTTGTGACGGAACCCGTCGATCTCGATCACTTCGACAGGCGAATCATCGCCATCGTGCGTCGCAACAATCTGGAGCCGGCGCGGACGATCGCGGCGCAGGTCGGCCTCTCGGAAAGCGCCGTGTTGCGGCGTTTGCGGCGCTTGCGGGCGACGGGCGTCATCATGGCCGATGTGTCGGTGATCGATCCGGCGCGGCTGGCGCCATCCATCACCATCCATGTGCTGGTGGAACTGAACCAGAGCGGCTTGCGCATGGAGCAGGACTTCGCCGCCCGTCTGGCGGGCCGCGAAGAGGTGATCGGCGCCTGGAATGTCACGGGTCGCACCGATTTCCTGCTGACCGTCACCGTGCCCTCGATCGAGGCCTATCAGCGCTTTTCCGATGAAGTGTTGGCCGCGGACGAGAATGTGCGCGATTTCGAGACGCTGGTCACCCTGCGCGAGATCGTGCGGCCTGACCATCTGCGCGGTGGCTATCCGCTGTGAGGGCAGGGCGCTGTGAGGGCAGGGCGCCATCACAGGCACCCTGCATGGTCGATCATGCCGCCAGCAGCGCCTGCTCGATATCGGGCACGGGCATGGAGGTGAGATCCTTGTTCAACTCGCCGGCCAGACGCGCCTTGACCTCGCCATGGTAATGTTTGCGCAGCGTGCCCAGCACCTGCGGCGGGGCGACCACCACCAGCGTCTCGAAGGCGGATTCCAGCGCCATGCGGTTCACCAGATCAGCGGTCTGGATCGCGAAGCGGTCTTCTTCCTGCTGATGGAAGTCGGTCTCGCCCATCGTCCCGCGTGAAGGAGCAAACGCACCGCCGCCCTGCGTGGAGGATGCGGTGCCTGCGGCATCGCTCTTCTGGTCGCGGTCGGCGGGGTTGTCTTGCGTTTGATGCTCCTCGACGCGGAGGGCAATCTCCTCGGCGCTGCCGCCATTGCGCAGCAGCAGCCGCTTGCGGCCATCGGCGACCAGCACCAGGGCATCGTGGGAAATAATCATGCGCGGCTCCTTTGCGTTTTCGTACCGGATGAAAACGGTACGTTTCGGGAGCGGCGCCGGGTCCATGGCAGCCTTTCCGCCCGGCGCGGATCGGCCACACGTCCACGCAGGACTTCAGGGTTTTACGGCGAGCGCCGACCATGGGATGATGGCCCATTCAGGATTGTCGCAAGAGCGCATCACGCGCGGGAAGCTGGCACCGACCCACAGGCCCTTGGGGCCCAGCGACCATGAGGGGAAGTTCCAGACATCGCTCTGGGTGTAATCGCAGCCGTCCTCGTCGCCCTTGGCGGGGGCTGTCATGGCTTGCGGATGATAGCGCCGGAGCAGGGCGACCAGACGCGGCGCGAAGACCTTGCTGCGATAGGTGTACCAGCCGTCACTGTCCTGCGGCGGGATCGCGCTCTTGCCGAAGGGCAGCACCGCATCCAGCGTCAGTTCGCGCCCGGCGACGGCGTCGAAGCTGTGCCCCTCGGTGCCGAAATCGGGGTGAGCGGCGCGGGCGCAGCTCCAGCTCGAACTCCATGTGTAGCTGACGATATGAGCGCCCAGCCATGGCGTATCGGCTTTCGACGTATCGAGGCCGGGCCGGCCATCCGATCCGGTGCAACCCAGAAAGGCCGACACGTTGGCCCAGTGCTGCCGGGCCAGCGCATGGTTGATCGCGGCCATGGCCGGGGCGGGATAGCCGGATTCCAGCCGGAACAGCCGCAGGCCGGTCACCCCCTCGCGATACCAGCGGATGGTCTTGCCGCCCGGCACTGCCGGCTGCTGAGGCGTTAGCGACAGGCCCGCAAGCTGAAGCTTTTCATAAGGTTCCAGCCTTGGCGGCAGATCAGCGGGCAGATCGCGCGGCGTGGCGGCGGGATGCAGGCTGACGGACAGGCTCTGGCCCTTGGCGGTGGTCAGCGTGCCGGTAAGGGCGGGGCCGGACTGCGTCAGCGCCAGACGGTCCCTGGTGATCTCTGATGTCAGCGTGATCGCTTGGCCGTGGCGTTCTCCGGCAAGATCGATGTCCAGCCGTGTGGCGCGGTAGAAATAGTGGCCGCTGACCTCGCTTTTGTCAGCGTCCAGCGCCAGCACGATGCGGGCGCTGCCTGCCGTGCCTTCATAGATCTGCTCGGCCAGCGCCGGGCTGGCCACCAGCAAGGAGGCCGAAAGCGCAAGCAGTCGCGTGAGCATCAGGCAGTTTCTCGAAAAGCAGGCAGGCGGCCAGAAGATAGCGCGGGGCTGCCGATCTGGCCACCTTCTGCTTTCCGGCGAAGGACTTACCGGTTGACGGTGGCGCTCACCCGCTTGAGGAAAGCGTGATGCGGGATGGCGGCGCGGGTGATATGGTCGAAGATGCCGCCACCCAGACCGGGCAGGGCGGTTTCGACCATATGGACCTCCTCGAGCGTGCGCACATCGATGGCGATCCGCAATTCATGGGTGAAGGTGAAGCTGACCTGCATCGGGCAGGGGCAGGCATCTTCCACCATATGGATCAGGGCTTGCAGTTCATCACTCACCGGGGTGCTTTTGGGGCCTCGGACAATCGGCGATACATTGGCTAGGTTGGCCATGGTTCAACTCCTCCCGTCTCTCATGTGAAACGCTTTGGCGCAGGATTTGATCCAGGGGCCGGGAGGCATTTCGTCGCATTTCACGAAAAAGGGCGCCCCTTGCGGAGCGCCCCCTTCTTTCAGATGCTTGGCCTTGCTGCGGCGGAAGCCTCAGTAGGCGAAGGTCAGGCTGCCGACGATGGCGCGCGGCGGGCTGATCTGGGCATTGGTGTAAGTGCCCGTATAGCTCATCTGGTTGTTGTAGGTGCCGCCGAAGCCGCCAACATAGAACTTGTTGAACAGGTTCGTCACGTTGAGCTGGAAGAACGAGCGGTCGTTCAGGCCGATGGCCGTCAGCGCCACGCGGGCATCCAGATCGACAACGGTGTAGGACGGGGTCTGGGCGCCATAGACCACGGTGCCGTTGGCGATGCCGGTGTTGTTGTAGGAGAAATAAGGCGTGTTCTGGTCGTTCACATAGCGCGGGCCGGTACGCTTGACCTGAAGGCCCAGCGTGAAAGGCCCTTCGGTGCCCTGCAGGCGGCCACCCACGGTGTAGACCGGCACGGCGGATTCGAACTTGCCGGCGGTCTGCAGGACGCCTTCCTGCCCATTGGCCAGCACGCCGGTCACATTGTTCTGGATCTTCGAGTGCAGCCACGAACCGAAGACATAGGCGTTCAGGTGCTGCGGCACGATCTCATAGGCCACGTTGCCGTCAAAGCCGTAACGGTTCACGCTGCCCAGATTGGTGTAGACCGAGGTGTTGTCGTTCGAGTTGTAGGCGCTGCCCAGACGGTTGGTGAAATGGGTGTACCACAGATCCAGCTGCGCGGAGATGCGGTGCTGGTTGTAGCGATAGCCCAGATCGAAATTATCCGTCTTCTCAGGCTTCACGATCGAGGCCGAGCTGATCGCGGGCCAGAAGGTCTGGTACAGCGAGGTGGTGGCCGGCGCCGACATGCCCTTGGAATAGTTGGCGAAGATCTCGCCCATGCCGTCCAGCTTGTAGGTCAGGCCCGCATTGGGCAGCACCGCGCTGTAGTTGAAGGTCTTGGTCTGCGGGATGCCGAAGGTGGGGTTGGCGGCGGCATAGGCCGTGCCCGAGGCCCCGAAGGCGCAGCTCACCGAAGCGCCGGCATTGCGGGTGAAGCAGAAGTTGGTCAGCTCGCGATGCAGGAAGGGCGCGCGCACGCCGGCATTGATCATCAGGCGATCGCCCAGGAACTTGCCGCGATATTCACCCGACACCTGGTTGAGCATGGCGATGCTCTCGGTATCGCGCTTCTGCACGACATTGCCCGAGGAATCGGTGATGCCATCGTTGAACACCGAAACAGCCGAGCCATTGGTGTTGAGATAGCCCAGCTCGCCGGTCTGGGTGATGTCCGAGCGCGAGAAGGCATAGGCCAGACGGATCGTCTGGGCCGTGCTGATGTCATAGCGCAGCGAGGAGGTGACGGCCACGCGGTGCGTCTTGGTCTCGCTGGGGGCGGTCAGGCGCACGGTGTCGAGCGTGTCGCCGTCGCCATTCAGATCCTTGCCCAGATAGTAGGAGCCGTTGATGTAGCCGGTCTGGCCGTTCAGCGTGCCCTCGCTGGCGGTGACGGTGCCGCCGCCATTGGCCTTGGTGAACTGATAGCTGGGGTCAACGTTCAGCACCAGCTTGTCGGTCAGCGTCACGCGGGCCGAGCCGCGGATGTTGGCCATGTTGGTGGGGTTGTTGCGATAGTCGAAAGCCGAACCGCAGCTGTTGGCCTTGTCGGGATTGCCCGCGACGGCCGCCGTGGTGGTGCAGGGCGCATAGCGGTAATAGCCCGCCTTGTAGCTGCCGGGGAAATAGGTCAGCCCCGCGCCGCTGTCGGCGGCCAGCGCCACGTTGGAGAGCGGCACCGAGCCGGAGAAGTTGTTGCGGATCTTCACATAGAAACCGGCCAGCGACAGGAAATCGCCATTGCTGCCCAGCGGCTGGTAGATCTTGCCGTTGTACTCGTCCTTACGGATCTTCGAGTAGTTGTTGTAGGGCGAGTTGTTGCTGGTGGTGCTGGCCGAGAGCCAGGCCTTGGTGCCCCAGGGGCCGAACTTGCCGGTCTCGATCATGCCGAACATACGCATATAGGCGTCGGTGCCGCCAGCGCCCGAGGCGCGGACATGAAAGTCGTCGCTGGGCATGTGCGAGATGAAGTTGATCGTCGAGCCCGAGGCCGAGGAGGTGGGGCTGTCGACGTCGGTGGTGCCCAGGTTCACGGTGACCTTGTCGATCACTTCGCTGTCGAGCAGCTCGCCCGAATAGAGCGCATAGCCGCCGTCATCGTTCAGCGTCACGCCGTCGAAGGTTTCGGAAATGCGCGTGCTGTCGAAGCCGCGGATCGAGAGCGTGCCGGTGGTCGAACCATAGGGGTCCGCGTTCTGGAAGCTGACGCCCGGCAGGTAGTTGATCATTTCATTGACCGACTGGCCCGGCATCTGGTGCTTGATCCATTCCTGGTTCAGCTCGGCCTTGGCCTTGGACGTGTCAGGCACGGCGACGCCGCCGATGGCCTTGTCGCCGGCCTTGCCGGTGACGACGATGTCCTTGTCGAAATCGAGCGTGCCGCTCGACTGGGCGAACGCGGGGGTGGCGATGGCCGAAACGGCCACGGCGATGGTGCTGGCCGCGACGGCCATCCGGAAACTATGACGCATGCTTGTTTGCCCTTGCATGACGGGAATGGGTGCCGGTGAGGCACGATGAAATGGCCAAATGCGGATCGGGCGAATCTGCCCCCGCCCCTGCCGGAGACGCGCCTTACCGCTGGCTGCCCGGCTTCTAAACGGCCTTATGTGACAGATATTTGACAGTGCTGGGCTGTGACTTTGTATCAGTTTATATATAAATTATATAAACATGTGCGCCCGGGAAATTTTGCGCTGCAACAACATGCGTGGCATGTATGAAAGTTATAAAATCCCATCCTGAACAACGGATTGCTGGCCGCGCTCAGGGCCGCTTTTATGCAACGAATTGCGCTGCATTGCGGCATTTGTGCCACAGAAAACGGGTGTGAAACCGGCGTTTACGTGTTTAGCCCTCGATCATGGCGCGCACGCGTGAGCCCAGCGCTTCCACCGTGAACGGCTTGGTCAGCACTTGCATGCCCGGCTCCAGCCGATCATCGCCGATCACCGCGCTTTCGGCATAGCCGGTGATGAACAGCACCTTGAGCCCGGGACGTGCCAGACGCCCCGCCTCAGCCATCTGCCGCCCGTTCATGCCGCCCGGCAGGCCGACATCGCTGATCAGCAGATCGATCCGCTCGCCCGATTGCAGGATGGCCAGGCCTTTCGCGCCATCCTCGGCATCGATCACGCGATAGCCCAGTTCCTCCAGCATATCGGTGACCAGCAGGCGCACGTTGATTTCATCATCGACCACCAGCACCGTTTCGCCATGCTGCGATGCAGGCAGCGCGGCCTGATCGCCATGCCGCGCATCGCCTTGCGCATCACCGACATAGCGCGGCAGATGGAGCGTGACGCTGGTGCCCTGATCGACCTGTGAGCTGATCCGCACCTGCCCACCCGATTGCGTGGCAAAGCCATAGATCATCGACAGGCCCAGACCCGTGCCCTGACCCAGCGGCTTGGTGGTGAAAAAGGGATCGAAGGCCTTGGCCACGGTGTCCGCCGTCATCCCGCTACCATTGTCGGTGACGCGCAGGGCGACATAGGGCCCGGGCGGCAGCCCAAGCGCGCGGGCGGCGGCATCGTCCAGCAGCTCATTGGCGGTCTCGATGGTGATGCGCCCGCCGTGAGGCAGGGCATCGCGCGCATTGAGGCAAAGGTTGAGCAGGGCGTTCTCAAGCTGGCTCTGGTCGGCCAGCACAGTCCACAGGCCCGGTTCGTTCAGCGTCTCCAGCGTGATCGCCGGGCCGACGGTGCGCTGGATCAGCTCGGCCATGCCCAGCACCAGGCTGTGGGCATCGGTGGGCTTGGGGTCGAGCGTCTGGCGGCGCGAGAAAGCCAGCAGGCGATGCGTGAGCGCCGCCGCGCGCCGCACCGCGTCTTGCGCGATCTCGGCATATTTGCCCATATCGTTGGGGCGGCCCTGACTGAGGCGCCGGTTCATCATCTCCAGCGCGCCCGAGACGCCCGCCAGAAGATTGTTGAAATCATGCGCCAATCCGCCGGTCAGTTGGCCGACAGCCTCCATCTTCTGCGACTGGCGCAGCCGCTCTTCGGCGCGCATCAGTTCGGCGGTGCGGTCGGCGACGCGTTGCTCCAGCGTTTCGTTCAGCTTGCGCAGGGCGTCCGAGGCGCGATCCCGCTCCTGTTCGACCGTGCGACGTTGCTCGATATCCAGCAGCACACCGGGGAAGCTGAACGGCGTGCCATCGGGCGCCAGATCGACGCGGCCATTGGCTTCGATCCAGTAATAATGGCCATCGGCCCGGCGAACGCGATATTGATGGGCATAGGCGCCGCCGCGCCTCAGGCCTTCGTCCATGGCGTGGCGCAGCCCTGCCTTGTCGTCGGGATGGACGGTGGCGATCACCTGCTCCAGACTGAGCCCGTCGCGCCCCAGCGCCGGGTCCAGCCCGAAGGCGCGGGCGAAGGCCTCGTCCACGGTGAAGCGGTCGCCGGGAATGTCCCAGAACCATGTGCCGATGATCGCCCCGGCGGAGAGCGCCAGTTGCACCCGCTCGATGTTCGCGCGGGCGATGGCCTCGCTGGCGCGCAGGGCGTTTTCGGCCTGTTTGCGGGCCTCGATGTCGCGGAACAGCACCGAGACCTGGCGGCGTTCCGCCGGTTCCACCCGCGCGGCGGAGACCTCGATATGCCGACCTGCCTCGATAAAACGGCGCTCGAAGCGGATGCCTTTGCCGGTGCGCAGCACGCTGCCGTAGAGCTCCAGCCAGCCATCGGCATCGTCGGGCGCCACATCGCGCAGCGTCTTGCCCACGATGCCCGCGATGCCGGTGTGGCGCTCGTAACCGGCATTGGCGACGATATGCATATAGTCGCTGAGCGGACCATGCGGGCCGTCAAAGAATTCGATGATGCAGAAACCGTCGTCGATGGCGTCGAACAGGGCGCGATAGCGTTCTTCGCTGAGCGTCAGGGCATCGCGGGCCTCGCGTTCGGCGGTGATGTCGCGGGCGATGCCGATGAAGCGCAGAGGCGTGCCGTCGGGGCCGAACTCGGTCTCGCCCTTGCGCGCGATCCAGCGCAGGGCCCCGGTATCGGCGCGGATGACGCGATATTCGGTCTCGCCCTTGATGGCGCCGCTGCGGCGCGACTGGGTGCTGGAGATCCTGTCGCGATCTTCCTCCAGCACGCGTTCCTCGATCAGCGCGGCGGGGCATTGCGGCACCACCGGCAGGCCATAGAGGCGGCAGAATTCGGGGGTGGGGATCAGCAGATCCTCGCGCAGATCGATGGTGAACAGGCCGATGCCGCCCGCCTCCTGCGCCTGACGCAGGCGGATCACTTCGGCTTCGAGACTGGCGCGGGAGAGGGATGTTACGTCAGGTCCGGTCATGCTGCCTCATCATCCCTGCGCTCTTTGCGTTCTTCCTGAACCATCCTGCCGCGCCTGTCCACCGGAGCAGCGCTGGAACGGGCTGGCGGGCAGGGGCGTGCCTCTATAAGCTTCGAAATGCGTTTCCGTTGCACTCTCTTGAAAGAAACCCATGAGTGACCAGCATTTTTACGAGCCCCGCCTTGGCCATGGGCTGGCGCATGATCCGCTCAACGCCATTGTCGCGCCGCGACCCATCGGCTGGATCAGCACGCTGAGCGCCGATGGCGTGCCGAATCTGGCGCCCTACAGCTTTTTCAACGTGTTGAATTACACGCCGCCGCTGATCGGCTTTTCCTCGATGGGCTGGAAGGACAGCGTGGCCAATGCCGAGGCGACGGGCGAATTTGTGTGGAATCTGACCACCCGCCCTCAGGCTGAAGAGATGAACGCCTCCTGCGCCGCGGTTGGCGCGGAGGTGGATGAATTCGCGCTGGCCGGGTTGGAGAAGCTGCCTTCGCGCCTGGTGAAGCCCTCGCGCGTGGCGGGCAGCCCGGTGCATTTCGAATGCAAGGTGACGCAGATCATCCGTCTCACCACCAAGGAGGGCAAGGAACTGGACCAATGGCTGGTGATCGGCGAGGCGGTCGGCATCCATATCGACCATGCCCTGATCGAGGATGGCGTCTACCAGACCGCCAGATCGCGCACGATCCTGCGCGGCGGCGGCCCGGCGGATTATTTCGAGATCGGGCCTGAGCAACTCTTCAAAATGTATCGCCCCGCAGGCGTCTAGACGTGGACGGGCAGGGCAACCTGCCCCTCCTGCCCAAAGACGCGCAGATAGCGCTCGATCTCGCGCGGGTCGCCGGTGGCTTTTTCCGGATTGTCGGACAGCTTGACGGCGGGGCGGCCACTGGCGCCGGTCACATTGGCGTGCGTCACCTTGCAGACCAGCGAGATCGGCTCCAGGCCTTCCGCGCCATCGGGATCGCAGCCCCGGAAATCATTGGTGAGATTGGTGCCCCAGCCAAAGCTGAGCCGCACCCGCCCGTGGAAGTGCCGATAGGCTTCCTCGATGCTGTCGATGTCCATCCCGTCCGAGAGGATCAGCAGCTTCTGGCGCGGATCGACGCCATGCTCCCGCCACCAGCGGATGATCTGTTCGCCCGCCTCGATGGGGGGCAGACTGTCGGGGCGGAAACCGGTCCAGCTGGCCAGCCAGTCCGGAGCGTTGTGCAGGAAAGCTGCGCTGCCAAAAGCATCCGGCAGAGCGATCAGCAGATTGCCGTTGTAATGGGCGCGCCACTCCTCCAGCACCTGATAGGGCGCATGCGCCAGTTCGGCATCGTCCCGGGCCAGAGCCCCCGCCACCATCGGCAGTTCATGGGCATTGGTGCCGATGGCCTCCAGATCGGCATCCATCGCCAGCAGCACGTTGGAAGTGCCGATAAAGCGTTCGCCAAGGCCTTCCTTCAGCGCCTCCACGCACCAGCGCTGCCACAGGAAGCCATGGCGGCGGCGTGTGCCGAAATCGGAAATGCGCAGATCGGGCAGACCGCGCAGGCGCTCCACCTTGTCCCACAGCTTGGCCTTGGCGCGGGCATAGACCACATCGAGCGCAAACCGCCCCCGATCCCGCATCGCCGCACGGGACCGCAGCTCGTTCACGATGGCCAGCGCCGGGATTTCCCACATGGTGGTATGGGTCCACGGGCCTTCGAAATGGAGTTCATACTGGCCATCGGCCTTGCGCAGCTCATAGTCGGGCAGGCGGAAATCCGCGAGCCACGCAATGAAATCGGGCGCGAACATCTGCTGCTTGCCGTAAAAGGCATTGCCTGCCAGCCAGATCAGCTCTTTCTTGGAAAAGCGCAGGGTCCGCGCGTGATCGAGTTGCGCGCGCAGTTCCCCTTCGTCGATGATCTCGCCAAGGCGCACGCTTTTGGTGCGGTTGATCAGCGAGAAGGTCGCCCGCACATCGCCGTGAATATGCCGGATCATCTGCAGCATCAGCAGCTTGTAGAAATCCGTGTCCAGCAGGCTGCGCACAATCGGATCGAGCCGGAAATTGTGATCGTAGGTGCGCTTGGCAATATCGGTAACGGTCATGCGGTGATCTTGCGCGATGGCAAGGGGGAAAGTCCAGTGGAAGAAAGAGTGAAAAGCGAGGGTGTTACGCCCTCGCGCTCCCATAACGTCTCCCGGCGAGGCAGCAGTGGCGCGCCATCGGTGTGCCTAACCTCTCCTTCGTGCAATAAACGTATGGAACGTAACGCAAAGCTCTGTTGATCGATGCTCTGTCCCGGGTGGTCGCAAGGCCTTTTGGCCTCACGCCGATCCGTGGTTCAATGGCGATGTGCCGAGCTATGACAGAGTCTCAATCGTGATGGCTCAGCGACCATCTATGCTGCCCGGGCCCTGTTGCCCCCGGGGAAAAGGAGCCCTCCCATGACTGCCCCGTCAGACCTGCGCCGCATCGGCCGATCCGAACTTGTCACCCCCCCGCTGATCCTTGGCGGCAATGTCTTCGGCTGGACCGCCGACCGCAACGCCAGCTTCGCCGTCCTCGACGCCTTCGTGGCGGGTGGCGGCAAGGTGATCGACACAGCCGATGTCTATTCCGCCTGGGTCGATGGCCATAAGGGCGGCGAATCCGAAACCGTCATTGGTGAATGGTTGCGCCAGCGCGGCAAGCGCGATGATGTGATCATCACCACCAAGGTCGGCATGCTGCCCATCGATGGCGTGCAGGGGCTCGACCCCGCCCATATCGCCAGGGCGGTGGAAGGGTCGCTCAAACGGCTCGGCACCGATTATATCGACCTCTATCTTGCCCATCGTGACGATGCCGACACCGATCAGAACGACGTGGCCGAAGCCTTCGACCGGCTGGTGAAGGATGGCAAGGTCCGCACCATCGGCGCTTCCAACTTCGATGCCGGCCGGCTGGCCTCCGCGGTCGAGGGGCAGGAAGGCGAGGGACAGGCCCGCTATCAGGCCCTGCAGAACCAGTACAATCTGCTGGAGCGCCATGAGTATGAAGGCGCGGTGCAGGATTATTGCGTCGCCCATGATATCGGCATGACGCCCTATTACGGCCTCGCCAGCGGCTATCTCACCGGCAAGTATCGCAAGCCGGAGGATGCCAAAGGCGCCCGCGCCGGGGCCGTCGGCAAATATCTGGACGGCGATGGCCCGCGCGTGCTTGCGGCGCTCGATGCCGTGGCGGCGGCGCATCAGGCCAGTCTGGCGCAGGTGGCGCTGGCATGGATCGCGGCTCAGCCCGGGATCGCCGCGCCCATCGCCAGCGCGACCAGCGTGAAGCAGGTCGAGGATCTGCTGGGCGCGATCCATCTGCAACTCACTTCCGAAGACCTTTCGCGCCTGGACAAGGCCAGCAAGGCGGGCGTTACGGCTTGAACAAAAGCGTGGGCGCATTCTTGCAAAGGGGATGCGCTCGCCTTCTGCCTTGCCTATAGGCGGCGTGATCAGCGCAGGCGAAAAGGACAAGGATCATGGCGTTCACGGCGAAAATCTTGCTGCTCGGTTCGGGCGAGCTGGGGCGTGAATTCGTGATCGCCGCCAAGCGGCTGGGCGCGCAGGTCATCGCCTGCGACGCCTATGAAGGCGCTCCGGCGATGCAGCTTGCCGATGGTTTCGAGGTTTTCTCGATGCTCGATGGCGAGAAGCTGCGCGTCGCCATCGAAAAGCATCAGCCCGATTTCGTCGTCCCCGAGATCGAAGCCATCCGCACCGAGGTGCTGGCCGAGGTGGAGGCGCAGGGCGTTCATGTCGTGCCCTCGGCCCGCGCCACGATCCTCACCATGAACCGCGACCGCATCCGCGATGTGGCGGCGCAGGATCTCGCCTTGCGCACCTCGCGCTATCGCTATGCCGAGAGCCTTGAGGAGGTGCTGGAGGGCGCTGCCTTCACAGGCCTGCCTTGCGTGATCAAGCCGGTGATGTCCTCCTCGGGCAAGGGGCAGAGCACCGTGCGCGAGGCCGAAAGCCTTGAGGCCGCCTGGACCTATGCCGTGGCCAATATGCGCGGCGACCGCCAGCGGGTGATCGTGGAGGAATTCGTCGCCTTCGATTACGAGATCACGCTGCTGACCATCCGCGCGAAAGACGGCGTGCATTTCTGCCCGCCCATCGGCCACCGGCAGGAGCGCGGCGATTATCAGGAAAGCTGGCAGCCCGCCGCCATGAGCGCGCAGGCCATTGCCGATGCTCAGGCCATGGCGCGCAAGGTGGTGGACGATCTGTGCGGCTATGGCCTGTTCGGCGTGGAGTTCTTCGTGAAGGGTGAGGAGGTGATCTTCTCCGAGCTGTCGCCGCGCCCGCATGATACGGGGATGGTGACGCTGATCTCGCAGGACCTGACCGAATTCGACCTGCATGCCCGCGCCATTCTGGGCCTGCCGATCCCCGAGATTGCGCTGCGCGGGGCTTCGGCCTCGGCGGTGCTGCTGGCCGACCGCGATTCCACCAATTTCCATTTTGAGGGGCAGGCCGAGGCGCTGACCACCGGCGAAAGCGATGTGGCGCTCGATCTGCGCATCTTCGCCAAGCCCAGCGCGCGGCCCTATCGCCGCATGGGTGTCACGCTGGCCCGCGCGAAGGACACCGATACTGCCCGCCGCATCGCTGCGGAGGCTGCCGGGAAACTGAAGATCGTCTACGCGGACTGAGCGGCTGGGAAGGCGCCGGGCTCCCCGGCGTCTTTGGCCAGATCGTAGCGGATGCGGTTGCCCTCGATCTGCTCGGTATGCGCGCGCGCCCAGCCGCCCAGATGGCGCAGCGGCACCGACAGCGACTGGCCCAATTCGGTCAGCGCATATTCCACCTGTGGCGGCACGGTGGGATAGACCGTGCGGCTGACCATGCCGTCGCGCTCCAGCGCTTTCAACGTGCGCGTCAGCATCTGCTGCGAGATGCCGCCGATGGTGCGCTTCATCTCGTTGAAGCGGCGCGGGCGTTCCACCAGCACCATCACGATCATCACCGTCCATTTGTCGCCCACGATGGTGAGGATGCTGCTCATCTTGCGGCATTCGGCGCTGACGCCCGGGTGATCGGGCATCGTCGTGGGGAGTGGGGGAGAAGATTGGGGGGTAGGCATATCCATATGACCTGGTCCTAAAAATATGCGTTCTTGGCAGGGCGCTTCCAGTCACATAGCTGGTCCTGGTCACAAATCCAGACCGGAGACCCCCCATGAAGCTTCTGCATCTCGATTCCAGCATCACCGGCGACAATTCGGCCAGCCGCGCCATCACCGCCGCCATCGTCGAGCGCCTGAGCGATACGCACCAGGGCCTTGAGATCACCCATCGCGATCTGGCCGCCGAGCCGCTGCCCCACCTCACCATGGAGACCTGTCTCGCGCTGGAGAATGGCGAGGATGTTCAGCAATTCCTCGATGCCGATATCGTGGTGATCGGCGCGGGCTTCTACAATTTCACCATTCCCAGCCAGCTCAAGGCCTGGATCGACCGCATCGCGGTGCGTGGCAAGACCTTCTCCTATGGCGAGAACGGCCCCAAGGGGCTGGCCGGTGGCAAGCGCGTGATCATCGCTCTGGCGCGCGGCAATGTCTATGGCGAGGGCTCGCCCTTTAGCGCCTATGAGCATGCCGAGACGCTGCTGCGCTCGATCTTCGGCTTTATCGGCGTGACCGACCTTGAGGTCATCATCGCCGAAGGGCTGGGGCGCGGCGAGGACGCCCGCAAGGCTGCCATCGAGGGTGCCCTGCAACAGGCCAGCCGCCTCGAAGCGGCCGTCGCCATCGTTTAAACCGGATCCGCGCGGGCAGGCTCGACAGCCAAAAGCTTTGGGCGTGCCCGCGACGGCAACCGCGATCCCTCGGCGGCCTGAGCAAGGGTCTGGCCATCCAGCTCCGCCAGAAAAGCCTGCATCGCCCGGTTGAGCATACCCGTCAGGCCGCAATTGCCGCGCAGGATGCAATGCTCGCAATCGGCAAGGTTGAGGCAGGGTTCGGTCAGCCGCACCACCGCGCCCAGAGTGATCTCCTCGGCGGGGCGGGCCAGACGAAAACCCCCGCTGCGCCCGCGCACCGTTTCCAGCAGGCCGGCGCTGGCCAGCTCATTCACCACCTTCATCGCATTGTTGCGCGAAATATCGTGCTCCTGCGCCACCTTGCCGATCCCCAGCAGCCCGTCGCCCTCACGCGCGACCAACGCGGCATGCAGCAGGATGCGCAGGGCATAATCGGTATGGGCGGTAAGGCGCATCTCAGCAGTGACCTTTAATCATGCATCCATATTGCATGTTTATGCGCTCGGAGTATACATGCATTCGACTCGCATGTTTTAAGGAGTGATCGACATGGCCGCGCCGCTTTCCGAACAGACCATCGCCATCGTCAAGGCCACCGCGCCGGTGTTGCAGAAGCATGGGCTGGCGATCACCACCCGCATGTATGAGCGCCTTTTCGTCAACGAAGAGGTGCGGGCGCTGTTCGACCAGGCCGCTCAGGAATCCGGCGAACAGCCGCGCCGTCTGGCCGCCGCCATCCTTGGCTATGCGCAGAATGTGGACAAGCTGCAGAATTTGACGCCGGTGGTGGCGCGCATGGTGCAGCGCCATGTCGAAACCGGCGTGAAGGCCGAGCATTATCCGCTGGTGGCCGATGCCTTGCTGCCCGCCATCCGCGATGTGCTGGGCGAGGCGGCCAGCGACGAGGTTCTGGCCGCCTGGGGCAAGGCCTATTGGTTCCTCGCCGACATTCTGATCGGCAAGGAGAATGATCTTTACGCCCGGCGGGCCGAAGAAGCGGCCTGATCGCCTCTCGACAAATGCCGCCGCATCCTCCTAGTCAGCCATATGAGTGATGCAGCCGTCGAAAATCTGGTGATCGAAATCCGGGACCATTATGTGGCCCAGTTCCGCGCCTTCCTGATCCATCAGCGGGCGGTCAGCCATGCGGGCAGCCCGGAGGTGAAGTTCGAGCTGCCCGAAGGCACCGCGGCCTATCGCAAATGGGCGGTGGTGGACTTCCTGCGCACGGACGATGGCCCGGAAAGCATCTTCTTCGAGCCCGAGGGCATGCTGGTCTTCGATCCCATCGAGGGCCAGATGCCATCCTCTTCTCAGGAGACCGTGGCGGACCTCACCATCGAGGGCCTGCGCTGGGACGCCGTAACCATCGAGCATGATCTGCCCGCCATCGAGGAGGCCATCGCCGACTGGTTCGAAAAATGGTTCGATCCCGATGAGGTCGATTACGATCCGGAGGCCGAACTGACCGGCTGCGTTCATTCGGTTTATGTGGCGCCGCAGCGGCTGCATGTCGATCTGGGCACGGCCTCTGCCGAGGCTTTCTGGGAACTGCTGGAGGCTCTGGTGGAGGCCAAGGCCACCAAAATCCGCGTGGTTTCATAAGGAACCACGCCGATTGATTTCGGCAGGAAGCTGTTTCACCCTGTGCTGCGATGCATTCGCCAGCAAAGGGGCCCTCGATGAACCGCCGCGATCTGATCCAGTCCGCCGCCGCCACGGCGATGGTCCTGCGCCTTGGCGGCGCGCGGGCGCAGGCCGCCACCGCCAGCGCCGAGGACGCCAGACTGCTGGCCCTGTTCGACGCGATGATGAAGCAGATGCTGGACCGCTCGCCCGAAACGGTGACGGCGCTGGGGCTGGACAAGGGCGCGCGCGCCGCGGCCAAGTCCCGGCTGGACGACCGCTCGCTTCACGCCTGGGAGCAGGACAAGCGCCAGACCGCCCTGTGGCTCAAGGCGCTGCAGCAGATCGACGTGAACCAGCTGACCGGGCTCAACCGCTGGAACCATGCCAGCATCCTGTTTTCCACGCAGATGCAGGATGAGATCAATCGCGGCATTCCCACCATCGGCACGCCCTATGCCGTCAGCCAGCTGACCGGCTGCTACCAGCAGGTGCCCGATTTCCTCGACAGCCAGCACAGCATCGAGACGCTGGCGGATGCGCAGGCCTATCTCGCCCGGCTGGAGGCTTTCGCCATTGCGCTCGATCAGGAAAGCGAACAGGTGCGCCATGACGTGGCGCTGGGCGTGGTGCCGCCGGACTTTGTTCTTGCCAAGGCGCTGATCCAGCTGCGGGCTTTGCGCGACATGCCGGCGCAGAAGGCCAATCTGGTCCAGTCGCTGGTGCGCCGCACGGCGGAGAAGAAGATTGCCGGGGATTGGCAGCGCAAGGCCGCGGCGATCTATGGCTCCCGCATCCAGCCCGCGCTGGACCGCCAGATCACCCTGCTGGAAGGGTTGAAGGTCCATGTCGTGCATACCGCCGGGGTGGCTCGCCTGCCGCATGGCGGAGACCTCTACGGGCTGATGCTCAAATCCTACACCACCAGCACCATGGGGCCTGAGGAGATCCATCGCACCGGCATGGAGCTGATCGCCCGGCAGGGCAGCGAGATCGATGCGATCCTCAAAGGTCAGGGCCTGTCGCAGGGCACGGTCGGGCAGCGCATGCGGGCGCTCTTCGACGATCCGCAGTATCGCTATCCCAACACCGATCCGGGTAAGGAAACCCTGATCGCCGACCTTAACAAGCAGGTCGCCGCGATGCAGGCGCGTCTGCCCCAATGGTTCGGCACGCTGCCCAGGATGCCGCTGGCCATCAGGCGCGTTCCCAAAGCCACCGAGGCCGGGGCGCCGGGCGGTTACTATATGTCGGGTTCGCTCGATGGCACGCGGCCGGGGGCCTATTACATCAACCTGCGCGATACCGCAGAGGTGCCGCGCTGGACCTTGCCCACGCTGACCTATCATGAGGGCATTCCCGGCCACCATCTGCAAGGCACGCTGGCGCTGGAGGCGGGCTTGCCCGAAATCCGCAAGACGCAGTTCTTCTCCGGTTATGGCGAGGGCTGGGCGCTCTATGCCGAGCAGCTGGCGGTGGAGATGGGCGTCTATGCCGATGATCCGCTGGGCCATGTCGGGCAATTGCACGATTCGATCTTCCGCGCGGTGCGGCTGGTGGTGGACAGCGGCATGCACGCCAAGGGTTGGAGCCGCGAGCAGGCGGTGCAGTTCTACACCGAAACTTTGGGCGATCCCGAAAGCGTGGCCGTCACCGAGGTGGAGCGCTATTGCGTGTGGCCGGGTCAGGCCTGCAGCTATATGCTGGGCAAGCTGGACTGGCTGCGCCTGCGCGATAAGGCCAGGGCGGCGCTTGGCGCGCGCTTCGACATTCGCCAGTTCCATGATGCGGGCCTGCTGCCGGGCGCCATGCCGCTGACCGTGCTGGATCAGCGCATCGACGATTATATCGCTCAGGCACAGGCCGGTTAGGATGCGAATTGGTGTGAGCGGGGGTCCGAATGGCCCCGGCAGATGCCTGTTTCGTACAAAAATTGTCACAAGCCGGCACTAGGACCACCCGCATCATGAGCCTCTCCCGTGAGCGCGCGGCCTGGCTGGGCTGCCATATCCTTCCCCATGAAGCAGCGCTGCGCCAATGGCTGGCACGGCGACCGGTCGATATTGGCTGCGATATCGATGACATCGTGCAGGAAGCCTATGCGATTCTGGCCGGGCTGGAGCGGGTCGATCATATTCGCAACCCGCGCAACTATCTGTTCGAAGTGGCCAAATCGGTCATCCTTCAGGCCCTGCGCCGTTCACGCGTGGTGACGATCGATGCCCTGACCAGCACCGAAGTCATGCAGATCCCGGAGGAAGCCCCTTCGCCCGAGCGTGTCGCCGCCGACCGTCAGGAACTCTCGCATGTCACGGCGCTGATCGCGGCTCTGCCGGTGCGCTGCCGCGAGGTGTTCACTTTGCGCAAATTGCAGGGCCTGTCGCAAAAAGACGTGGCCAGACAGCTCGATATTGCCGAAAGCACCGTCGAAAAACACACAATCAAGGCCTTGGCCTTGCTGACCAATGCAATTGGGCGTGGCGGATTGGGCCGCGATGCGGCATCTAGCACCCGTGCCACACAAGACGAGACATTCACCGATGCCAGTGCAGGACAGTGCGAGCGCGCTTGAAGAAGCGGCGGCGCGCTGGGCTTTGCGCGTCGACGCCGGAACGCTGAGCGCTCAGGAAGAAGCGGAGCTGGACGCCTGGACCAAGGCGGATGTGCGCCATGCCGGGGCATTCGCGCGCGCGATGGCAGCCAGCGCCTATCTGGATCGCGCCGTGGCGCTGGGCGCGCCGGGGGCAGCGATGGCCGTGGCGCAGCCTGCCCCGGCTGAACCCAAGCCCGGGCGCTCGCAGCTGAGCCGTCGTATGTGGATGGGCGGGGCCGCTGGCGCCCTGGCCGCCTCTCTGGTCGCGGCGGTGGCGGTGAAACCCTGGTCCAGCGCCGAAAGATTGAGCACCCCGCGCGGCTCGATCCGCAGGGTGGCGCTGGCCGATGGCTCCGCGCTCACCCTGAACACCGGTGCCAGCGTCGAGGTGAATTTCGCGCCGCAGACGCGCGGCATTCGCCTGTTGGCGGGTGAAGCCAATTTCGACGTCACGCGCGACAGGACGCGCCCCTTCACGGTCGATGCCGGCATCGCGCAAATTCAGGTGGTGGGCACCAGCTTTCTGGTGCGCATTCTGGAGGTGGGCGGCGTTTCGGTGACGGTGCGCGAGGGTATTGTCGATGTGCGCACCGATCTGGCCGGGGTGACGCGCCTGCTGGCGGGCGACCGGCTGATCGTGCCCGCCAATGGGCAAGGGCTGGTCCGCGATCGCCTGACCCCTGCCGCCGTCGACAAGGCGGGCCTTTGGCAGAGCGGCGAACTGGACCTCACAGGCATGACGCTGGGCGATGCGGCGGCGGAATTCGCGCGTTATTCTGATCGGCCCATCGTGATCGCGGACCCGGCGGTGGCACGGCTCAAGGTGGCGGGGATCTATTCGATCAGCGATCCGGCGGGCTTTGCTCAGGCCGCCGCCGACAGCATGGATCTGCAACTGGACCAGAGCGACGCGGGGCTGCGCCTTTCGCGCCGCCGATAAAAAATCGCATCCGGCATGGAGGATGTTCGCCGGGCCCGCATCTACCCTAGCGAACCGGCTTTGAAGCCGACCAACGGGGCTCTTCTCTCCATGTTTCATGCCATTGTCTTGTCGCGTGCCCTCACGGGCAGGGGGGCGCTTGCGCGTCTGTCTGTCCCGGCCTTGCTTGCCTGCAGCGCCAGCCTTGTCTGGGCTACGCCCGCCTGCGCCCAGCAGCGCAGCTTCAACATTCCTGCCCAGCCGCTCGCTGCGGCCATCGCTGCGCTGGGGCGGCAGGCGCATCTGCAGATCGTTGCTCCGGCCGATGGCATTCAGGGGCTGCGCAACCGGCCCATTCAGGGTGTTCAGGACGCAAGGGCGGCGCTGCGCGCGCTGATCGCCGGCACGGGGCTGGAAATCCACGCTGACGATGGCGCAAGGATCGTGTTGCGCATGGCCGGGCCGCCGCCCGCGCGCGGCGCGGCGCCTGCCGTGGAGCATCCCGCCGCGCTGAGCGATGCGCCCGCGCCCGGCTCCCCCATTGTCGTCACCGGCTATCGCGCCAGCATGGCCAAGGCCGATGAGATCAAGCGCCGCGCCGATGCCATCGAGGATGTCATCGTGGCTGAGGACATCAACCAGCTGCCCGACAACAGCGCCACCGAAGCGCTGGCCCGGCTGCCCGGCGTGCAGATCTTCCGCAACCGTGGCGAGGGCCAGTCCATCACCATCCGCGGCACCTCCAGCGTGGTGACCACGCTGAACGGGCAGGAGGCCTACACCGGGGCCTCGCGCCGCACGCTGCTCAACAGCTATCCGGCGAGCCTGATCGCCTCGATGACGATCTACAAGGCGCTGACGCCCGATCTGATCGAGGGCGGGCTGGGCGGCGAGGTCGATGTGCAGCTGCATCATCCGCTGGATTTTCCGGTGGGGCTGACGGTGGCCGGATCGGCGCGCACCACCTATGACGACCGCGCGAAGAAAGCCTTCTACAATGGCGATCTGCTGCTGAGCCGCCGCTGGGACAGCGCCACGCTGGGGCAGATCGGCGTGATGATCGATGCCTCCTACACGCGCCGCGACTATCTTGAGGCCTATCGCGAGAATTACACGCCGGAGACCAGCACGGCCAGCGCCACGGCGGGGGGGCAGATGCCCAGCGCCATGCTGATCAAGCATATCGAGGGCTATTACACCCGTCCGGTCATCACCGGGGAGATCCAGTGGCGGCCGGCCTACAACTTCGGCATGCATCTGCGCGCGACGCATATCACCGATGACAACACCTATCTCGACAATGATTTCCAGACCAACATCGCGGCCAATACGGTGCTGGGCAATGTCTCGCTGGTGCCCGGCACCAATATTCTCAAAAGCGCCAGCTTCACCGCCACCGCATCCTCGGGTCCGCGCGCCGATTACACCCATCAGCTGCTGGACACCACGCAGATCGAATATGGCGCGGACTGGTCCTCAGGGATAGCCAAGCTTTCCACCAGCGCGGTCTATACGCTCTCGCGCATCGACACCGACACAGACCTCTTCCTGCTGGCCTTCAACAAGGCCCCCACCGTCAGCGCCAATTTCCAGAGCGACAGCCGCTACGGCGGCCTTGGGTATGGCTACACCAGTGGCTTGGATGTCAGCGATATCAACAATTTCCACGTCCGCGCCTATTCCGACGAGCGCACGCGCCAGACCGGCAACGGCCTGCAGTGGCGCACCGATCTGACGCTGGCGACGGGCAACGGCTTCTTCCGTTCGATCAAGACCGGCTTCCGCTTCACCGACCGGCGTACCCGCTACCAGGACGGCACCGATCTGGCCAATCTGGATTCGCTCAAACTGCCGATGTCGAGCTTCCCGGGCGGTGCCAATGCCATCAATGTGCCCTCGGGCTTTGCCGGGGATGATGTGAGCATTCCGGCCAGCTGGGCCAATTACAACACGGCCCTGTTGGGCGATGCGGGTAATCGCGCGGCGCTCAACGCCTATGTCCGCTCGCTGCCGGGGA
Organism: Novosphingobium rosa NBRC 15208; assembly: GCF_001598555.1. Taxonomy (GTDB): domain Bacteria; phylum Pseudomonadota; class Alphaproteobacteria; order Sphingomonadales; family Sphingomonadaceae; genus Novosphingobium; species Novosphingobium rosa. Next base: position 138,159 of record NZ_BCZE01000010.1, read on the forward strand.
TGGGGGCCCTGTTCGCCGACAATGGCCGCGCCGCCTACAATCCGGTCAACGGCTTTTCGGGCCATGAGAACACCTACGCCTTCTATGGCGAGGTCAAATATGGTCTGGATCTGCTGGGCGTCCCCGTCGATGGCATCATCGGCGCGCGGGTGATCAACACCCGGCTGCATATCACCGGCACCGAATACAGCGCGACCAGACAGCCCTCGACCGGCAGCGCGATCATCTATGCCTATACGCCGATCGACGGGCATCAGAACTATCTCGATGTCGATCCCACGGTCACCGCCATACTGCACTTCATGCCCAAGCTGCAATTGCGTCTGGCATGGACCAAAACGCTGACCCGCCCCGATTTCTCGCAGCTCAACCCCAGTGTTACGCTGGCGCAGGTCACCGCCGCCTCGGGCGCCTACAACGGCACGGCCACGGCCAGCGGCAATCCCGATCTGCAACCCACCCGCTCGACCAATTGGGACGCCAGCCTGGAATATTACTTCGGCCGCGCGGGCCAGGCCAGCGTGGCCCTGTTCGACCGCGAGCTGAACGGCTACATCACCAGCGCCATCATGCAGCAGACCCTGCCGGGCGGCAATGGCGTGGCCAGCGTCACCCTGCCGATCAATGCGGGCAAGGGCTATATTCGCGGGCTGGAGCTTGAGGCCAGCACCTTCTTCGATGGCGCGCCCGGCCCGCTGCGCAACATGGGCGTCGCGGCCAATCTCACGCTGCTCGATACGCAGCAGCAGTTGCCCAGCTTCACCGGGGCCACGGCGGGGATTTCCAAGACCAGCTACAACGCCAGCCTGTTCTATGACGACGGGCGCTTTCGGGCCCGCGTCGCCTGGGGCTGGCGCGGCGGTTTTCCGCTCAGCTACAATCTGAGCGATCCGGCGCATAATCTGATCTGGTATCCAATCTCGCGCCTCGATGCGCAGGTGACCTGGCGGGTGAACCGCAATGTGGCCCTGACGCTGGACGCCACCAATCTGCTCAATCCGCCGCAGCGCTCCTATTGGGGCACGAAGGATTTCGCCGACCGCGTCTATTACGAAGGCCGCACCTATTCGGCGGCGCTGCGCTTCAAGTTCTGAGGATCGATCCATGCCAGAAGCAAAGGGATTATGGACATGGCTGGCCGGGGCTGCTGCTCTGGCGATGCCGCTGCCAGCGCAGGCGCAAGTTGCGCCACATCGGTGGGCCGGGGCATGGGGCTACGCCACCTCTCCGGCCACCCGCACCGTCAAGGGCGAGCTTCCCGCAGGCGCCTACCGCTTCCGCATGCGGCTCAGCCGGTCCGGCCATGGGCTGAGGCTGACTTTCAGCAACCCGATCGGCGCCGATCCGCTGCGGATCGCCAGCGCCACGGTCGCCCGCGCGGCGGAGGGCTTCGCCATCGTGCCGGGCAGCGAGGCCACCCTGAGCTTTGACGGCGGCGGGGCGGGGGCGACCATCACCGGCGGCGCCGTGGCTTTCGCCCAGGCCGCTGGCTTTGTCGCCCGTAGCGGCGAGGATGTGATGGTCACTGTCACCACCGCTGCTCCCTCCACCACCGTTGCGGGCGCGGCGGCGTTTCCTGCCGCCTTTGCGGCAGATGGGACGCAGGATGCCGCCTTCCAGCCGCAGAAAATCCGTCCTTTTGTCTCGTTGATCGCGGTGGGTGATCCGGGCGCGTCCTGCACCATCGTTACCTTTGGTGATTCCATCACCGAGGGCGCGCGCGGCACGCGGCCCGACTGGCGCGGCTGGCCGGGCGAACTGGCGCAGCGGCTGGTGGCGACCGGCTCCGCACATGCCTGCGGCGTGGTCAATATGGGGATCAGCGGCAACCGCCTGCTGGCGGAAGGGCGCGGCACGGCGGGGATCGACCGCTTCGACCGCGATGTCGCCAGCGTGCCGGGCGGCTCGCATCTGATCCTGCTGGAAGGGATCAACGATCTGTGGCGCAGCGCTTTGCCCGGCGAAAAGCCGGTCGCCGCCGCCGATCTGGAGGATGGCTATCGGCGGCTGATCGCTGCCGCTCATGGGCGCAGCATGCGCGTCTATGGCGCGACGCTCACGCCGGGCGACGGCTCAAAATATCTCACCCCCGCGATGGAGCAGATCCGCCAGCAGGTGAACCTCTGGATCCGCGGCAGCGGCGTCTTCGATGGCGTGATCGATTTCGAGAAGGCCGTCGCCGATGACGCCAGCCCGCCGCATCTGCGCCCGGCCTTCGATTCCGGCGATCATCTGCATCCCAATGACAATGGTTATCGCGCGATGGGGCAGGCGATCCCGCTGTCGCTGTTCGCGCCTTCGAGAGAGCAGTGAATATGACACGATCCTTGTTACTGCGCCCGCTGTCTGCTCTGGCGATGCTGGCGGGCGGCTGTTTGCTGGAAGCTGGGCCAGTGCTGGCCTGGGGCCATCAGGCCCACGCGGCGATCGACCGCGCCGCCATCGAGGCACTGCCCGCCGACGGGCCGGTGTTCCTGCGCGAACAGGAAGATTTTATCGCCGCCTCGGCAACCATCCCGGATAGCTGGCGGCATGACAGCGAGCCCTTCGCCAAGATCGAGGAAGACCCCAATCACGGCTGGTTCCGTGAGCGCACCCTGTTTCTCACGCCGCTGCCTCGCTCGCGCTTTGCCTATATGCTGGCGCTCTATCGCCGCCATCTGGCGCTGCAGCACAGCGATCCCGCCGCAGCGCGCTGGATGAGCGTGCGCTGGACGGGCACCTTGCCCTATGCGGTGATGGAGCAATATGGCCATCTCGTCTCGGAGATGCGCCAGCTGCGCGCCGCCCAGGCCAAGGGTAAGGCTGAGGAGGTCACTTTCCTCAAGCTGAATTGCGCCAATACGGTGGTGCGGCTGGGTCATTATATCGGCGACGGATCGCAGCCGCTGCATGACTCGATCCATTCCGATGGCTGGAAGGGCCCTAACCCTCACCATTACACCAGCGATGGCCATATTCATGCCCGGTTCGAATCCGCCTATGTGAAGGCGATCGACCTGACCGCCGCGGATGTGTCCGCCCATATCGGCACGATCGACCATCAGCATGGCGATCTGTTCGAGGCTCTGGTGGCATGGCTCGATGCGAACAACGGCAAGGTTGAAGGCATCTATCGCCTGGAACAGGGCGGCGCCTTGAGCGATCCACGCAATCCGCAGGTGCGCGCGCTGATTTATGCCCAGACTGGCAGTGGCGCGGCCCTGTTACGGGATTTGCTATTGCGCGCCTGGCATGAGGCGGCAACGGCGCCGGGGCCTGCCGATGTCGATCCGCTTGATCCGCACGCGCCGGGTTTCGATCCGGCGACAGGATCTGTTCCACCACCTGTCGGGCGCTGACAGCTGCGCCTCCTTCTCGCGTCTTTCGTGAATGGAGGGCTGCTTTCAGGGCGCGCGTTTCAGAGCGGGAATGGCGGCTCTGCTGGCGGATGCCTCATCGTGATAAGTCATGTTCACGCCATGAAAAGGCTGAAACATAAGGCTCAACGCGCCTGCGGCAGTTTGCCGCGGATCATGGGAAAAAGATGATAGGCAACCGGGGGAAGCCGTGAAACGGCGCTCTTCTTTTCCATATTTTATCTATATCTGGCGAAGAGCCAGCCATGGACTCGCAAGTCCATGAAATAATGGTGACCCCTACGAGAATCGAACTCGTGTTTCAGCCGTGAGAGGGCCGCGTCCTGACCGCTAGACGAAGGGGCCTAAGCCATTATATGTGTCCCATCTTCCGTGAAGAAGAATGGTGACCCCTACGAGAATCGAACTCGTGTTTCAGCCGTGAAAGGGCCGCGTCCTAACCGCTAGACGAAGGGGCCACTCTGAAGCTCGGCGGTGAAGCGTTGCCTCGTTGGGAGACGCGCATCTAGGGGTGAGGCGGGATTCGGTCAATCCCTTTTTTGCATGTTTTTGCGAGATAGTTTTCCACAGGGTAAATCAAAGGATTAGCGGCAATGCGCCCGTCGCTGGCGCCCGAACGAGCCCGATCAGTCGATCAGGGCCGCATCCTCGATATGCAGCTCGGCGGCGGGGCGGCTACCCCAGTCGTCGATCTTCGCGCGGCCCACCAGCCACAAGCTGCGCCCCTGCGTGCCATGCAGCAGGGTCTGCCCCATCTCGCCATCCGCCGCGCGGAAGGCCATCGCCTTGAAGCTGGCCCCATCGTTCCCGCGCACGATCAGCCGCACATGATCGGCGCCGACCACATCGGCCTTCACCACCTTCACCGGCCCCACCGCCACGCGCGGCCCAGGCCAGCCCATGCCATAGGGCCCGGCGCTTTCCAGCGTTTCGACCAGCGCCGGGTTCAGCCCGCGCGGCGCCACCGCCAGATCGACCAGCAGCGATTGATGCAGCCGCGCCCGCGCCACATCGCTGGCCAGCCTTTCATCGAGCCACTCGCCCAGCGCATCCAGCTTGTCGGGCGCGATGGTCAGGCCCGCCGCCATGGCATGGCCACCACCGGCCACCAGCAGGCCCTGAGCGCGCGCGGCGATGATCGCCGCCCCCAGATCGACGCCATGCACCGACCGGCCCGAGCCCTTGCCGTATCCTGCCTCATCGGCCTCCAGAGCGATCACCAGCGTGGGCCTGCCGCTCTTCTCCTTGATGCGCCCGGCCACAATGCCGATCACGCCGGGATGCCAGCCCGCACCGGCCAGCACCAGCACGCTGCGGTTGTGCTGTTTCTCGACCTGCGCCTCGGCGGCCTCCTGCACGGCCATTTCGATGCCGCGCCGCTCCTCGTTGAGCAGGGAGAGCTGCCCGGCGATCTCGCGCGCTTCCTCGGGATTGTGGGTGGTGAGCAGGCGCACGCCCAGCGTCGCCTCGCCCACGCGCCCGCCAGCGTTCACACGCGGCCCCAGCGCAAAGCCCAGATCCGAGGCGGTGGGCGCGCGGCCCAGCTTGCTGGCGTCGATCAGCGCGGCCATGCCGATGTTCTCGCGCTTGGCCATCACCTTGAGCCCCTGCGCCACGAAAGCGCGGTTCAACCCATGCAGCGCGGCCACATCGGCCACCGTGCCCAGCGCCACCAGATCGAGCAGCGAGAGCAGGGCGCCATTGCCGGGCGTGCCGGGGTGCTTCGCCTTCTCCAGCTCGCGCCGCACCGCAATGGCCAGCAGGAAGGCCACGCCCACCGCCGCCAGATGGCCATGCGCCGCGCCAATCTCGCTTTCATCGAGGCGGTTAGGGTTCACCATTGCCACGGTGCGCGGCAGTTCATGCGAGCATTTGTGATGATCGACCACGATCACCTCCACCCCGGCATCCGCCGCCATGGCCAGAGCATCATGCGCCATGGCCCCGCAATCGACGGTGACGACCAGCTTTGCGCCTTCCTGCCCCAGCCGCACCAGAGCCTCTCCGGTGGGGCCATAGCCTTCCAGCAGACGGTCGGGGATGTAGTGGCGGGCATCATGGCCGCACAGGCGGATCAGGCGGATCAGCAAGGCGGCGCTGGTGGCGCCATCGACGTCGTAATCGCCATAGACCGCCACCGGCTCGCGCTGGACGATGGCCTGGGCGATGCGCCGCGCCGCCACATCCATATCCTGAAGCTGCGAGGGGTCGGGCAGGAATTCGCGCAGGGTCGGGTTGCGCTGGCGGTTGAGATCCTCGCGGGCCACGCCGCGCGCGAGCAGCAGCTGGGTGACCAGATCGTCGGCAAGGGGGCCGTCCCAGCCGTGATCGTGCTCCATCATGTCCATATTGCCGCCGCGCCAGTGCCAGGCCTTGCCGCCAAGCGACATGCGGCCGGAGATGAGGGCGGACGAGGCGTTGGAGATGTGCTGGTCAGTCATGCCGGGCGGTTAAACCATCGCGGGGCATCGCGGAAGAGGCGGGATGGGCGCGCTTTGGCAAAGCCGGGGGAATATGCCAAGAAAGGGGCAGGAGGGCCGGACATGATGGACGATCAGGCAGAGGACACTATCGCTGTTGAGCCTGTCGCGAACGGTGTGGTCTTGCTGTTTGCCGAAGGGCAGCGTCCATCGGTTGAGGTCATCGATCGTTTGCTGGGGCAACTTCCCGCAGAGAACATGCTGTCGGTCAGCTATCGGGGGGAGGCGGATCGTGGCCGCCTCGAACTGCTGTGCCGGGGACTCACCTTCGATCTCAAGGGGCTGGCTCCGGCGCGTGGCGCCGCTATGCCGGTTGTGACGCAAAGGCTTGGGCTGGATGACGCTTTGCCTCAGCTGGAGGGCGTGTTGCTCGCGTCCGGGCAAAATCTGGCGGGCGGGGCTCATCTCAGGCCGATTTTGTGCACGCATCTGCAGGTCGGTCTGGCATTGGCGGCGCTGCCGGGGGTGCAGGCGGTGGTCTGGGCGCTCTCGGGCGTGATGATGCGCCCGGCGCATTTCGTTGAGGCTGTCGGGGCATGGCTTGCAGGCGGGTCATTTCCCGTGCCCGGCCTGGTCGGCTTTTCGCGTGACGAGGATGGCGCGCTGTTCAGCCACGGCCTCTTCTTCTTCGCGCCGCGCCAGGTGCGGGTAGAGGCCCTGGAAGGGGCGTCTGACATGCAGGCAGAGATCGCCTCGGCGCTTGTCCGCAGGCAGGTGGATGGTGACAGCCATGTGCCGGCGTGGATCGCGGACAGCGAAGGCCGCATCTGGAATGTCTCATGGGACGTCGAAAGCAGGCTGATCACAGCCCGCCCCGGCGTCTGAAAAAGGCCGGAGCGCAAAGCCCCGGCCTGATCAGCTTACCTGCCCGAGAGGACCAGCGTGTTGGCGGCGCTCAGCACGGCGCGCACGCTGGCGGTGGCGACGTCCGTATCGACGCCCACGCCCCAGATGGTCTGGCCATCCGGCCCGGTGCATTCGACATAGGCCGCCGCACGCGCATCCGAACCGGCGGAGAGCGCATGCTCGGAATAGTCCTTCACCGAGAGGTTGACGCCGAAGCTGTCCGCCAGCGTCGCGACCACCGAGGAGATCAGGCCATTGCCACGGCCCGAGACCGACTGTTCCTTGCCGCCGACGCCGATCTTGCCCGCAAAGATGCGCGCGCCATCGGGGCCCTTGGTCTCGTCCCAGTCCAGCAGCTGGAAATGCTGCGGATCGTTGACGCGGTAGCTGCGCTGGAACACCTCCCAGATGTCAGCGGCGACCAGTTCGCGGCCCAGCTCATCGGCCAGTTCCTGCACATGGCGGCTGAAATGGGCCTGCATGCGCTTGGGCAGCTTGAGGCCCTGATCCTGCTCGATCACCCAGGCGAAACCGCCCTTGCCGCTCTGCGAATTGACGCGGATCACCGCTTCATAGCTGCGACCCAGATCGGCGGGATCGATGGGCAGATAGGGCACGGCCCAGAACTCGTCATTGCGCTTTTCCTGCGCGGCGAAGCCCTTCTTGATGGCGTCCTGATGGCTGCCCGAGAAGGCGGTGAACACCAGATCGCCGCCATAGGGATGGCGCGGATGAACGGGCAGCTGGTTGCAGTATTCGACCGTCTGGATCACCTCGTCGATGTCCGAGAAGTCCAGTTCCGGATCGACGCCCTGCGTGTAGAGGTTCATGCCCACGGTGACGAGGCAGCAGTTGCCGGTGCGCTCGCCATTGCCGAAGAGGCAGCCCTCGACGCGGTCGGCGCCCGCCATGATGCCCAGTTCGGCGGCGGCAACGCCGGTGCCGCGGTCGTTATGGGTGTGCAGGCTGATCACCGCCGCATCGCGGTTGGGCAGGTTGCGGCAGAAATACTCGATCTGGTCGGCATAGACGTTGGGCGTCGCGCATTCGACCGTGGCGGGCAGGTTGAGGATGATGGGGTGCTCGGGCGTGGGCTGCAGGATCTGCATCACCGCCTCGCAACATTCCAGGCTGAAATCGAGTTCCGCCGTCGAGAAGGTCTCGGGCGAATATTCGAAATGCCACTTGGTGTTCGGGAAGCGCGCGGCATTGTCACGCAGCAGCTTGGCGCCATTCTCGGCGATCTCGCGGATCTGCGGGCGCTCCATGCCGAACACCACCTGACGCCACAGCGGCGACACGGCATTGTAGAGGTGGACGATGGCGGCGGGCATGCCTTCCAGCGACTCGAAGCTGGTCTTGATCAGGTCTTCGCGGCTCTGCGTCAGCACCTGGATCAGCACATCCTCGGGGACGCGGTTCTCGGTGCCGAGGCTGCGGATGAAATCATACTCGGTCGCGCCGGCGCTGGGGAAGCCGACCTCGATTTCCTTGAGGCCAACCTTGACCAGCAGGTCGAAGAAGCGGTTCTTCTTTTCCGCGCCCATCGGGTCGATCAGGCTCTGGTTGCCGTCGCGCAGGTCGGTGGAGAGCCAGCGCGGGGCCTTGTCGATGATCTTGCTCGGCCAGGTGCGGTCGGGGATGTTGATCTGCGGAAAGGGGCGATACTTGACCGAAGGGTCTTTCAGCATGGGCATGATGGGTCTCTGATGCTCTTCACTGGGGCCGCTGCTCAGGCATTGCGGCTATAGGACAGGCTGATCGATAATCCCTTGGGCGCTCCTTGCGCGCGGCCAGAGGGCACGCGCTCGCTCACGCCCAAGGGCGGATAAGTCGTAGCGCGAGGGTCAGCTTGAAGATCATGCACTCAGCCTATGATGAAGGCGGCGCGGCCTGTAAAGCAAAAAGCGCCCGGACCGTGTCACGCAGGCGTCCTGTCGCGCTGCAGCACTGTTTCGAACCAGTCGAGATAGGCCTGGGCGCAGACCTCAGGTTCCAGATGGGCGATCAGCGCCTGCAGGGCGGCGAGCGGGGGAGGGCCGCGCCGCGTCACCTCGATCACAGCTTGCGCCAGATCCTGAGGGTTGCGCGTGGGCACCAGCGTGCCCGCCTCCGGGATGGTCATGATATCATGCAGGAAATGGGAGCAATCGGTGGAGATCACCGGCACGCCATGCGCCAGGGCTTCCACCGCCACCGCCGGGCCGCCCTCGAAATGCGAGGTGCAGAGAAAGGCATCGGCCTTGCGCAGCCATGGGTCGATCACCGGCACATAGCCGGGCGCGGCGACCACGTCGGAAAGCCCCATCTTGCGGATTTTGTTCAGCATCCGGCCGTGCAGGCTGCCGTCGCCCAGCATGGTGAGCCGGGCAGGGGTGATCGCATTGAGCGCGGCGATGGTGCGCAGCGCCAGCGCGGCATCCTTCTGCTTCTCGAACCGCCCGGCCCAGACCAGATGGATGCGGCCATCATCGACATGCGGACCATCGGCGGTCATATCGTGATGGAGATAGATCGGATCGTAGAGCGTCGCCGTGGAGACGCTGGGCGCCAGCTCGGCCAGTTCACGCGCCAGACCGCTGTTCATCGCGGCAATACCATCGACGGCGGGGGCAAAGCGGCGGAGCAGCGCACGGATCGGTTTGCCGATCAGCCCGCTCGGCACGGCGGGATTGGACACTTTCGCCACAATCTTCGCGCGGCCCTTGGCCTTGCCGAAAGCCAGCACAAGCGGGAAATGGAAATTGCCCGGCAGAAAGATGATGTCAGGATCGATCTTGCCGAGCATGGGCGCCATCGCCTTGCCCAGCTTCAAACGCGAGATCGGGCTGCGGCGGATGGGCGGATCAAGCTCCACCACCTGCACGCGCGGATCGACGGTAGCGCGCACGCCGCCCTCTGTCGTGCCGCACAGGATCGTCACCCGATGTCCGGCCTCGACCCAGAAGCGGGCCATGCCGATGGCGATGCGTTCGGTGCCGCCACGCGAAAAATCGTGGAAGCAGATCAGGATATGGCGCGAGGGCGCACGCGGATCGCGCACAAATGAAGCGTCGGCGCGCTGCCCTTTGAGGGCAACACGCCGACCACTTCCACTCGGGCCCAGTTTGCGTCCGGGCTCCAAGGCTTAGTTCTTGGTCTGATCGACCAGCTTGTTCGCGCCGATCCAGGGCATCATGGCGCGCAGCTTCGAACCGGTCTCTTCGATCGGGTGACGCTTGGCGGCGATGCGCGAGGCCTTCAGCTCGGGCTGGCCGGCACGGTTGTCGAGCACGAAGTCCTTCACGAAGCGGCCCGACTGGATGTCGGCCAGAACGCGCTTCATTTCCTTCTTGGTCTCTTCGGTGATGATGCGCGGGCCGGTCTTGATGTCGCCATATTCGGCGGTGTTCGAGATCGAGTAGCGCATGTTGGCGATGCCGCCCTCATACATCAGGTCGACGATCAGCTTGAGCTCGTGCAGGCACTCGAAATAGGCCATTTCGGGGGCGTAGCCGGCTTCCACCAGCGTCTCGAAACCAGCCTGCACCAGCGCGGTGGCGCCGCCGCACAGCACGGCCTGCTCGCCGAACAGGTCGGTTTCGCATTCCTCGCGGAAGTTGGTCTCGATGATGCCCGAGCGACCGCCGCCAACGCCAGAGGCATAGGCCAGACCGATGTCATGCGCGTTGCCGGTCACGTTCTGGTGGATGGCGATCAGGCAGGGCACGCCGCCGCCCTTCACATATTCGCCGCGCACGGTGTGGCCGGGGCCCTTGGGGGCGACCATGATGACGTCGATGTCCTTGCGGGGCTCGATCAGGCCGAAGTGGACGTTCAGGCCATGAGCGAAGGCCAGCGCGGCGCCGGGCTTCAGATTGGCGTGCAGGTCTTCGGCGTAGATGGCGGCCTGATGCTCGTCGGGCGCCAGGATCATGAGGATGTCGGCCCAGGCGGCGGCTTCGGCGTTGGGCAGAACCTTGAAACCGGCGGCTTCAGCCTTGGCGGCGCTGGCCGAGCCGGGGCGCAGGGCGATGGCAACGTCCTTGACGCCGCTGTCGCGCAGGTTCTGGGCGTGGGCGTGGCCCTGCGAGCCATAACCGAGGATCGCGATCTTCTTGCCGGTGATCAGGTTCAGGTCGGCATCGGCGTCGTAATAGACTTTCACTGGTCTTCCCTTTCGGTTGCCCTGCGCATACGACGCGCGGGCCAGGATTGAATGTGCCTGAGCTTTCGCCCGACACGTTTGGCGCTGCCCCGGCCAAAGCCGGAGCGGCGATCAACTGTTAAGTGCTGGACTTGCCCCGGATCATGCCGACAACGCCGGTGCGCGCGGTCTCGACCAGCCCGAGGTCGCCCATCAGAGCCACGAAGCTGTCGATCTTTTCGGGCGTGCCGGTCAGTTCGAACACGAAGCTTTCGGTGGTGGTGTCCACGGGGCGCGCACGAAACACCTCGGCCAGACGCAGCGCTTCCACGCGCGCCTCACCCTTGCCGACCACCTTGATAAGGGCCAGCTCGCGCTCCACATAGGGGCCCTGCTCGGTCAGATCGACCACCTTGTGCACCGGGATCAGGCGCTCAAGCTGGGCGCGGATCTGGTCGATCACGGCCGGGGGGCCATGCGTCACGATGGTGATACGGCTGACCTGATGGTCGCCGGTGATTTCCGAGACCGTCAGGCTGTCGATGTTGTAGCCGCGCGCGGTGAACAGACCGGCGATCTTGGCCAGAATGCCTGCCTCATTGTCCACGGTCAGCATCAGGACGTGGCGCTCGGTGGCTTCCTGCTCGATTTTCGTCATCTGGTTCATCTCTCTTACACCAGAGCCTTGGCTTCATCGTCCATGGTGCCGCTCACCACATCGCCGGGCAGCAGCATGTCGGTGTGGGCCGCGCCGCTCGGGATCATCGGGAAGCAGTTGGCATCCTTGGCGACGCGGCAATCGACGATCACCGGGCCGTCGTAATCGATCATCTCCTGAATGCCGGCATCGAGCTGGCCTTCGTTCTCGATCGAGATGCCCTTCCAGCCATAGGCCTGCGCCAGCTTCACGAAATCGGGCAGGCTGTCCGAATAGGAGTTCGAATAGCGGCTTTCATAGGTCAGCTCCTGCCATTGGCGGACCATGCCCATCCATTCGTTGTTGAGGATGAAGATCTTGACCGGCAGGCGATACTGCGTGGCGGTGCCCAGCTCCTGAATGTTCATCTGGATGCTGGCCTCGCCCGCGATGTCGATGCACAACTTGCCCGGATTGCCCAGCTGCGCGCCGATGATGGCGGGAAGGCCGTAACCCATGGTGCCCAGACCGCCGCTCGTCAGCCACTTGTTGGGGCCGAAGAAGTGGAAGTGCTGCGCTGCCCACATCTGATGCTGACCGACCTCGGTGCTGATGATCGGATCATGCGCCTTGGTCAGCTCGAACAGACGCTCGATGGCGCGCTGCGGCGGGATGGCGGCGGGGTTCTCGGCATAGGAGAGCGACTTCTTGGCGCGCCATTCGGTCACGCGGGCCTTCCACGCGGTGAGATCCTGAGCCTTGCGGCCCTTCCACCCATCGAGGATCTGCTGCAGCACCGTGGCGCAATCGCCGATGATCGGCAGATCGACGCGCACCGTCTTGTTGATGCTGGCGCGGTCGATGTCGATGTGGATCTTGGTCGAATTGGGCGCGAAGGCGTCCAGACGGCCCGTCACGCGATCATCGAAACGCGCGCCGACGCAGATGATCAGGTCGGCCTGATTCATCGCCCAATTGGCTTCATAGGTGCCGTGCATGCCCAGCATGCCCAGCCAGTCCTCATGATCCGCCGGGAAAGCGCCCAGACCCATCAGCGTGGAGGTGACCGGTGCCTTGGTCAGCGCCTGCAGCTCGCGCAGCAATTCGCTGGCGCGCGGACCCGAGTTGATCACGCCGCCGCCCGTGTAGAACACCGGCGCCTTGGCCTTGGCGATCAGATCCACGGCCTGCGCGATCTCCGCCTCGCCACCCGCCAGCTGGGGCGAGTAGCGGTTGCGGCGCTGCACCGGGCCTTCGGGGAAGTTCGCCGTGGCGATCTGCACATCCTTGGGGATGTCGATCACGACCGGACCGGGGCGGCCGGTGGTGGCGATCTGGAAGGCTTCATCGATGACGGCGGCGAGGTTCGCCGGATCCTTCACCAGATAGTTGTGCTTGCAGCAGTGGCGCGTGATGCCGACGGTATCGGCCTCCTGAAACGCGTCCGAGCCGATCAGCGGCGTGCCGACCTGACCGGTGATGACCACCAGCGGAATCGAATCGAGGAAAGCATCGGCAATGCCGGTGACGGCATTGGTCGCGCCCGGGCCGCTGGTGACCAGCACCACGCCCGGCTTGCCGGTGGAACGCGCATAGCCTTCGGCGGCATGAGCCGCGCCCGCTTCGTGGCGGACGAGAATATGGCGCAGGCGCTCCTCGCCGAATAGCGCGTCGTAAATGGGAAGGACCGCGCCGCCCGGATAGCCGAATACAAATTCCACGCCCTGACGAACCAGGCTTTCAACGAGGATCTGGGCGCCGCTGCGCTCTTCGGTCACGGTGACTTCCTTCTGTCTCAAATCTTCGCGCGCCCAAAATGGGCGCGGTTCACGCAAAGGCGCTTGCGTTGGGCCCGTGCTGCACAAGATGCAACCCCCAAAAGCGCCGATTGTCGCGATTTTCCCGGGGGGCGGGGCCGGATGCGCAAGCACCCGAAGCACGTCTTGCGACATGCTGGAGGGCAGGTATAAGACAATAAATATCCTGTCAACAGCTATTGCTGTAACAATCTATCAAAATGTCCGGCGATGTCGGAATTTTCATGGCTTTTGGGCGCATGGCGGGGCCAATCGCGGGGGGGCTGGTGGCGGAACCAGGTGTATTGCCGCTTGGCATAATTGCGCGTGGCCTGCGCGCCGCGCATGATTGCTTCGTCAAGGGTAAGGTCGCCTGAAAGATGTGCCGCGATCTCCGCGACTCCAATGGCGCGCATCACCGGCAGGTCGGGGGGGAGGTGGCGGGCCAGCAGGGCCTCGACCTCGGGAACCGCGCCGCCCTCGATCATGAGGCCGAAGCGGCGGTCGCAGCGTTCGTAGAGCCAGTCGCGATCGGGCAGCAGGATCAGCGGATGGAGCGTGACCGCGTGGCCGATCCCGCCCTCCTTATGCGCCTGCCAATAGCCCAGCGAGTGGCCGGTGGAGCGCATCACCTCCAGCGCCCGGGCGACGCGGGTGGTGTCGGCGGGGTTGAGCAGGGCGGCGCGCTCAGGGTCTTCGTTGGTGAGGGCGGCATGGGCTTCGGCCACGGGCAGGGCGCGCACGGTTTCACGCACCTCGGGATCGATGGCGGGCACGGGTGCGATGCCGTCCAGCAGGGTGCGCATATAAAGGCCGGTGCCGCCAACAAGGATTGGCACTTGCCCTGCCTGATGCGCCTTGGCGATCTCTTGCCGCGCCCGCTCCGCCCAATCGGCGGCGGAGCAGCCCTGCGCCCCGTCCCACGCGCCATAGAGCCGATGCGGCACCCGCGCCGTATCCTCGGGCGAGGGGGCGGCGGAGAGAATCGGCAGATCGGCATAAAGCTGGGCGCTGTCGGCGTTGATGATCACGGCGCTCCGGCCCCGCGCGGCCAGGGCATCGGCCAGCTTTATGGCATAATCGCTCTTGCCGCTGGCGGTCGGCCCTGCAATGAGCGCCAGCGGCGGGCGGGCTTCTTCGCCCGGGACGATTTCGAAAGGATCAACGGTGCTCATCGCGCGCGTCATAGCAGAACCCGCCGGGCTGTCGCCCCAAGTCGATGCCCTGCTGGAGGCTTTGGGCGATGATGGCTTCTCCGCCGATGCCCGCGAAATCCCCAGCGGCGTGGTCGAAATCGCCGCCGAAGGCGTGAGCGTGGATGTGCTGCGCAATGCCATCGACAAGCATTTGGGCACCAGCGACGCGCTGATCACCGAGCAACGCCCCGTGGTGCCGCGCCTCTTCATCTCGGACATGGATTCGACGATGATCTCGGCGGAATGCATCGACGAACTGGCCGATTTCGCGGGCCTGAAGCCCCAGATCGCCGCCATCACCGAACGCGCCATGCAAGGCGAACTCGATTTCCGCGAGGCCCTGAGGGAACGCGTCGCGCTGCTGAAAGACTTGTCGGAAGACGCCATCGCCCAGTGCCTCGCCGAGCGGATCAAGCCAATGACGGGCGCGCGCGTGCTGGTTCAGACGCTGAAGGCCAAGGGCTGCCGCACCGTGCTGGTGACGGGCGGCTTCCACCAGTTCGCTGATCCCGTGGCCGAGCAGCTTGGTTTCGAGCGCGTCGTCGGCAACCGCCTCGCCGTGGCGGGTGGCAAGCTGACCGGCGGCCTCGACGGCCCGATCAGCGATAGCGCCACCAAGCGCGCCACGTTGCTGGAAGAGCAGGAGAAGCTGGCCAAGAAGCCCGGCGAAAAGGTGCCCACGCTGGCCACCGGAGACGGCGCCAACGACATCCCGATGATCGAAGAGGCCAGCTACGGCATCGCCTTCGAAGCCAAGCCCAAGGCGCGCGCTGCGGCCAATGGCTGGGTGGATCGCGGGGATCTGACCGCCGTGCTGCGTTTGCTGGGCGTGCCGGAGAAGGATTGGGTGCTGGATTAAGAACAGGAAGAGGACAGTGCGAGGGTGTTACACCCTCGCGCTCCCATTATTGTCTGCATTGCCCCTGGGGTTCGGCCATGGTGCTAACGTCGCGGCGCCGCAGGCTTTCAAACGAGAAAAGGCGCCGGGGCATTCCTGCCTGCGGCGCCTTTTCTGTGCTGGTGGCCAGTTTGAGCGCCACGGTGGGGTGCCGCTGGCGCCTCGTCGGAAGACGTTATGGGAGCGCGAGGGGGTAACCCCCTCGCATCTTCCTTTTGCCTCTTAGCCTTCCATCCAATCCTTGAAGAACGCCTCATTGGCGGCCTTCAGCTTGGACACGGCCACACCGGCCACATCGAACCCGCCGACAGTACCCAGCTTCACAGCACCTTCCAGCACGATGTCGGGCTTGGTGGTGACGATATAGCGGCTCTGGTCCTCACCGAAGGCCTGCGCAGTGTTCAGCGTCACATCCAGCTTCACGCCGAGGCCCGAGGCCATTGCCATTTCCGCCAGAGCAACCAGCAGGCCGCCATCGGACACGTCATGCACGGCGGTGGCCTGGCTGTCGCCGATCAGCTGGCGCACGGTCTCGCCATTGCGCAGCTCGACATCCAGATCCACGGCGGGGGCGGGGCCTTCCTCGCGACCGGCGATCTCGCGCAGCCACAGCGACTGGCCCAGGTGCGAACCTTCGGGGCCGATCAGCCACACCACGTCGCCGGGGGCCTTGAACTTGATGGTGGCCATCTTGGTGTGGTCCAGCATCAGGCCCACGCCGCCGATGGCGGGAGTGGGCAGAATGGCGCTGCCGCCACCGGTGGCCTTCGATTCGTTGTAGAGCGAGACATTGCCCGAGACGATGGGGTAATCCAGCGCGCGGCAGGCATCGCCCATGCCTTCCAGCGCGCCCACGATCTGGCCCATGATTTCGGGGCGTTGCGGGTTGGCGAAGTTGAGGCAGTTGGTGATGGCCAGCGGCGTGGCGCCCACGGCGCAGATGTTGCGCCAGGTTTCGGCCACGGCCTGCTTGCCGCCCTCATAGGGGTCGGCAAAGACATAGCGCGGGGTGCAGTCGGTGCTGATGGCCAGCGCCTTGTCGGTGCCGTGGATGCGCACCACCGCCGCGTCACCGCCCGACTTCTGGAGCGTGTCGCCGCCGACCTGCGAGTCGTACTGCTCGAAGATCCACTTGCGCGAGGCGAGATCCGGGCCGCCGATCAGCGTCAGCAGGTCGGCTGCAATGTCCTTGCTTTCCTCGACGGCACCCAAAGGCGCGGGCTTGGGGGTGGGGACATGCGGGCGGTCATAGAGCGGCGCGTCATCGGCCAGCGGCGCGAGCGGAATGTCGCAGACCACCTCGCCGTCGAATTCCAGCACCATATGGCCGGTGTCGGTCACCTCGCCGATGACGGCGAAGTCGAGTTCCCACTTCTTGAAGATCGCCTCGGCCATCGGCTCCTTGCCGGGCTGGAGGACCATGAGCATGCGCTCCTGGCTTTCCGAGAGCATCATCTCGTAAGGCGTCATGCCGGTTTCGCGGCAGGGCACGTTGTTCATGTTCAGGCGAATGCCTGCGCCGCCCTTGCTGGCCATCTCGACCGAGGAGGAGGTCAGACCGGCAGCGCCCATATCCTGAATGGCGACGATGGCGTCGGTGGCCATCAGTTCCAGGCAGGCCTCGATCAGCAGCTTTTCGGTGAAGGGGTCGCCGACCTGCACGGTGGGGCGCTTCTCTTCCGACTTCTCGTCGAAATCGGCCGAGGCCATGGTGGCGCCGTGAATGCCGTCGCGGCCCGTCTTGGAGCCGACATAGACGATGGGGTTACCAAGGCCGGTGGCGGCGGAGTAGAAAATCTTGTCGGTGTCGGCCACGCCCACGGTCATGGCGTTGACGAGGATGTTGCCGTCGTAAGCCTTGTGGAAGTTGGTTTCGCCGCCAACGGTGGGCACGCCCACGCAATTGCCGTAGCCGCCGATGCCCGCAACCACGCCCTGCACCAGATGCTTCATCTTGGGGTGATCGGGGCGACCAAAACGCAGCGCGTTCATGTTCGCCACGGGCCGTGCGCCCATGGTGAAGACGTCGCGCAGAATGCCGCCAACGCCGGTCGCCGCGCCCTGATAGGGCTCGATGTAGCTGGGGTGGTTGTGCGACTCCATCTTGAAGATGGCGGCCTGGCCATCGCCGATGTCGATCACGCCGGCGTTCTCGCCGGGGCCGCAGATCACCCAGGGGGCTTCGGTGGGCAGCTTCTTGAGGTGCAAACGGCTGGATTTATAGGAGCAATGCTCCGACCACATCACCGAAAAGATGCCGAGCTCGACAAGGTTGGGCTCGCGGCCCAGCGCGTGGAGAACCTTGTCGTATTCCTCGGGGGAAAGCCCGTGGGCGGCGACGACATCGGGGGTGATGGTGGAGGCTGTCTGGGTCATGGCCGCGCCCTTAGCGCCATGCGCGCGCGAAGGCCAGACCGGATTGGTTATAAAGCGTGCCAGGTGGCACCCTGTACCTCTTGACCGCGCGCAGGCACACGGCCATTGCAAAGGCATGAGTGACAACAAAGCCGAAATCGCGGACATTGCGCAGCTCAGCTTCGAAGAGGCGCTGCGCGCTCTGGAGGGCGTGGTGCGCCAGCTGGAAAGCGGGGAAGTGCCGCTCGACGAGTCCATTTCGCTCTATGAAAAGGGTGAGAAGCTGCGCGCCGCCTGTCAGGCGCGTCTGGATGCCGCCACCGCGCGGATCGAGCGAATCGTGGCCAAGGACGATGGCGCTGTCGCCACCCGTCCGCTGGACGATGCTTGACGGGCGGGGCCTGAACTTAATTGATGCCCGCGCGGGGCTGCGCTCTGCGTGGGGTAAACTGACGATATCCTAAGGGGAGCCCAGTGGCTGAGGTAACCGAAACCGTGCTGGCCGATGGCCTCAAGCGCATTCAGGCCGATATTCTGACGGCATTCGACGAATTGCTGCCGATCCCGTCCGATCCGCGCGCGCAGCTGTTCGAGGCGATGCGCTATGCGGCGATGGGCGGCGGCAAGCGCGTGCGCCCGCTGCTGCTGGCCGCTGTCGCCGAACTGTATGGCGTGGACCGCGATGCGGCGGTGCGCGCGGGCGTGGCCATCGAATCGGTGCATGTCTATTCGCTGATCCACGACGATCTGCCCTGCATGGACAATGACGATCTGCGCCACGGCAAGCCCACCGTCCACAAGCAGTGGGACGAGGCGACCGCCGTGCTGGCGGGCGATGCGCTGCATTGCTTCGCCTTCGAGGTGCTGTCGGACCCCGTGACCAGCGGCGACCCCTTCGTGCGCGCCGAGCTGATCCAGGTGCTGGCCACCGCGGCGGGTTCGCATGGCATGGCGGGCGGACAGATGATGGACATCGTCGCCGAGACCTCCAGCTTCGATCTGCAGACCGTGACGCGCCTGCAGCAGCTCAAGACCGGGGCGCTGCTGGCCGCTTCGGTTGAGATGGGCGCGGTGCTGGGCAAGGTGCCTCACGAAGGCCGCAAGCATCTGCGCGCCTATGCCCGCGACATCGGTCTGGCCTTCCAGATTGCCGACGATCTGCTCGATCATGAAGGCGACGAGGCTGCTGCCGGCAAGGCGCTGCGCAAGGATGCGGAAAAGGGCAAGGAAACCTTCGTCTCGCTGCTGGGCGCGGATCGCGCGCGTGAGCAGGCGCGGATGCTGGTGGATCAGGCGATCGGCCATCTGGCGCAGCACGGCAAGGAAGCCGATCTGCTGCGCGAACTGGCCCGCTTCATCGTCGAACGGAGCCACTGATGCGGATCGGGGTCTATCCGGGCACGTTCGACCCCGTGACGCTGGGTCATGCCGATATCATCCGGCGCGGCGCCAAGCTGGTCGACCGGCTGATCATCGGCGTGACGACAAACATGTCGAAAAACCCCATGTTCACGCCCGAAGAGCGCATGGATATGGTGAAGCGCGAGGTGGCCAGTCTGGCGCTCGACAATGTCGAGGTGGTGGGGTTCAATGCACTGCTGATGACCTTTGCCGAGAGGCAGGGGGCCAGCGTAATCCTGCGCGGGCTGCGCGCTGTCGCTGATTTCGAGTATGAATATCAGATGGCGGGAATGAACCAGCAACTCAACCCGCGCATCGAGACGGTGTTCCTGATGGCGGACGTCAGCCTGCAGCCGATCGCCTCCAAGCTGGTGAAGGAAATCGCGCTGTTCGGCGGCGATATCACCCGCTTCGTGAGCCCGGCGGTACGCGCTGACGTGGTGGAGCGCGTGGAACGTATCGGTCGCCTTGGCGACTGATCGCCGATGGTAAGGGCGTTTGCGCTGATGGTGGATCATGCGCAGCCCCAATGTCGGGGGAGGTTATGGGAGCGCGAGGGTCTAACACCCTCGCATTTCTCTTTTTGTCCCTTCAATGACTCCCTCGTTGTATCATGTTCATGGACACGACAGACAGGCGCGGCTATCGCCCTGACGCGCATTCACGACGCAACGCCCAAGAGAGCTGCATGAACCGTCATTCCTTTATCAAGATTGCCATGTCGCTCGTGCTGGGCGCCGCCGTGCTGGGGACCAGCGCTTGCGCCCGCAAGCAGGACGCGCTGTCCAAGGCGATGTCGGAGAACGTCAACAAGACGAACCTGAGCTCCAAGGTCGATCCCGATCCTGCGGTCGATCCGGACAATGTGCTGGTGCTGGACCTGTCGAACGGCGGGCGCGTGCTGATCCGTCTCGAACCCAAGTGGGCGCCCAACCATGTGGAGCGCATCAAGACGCTGACACGTCAGGGTTTCTACGACAACATCATCTTCCACCGCGTGATCGACGGCTTCATGGCGCAGACGGGTGACCCGACAGGCACGGGCGGCGGCGGCTCGAAGTTGCCCGACCTGAAGGCGGAGTTCAACTCGCTGCCTCACGTGCGCGGCACGGTCTCGATGGCGCGTACCGACGATCCGGACTCGGCCAACAGCCAGTTCTTCATCGTGTTCTATCCGCATTTCTCGCTGGATCGCCGCTACACCAACTTCGGCCGCGTGATCGAGGGCATGGATATCGTCGACCGCATCGTGCGCGGCGAACCGCCCAGCAATCCGACCAAGATCATGCAGGCCTCGATCGAGAGCGATCACAAGCCGCGTCCGGCGATTGCGCCGCCGCCGCCGCCGATCGTGCCCGCGCCTCCGGTGGCGCCTGCTGCTCCGGCCAAGCCGGCTGCCAAGACGAAGAAGTAAGGATGGGGCCCCGCAAGGGGCCCTTCTGACAGATATGCGCGTTGACGATTTCGATTTCGACCTGCCGCAGGAGCGTATCGCCCTGCGCCCCGCCCGCCCGCGTGACAGCGCGAAGCTGCTGCATGTGCCGGGCCGCGAGGGTCCGTTCGGCGATCTGAAGGTCAGCGATCTGCCCGCGCTGCTGCGCAAGGGCGATCTGCTGGTGTTCAACGACACGCGCGTGATCCCGGCTCAGCTTGAGGGGATGCGCGGCGAGGCGAAGATCGGCGCGACGCTGCACAAGCGCATCGATCTGCGTCGCTGGCAGGCCTTTGTGAAGAACGGCAAGCGGCTGCGGGTGGATGACGTGATTGCGTTCGGCGCGGGCGTTCAGGCCGTAGCCGAGGTCCGCCACGATGATGGCAGCTGGACACTGTTCTTCCCCGGCGACGAGCCGGTCGAGGTGCTGCTGGAGCGTGCGGGCACCATGCCGCTGCCGCCCTATATCGCGGCCAAGCGCGGCACCGACGAGGCCGACCGCAGCGATTACCAGACGATGTTCGCCCAGGCCGAGGGCGCAGTGGCGGCCCCGACGGCGGCCTTGCACTTCACGCCGGAGCTGATGGCGGCGCTGGACGGCGCGGGGATCGGCCATGCCTTTCTGACGCTGCATGTCGGCGCGGGGACTTTCCTGCCGGTGAAGGTGGACGATACCGCGGACCATGCGATGCATGCCGAATGGGGCGTCATTCCGGCTGAGGTGGCGGATCGCCTGAACGCGGCGCGCGCTGCCGGTGGCCGGGTGATTGCGGTGGGGACCACCTCGCTGCGGCTGCTGGAAAGCGCGACCGGTGAGGATGGCGTGATCCAGCCTTTCAGCGGCGATACGTCGATCTTTATCACGCCGGGCTATCGCTTCCGCGCCATCGACGGGCTGATGACCAATTTCCATCTGCCGCGCTCGACGTTGTTCATGCTGGTCTCGGCGCTGATGGGGCTGGAGCGGATGCAGGCTGTGTACAAGCACGCCATCGAGGAAGGCTACCGCTTCTACAGCTATGGCGATTCAAGCCTGCTGCTGCCCGAGGGGTAAATCTCAGACGCCGAGCCATTGCAGGTCGCCGGGCAGTTCATCCGCGCTGTAATCCACCTGCAGCACCCGTCGCCGCGCCGGTAGGCTGGCGGCGTCGGAAGCATGCAGGATCGGCGTGGCATAGGCCCAGATATCTCCGGCAGCGGCGAGGCAAGCCATTGTGCCGCATCGCGCTGCCACCGCAGCGACAGTCTCCACCGCAACCTTGCCCAGCCTGTGCGAGCCCGGTGCGATCAGCAGCGGCGCATTGGTGGCAGGCACGTCATCAAGATGCACCCGCAGCGTCGCCATGCGCGATAGCAGATCGAACGGCGGCGCCACATGATGTAGCCCCGCCTTGACCGACCAGGGGCCGAAGCCGTCTGTTTCAACCCGCTCACGCACGCATATGGTGCGGTCCTGATGCCATGCCAGAGACCAGTTGGTTTCGGCTGTCTTGTCGAAGAGGATGGCTCTGACGGGCATCGCGTCTCGCCCCATGCATTGGTTCGCTACGGCGCCGACCGGCCCGTCGGGCGCCAGGTAGGGACGCAAAGCGGGCAGCCCGCTGATCCTCACTCCGGCCTGCTGCGCAGGCAAAGCCTCCAGCACGGCCAGCATGTCGCTCAGGTGAGGGCGCAGGGCGCCACCAAAGAGTTGCGCGCCATGCTCGGCAAGGGTGAGGTCGCTCAGCAAAGCCTCAGCCCGCAAACCAGCCCCAGACCAGCTTGCCCGTCATCGACAGGCTGACCACCACCAGCAAAGGCCGGATTACCTTGGCGCCCAACCGGGACGCCATATGGCTGCCGATCCATGCCCCGCTCATTGCGCCCGCCGCCATGCAGCCGCCCAGCAGCCACATGATCTTGCCGCCCGCCGCAAAGACGATGATGCTGGCGATGTTGCTGGTCATGTTGAACAGCTTGGTCAGGGCCGTGGCGCGCGTCAGCCCCATGCCGCGCAGGGTGACGAGGCTCATTGTGTAGAACTGTCCGGCGCCGGGGCCGAAAAAGCCGTCGTAGAAGCCCACCGCCGTCCCCGCCGGCAGATAGCCCTTGGAGGAGACACGCGCGTGGGCATCGGCATCGCTCATGCGCGGGCTCAGCAGCGTGTAGAGTGAAATCGCCATCAGCAGCACCGGCACGATCAGCCGCAGCCACTCGGCCTTCAGATGGCTGACAACCAACGTGCCGATCATCGCTCCCAGAAACACCGCCGCCGCGCCGGGCAGGTTGGGGCGCAGCTGGAACAGGCCCGCACGGTGGTAGCGCCATGTCGCCATGGCCGTGCCGCAGGCCGATTGCGCCTTGTTCGTGCCCAGCACCATCGCCGGGGGCAGGCCCGCATAGATCAGCGCGGGCACGGTGATCAGCCCTCCGCCGCCCGCCACGGCGTCGACGAAACCGGCAAAGACACTGGTGGCGGTCAGGGCGGGGTAGATCCAGTCGATGCTCATGGGCGCGCCATAGCGGGCCGATACCGCCGCGACAATTGGCCCTATGCCTGAGACGAAGCGGTGGCCCGATTGCCCCGCAGCGCTTTTCCTTCTATCGCGCGGGGCATGACCCGTTTTGCTTTCAACATCCACGCGCGCGACGGCAAGGCGCGCACCGGCACCATCCAGATGCAGCGCGGCGAGATCCGCACGCCTGCCTTCATGCCCGTAGGCACCGCCGCCACGGTGAAGGCGATGAAACCGGAAACCGTGCGCTCCACCGGCGCGGACATCATCCTTGGTAACACCTATCACCTGATGCTGCGTCCCGGCGCCGAGCGGGTGGCGCGCCTTGGCGGCCTGCACAAGTTCATGAACTGGAATCGCCCGATCCTGACCGACAGCGGCGGCTATCAGGTGATGAGCCTGTCTGAACTGCGCAAGATCACCGAGGAAGGCGTGGCTTTCGCCAGCCATATCGACGGTTCGCGCCATATGCTGACGCCCGAGCGCTCGATGGAAATCCAGCGCCTGCTGGGCAGCGATATCGTGATGTGCTTCGACGAATGCCCGCGCGCCGATCAGGGCAAGGACGTGATCGCCAAGTCGATGGAAATGTCGATGCGTTGGGCCAAACGCAGCCGCGCCGGTTTCGACAGTGGCGAGGAGCATGCCGCGCGTTCGGCGTTGTTCGGCATCCAGCAGGGCGCGCTGCATCAGGATCTGCGTCAGGCTTCGGCCGATGCGCTGCGCGACATCGGCTTCGACGGCTATGCCATCGGCGGTCTGGCCGTGGGCGAGGGGCAGGAGGCGATGTTCGCCACGCTCGATTTCGCCCCCGGCATGCTGCCCGATGACAAGCCGCGCTATCTGATGGGCGTGGGCAAGCCCGACGATCTGGTCGGCGCGGTGGAGCGCGGCGTCGATATGTTCGATTGCGTGCTGCCTTCGCGCAGCGGGCGCAACGGGCAGGCCTTTACGTGGAACGGGCCGCTCAACATCCGCAACGCCAAGCATGCCGAGGATACCTCGCCGCTTGACGATCGCTGCACCTGCCCGGTGTGCGGCACCTATTCGCGGGCCTATCTGCACCATTTGCAGAAATCGGGCGAAATCCTTGGGGCCATGCTGATGACGGAGCATAACATCTCGTTCTATCAGCAGCTTATGTCCGGGATGCGCGGCGCGATTGCCGAAGGGCGCTTTGCCGCCTTCGCCAGCGATTTCCGGCGCGATTATTTCGCGGGCAAGTAAGCCAAAAAGGCTGATGTCAAAGCATTAAGGCGGCCTGCGGAGTGTTCTTCGCAGGCCGTTTTGCTTTGCGGGCGGATTTGTTCGGCTGTGGTTGGCTCTGCCCCTTCACCTGAACCCCTGTGGAACAATGGCTCTCATCAACGTGCTTAAGAGGGTGTTCACCGCAATAAATTTGCATTCAGCCGGAACGATGCCATCTGTAATTGCTATAAGGCGATGCAATTTTTTAATTGTTTCAATCTCATCGGCTGATGGGGCGAGGGTGCCCCGCCGGATAGAGATATCGCCACCTCAAGGGAGTCAATCTGAACGAAGCCCGCCATGGGTGTTCTTTGGCGTTGCCCGGCTGTTTCCGGGTCATGCGCCTGGCGATGGGCGGCGCGGCAAGACGCGCCTCTCTCCATGGTGGACGACACTTGGAGAATGACATGACGAAGGAAAATCCCAAGGCGCTCCACGAGCGGGGCACATTGGTCCGGTGCATGGGCCGGGGCGGCGTGGTTGTCGCCAGTTCGGGCTCCGCGCCCGGAGACCATGAGGATGCCAGAAACGTCCGTCAGATGGCCTGACAGGGCCGCTGCATCGCTCGCTTCAGAGCCGCGTTCAGGGCGGCCTGTGGCGAGCGATGCCGCAACTTGCTCCAATCCGCTATGTGGCCCTGTCAGGGCGCCGGAGAGGCATAAGGGCGAGGCATATAGTGGCAAGCCCTCAGAGGCGGCTTCGTGGGGTTTGCCCGCCGGCTCAAGGCATCTCTGCCGTGACGGTTCGCGGCATACCCTCATCGCTTCGGTGAGAAGAAGGCCATAGGTTGCAGCCCAGGCACAGCCGGGCAGAAACCGTCGCAAGGCAAACCGATCGCAACTGCGACTGTCAGGGATAGGCCGAAAGCGGCAGCGCACTTCCCGAGGGAAGGCTAGCACCACAAACATTATGGGAAAGGATGGTGGACGCACTAGGGCTCGAACCTAGGACCCGCTGATTAAGAGTCAAAGATTTTGCCTTTTCTTGCATACCCTATGCTTCGATACTCAACGCCTTTCTACGATAAGGCATTGATACTACTGTATCGCTTTGCGAAGCGGCTTCGCTGTGGTAGCCTATGCTTGCCATCAACGTGATTACGTGGCGATTACGTGACGGGCCGGCAAAATTAGGGCCACTTGCAGGAGTTGCAATCCGATGGCCAATCGGAAGCTCACAAAAACCAGCGTTGATGCGATTGAGGCGCCTGATGGCAAAGACCTTTTTGTGTGGGATACGGACCTGCGTGGTTTCGGCGTCCGCATCACTCCAAAGGGGGTGAAATCCTTTGTTCTCCAATTCAGGATGAAGAACAAGGCCGCGCGCCGTGTGACAATTGGCGGCTTTGGTACGCCTTGGACCGTGGATGGCGCCAGGAAGGAGGCCGAACGGCGTCTGCTCAAGATTCGGCAAGGGATAGATCCGGCCGAAGAGGAGCGTTTGAAGGCTAAAGCTTTGGAGCGCGAAGCGGAAGCGCGGGCCGAGCAGGAAGCTGACAAGGCCCGGCAAGAGATCCTGAGGGGCGAGCGCGAGAAAGAGGCGCAAACTCTTGCCTTCGAGAATTATGCCGACAGCTTCGTCGAGATTTATCTCAAGAGCAATTGGCCCGACTCGTGGAAGACGGCTGAGGGCATCCTCAACGCGGCCAAGCCCTACTTCAAAAAGTCGATCAAGGATGTCGCCAGAGCTGACGTGGTTGAGCATCTTGATCGCTACAATGACAGACCGGCCATGAAGAAGCTGGTGCATTCGACCTTTCGCAAACTCTTGAACTGGGCGGAAGATCGGGGTGTCATTGACCGTTCGCCAATCTACCGGATGAAAGCACCCAAAGCAGTCGCCGCCCGGCGGCGGATACTCTCTGCGGAGGAGATTATCGCAGCCTGGTTGGCAGCTGCCGAGATGGGGTCGCTCTGGCGGCCCTACATTCGACTTCTGATCTGCACGATGGCTCGCCGCGAGGAGGTGGCAGGCATGGACGGTGCTGAGGTCGATCTAGCCAAGGCCATCTGGGAGCTGCCGCCGGAGAGGGCGAAGAATGGGCAGCCACATCGTATTCCCCTCAATGAGCTGGCACTAATCGAACTGCGTTCGCTGGGCATTGCCAAGAGGGGCCTAGTGTTCACAACCACGGGCAAGACCAGCATTTCTGGCTTCTCCAAGATGAAGAAGGCACTGGATGAGAAGATGGTGGCTATCCTTAAAGTTAGGGCGGCTAGGCGAGGGGAAGATTGTGCGACCGTCGTCTTGCCGCCCTGGCGGTTGCACGATCTCCGCCGGACCGGGACGACCAACCTTCAGGCGCTTGGCGTTCCCGTAGAGGTGACTGAGGCGATCCTCAATCACATCAGTGGGACGACAGCTGGCGTCGCTGGGGTCTACAATCTTTATCGGTACGATCCCGAAAAGCGGCTCGCGCTTGAAAAGTGGTCGAAGCAGCTTGCTCTCCTGATCCGGAGCGGGCGCGCATCCTCCAAGAGAGTTGAGAGGCAGCGTAGACGGCCAGCGTGATGACTTATAATTCAATCTGCGTGAGAACTCCGACGGGCGCGAAGGCGGTCAGACTCGGCGCACTTCGTTCAGAGGGGCGGCTAGGTTTCTAAGCGCGAAAACGCTTGAGGAGCTTGGCATTGAAGGTCGCGGTGACCGGGAAAGGTCGGCTGCTGGTCTATGATCGGGCGCTATCCGGCCTCCGTTCAGTGGCCAAATCTCGGGTCGTGTGTGGATGCCCCCAGTTTTGCAAGGGGATTCTCTGACTTTCCTCGGCTCGGCACTTCAATCGGTCGTGTGTCAGGCCTCTTGATGTGGCGCGACGCCACGGGCCGGTATGCTGTTCGAACGAAGTGGGCCACATCGGTTCAGCGAGCTGTGACGCTCTCGCCCCGGGACTGGTTGACCACCTCGTGAACTTGAAGTTCTTGCCGCATAATTGTCAGTCGATCTCCTTGCCGGGGCCGAGACCCCGAGCGCTCACAACATCTCCGTCAGATTGACGGACAAGCCGGTCACGCCAGCTGATAATTTTCTTCCCGCGTCATGATGGCCCAGACGATGCGAGCCATTTTGTTGGCCAAGGCAACAGCGACTACCATTCGCGGCTTGCGACCCATCAACCGGCCCAGCCAGTTATCCGGCAACACGCCTTTGCGTACGATCCAACGTATCCTGCTCATCGCACCCACGACGAGCAGCTTGCGGATGTCGCTCTGCCCCATCTTGGTCATAGACCCGAGTTTGGCCTTGCCGCCTGTCGATCGCTGTCGCGGCACAAGGCCCAGCCATGCTGCAAAGTTTCTGCCGTTAGAGAAAGTATGCAGATCTGGCGCGAAGGCCATGATCGCGCCGGCCGTCACTGGGCCAATCCCTGGCACCGTGCATAGGCGCCTCATCTCGGCATTGACGAGCATGGCCTCACGCAGCTTGAGCAGGAGCTGATCGATATGGACTGTCAACACATCGATATGATCCAGGTACAAGCGCGCCACGTCCCGTACGTTGTCAGGCAGGTCAATCGTGTCATCCTGCACGGCGGCATGGATCTCCTTAAGATGGGGCGTGCCTTGCGGAAACACCAGTCCGAACTCGGCAAGATGGCCACGCAACGCATTGATCGTCTGCGTCCGTTGAGCAACGAAGCACTGATGGGTGCGGTAGGCCACTGCGCGCCCCTGATGTTCGGCGCTTTTGACAGCCACATAATGCATATCAGGCCGGCGAGCCGCTTCCCCGATCGCTGCAGCGTCAGACGCATCATTTTTCTGCCGTTTCACGAAAGGCTTAACGTAGATCGGCGGAATCAATCGGGCTTCGTGCCCTGCTGCTTGCGCCTGACGGCCCCAGAAATGGCTCGTTGCACAAGCTTCCATCGCCACGATACAAGCGGGGCGCTCCTTGAGCAGCACCTCCAGCTTCGCGCGGGACATTGCCCGATTATAGAGAACCGACCCTGCACGATCCGTCGCGCAGACTTGGAAGCTTCGCTTAGCGAGGTCGATTGCCAGCATATATGCGTCTGCCATCACTTCCTCCTTCGTTGCACCACCATGGCGCAGGCCAGCATCATACAGAGCTGGCTGAAGGGGGCATCCACCGCATCAGTTCACTGACCCATCTGCGTGACGAAAGGAATTTCGTTATACCACCCGCCGTAACCCAAAGGGATAGGATCTTTGAGCAGAGGTAAGTATTATATCCGATATTCAAGATCCGCTTTCGCCGGAAATCCCCTCATTCAGCCTGACGAATCGCTGTCGAGCAAGATGGAAGTTGAATGAATTTGATGCCTGCTCCATTGTACCAATCAGCCGATCCAGGCGGTGCAAATGGTTGCAGATGCTGACAATTCGCCTCGAATCCTGGTCATCGATGACGAATGGCTTCTAGCGACGTGGCTAGCAGAAGCCTTGGAAGATGTTGGCTATCTGGTGCAGACTGCGTCGGATGGTCAGGAAGCGCTCGCCCACGTTTCAAGGTTCAGGCCTGATCTTGTGATCACCGATTTCATGATGCCTTGGATGACCGGGCTTGAGCTTGCCACGGCTTTGCGAGCTCTGTCAGACTTGGGCAACACCCCGATCATTCTCGTGAGCGGCGCGCAGGGCGCAATTGGCCGGGGGCGACCGGACCTGTTCGAGGCCGTCTTTGAAAAGCCCTATGAGATCGATGCACTTCTCGTTGAGGTCAGCCGCCTATGCCCAAACTGCGGATCGGCATGACTGACCGCATCACCTTATAGTGTGCCAACGCGCCTATCCGGGGCGGAGCTGGCAATCCTGATGGGGCGGGCCCCTGCCCAGGCAAGGGCCCGCCTGTCTTATTAGAAATCCATCGCCGGCATGGGCGTGGCTTTCTCCTCCTTGGGTAATTCGGCAACAAGGGCCTCGGTTGTAATCAGGAGCGAAGCAACCGATGCCGCATCCTGGAGAGCGGTGCGCACGACCTTCGCCGGATCGATGACGCCCGATTTCACGAGATCCTCATAGTCCCCGCTCGCGGCATTGAAGCCCCAATTGTAGTCGTCGCTTTCGAGCAATTTGCCCACGATGAAGGCGCCGTCTTCGCCGGCATTGTCGACGATCTGCCGAACGGGGGCCCGCAAGGCGCGTCGCACGATGTCGATGCCCGACTGCTGATCGTCATTGGCCACCTTGAGGCCGTCCAGAGCCTTGATGGAGCGCAGCAGAGCGATACCACCACCCGGCAGGATCCCTTCCTCGACAGCGGCACGAGTCGCATGAAGCGCATCGTCCACGCGGTCCTTGCGCTCCTTAACCTCGACTTCGGTGGCTCCGCCGACGCGGATCACCGCGACGCCGCCCGCAAGCTTGGCGACGCGTTCCTGGAGCTTCTCGCGGTCGTAGTCGCTGGTCGTGGCTTCAATCTGCGCCCGGATCTGGGCGACGCGGGCCTCGATGTCGGAACCGGCTCCGGCGCCATCGACGACGGTCGTATTGTCCTTGTCGATGATGATCCGCTTGGCACGGCCAAGCATATCAATGGTGACGCTCTCCAGTTTGGTGCCAAGCTCATCACTGACGACATTGCCGCCAGTGAGAATGGCGATGTCTTCGAGCATGGCCTTGCGGCGGTCACCAAATCCGGGAGCCTTGACCGCCGCAACCTTGAGGCCGCCCCTCAGCCTGTTGACCACAAGCGTCGCGAGCGCCTCGCCCTCGACGTCCTCGGCGATGATGAGCAGCGGTCGTCCCGACTGCACCACCTTCTCCAGCAGCGGCACCATCGGCTGGAGGTTCGAGAGCTTTTTCTCGTGAATGAGGATATAGGGATCGTCGAGCTCGACCTTCAGCTTCTCGGTGTCGGTCACGAAGTAGGGCGAGAGATAGCCGCGGTCGAACTGCATGCCCTCAACCGTCTCGAGTTCGGTTGCCAGGCTCTTGGCCTCCTCGACGGTGATGACGCCCTCGTTGCCCACCTTTTCCATCGCCTCGGCAAGAATGCGACCGACTTCCTCGTCGCCATTGGCGGAGATGGTCGCGACCTGCGCGATCTCGCTGTTGGCGCTGACCTGCTTGGAATGTGCCTCAAGATCCTTGACGACGGTCGTCACGGCAAGGTCGATACCGCGCTTGACGTCCATCGGGTTCATGCCTGCGGCAACCGCCTTCGAACCCTCGCGCACGATCGCCTGAGCCAGAACCGTCGCGGTGGTCGTGCCGTCCCCGGCTTTGTCGTTCTGTTTGTTGGCAACCTCGCGCAGCATCTGCGCGCCCATGTTCTCGAACTTGTCCTTCAGTTCGATTTCCTTGGCGACGCTCACGCCGTCCTTGGTGATGCGCGGCGCGCCGAACGACTTTTCGATAACGACATTGCGCCCCTTGGGGCCCAGCGTCACCTTCACTGCGTTGGCCAGCGTATCGACGCCGCGCAGCATGCGATCACGCGCGTCGGACGCAAACTTCACTTCCTTGGCAGCCATGGCCAAACTCCTTTCCTATTTTTCCTTCCTGAATGTTAGAGGATGACAAGCGCTCTCAGGCGGCCTGTTTCAGCTCAGCCTGGGTCTCGACGACGCCGAGGATGTCGCTCTCCTTCATGATGAGCAGATCCTCGCCACCGATCTTGACCTCGGTCCCCGACCACTTGCCGAAGAGGACGCGGTCCCCGGCCTTGACCGACAGCTCGACGAGCCGACCGGCCTCGTCGCGCGTGCCTGGGCCAACAGCAACGACTTCGCCTTCCTGCGGCTTTTCCTTGGCTGTATCGGGAATGATGATGCCGCCCGAGGTTTTCTCCTCGGCTTCGATGCGGCGGACGACCACACGGTCGTGCAAGGGGCGGAAATGCATGGCAAAACCTCCAGATGCAAAACAAGATGTGATGAGCCTGTCGTTCATCTGCGCGACAGGTGGGCGTAAATTATGAAAAGCCTTTTTCGGGTTCAAGAGGGGGCAGAAAAAATTTTGGCAGTCACACTCACTGAGTGCCAGAACACCGTCTTCTGGCACGCCCGTCACCGATTTCGCCTCTTGACGCGACTCGATGACGCACCAAAATACCGTGCCGTCGGCATTGACCGACCCATCAAAAGAGCGACACATGGAAAGGAGAGACGGCCATGTCGCAGCCATTCTCACGTTTTCTTCACCCCTTCGATGTCGCGCATCACCCGAGCCTGGAGCCCGAGGTGAAGCGTGCCATCCTTGCTTCCTGGGCATCTGATCGGTCCGCCGTGCGCAACAAGCCGGCCCTGCGCAAACCGCCTGGCGCGAAACGGGCATTCCCGATCGATGATAATCTCGCCGCCATGCGAGAACTCGACCAAGGCCAGGACACAAACCGCTCCCTGCAATGACCAACAGAGGCTTTCTGGCGCAGCTGAAGGGCTATGGGATGACCACGGCGGAAATCCATTTCTTCCGCCTTGACGCTCCTTCGCTTCTGCAGCTGTTCGTCTGGCAGGACTATGATCTCGCGCCCGATTTCCCGGTGCTGTTCGGATTTCTCGACCACTGGCGGCGCGAGATCGAAGCCCCCCTCCATTCGGTGCGTATAGCGCATGACCAGCTCGTTCGCCCCACCGAATGGCGCGCTGCGCACCCCATTCTGCCGCTGCCATGACAGGCGATTCCCACGCGGTGATTGAGAGTGGCAGCCGATGAACCTTGGTCTTGAAAAATTTTTCTCAGGCCATCTTGAAGCCGATTTTGACAAAATTAGATTGCGAGCGCCGGGTGCCACTGTCGGGCCCGGTGGGACATGGAGGGCGCCGACTCTTTGCGTTACCGGCGCAGCTCATGCCCAGATCGCTCAACAGAGGATTTGGAACGATGAGAACCACGTTTGACTTTACGCCCTATCGGCGAACCACGGTCGGTTTCGACCGCCTGTTCAACATGCTTGAAACAAGCGCCCGCGAGGAAGAAGGGTTTCCGCCCTTCGATATCCTCAAGCTCGGTGAGGACAGCTACCGCATCACGCTCGCTGTCGCGGGCTTCCGGCCCGAAGACATCGAGGTGGTCGCCCAGCAGAACCTGCTCACCGTTACCGGCAAGCGGGCGAGCGACGATGGTGAGGGCAAGTATCTGCATCGCGGTATCGCGCTGCGGGCCTTCGAGCGCCGATTCCAGCTGGCGGACTTCGTTGAGGTTGGAAACGCCGCCTTCGAGAACGGCCTTCTCTCGATCGATCTCAAGCGGGTCGTACCCGAAGCCATGAAGCCGCGCCGGATCGAGATCGGTAGCGGTGAGCTGGCGACCCCGCGTCTCAGCGAGGTTAAGGAACAAGTCAGCCAAGCCGCCTGACTTGCTCACCGACCTGCCGACGCACTGCGGGCCCTTCCGGCGGCGGCGTCGGCAGGTTCAGCCTTACATCCAGCCAGAAAGGAGATGACCATCATGGCTTTTCGTGATCTCATTCCCTGGAGCCGGCAGGACAACCGGCTGCCGGTTCCAGTGCGCGCTGAACAGCAGCAGGATGCGCAGATGCTGTCCTTGCTGTACTTCCACCGCGAGGTAAACCGCCTGTTCGACGATGTCTTTCGCGGTTTTGGCGTGCCGGCCTTCGGCGAAGCCGACCGCGGCTCCGCATGGCCGCGCGTTGAACTCGCCGAGACCGACAAGGAACTGCGCATCACCGCCGAACTGCCTGGGCTCGACGAGAACGACATCGAGATCGGCATCAAGGATGGTGCGCTCACCTTGAGCGGTGAGAGGCGCGCCGAAGTCGAGGACAAGGATCGCGGCTATTCCGAGCGGAGTTATGGCCGCTTCGAACGCCGGATCGGCCTTCCCAGCGGTATCGTCGGCGATAACGTCAGTGCGACGTTCGAGAACGGCGTGCTGACCGTCATCTTGCCCGTGACGGAGGCGACGAACGAGAATGTTCGTCGGATCCCGATCCATGGGAAGGCGGCGTGATGAATGGGTCCGGGACTTCGGTCCCGGGCCCATCGCCAATGACAATCAGGCGCTGCCGTGTTCGGCAAGTGCGCTTCCCCGCGACGCGCAGGCACTGATCGAACCCGTGTCTGGTGCGGTAAACCAGGGAGGAAAGGCCAGGGCAGGGCAATGGCGTGTACGGTTCCTGCCGCGCTGGGCCCCGGTTGCCGAGCCACTGATGGGCTGGATGGGCGGTGGCGATCCGCTCGATCAGATCGAACTGCGCTTCCCCGATCCACAGGCGGCTATCGCTTATTGCAAACGGCAAGGCCTCCACTGCCTCGTTCATGGATGTGGCCAGAGCCCACCGTCGTCTCCGACGCGCTCGCGTGACGTTGCACTCGGGTCTTGCCTCGAATCCGAAGCCCGAACTTTGCTGGCGCCTCGGCCGCGCCCTTTGAGGCGAACGGGCTAGCCGCTTCAACACCCCAATCATGGAAGGACGACTGATGCACAAGTTGTTTCGTACAGCCTCTCTTTTAGGCGTCGCGATGCTTGCAGTTGCGGGAACCGCGCTGGCTGCCTCTGGTGCCAGCAAGGTCATGACCGTCAATCTCCCCGATGGCTCGCTCGCCCATATCGAATATCAGGGCGATGTGGCGCCCCAGGTGAAAATCGATCCGCCGAAGCGCTTGATGCCGCCAGCGCTGTTCGATCCGGTCGCTTTCACACCATTTGGCATGGATTGGGCCTTCGCACAGATGGACCAGCAGGCCGCCGCGATGATGCGTCAGGTTGATGCGCTGCGACTGGCAAGTCTAACTGAAGGTGGCAAAGCGGATCTGACAGCGCTCGGAAAAATGCCGGCCGGAACCGTGAGCTACAGCTTCGTCTCCACCTCGGATGGTAGGCACACCTGCAGTCGCTCGTGGCAGCTCACATTGCAGGGTGGCGCGACCCAGCCCAAACTGGTCTCGACAAGCTCAGGCGATTGCGCGCCAGATGGCACGGTGGCACCGGCCGCCACGCCGCATGGCTTAACCGCGCCGAATCCCGATCAGGACGCGGCATCCAACAAACCCGCCGTCACAATCTGATCAGGCAAGGCACCTCTTACTTCCCATAATCCCGTGCAGCCGGGCTCCGTGCCCGGCCGCACCCCTGCCTCTGAATCTTTCGACAAGCACTCATGCACGTCCCACCCAACATCCTGTCCGCCTTCGTGACGCTGCTTGTGACGATCGGCCCGGTCGAAACCGCCGTCGTCTTCGCAAGTCTCACCGCCGGCGTCCATCACGAGCAGCGTGGCAGCCTCGCCCGGCGCTCGATTCTGATCGCAGGCCTGGTCCTGTTGCTGTTTGCGACCGGCGGAGCCTTCGTGCTCTCGCTCCTGCATGTCTCTTTGTCTGCGTTTCGCTTCGCTGGCGGCATCTTGCTGTTTCTTCAGGCGTTGACGCTCACCTTCTCCAGTCCCGGTCTCTCTTCACTCAACTCCAAGGAACGGGAGGATGCGGAACGCCCGGGTGACATTGCCGTCTTCCCACTTGCGTTTCCTCTTATCGCCGGACCCGGGAGTTTGTCTGCCGCGGTGTTGGTCATGGGCCGGACGGCGGGATGGATCGAAGGCCTGAGCATTCTGGCCATGATTCTGGCCTGTATGCTGCTAACCTTTGGGGCGATGCGCGTGGCCGAGCGTTTGATCGCGGTTCTTGGAGCAACCGGCGCGGACGTCGTCAGCCGGATTTCCGGCGTGCTGTTGGCAGGGCTTGCAGCGCAATTCGTCTTTGACGGCTTGGCCAGTGCGCCGTTTATCCGGTGAGAAATTATTATATTTAAACGGCAGTCTGAATTAGATATATTAATAAGCCGGGATGATAGTCCTATAAATTTATTAAATTGTGCAAAATTACCTCTGTTGTAGGTGCTATTCATAAAAACTGTAAAGTGTGTGACCTTAGCGGCAAGCATGCGCGGATTTCGTTTAATTTATCGAGGGGCATGGCGCGAAACTTTCGCCAACTGGGAAACAACTTCAGGCGGTCGCGCCAAGGTTTCGAGGAAATCCGCAAAGGCCTCGCGGCTCATGCGGACAGTGGTCTGTTCAAGCAATGGGGCGAAAGCGGCTATAACCGCCGCCTGCTTCACGAAATTCGCCCGCGAGCAACCCTGCAGAAACGCGGCACGATCGATCACCGTGAGATCCGCCGCAGGGACGCGAACTGAAATGCTCCGGCGATCGTGATCGGAAGCACCGCTCATAAACTGTCTCCATCGTTGACATCCACAAGTGTGAGGCTCCTTTACCTCGCGTGAAATACGCCGCAGGCAGGAAGCCAAGCGGAACCCCGGCCAATGACATTTGTTAGGTAGCCACGGATAATTCTGGAGGCACCGTGACTGGACAGCACGCAGGATCGAGTCAAGATCCCGCCATCAAGCCTGCTTCACATTCCGGCGGATTGCCTGATCAGGAACGCTCGGGCCAAATAGCGCCCGCAAAGAATCAAACCGAGGTTCTTCAGCTTTCAGATGCCGATTTTCACAAGGAACTGACCGCAGTCATTCCTCATCTGCGCGCTTTTGCCCGCATGCTCTGCGGAGATCGCGACCGCGCGGACGACCTCGCTCAGGAGGCTTTGATGAAGGCCTGGGCCGCGCGAGGGAGCTTCAACGCCGGCACCAGATTCCGCGCATGGATCTACACCATCCTTCGGCATCATTATTTCGGTCAGATTCGCCGTGAGCGGTTTGTAGGCGACTATAGTGAAACCGAGGCGGAGCGAATTTTGACTATGCACGGATCTCAGGAAGGTCGCCTGGAAGCCGCCGACGTGTTGCGCGCCTTGGCTACCCTCCCACCCGCTCAGCGCGAAGTGCTGGTTCTCATGTGCATTGGCGGTGTTAGCTATGAGGAAGTCGCCGAAATTTGCGGCACTCCGCTTGGTACCGTGAAAAGCCGCATTGCCCGCGCTCGCGCTGCTTTGTCAGCCGCCATTGATGGCGGCATATTGCCCGACGCGCGCAGCAACTTCGATTTAAACGATGATGTTCACGATGCTTTCCTCGAAGAACTACAAAAGGTCGCGCCCGCGCAAATGGTGCGGCGGCCGGCGGCCTGAGGGATTTCCAGATTGATTAACGCGGGTGCTTCATGGTTTCCAGCTTGTTCCGGACAGCGGACACCACGCATCAACCGTGACCGCCTACCAGGATTGATCAACCCTGCTGCAGCCACTGCCCGCGTGGGATAATTGTTGCCACGCTATCGTCGACGACAATTGCCGGGGGCATGACCGCCAACATGGCCAAGCCCTTTGACCCCTGTGATTACATCATCCGCTCGAAGCTCGGATTGTGGGCATCGAGCCGGCCATCACGCGCACGCTGGAGTTGCCCTGCGCTCTCAATTTCGCACAGTTGAACGAAATTCTCCAGGCCTCTTTCGGTTGGACCGACAGCCGTCTCCGTCAGTTTATCCTTGGGGGCCTGGTCGTCGGCGCGCCTGAGGTGATCGAGGGCGGCTACCGCGCAATTATGAGCCAGCCAACACGGCTTTGCTTAAGCGCCCTGGGCGGTCACCGCTGGCGCTTTTGTCGTGGAGGGGGAGTAACGGTCTCCCAATCCCGGGGGATTTTCCCGTCAGGGAGCAACCGAGGCGGGCTGATACTGCTCGTGGTTGGGGTCCTGTCTCCCAATTCAGGAACTGTGCATAAAAAAATAACTTTGCTGACCGTAGAAAGGCGCAATGGATTGCAGCAGTCACCCGCTCAATGAGTTTAATCGAATCGCCGCCTTGGCGCAGTCGGAGCTGATGGACTCCGCGCCTGAGCGCGAATTCGATGACCTCACCAGGCTTGCGGCTAGCGCGCTTGGAGTGCGAAGCGCGGCGATCAGTCTGCTTGACGAGAAACGCCAGTGGTTCAAGGCTCGTCAGGGCATCCCCTTTAGCGAAACGTCACGCGAGGTGGCGTTCTGCAATTTTCCTCTGACCACCCGACAATCATTTGTGGTCGGTGACGCCTCGCGCGATGACAGGTTCCGAGACAATCCGTTGGTCACAGAGCCCGACGGAATTCGTTTTTACGCTGGCGTGCCCCTCATCATTGCTTCCGGGCATTGCCTCGGCACGCTTTGCGTGTTCGACCCAGTGCCGCGGGATGGGCTCACCGACAATGAGCGCAATGTGCTGGAGGACCTGGCCCAACTTGCCACAGACCTTATCGAGACACGGCGAAGTCGGCTGATGGGCGAAATCGCGGCGAAGGTGGTCGAGGCAACATCGGACGCGGTGCTGGCAGCCGACCATTCCGGCTGTATCGTTTACTGGAATTCGGCGGCGGAAAAATTGCTTGGCTGGACCGCCGACCAGGCCCTTGGCCGCGACGTCGAACTCATCATTCCTCAGCGCTATAAGGACATATTTGCGCGCGCGGCGCGGGGCGGTCCCGCCCGTCTCGTTGGCACGCATCTCGAGTTGCCGGGACTGCGGTCGGATGGCGGTGAAGTACCCCTTGGACTGTCGTTGACGAGGTGGGGTGACCCGGCATCGAACGGCGGCTTCGCCGCTATCGCGCGGGACATCAGCGAACGGAAGGCGCATGAGGCGGAGAAGGCACGCGCAGCAAAATTTCTCGACAGTGTCGTCAGCAATTTACCAGTGATGCTGTTTGTCCGTGAGACCCAATCCCGCAAATACGTCATGATCAATCGTGCTGCCGAAGAGGTGCTTGGTCGCAAGGCTAAGGATATCATCGGTAAGACCGATGAGGAGGTTCTGCCTCATTTGGCGGCCAGCCTGCAGCGACGGGATGATGAGGCACTGGCATCGCCCGGTCGTCACATTCACGAAGGCATTTACCGCCACCATGATGGTCGGCCCATTCATTTGAGAACCACTCGCGCCGTCATCGATGGTCCCGACGGGCCCGACCAACTCATGCTCTGGGTTTCCGAGGATGTCACTGACGTCAAAGGAGCCCAGGCTGAAATTAACAAGCTCGCAAAAACGGATTCTCTTACTGGCCTGCTGAACCGTTTTAGCTTTGCTGAACGGCTCAACCGGTTGACGGACGCCAAGGTGCCTTTCGCCTTGCTGAGCATCGATCTTTATCGCTTCAAGGCGGTGAACGACCAGTTTGGTCACCTGGTCGGCGACGATATCCTGGCAAGGATCGCTGAGCGTATCCGTGACAGCGTCGGCCCGGCGGATTGGGTGGCTCGCGTTGGAAGTGATGATTTCGCCGTCGTCTTGTTAGGTGGCGATCTGCGTGAGCGGGCTCAAGCTGTTGCTCGCGCCATTGTTAGGGCTATCGAGGAGCCGGTACGCGGTAAATGGGCCGTTGCCAACGTCGGCGCTTGCATTGGTGTCGCCCTATTTCCAGAAAATGGCGTCGACGCGGAGGACATCCGGCAAAGTGTCGATGTCGCGCTCTATCGCGCGAAGAGCAGCGGTCGGGGCCATATCTGCTTTTTCAGCGCAGAAATGGATTCCGTCATGCGTGATCGCCGGATTCTTGAGAAGGATCTAAGAGCGGCGATCGAGGCAGACGAAATCACTCTGTATTATCAGCCTATTCTCGAAGTCCGTTCAGGTCGAATTAGCGGTGTGGAGGCTCTGGCGCGGTGGCGCCATCCCTCCCGTGGGTTCATCGCGCCCGACCTGTTCATTTCGATGGCTGAGGAGTGTGGTCTTATCGGTCAACTCGGGCGGCGCATGCTCCAGCGTGCGTGCGAGGAGGTGAAGTCTTGGGGCAGCGACATCTGTGTCGCCGTTAACTTGTCTCCCCTGCAGTTTCTTTCGGGACATCTCATTGACCACGTCAAAGAGGCCCTCGACCAAAGCGGATTGCCAGCGGAACGTTTGCAACTTGAAGTGACTGAGGGTCTCGTCATTCAAGACGTCGCTGGGACGTTTACACAGCTTGAAGCCTTGCGCGCCTTGGGTATCCAGATCCTTATCGACGATTTTGGCGTCGGCTATTCGTCACTATCCTATTTCCAGCGCTTCCAGTTCGACAAGGTTAAAATTGATCGCTCTTTCGTTAACGAGATGTCGATGTCGTCGACAGCCACCGCGATCATCAGGGCGGTTACCTGTCTGGGCGCTGAAATCGGGATGGGAATCGTCGCTGAGGGCGTCGAAACCAAAGAGCAGGCCGCAACCCTGATTGAACTGGGGTGTACTCATTTGCAAGGCTATCTGATCGGTCCTCCCGCTCCGCCCAAGGATCGGACGGTATGCTCCATGCAGGCTGAGTGGGAACTCAATTTACGCGTTCCGCTCGAAACAGAATGCAGCAGTCTCGCCTGCCTAAATACTCAATCATCCCTTCATTCAGCCTGACGCCACCGACCTCCCGCGAGGTGGTGAGGGCACCGGCGTTGGCGAGCCATCCTTCGGTAAGCAACTGGTATCGGGATAGGTTCGCGCCATCCGCGATGTTCGAAGACTCACGGGGATCGGCGTATTCGTCGTTCAGTCGACGTCATCTCCCCGTTGAGTCGGGCACCGAGGTGAGTGGCGCGGCCCGGTCATCTTCCGCGCATCGTTGAGGTGGATGATGCGATTGGCAAGGGTGGGCATGAAGGTTCTCTCTAAACTGTCATGCCGTTATCGCCGCTCAGCCTTGAGGCCCGGAGGTAGAAAATGCG
This sequence comes from Novosphingobium rosa NBRC 15208, assembly GCF_001598555.1. Classification (GTDB taxonomy): domain Bacteria; phylum Pseudomonadota; class Alphaproteobacteria; order Sphingomonadales; family Sphingomonadaceae; genus Novosphingobium; species Novosphingobium rosa. The sequence goes on from NZ_BCZE01000010.1 coordinate 177,916, forward strand.
AGCATCCATTCACCTGCTTTGGGCGCGCGACAGAGATGACGCACGGCAGTCAGCGCCGTTCGCTTTAGGCTGAACTCCTGACGCTCATTCCGTGTCGTTGTCCGGATCTGATCTAAAGTTGGCCTCGACCCAGGCCGCATCGAACTTTTGTCCCATGTATTCGATCCACAATTCGCTCCCATCCTTGGCCAGCGACATCTTCCTAAGGACCTTAGCGCAACTGCCGAAAGCGTCATCGAAGATAGGGAGAACGACGCCCTGCTTGTTCTGCACAAAAAGCGTGGCCGCCTCTTTCGCGGTGGGAAGGGTCTGCGGATTCATTGGGTTACTCGCGCTTGTTCCTTGGGTTACCGGAAGCGGAAATGCCTTGGTGCGCTATGAACGGCAAGATTGCGATTGGGTTCCAGCGCGAAGCCCGCATCCCGCCGCGCGCAATACTCCGCTCATCCCAAAAATTGTTGCGCGACAGCCCCAAATCTCGCGCTATCGCCTCGATAGGCTTCCCGTCCCGGTATTCCCGACGGATCCTTGTAATCGTCTCCACTACCAACATCCCTGTACCCGCCGTCCAAAACACAAACGGCGGCGCTTGTCATGATGAAATGAAGGGGGGCAATTTTAGACGCTGATCACCCCGCTAAAGGGGTCAATTTCGCGCGCCGCTCCACACTGGAAAAGGGGGATGCGGATGAAAACTTGGACTGTTCACGCGTTAAAGCCAAGGCTTCGTCGATACACGATCGGGCTCCGGGCCCCCAGTGACAATTTGATGCGCTTCTCATTGTACCACCTGATGTAGGCATCAACCTCGCGGATAAACTGCGTGATTGTAATGGTCTGCCAGTCTCGGGGGTAAAAGAGCTCCTTTTTCAAGCGACCAAAGAAGCCTTCGCATGCGGCATTATCTTGTGAGCACCCTTTGCGGGACATTGAACGAACCAGATTCGCATTGCTGATGCGGGTGAGCCAGCCCGGCCGGCGATAATGAGCACCACGATCTGAATGAACGATTGTCCGGGCGTTGGCATCGGGAACTGTCTTTATGGCGGCATCCAGCATCGTATTGACCAGGCTTGCATTTGGTTGGGTTCCAATGGACCAACTGATCACCATGCCATCAAAGCAATCTATGATGGGCGAGAGGTACACCTTGCCGGCGGGGATCTGGAATTCGGTGATGTCCGTCAGCCATTTTTCGTTTGGTGCTTCTGCATGGAAGTCTCTGTTGACCAGGTTCTCAGAGGCTGGACTGATTTCCCCCAGGTAAGATCCAAAGCGCCGCCGCCGTGGTCTGGCGGCGATCAAATGCTCCTGTTTCATCAATCGCTGTACGACCTTTTCCGAGATGGTCACACTTTGCCTGGCCAGCGAGGCCTGCAGTCTACGATACCCGTAGCAGCGATGGTTGCTTTCGAAGATTTCGGCCAGGCTACGGCGGACGGTGACGTACTTGTCTGCCAAATTTGCACGAGCGTGATGATAGAAATATGAGCTTCGCGCGAGCCTTAATTGCACGAGCAATTCCGGCAACCGATAGGCATTCTTGAGGGCGTCAACCAGCTGAGTCTTCTTTCAATTATTCAGAATCTGAAGATCGACGCCCAGGCCCTTTTTTTTTTTTAGAAGTTCATTGGCCTTCCTCAACAGGTCACGCTCAAGCTGCAATTGGCGGAGATCGCGTTGAAGAGCGTCAAGCTGTCGCTCGAGTTCCTCCCGCTCAGGTGCCTCTGCAGAGGTCTTGCTGCGTTTCATGGATGCGACAGCATCATGACTGAGTAACTCATCTCTCCAGTTGTACAGCGTCGACCGGCATACGCCTAGCCGGTCGGCAACCTGTTGGGCGCTTGCCTCTCCACTGCAAAGCCCGACCACACCGGCTTGCTTCATCGCCTCAGGATGGGCCGGTCGCCAGGATCGACCGGCCATCAATGCTCTCGTCTCCGGGAAAGCTTCCCGAACCCATGCCGTCAGAGTCCCACGACCGGGATAACCCAAGGCTCTCATTGTCGCAGAGATACAGCGATCATGCGTACGGTAGTGCTCGAGCGCAGCCTGCTTCTGATCCTGAGAATACTTCGGGACCCGAGCCACACAGCGAACGAGCAGGCCGCGAAGCTGCTCGTGCTCACGACACCAGTTCTTCAGCGCGTTCTTAGTGGGATAACCCAACTGTCGGATCGTCGCCTTAACCTGTTTGCCAAGCTGGATATATAGCTCGACCGCGCGAATCCTGTCTGCATGAGAGTACATGAACTACCTCCTGGTGGTCCAAGTTTTCATCCGCATCCCCCTTATCAGCTCCCCGGGTCACATCTCAATGGCAATCAACAGCCAAGGGCAGGATGGTTGAACCGGGCCTACTGGCCCCCTCCCTTTGAAAGGGACTCAAGAAGGATGAAGGCCGCCTCGGGATCGATGCCTTGGCGCGCCGCGGCGCTATCGAGGTTAGCCCTTCCTTTTTCGCTCAAGTCTCGCATCGTCTCGCTCCTCTGCTGTTGCTCGCAGGGTGGAGAGGGAAGCAATGATCGACCGCCCGGTTCCGTGAAACAGCCCGGGCGACAAACAGCCCCGCCTCATCCGCACTCGTGGTCGCCGATTTCGGCAACACCGTCTGGCGGGTGAGCGCGAAGCGACCTTGATGGCGGCTTCGCGTCGGGCGCGAAGAAACCCAGCGTCTGATAGCCCCAATAGTTGGAGAGGCCCTTGTCGATCAGCATGCGGTCATCAAGGAAGAACTGGCAGGGCAGCAGCTCGATGGCGGTGACGCCCAGCCGGGTGAGATGCTCCAGAATGGCATCGCAGGACATGCCCGCATAGGTGTCGCGCAGCGCCTCGGGCACGCCGGGGTGCTGCATGGTGAGGCAGCGCACATGGGCCTCGTATATGATGGTTTCGCTCCAGGGGCGGCGCATGGCCTTGTCGCCTTCCCAGTCGAACTGCGGTTCCTCGACGATGCCTTTGGCTATGAAGGGAGCGGAATCGCGGGTGTCGAAACTGCCGGGATCGCCCGAGGCAAGGTCATAGCCCCAGAGCGCATCGTCCCAGGTGATGCGGCCCGCCGTGGCGCGGGAATAGGGATCGAGCAGCAGCTTGTTGGGGTTGAAGCGATGGCCCTGCGCCGGATCGTAGGGCCCATGGGCGCGGTAGCCATATTGCCGGCCGGGGCGGATGCCGGGCAGATAGCCGGAGAACACCGGCCCCTCGCGATGGGGAAGTTCGAGCCGCTGCTCGTCCCTGCCGCCGGGGCCGAACAGGCATAGCTCGATGGCCTGGGCATTTTCCGAGAACACCGCGAAATGCGTGCCATGGCCATCGAAGACCGCGCCCATATCGGGATAAATGCGATCGGGCTTGATGAAATCGGGAGAGCTGGCAGCGGGCGCGTGCGGCGTCATGGAGGGGCTCCCGGAGGCAGGATACGGGGCAGGTGATGATCGGCCAGACCCGGCGGACTGAAGCCTCGCGTCACTCGAGACGGAGATATTTGTAAGATATCCTTCACGACCACCGGGGGTCCACTCTGGAACCCTGTCGTGGCCGAAGGGCCGTCACGTCTGGCGGCACAGCCGCGCAAGATATGCGTGAGAAACTCAGATTTTTCGCAGCCTTCCCGCGTTCATTTCTTTGGCCGGAGATGTGTGGAAAGCACTCCCTTGATAGATTGGCTCGATTACCAACGTGTACAAGGCGTTTTTGACCTGATCGGTAGCTGCCGGTCGATCAAACGAAATTGACGGGGTTGGACCAGCAGGCTTCGGGGACATGCCCCGCGGACGTATAGCAATGTGAACAGAGCAAGTGGGTTGATCGGGGTCCTAGACAGCACAATGCCCAAGCTTAGAATTCAGACCAGTCAGCGTCCATCGCCTCATTTAGCCCTCGAGATGCCACAGAAGCATGTGATGGCCTGAGATTTGAAAATGAAGGCTTTATCAAGGACCTTTTACGCTCACTGGTTGAGCGCAACCTCGTCAGTTTGCCGACCGCGTTTACGGTACCAGTGAGGCTAAACCGTCCTACCACTTGAGCCAGCCGCTCGGATTCGTTGGCAAGGCTGGCAGCTGCCGCCGCCGCTTCTTCGACAAGGGCGGCGTTTAGCTGGGTCGCGTTGTCCAAATTGCCGATCACACCGTTGACCTGCTCGATGGCCCCCGTTTGTTGCACGCACTTTTGGCTCAAGTCTGCGATCATGGTGGAAACGTCGATGGCCTGCTTGACGATCCGCGACAATGAGGCCTGCGTTTGACTGACCATCTCGACGCCTTGTTGCACCTCTTTACCCGACGTGACGATCAGTTCCGCAATTTCGCTGGCTGCTTTGGAGCTACGCTCGGCCAGCCCACGTACTTCGTTTGCGACGACAGCGAAGCCGCGACCGGCGTCACCGGCCCGCGCCGCCTCAACCCCCGCATTCAAGGCAAGAAGATTGGTCTGGAACGAAATCCCGTCGATGATGGCGACGATGCTGCGCATTTTTTCTGATGTCGCGGCAATCGAGGTCATGGCCGTTACCGCATCACCCATCTGCCTGCCACTGTTCGTTGCTTCTTTTTCGGCCTCTCGCGCTGCCTGAGCGGCAACCACTGCCGCTGCCCGGGCATTGGTGACAGATTCGGTCAGCGCCATCACTGTTGAGGTTGTTTCTCCCAGAGTGGTTGCCTGCTGCTCGGTACGCGCAGCCAAATCCTGTGCCGCCGCCGATATCTCGCTTGCGCCAGCCCGCACTGTGGTGGAGGCCACCGCGACTTCGCGAATCTGGTCTTCGAGAGCTTCGATCATCGCATTGAAGTCATCACGTAACCTCTGATACTTCCCGGGAAACTCTTCACCGATCCGATGCGTAAGCTCCCCAGATTTGAGGGCCAAAAGAGCCTCTTCCAACGCTCCGGTGACTTGTTGCTGAACCGCGAGCTGCAGATTGCCATCGGTGACTGCCCGCCGCGCAATGCTCAGCTTAATCTCATCCAACGCCCGGGCGATCCTCCCCAACTCGTCACGCTTTCCAGATCCAGGGATCTCGATATCGAGCTGCCCTTGAGCCATGGCTTCCATCGCCTTTTCCAGCTTGCTCAAAGGGCTCGTCACACGCCGACCGAACAGCGAAAGAATGAAAAGTCCCAGGATCAACCCCGCCGCGCCCGCCACGGTGCTGCGCTGGATAGCGGCCTTTGCTTCATCCACTGTTTTGGCGGTGTGTCGCTTGGCCTCGGATATATTATAATTCGTTGTAGTCTCGAGCGTTTGCTGCATGGCTTCAGCATCACGAACGATCTCGTTCTGAAAAAGCTGGTTGGCCTGGCTCTGCTGTCCTTGCACTGATAACTGCGCCACCTGCTCCAGTGGCGGCTTCAAATCGCTCCACTGCTTGAGAATGGTTCGGTACAGGAGCGCATCGCGATCATCACCCACCAACGGAGCATAGGCTTGCAGACTTTGATCGACTTGCGCGACCGCCGCCTTGTAGGCGCTGACTGCTCTGGCCTTTTGTTCGGGCGTTTCAGCCATGATCGCCCGGGCGAGCCGCACCCTGACAAGTTCGAAATTGGCAGTCGATTTGCCGAGAACGGCCACGCTGGGAAGCATGCTGCTGGTGCTCAGAACCATGTCTCTGATTGCAGTTTTTGCGCCCATAATAAGGCTTACAGAGGTCAAAACCATGCCCGCCGAGAGCAGCAGCGTCCCGACGGTAACGATGGTTTTGATCCTGAAACCTTCCAACATTGCCATCTCCGGCGAATAACCCGCCACCAGCATTAAACAATAAGGTTCAACTAGCCCTGCCGCGTCACCCGTGGCAGCTGCGAAAGGCGGCCTTAACCTTTTCTTTCAACATCCATCGGCCTGCGAGCTAGGCGGCTTGGACAAATTGAGCATTCGGTGTTTCATGTGATTTTTGAACGCACGCCTGCCGACGTGTTCATGATCCTTGCAGTTTGATGAGGGTATATTCGCCAAGTGATGACTACAGGGGATTTGTCATGTCTCTCAAATTGAACGCCAAAGTCGCTCTCGCTGCTGCAGGAATTGCAACCTTGGGGGTAGGAGTGTTTCCGTCGGCTGCCTTGGCCCAAGGGCCGGGATATGATCAGCATTACCGCGGCGCAAGCCGGGACTATCATCGTCAATATTATTCCGATCGGGCGCGTGGGCGCTATGCTTCTCGCCACTGCGGAAGCGGTAATGGCGCAGTTGGAACTATCGCCGGTGGTGCAGGAGGTGCCCTGCTCGGGAACGCTTTGGGGGGCGGAACAGCCGGAACGATTGTTGGTGGTGTCGCTGGTGCGTTGGTCGGAAGGACTCTCGATAAGAAGAACACACGTGACCATAACGCGATGCGCAACGGTTGCTGATGACAAAGCTGCCATCTAGGCTTGCAGGCGACGACGGCATGCCAACGTATCACTTGCTCCTGAGAGTAAGCGTCGAAGGGCAAGAAATTTGACGGTGGCAACGCCAATATTCGGGGAGGATAGGTTTAGGCTACCCTCCCCTTTCATTGAGTTAGCCAGGTCATTTCCAAATGGCATAGAATGCCCGGAAATTCTCGAATTTCGCTCTTCCAATTAGAATCTGCCCGCCAGATTTCAAATTCTTTGATAACAGGCGCTATGTTAAAAGGTTTGACGTCCGGCGATTGTCGGGCGTGTCTCTTAGACTGGGCGTCAGCGCCAGATTCGATGTCACCTTCGTCGTGGTGACCGGAATGTCCGCTCTGTAATCGCGAGTGGATCGTTCTTGCCCTCCATTCAGCCACTGACCGCGGTAATGTCGACTGCATCGTGGATCGGTATACGCAGCATGTTGCAAAGCCTGATTTCGCTCGGCCTGGAGCCGGGAAACGCAAATAGGCAGGCAAAGCGGAGGCAACGTTAGGCGATAGCCCGCACTGTGTTTCGCCCCGCTGATTTCGCCATATACAGAGCCTTATCCGCGTGACGATAGAGGTCCTGAAAAGTACCCCCCAATGGTCGAGCTGGCAATCCCGCAACTCACGCTCAGCATGATATCTGTTTTGCTGTCCATTGCTATCGGGTTCTGCCTGAGGTTCGTGCGGATGCGGTTGCAGATAAACTCGGCCTCAGCAATGGAAGCATTTTTCAGCAAGAGAAGGAATTCGTCACCGCCAAGGCGGCCAACAATATCGCCCGCGCGTATTTGCGATTGAAAGGCGCGGGCTGCGTGGACAAGCGCCTTATCGCCAGCCTCATGGCCCCACCGATCGTTGATGTTCTTGAAATAATCAAGATCGATCGCCACCATGGTTCAGGACCCGCTGCTGTCATGCAATGTCTTGTCTACATGAGCCTCAAAAGCGGATCGGCTCAGCAGACCCGTAAGGCTATCCGTTGAAGCCAAAAGCGCCATGGCCTTTTCGCGCTTGACCACATCTTCGGTGAAGCGACGGCGCGCAGATAAATCGGCGGCGACGGGAAGGCAGGTCAGCAGCAACACGGCCAGGAAAAGCTGAAAGAGTTCGGCTTGCTGAGCATGGTTCTGTGTGAAGCTGGCTATGGGCCCCATGCCCCGAAGGGTGGCGCAACCACCGATGATTGCAATTAGCATGACGGAGATCTTGGTGCCCAGGCGCCCAACGCGAAATGTGATCCACATGACAGGCGCGAAAAGCACGAACAGCAGCGGAGCATGCGCGATAAAGAAAACCAGATAGGCCACCAGACCGATAAGGGCCAACAGCCCGATCGTCTCCGCGCGTTCTGTCCAACGCTTTTCCCGCATGCAGCGCAGCATGTCACCGTTGAAAACGGCGACGAATACCGGTGTGAAGATCAGGAGTCCGAGAGCATCGCTGATCAGCCATGTTTGCAAGGCGGAAAGGAAGGGTTGTTCAAAAAAGTACCAGGCTGTCGCGGCGCCTAAAAATCCGCTGATGCTGGGGGCGAGAATGCCGCAGGTTAAAACGAAGCGGCCAACCACGCGCGCCGAGTCCAGTGTGGGTATACAAGGCCCTACCGCGCCCGAAAACCAGGGCGGCAACAACCACTTCGACAATGTTGCACAGACCGTACAGCATAGGTCCGAGGACGGTGCCGCGCGTGAGAAGATTGGCGGCTGCGTTGGCGACGAGGCCTGCCGTGAGGATACCGGGCCAGGTGATCCGCTTATGGACCAGCAACAGACTAAGCAAGACGGCATTGGCGGGCCAGATCGTCGCGATATCGCGACCATTGCTGGCCAGATGGATCGTGGCTGCTGCCAGCATAAAATAAAGGCCTGCCGCTGCCAGGCAGAGCTGACCGTGATAGCGTACAGTGTGGAGGGTATCTGTATTGTCGCGCCCGTACATCAGGTTCATCTAGGGACAGAACGGCTAATCTGAGGTTAAAGCCACGCGAACAGCCCGCTGTGGAGCAATTCCTTTTTGCGTTTGGATGACGGTCCAGATTTGACCATTGCGAGTGACGTGCCAACGTGTCACGTCTGGGTCATATTGCGGCACTTTTGACCATGGGCGGCAGCCAGAGTTTGGCCGACGCTCGTGATTTCTAGAAGCTCTTCGATGCTGTGGCCGAGATGCGCGGCGCGCTGTCGCCGGTCTCATAGCGCACTGCATTGATCGGAAACGCTGCTTCGATCCCCAACCTGACAGCGTGGGGCAGGGTTGCGCGGGCTCCCACACCTGCGGAATAGAGATCGCCGGTGCCGTAGTCATTGCGCAGATTCGATACGCTGCCGGCATCAGCGAAGCCATAAAGCTGCACCCAACGGACCAGGCCGTTGCCGCGATCCCAGATTTTTGCCTGCAACTCGGCTGATCCGAGGATGCCCCGGTCGCCTGTGCGCTCGGCAAAATCATAGGCGCGGCCGAAAACAGGGCCACCGATTGAGATCTGCTCGACGGTCAGCAAGGGAGCGGTTGAGAGCTGGGCCGTTACAGCGAGTTTGGCGCTGAAGGGGCCGATCAGATCGCCGGCCCAATTGCTCCAGAGGTTGAAGCTGGTAAAATGTCCATCGGCATCAGGACGTGAGGCCAGCGGATCGCCCGGGCGGGTCGCTCCCAGTGCGTCAAGCCCTTGCACCACGCCGGCGCCAGCCCGCAGGCGTGCCCCTGCCAAGGGCACATATCCATTGATCGAGATGCTTGCGGTGGTGGCGCGATCGCGTCGCACCATGGCGCCCGAAAAGCGCTGATCGACGGCGATATAGTCCAGCGAGGCATTGACCCAGAGGCTGATCCTACGCCCACGCAGCAGGGGGTGAGCCAGGGAGACTCCCGCTGTCACCCAATTGCCGCTCGCACCATACTGGCGCCAGATGCCACCAGAATTGGTGGCGCCATAGCCGCCATAAATCGCAACTTCCGTGCCGCCATGGCCGATTTGATGGGCGTAGCGGCCCCAGACCGAACCCAGCTCGCTAGGCTGTGCTGCGGTGACGAGGTAGGTAAGGCTGAGCTGATCTTTGTCATCGATCAGGCCATTAAAATCATAGGCCAGCTGCGCTCTGACCGGGCCCAGCGCGCCTGTGCCCCAATTGTCGATGGACGCGCGCGCGGCCACACGATCATTGGTCAACGGCACGATCAACACGCCCTTGTCACCCTCGCGCTCGAAGGTAACTTTCCCGATTTTAACCCCCGGAACATCCTGTGCCAGCGTCAGCCTGCGGTCGACCTCCTTTTGCAGGGGAGCATGCCCCTTCAGCCCGTCAAGGACGGCCTGCACCGCAGTGTTGGGCTGACCCGTCAGGCGAACCTCATCGACATGCCCCTCATCAAGATCCACACGGAGGATACCCGATTCCATGGTCTGCGCAGGAACTGTTGAACGCGCGAACACATAGCCTCTCGCTCTTGCCAGTCCGGAGACGGTGGAAAGCAAATCCTGCATGTCCACCGTGGTGAGGCGATGGCCCACAAAACTAGACAGGGCTGCATCGAACGCAGCGCGCGGGATCTCCTCGCCTCCGCTCACAACAATCGATTTCACCTCGATGCCTGGCAATGAGGCAGAAGGCGAAGCGGCACCGGCGGGCGTTTTCTCATTGTCGAGGCTCGAAAAACCGGCGTCGCTTGCCTGTTGATCGTCTACTGCCAGGGCCGTAGCCGGAGTACACGCCAAGGACAGCAGAATAAGGCTCAGGCAATGGCGCAAGGTGTAATCCCCTAGAATCGTTTCCGGCCAATAAGCTAGGTTCCATTGAGAAAGCTTTTACAAAGGCAGCGTAAAGAGCGAGGCAAGGGCAGCGATCGGCTTCGTCCCTATAAGGAGCGATGGATGCGCCGCGTCGTCTTTGGATTGTTGCTGACCACCACCATCGCCACCCCGGTCGTAGCCGGTACGCCACCCTGGACCATTTCAGAGGCTTCGCAGGGGGTGATGATCAACCATGCGGGACAAGTGAAAGGCGCGGCCAGAGGCGGAAAGGCTGAACCGGGTGATGTGATCACCACTGGCCCCAACGCCCGCGCTGTGCTGGTGCGCGGCGAGGAGTATGCGGTTGTCGCCCCCAATTCCCGTCTTCAGGTGGCCGATCCTGCTGCCACGGGCGGCCTGACTCAATTCCTTGAGAAAATTGGCAATGTGGTCTTCAGTGTGAAGAAGATGGCCAATCCTCATTTCGGCGTGCAGACCCCCTATCTTGCCGCCGTGGTCAAGGGCACGACCTTTAGCGTGACAGTCAAGGACAGCGGCGCCTCGGTCCAGGTCGTCGAAGGCGCCGTGGAGGTCGCCACCCACGACGGCGGTGCCCGCGAAGTTTTGCGGCCCGGTTCCATCGCCTCTGTGGGAGCCGGTGATCTGGGCGCTTTAACGATCCAGGGAGCCACTGCGCGAACAATTCATTCTGCTTCCATGCCGTCCAGCAGCCCGACGCAGCCAGGAGACGTGGCGGCAAAGGTCTCGGACTCCGCGCCCGCCACAACCGCCACGGCCATAACCTGGGCTGTTTCCGAGACGGCGACGAGCACAGTCCAGGCCAGCAGCGGCAACAATGCCACCTCGAGTGCGGTGACGATCAACGCTGTGAATGAGCCGGCCAGTTCCCTGTCCAATCTGACGGGTGGATTGGTATCCGGCCAGACTGGAGCGGGGCTGGCTGCAGCCGCGTCTTCGGCATCCGGTGCGGATCATGCTGTCGCCGTGGCGACTGATCGGCCGACCGCTGTTGTTGCGAACGGCAACGCCAATTCGAATCTGGGTGGCAACAGCGCAGGCAATGCCGCATCGAACTCAAATGCCGGC